>NZ_CP080442.1:2420000-3020000 GCF_019597925.1 [Clostridium] scindens | reverse complement strand
TGGGAAGAGACCGGATACACGCTTACGTCTTACCGTTACAGAGGACTTGTAACTTTCGTATCCGGCAATGGGGTTACCGAATACATGTCCCTGTTTACCGCGGACGGCTTTGTAGGCGAGCCGATTCCATGTGATGAGGGGGAATTGGAATGGGTGGACATTGAAGATGTATGGAACTTAAACATCTGGGAAGGGGATAAGATCTTCTTCCGGCTGATGGATGAAGAAGAGGAGTTCTTTTCCCTGAAACTGGTTTATGACGGACATGACAAGCTGGTATCTGCCGCGTTGAACGGAAAGCCAATGGAATTATTCGATATACTTAACCCGGACGGCTCTAAGACCGGAATCGTGAGAGAGCGGGGCGTTGCCCACCGGGAAGGAAGCCTTCATGCCACCGCGCATATCTGGGTGGTAAGAAAGAACCACAAGAGCGGGTATGACGTGCTGCTTCAAAAGAGAAGCGCTTGCAAGGATTCCAATCCAGGATGTTATGACATCTCGTCCGCAGGCCATGTGGCTTCGGGGGATACAGTGATAGAATCGGCAGTCAGGGAGATAAAAGAGGAACTAGGCATCACGGCGTCAGAAGAAGAACTGCATTATGTAGGCGTACATCATGGAGCCTTTGAGGATGTATTTTACGGCAGGATGTTCCGGGACAACGAGCTTAGTTCGGTCTATGTGTATACGGAGCCCGTAGAGATAGAGGAACTGACCTTGCAGGAGTCGGAAGTAGAAGAAGTCATCTGGATGGATTACGAGGAATGCATGCAAGAGGTTCAGGAGGGGACTCTTGCGAATTGCATATATGAAGAGGAATTCAGAATGGTAGGAGAGTATTTGAAAGAGTATTCTAAAGAGTAGGAAACGTGCCGGAAGCATGGTATCAGACATGCTTCCGGCACGCTTTTTATGCGAATTATGGACTCCTGGCATTTCTACTCGATCCAGCAGATATCCGGCCCCACCTCTCTTTGAAACACCCGCCCCAGATTATCAGAGTCCTTGGCCTGGTGATATTTGAACACCATCTGCCCGGCATCGGTCCGTCCCAGAATCTCAATCTTGCCGTCCGGATTAGACGGAACATAGCGGAAGCATTTCCCATTGCCATTCTGCATGGCCTTCGCCTGCTCTATGATATCATAGCCAGCCTGTAAGGGAACCTGGAATTGGTTCATCACACCGGTCACCGGCCTGCATTGGAAGATGTAGTAAGGGATGATCCCAAGTTCTGTGAAGCGCCGGAAAAGCAGGGCAAGTGTTTCGGGACAGTCATTGACTCCTTTTAAAAGAACCGTCTGGTTTTTGACGATCAGGCCGAGGCCTTGCAGGCATCTTACGGCACTTATAGAATCTTCTGTTAATTCTCTGGGGTGATTGAACTGTGTCACGATATAGATCTGTTTCTTACGCCCATATTCCTGAAGAATGTCCTGCAATCTGGAATCTTCCAGTATACGCTGGGGGAAGACGACAGGGGTCTTGGTTCCGAACCGGATATAATCAAGATGACCGATAGCGGTAAGCGAATCCAGGTATTCCCTGATGACGTCCGTATTCAACAGGAAGGAGTCTCCTCCTGAGATGAGAACATTGGTAATTTCCTTATGTTCCCGTATATAGGACATGGCTTCCCTAATATCTGCCACGACCTCTTGCGTGCCGCTTCCCACCATACGCTTGCGAAAGCAGTATCTGCAGTACATGGCGCAGCGGTTCGTGGAAAGCAGCAGTACCGTTTGCGGATACTTATGCTGAAGTCCCTGCAGTTTTGTATTGGAACTTTCGCCGCTGGTGTCGAATGTGCCGGCAAGATCCATTTCCAGGAAGGAGGGAATGCACATCTTCCGGATAGGGTCATCGGCATCATCTGGATTGACAAGAGACAGATAGTAACGTGGAATGGACATGGGATATTTGTTCAGCACTTTTGACGCAATATCTCCATATTCTTTGATCTGTGGGATCGATGCTGATAATTCATCCAGAGTAGTGACATTGTCTGCCAGTATTTTTTCCCATCTCATATTGCACCTCCTTAATACGGATACTCGGGGTTGCTGTTGTCTAAGTATAGCATAAAATGGAGGCAAATTTTAAGAAATATTTTATGAACTAATATTAAAATTCTGTGTATACAGATGCAGGATAACAGTTCGGTGGTCTGGTGGCTGGAGTTTACTATTCTTTAAAATCGAAGATGAGCACATTTTCTTCCGGGTCATAATATTCATTTGGCTCTTGGCTTTCTTCAGCGGCCACTTTCTTTTCGACTGACAGAGGAGCATCCTTGATGTCCTGGCCTTCTTTCCAGATGAGTTTCCGCTCGCCTTTTTTACCTTCATAATAGATGGAAGTGCTGTAATGGATTACGGTTTGGTTCTCTTCATCTATGGAGGCGGCAGAGTCCACTTCTTCCTTAAGCGGCAGTACATAAGACGTTTCCGTGAAAGAAGCGGTATTGGACCAGAATTCTTCCCATCTGGAGCGCCGCAGCGAAAGAATGGACTTGCCATCATCATAAGTCTGGTCGTACTTTTGTGTCGGCACGTCTATCCAGTAGGATGAGATGCTAAAAGGCTTCTCGCTCTTAAGCGTACAGAAGATGCGCCCGTCTTTCAGCCGGTATAACTGGGTTGGCTCAATATAATCGGAAGCAATACGCTTGTCAAATAAAGGCAGTTTTTGGATGCCTTCGCCGATTGGAGTGTTATCCCAGATCGCGCAGAATGCCAGAACTGCCAGCAGAAGAATTCCACAGGCCAGCAGTTTCTGTCGGGCGATCTTGTGCTGGATCCGCTGGATGAATCGGATCTCGTCTATGGCCGTGTCCTCAGAAGAAGGCTCCATAGGCGGCAGTTCCCCGTGGAGGGACTCCAGATATTCCCGGCAGTCTTCGCATTCTATAAGATGTTCTTCAATCAGGTCTTTGCTTTTTTCGCTGCAGATATTATCTTCATATAACGGCAGCAGATCTTTAATTATATCGCAGTCTGTCTTGCTCATATCATTACCTCCTTGATTTTCAGCCTGGCACGGTGATAAGTAACTCTGGCCCAGGTCTCCTGCTTGCCGAAGATTTCCCCGATCTCCCGGAAGCTTAAGTCTCCCAGAACACGAAGGATGAATACCTCTTTATAAGGTTCCTCCAGGCAGTGCAGAATCTTATAAATCGATAGGGCTTCGTCTTTGCGGATGCACATGCTTTCAATATCCGAGTCATCGGGAAACTGTTCAAGACCATCCGTATGGACTGCTTTTTTCTTGCGCGTATAGGAGATGTATAGATTCTTGGCAATCTGGCACAGCCAGGACTTGACGGAACAGTTTCCCTGGAAATGCTTGATTTCCTTTAGCGCCTTGAAGAACGTATCCTGGGTAATCTCTTCCGCGATATGCGGATCCTTGCTCATAGCCAGCACGAACAGATATACATCCTTGAAAAAGCGCTTATATATTTCATCAAATTCCAGTTCCATTCCGTCACCTCCCCTCGCTTGTCCATTAGACGCATGACTGCTTGATTCGTTACAACCAATATAACATTTTTTTCTGTTTTAGTGGATTATAAATAAAATTTACAAAATGTGACTGAATCACAGATTTTCTTTTTAAATAGGGTATAATAGAATCATCAAAGCAAACAAATACTCGAAAGAGTACATTGAAAGAAAGGATGATAGATATGGCAGCAGCTCATTTGACAAAGGAAACATTTAACGAGGAAGTATTACAGGCGAAGGAACCGGTGCTGGTTGATTTCTGGGCTACCTGGTGCGGACCATGCCAGATGGTATTGCCAATTATAGAAGAGTTGGCAGGAGAGGTCAAAGACGCGAAGATCTGCAAGGTGAACGTGGATGAGCAGCCGGAACTGGCCAAAGAGTACAGGGTAATGTCGATACCGACTCTTATGGTATTTAAAGACGGCAAGCCGGTGAAAAGGGAAGTAGGGGCAAAGTCCAAAGCAGAGATATTAGAGATGTTAAAATAAAGAGTTCGGATATAAAATTGGCAGATTGTTTAAAATGGACATAATACAGGCAGCGGCAGGAAATCCTTCTATGGGAGCCTGTACCGCTGCCTGCCTGTCGTTGTATTAGGCCTGTCATCTAAACCATCATGCTATGTGGGCACAGATGGCGTCCCGAAGAAACTTGGCGCATCCCGGGAGTTCTTTGTCATAATAGGATTGAAACCGTTCATCCGCCACGTACATTTCCGCCAGCCCCAGATGAGCCTTGGGGTCATAGGATGGCCATGTGTAAGCCAGCCACTCTTTGTGCATCATGGCAATATCCCTGCCGACGGCATCTGATGCAGACGCGCCGGAAGTTACGGCGTCTTTCAGCGCCTCGAGAATCTTTCCTTCTAATTCTTTCATGGCATAATACTCCTTTGCTGTGAGATTCAGCATGTTCTGATTGCTGTTTTCAATCGTTTTGTCACCATACTTTTCACGGAGTTCCTTTCCATATTTCTCTTCGTTTTCTTCGATTAATTCCCTTTTCAGCGCGGCAAATTTTTCCTGGTCTGTCATGCGTATCTTCCCTTCTTCCATTTGAATCGTCTTTTTCACAGTTTCAATCAGAAGCCTTAGATTCTGCTCCTCCTTGTATAAATGGTCGAGATGCGCCCGTAGCGCTTCCAGCGGGTTGAAGGCAGGATCCTTGATTATTCCTTCAATCGTGGAAAGTTCCAGTCCCATTCGTCTGTAGAACAATATCTGCCAAAGTACGTCTACCTCTTCCTTGCCATATATGCGGTAGCCCGAATCCGGAGCGCGTCTGGGTACAAGGAGCCCGATCTGGTCATAGTAGCGCAGCGTGCGGGGGCTGATGCCGGCAATGTCAGCCAGCTGGGTAACCGTATAGCCATGTTTCATAAGACTTCCTCCTTTGGTCAGTTCCTGACAAAGCCAGTGTAACTGTTTACGCGGCGTTAAGGTCAAGGGTTCAGGCCAGATTTTTTAATTTATTTTTATCAAGGATTTTTACGGTTCCTCTGGAAAGTTCTACATAACCTTCGCTTGAGAAGTATTTGAGCATTCTGGTGACAACCTCACGGGCGCTTCCCATCAGACGGGCAATCTGCTCATGAGTCATCTTGATCTCTTGTGAATGCAGGGCCGCGGCCTCATCCAGCAGGAAGATGGCCAGGCGCCTGTCAAAACTCATAAAGAGAATCTGCTGCATGGCCCACATTACATCGGAGAACCGCTCGGTTGCCATCTTATACGCAAAGCATTCGGCATAAATATTCTGATTCATGACGGATGAGATGGAGGCGGAGCTAACCTGGATGACTTCGCTTGCCTCCACGGCATCGATGTATACATCAAACGTGATGGACTTTAAGACGCAGGAGGCGGACAAGACGCATACTTCTCCGCTGTAGATACGGTACAGGGTAATCTCGCGTCCTTCCTCCGAAAGCATATAGACCCGAAGAGAGCCGGATTTGACCAGCAGCATGCCGACGCACTGTGAATTGTCACTGTGCACGTTGCTGTTTTTAGCGTATTTCATGAGGGAAGAGCCGGACTTAAGCAGTTCCTTCTGGTTGCCGTTAAGTTGATCCCAGAAAGGGAGGGATTCTTGCAATATAGTGGTATCTGTCTCTGTGAGCATGGAACATCCTTCTTTCTACGTATGATTGATTTTATCCTAAGTATAGCATAAGAAGGAAGCGCTGCAAGAATAAAATGATATCTTGCTATTTTATGGCTCTAGGGTTATAGGATAAGCGAATGGTTCCCAATCGAGTTCCTGTGAGTTCTTGTACTCTTCTTTGACTTTCTGCTCAATCTCTCTGGGAGCAGGATCGACCTTCTGGCCTTCTTCCCAGATCATAAGCCGGTCATCGTCAGATTTGCCTCTATAATAGATGGAGGCGCAGGAGTGGGTATACTGGGCGGCATAAGAAGAAGGGCTTTTCTCTTCCTTCGGAAAGATGAAGCTGATTTCATCCTGGTAAAAATAGAGGCTGCCAAGGTGTTCAAATGGCTGCGGATAGCCAAAATGAAGTTCATACCATCCCTTGTCATAATCTACATTCTCTTTTCCGGAAGGTACCTGAAGCATATCGTACCGGACATCTGTAAATTTCTCTTTGGTTTTCAGCGTACAATAGAGATCCCCATTCTTAAGTTCATAAAGTTCTGTAACCTGGACATCATCGGCAGGAACGGAATAAATCCAGGGCGCCAGGCACTGGGACCATACATAGTCCGCTGCAAACAGCAGCAGCAGGACCAGGCCAAGGATCATCAGATGCCGGGAGGTAAGCTTGCGTTTCAGGGTCTTGATGGAACGCACAGCCCGCTCATTGGCTGATTTGAGAGAATCTTCATCTTCTATCTTGATATCAGGAAGCGGAGCTTTCGTTTTTTCATAGAGGATACGGCAATCCTCGCATTCCTGGATGTGCTCTTCTACCAGCTTCCTGCTTTCAGCGCTTATTACATCGTCCTCATACAAAACCATGAGATCTTGGATGACGGCGCAAGGTATTTTGCTCATTTACTGCACCTCCTTGATAAGTTCTTGGATTTTCAACTTTGCTCTGTGATAGGTCACGCGCGCCCATCCTTCCTTGTGTCCGAAGATTTCTCCAATCTCCTTGAAGGACAAGGCGCCCAGGGTGCGGAGGGTGAATACTTCTTTATAAGGATCTTCCAGGCAGTGGAGGACCTTATAGATCGAAAGGCTTTCGTCCCGGCGGATGCAGATGGCCTCGGTATTTTCCTGGGAAGGCGTGTCAGCGCAAGGTTCCGGGATTGCCTCGGCGTGGGCAAGGTGCTTCTGCTTTTTCAGATGCGACAGGTAGGTATTCTTGCCGATCTGGCACAGCCAAGTCTTGATCGAGCAGTCGCCTTTGAATTTATTGATGTTCTTCAAAGCCTTGAAGAAAGTCTCCTGGGTAATCTCCTCTGCGATATCCGGATTCTTGCTGAGTGCCAGGATGAAGAGATAGACATCATTAAAATATAAGCTGTATATTTCCTCGAATTCCACTGCACCTCACCTCCTTCTATGGATTGGACTCCCCACGGAATATTTCGTTACAGAAATAATAAGATCATTATAACAAAAATTTTTCTGGATTAATACGGACAGATACATTACAATATTACCATCCATAATATACCAGACAGAAGGAGTATTCGTATGAAGTATGAAAAGTTATCAAAACGGGCACTGGGATGCATGTATGTGGCAACGGCGCTTGCGAGCGTGATCGCGCTTGCGGTGATCGGCGCGGTCAATTGGCTGTGGATATTTCCAAAGGATATGGATATGCTGAAGGCAGTGTCCCTGGCGCTTGTGATCCTGACCTTATTCGATGCGCTGGCGAGCCCCTATTTCCGATATCACAGATACCGGTACAGTATTAATGAAGAGTGCATTGACATCAAGGAAGGATACCTGTTTGTAAAGCGTAATATAGTTCCTATAGAAAGACTCCACAAGCTGCAGACCTTGAAGGGGCCGATAGACCAGATGTTCAAAGTGGCAAAGGTGGTGGTGACCACCGCAGGCGGCGATGTCACGATCCGGTTTCTGGAGGAAGAGAAGGCAGAACAGATAGCGGAGAATCTAAGGGGCAGAATCAACGAGATCGTTGTCAGCCAGAGGGAAGAGGATGGGGAAGAAGATGGAGAATAACATAAGATTCCGAAATCATATTTCTATTGTGGCAGAACGCCTGGGACGGGTTCTTCTATTAGTTTTTGTCGCCGCGATCAGCGGCCTGGCGCAGAATGTAAAGGCTCTGGCCAATAGTTCGGGAATGGATGCAAAAGATGCGAAAGTTATCTTGCTTGCCTGCGGCGCGGTCCTCCTGCTGCTGGCAATTGGGGCGGCATGGCAGTTGATTGTCTGGTCGAAAACTTATATTTCCATCTATGACAATACCATCGTGATCGAGAGAAATACGCTGAACCGGAAGAAGGATACGATAGGGATCAAGAATATATCCAATGTGAATATGGAACGGAACCTATTCGAGATGCTGGCGGGGACCAGCAAGATAAAGCTGGATACAAACAGCATGTCAACAGCCAACAAGACGGATGTTACGATCGTCCTTAAGAAAAAGGATGCCCAGTCGCTGCGCCAATATCTTATGGATCTGATGGAAGCGTCCGGGGAGGAAAGCATAAAGGAAAGGAAGGCGGATGCAGAGCAGATGCAGTACGATGTGGAGGCGTCTCTTGGAGATATGATCGTCCATGGACTCTTTTCCATCAACCTGTTCTCTCTGCTGGTTCTTCTGGGATGTGCCGTCGGCATGGCGGAAGTAGTATCAGATACGCTGGGCCAGGGATTCGCCGGAAAAAGCATTATGGGAATCCTGGCGAGCATTCTGGTGATGGCCACCGTATTTATGTCAGCATTGTGGGATATTATCAAAGGATTTGTCAAATACTATAATTTCAAAGTAAAGAGAATAGAAGACCGGCTGTATATCCGTTACGGATTCTTGAAAAAGGTAAGTTATACCATACCAGTGGACAAGATCAATGCATTGAAGCTGACCCAGTCGCTTCTTGGACGGATGTCACACCGATATATGGCAGAGATCGTGAACGTCGGGATGGGAGATGACGAAGCGGAGAAGCAGTCCTTCCTGCTGCTCTACAGTAAGAAAGAAGTGCTGGATGCTAAACTGCATAGTCTTCTGCCGGAATTTGAAGAGGCAGTCAGAACGCCCGTATCCAGACAGCCAAAGGGGACCCTGGCAGCCTGGATGATGCCTCTGCTGGCTTACTGCGCGGCTGTGGCAGGCGTAGCGGGGACCTTAGCAGAGTTGCTGCCCCGCTACAGAGGATGGATAGGGGCAGGAATGGCAGGGCTCATCGCCTTAGCGATCTTCTTGATGGCGCTTCGGTATGCTACCGCAGGCTTTGCCGTGGGCAAGGAATGCGTAATCCTGGCAAACGGCTATTTCCGCCGCTGCCTATCCTATGTGTCTTATGAGAAGATTCAGCATGTCCAGCTGGAGCAGAATTTTATCGCGAAACGCATGGGAATCCAGAAAGGCAGTCTGTATCTTCTGGCCAGCGCAGATAGCCGGGTGCAGGGAATTCCATATTTTCCGAAAAAAGAAGTAGACATAATCAAGTCAAATATGATATCATAGTATGGAAACTGTGTGAGTACTCTTTACTTGGGTTCAGGTAAAGAGTATTTTTTTTGAGATTTGAAAGGAATATGTAATTAATGGAAGAAGCAAGATTTGAAGATCTGGGATTATGCCCGGAGATTATGAAAGCAGTAAAGAACATGGGATTTGAAGAGGCGTCACCAATCCAGGCGAAGGCGATTCCGGCTATGATGGAGGGAAAAGACATCATCGGCCAGGCCCAGACCGGAACAGGAAAGACGGCAGCATTTGGAATTCCCCTGCTGGAAAAGATAGATCCCAAGAATAAGAAACTACAGGCCATCGTTCTGTGCCCTACCAGGGAACTGGCTATCCAGGTGGCGGAAGAAATCCGGAATCTGGCCAAATATATGCATGCGATCAAGGTGCTGCCGATCTATGGAGGACAGGAGATTGTTAAGCAGATCCGTTCATTAAAAAGCGGTACGCAGCTGATTATTGGAACACCCGGACGCGTGATGGATCATATGAGAAGAAAGACGGTAAAGATGGAGAACATCCATACCGTAGTCCTGGATGAGGCAGATGAGATGCTGAACATGGGATTCAGGGAAGATATTGAGACGATTCTGGAAGGCGTGCCCGAAGAGCGTCAGACCGTTCTTTTCTCTGCGACCATGCCAAAGCCGATTCTGGATATCACTAAGAGATTCCAGAAGAACGCTGAATTGATCAAGGTTACCAAAAAAGAACTGACAGTTCCAAATATTGAACAGTTCTACTACGAAGTAAAGCCGAAGAATAAAGAGGAAGTGCTCTCCAGGCTTCTCGACATTTACAATCCGAAACTTTCCGTTATCTTCTGTAATACGAAGAAACAGGTTGACCTGCTGGTAAATGGGCTTCTGGGAAGAGGCTATTTTGCGGCCGGACTTCACGGAGATATGAAGCAGGCGCAGAGAGACCGCGTCATGGAAGGGTTCCGGAAAGGAAAGACAGAGATCCTGGTGGCTACAGATGTGGCAGCCAGGGGCATTGACGTTGAAGAAGTAGAGGCAGTATTCAATTATGATCTTCCGCAGGATGATGAGTATTACGTGCATAGAATCGGAAGGACAGGGCGTGCAGGACGTGTCGGCCGTTCCTTCTCATTCGTGACCGGCAAGGAAGTATACAAGCTTAAGGAAATCCAGAGATATTGCAAGACTAAGATATATGCACAGAAAGTGCCGTCTCTTGACGATGTTGCCAATACGAAGATGGATAAGCTGATGGAAACCATCAACCGGATTATCGAGGAAGAGGACCTTACCACATATTTCCAGATGATTCAGGCGGAAGTAAACGATTCAGACTATACCAGCATGGATATTGCAGCCGCGCTTTTGAAACTGTGTTCAGGAACCAAGGAAGAAGACAGTGCAGATATGTTCGAGGATACAGGAGCAGAGGAGCCAGGAATGGTACGACTGTTCATCAATATTGGCAAAAAGCATAAAGCGAAGCCGGGCGATATTCTGGGCGCGCTGGCAGGAGAGAGCGGATTGCCGGGCAAGGTAGTGGGGACTATCGATATGTATGATAAGTATACCTTCGTAGAAGTGCCAAGAGAATACGCCAGGGATATCCTGAATGCGATGGATCATGCCAAGATCAAAGGAAAGTCCGTAGCAGTGGAGCCTGCCAACCAGAAATAGTGCTTGCAATCAAAAGATGTATCAGAGTATACTAAAAGTGCAATAATAAGGATGAATCTAAGAGGGGCTTTTACCCGAAAAAGGGGAGAATACGTATGATTGAAACCGGAGTAATACATGGGAGATTCCAGGTACTCCACCTGAAGCATATGGAGTATATCCTGGCAGCCAAGATGCGCTGCAGGAAATTATACATTGGCATTACGAACCCAGACAGCATGCATACCAGAGATTCGGTCAATGATATCAACCGTTCGGCCAAATCGGCCAACCCGCTTACCTATTTTGAACGCTATGAGATGATACGGGGAGCCATGCAGGAGTTCCGGGTTCCGGAATCCGAGTATGACGTGATTCCGTTTCCGATCAGCTGTCCCGAGTATATTCTCCAGTATGCGCCCAAAGAGGCCGTATACTATATGGGACTGTGTGACGAATGGGATGAGGAGAAATACAAGATTTTAAGAAGCCTTGGACTGGACGTGGAGGTTCTGTGGAGAAAGACGCCGGAAGAAAAAGGCGTGACCGCCTCCTGGATCAGAAGCTGCATCGCCACTGACCAGGAATGGGCTCATCTGGTACCCAAAAGCGTATATCGTTATCTGACGGAAAACCATCTGGATGAGCGAATCAAGCGATTGGAAAAAATGCGGATGGACGAAAAGGATATTAACCTGATGTGAATAGATAAGGACGCATAACACGAAATTAAAGTGTTATGCGTCCTTATCTTTATTCCTTGGCGTATGCCTATTCCACAAACTTAACTGCCGTGCCGTATGCCATAACCTCTGCCGCGCCCTGCATGACAGCGCTGGAAGCATAGCGGATGTTGACCACCGCGTCCGCGCCCATGGCTTCCGCGTCCGCGCACATGCGCTTGGTAGCAATGGCCCTTGCCTCATTCATCATCTCTGTATAGGATGTAAGCTCGCCGCCTACCAGAGTCTTGAAACTGTTCATGATATCCTTTCCAAAATGAACAGACTGGATCATGGTTCCTCTTACGAGGCCGATCATTTCAAAATTCTTACCTGAGATATAATCCGTATTTACTAAGATCATTGTATAGTCCTCCTTTGGATAATGCATAATTGTATTATTTGATTAATACAATTATACTTCTTCACTCGTCAGATTGCAAGAAGATTTTATGATTTATTATAAGTTTAATACATCCTTAATCGTGTAGAAGCCCGGCTCCTTGTCTGCCAGGAATGCGGCACAGTCGCATGCGCCTCTTGCAAAGCATTCCCAGTTGTAAGAGTGGTGGGTAATTTCAAGGCGTTCGCCCATGCCGCCGAAGAATACGGTGTGGCTGCTTGGGATATTCCCTGCACGCAGGGAGTGATAGCCAATCGTGCCAGGTTCTCTGGGCGATACGCCCTCCCGTCCGTATACGGCGACATCTTTTAATTCCTTGCCAAGAGCGTGGGCCATGATTTCTCCCATTTCCCTGGAAGTGCCGCTGGGAGCATCCTTTTTCCACTGGTCATGCATTTCCAGAATCTCGATATCAATCTCGTCTTTTAGGGTCGTGGCTACCAGTTCCAGCAATTTATTCATAATATTGACTAATTTGGAAGTATTGGCGGCATACAGCATAGGGATCACTTTGGAGGCATCCATAAAGCGCTGCATTTCGTCTTCGGTAAATCCGGTGGTACCGCATACAAGTGCCTTTTTGTGGGAGATAGCAAGAGACAGCACGTCCATAGCCATCTCCTTCGTGGAGAAATCTATAATGACATCACAGCCGTCAATAACGCTTTCCAAGTCATCGGTAACAGGGACGCCCAGCTCGCGGCCGACCATGGCGACTGTTCCCAGGTCTTTTCCTATGTATTCGCGATCCTTTGGCCCGATACCGGCTACCAGTTCCATGTCATCCCTGGCCGCCGCCACCTGCGTGATTAATTTCCCCATTTTTCCCCGTGGTCCTACAACGATTACTTTCATAATATAAGCTCCTTTCACATACAATGAAATACCTGATATAAACTATGATTATTGTACCATAGAAATGGGAATTATAAAAAGGATTCATAAAAAAGAAAAATAATACTTGCAATCTTCGACGCGATTCGATAGAATATCTCTAGCGGGGTATGGCTCAGTTTGGTCAGAGCGCACGGCTGGGGGCCGTGAGGTCGCAGGTTCGAATCCTGTTACCCCGACTTCATAAGGCATAACTTCTAGAATTAGGAGTTATGCTTTTTTTGTGCGACGGAATCTTTTTAGAGACAAAAAAGGCAGAAAAGACAGAATATTACATTAATTTGCTTGTTTGTTACAAAACTTTCGAGTATAATACAAAGTAATTAAATATACATTCAGGAGGGGATTTATATGAAATGGGGGAGAAGGCTGAAAAGGTCGGTCCTTGCCATAGGCTTGGGCTTATTTTTTGCTGTCCTTGGAAGCGGCAGCGTGGTACAGGCGCAAGAGCCGGATTACGGAACTATGTACATATTTTCAGGGGGAGAGATCAAAGGATTCCAGACAGCATATCTTAACAGCATTCCGGAGGAGAACGGTTATAAGTATGTAGATATCGTGATCCCGGATTCTATCAATGGGACAGCGGTAACCGCCATCGGGGACTCGGCGTTTCTGGGAAGCAAAAGCGAGTATGCCAATGTCAAAGTAAGGCATATTGATCTTTCGAATGCTGCGCATCTTATTGACATTAAGAAATGGGCATTCTATGCGTTTGGAAGCATGTATACGGAGATGGAGCCATGTACGCTGACATTTCCGCAGACGCTTGTGACCATCGGCAATAACGCGTTCTCCGGGCAGAAAACGCTTACGGGGTCTTTGGATATACCGGACAGCGTCACATTGATTGATGACAGCGCATTCATGGGATGCGGCTTTAACGGGACGCTTAAGCTTCCATCAAATCCGCAGTTTACGGAGATAAAGCAGCAGATTTTTAAAGACTGTTCTTTTACCGGGATATTGACCATACCCGAGGCAGTGACGGTGATCTCGTCGAATGGGAACTATGCCTTTTCAGGCAATCAATTTACGGAAGTGATTCTGAATAATAACATAACGAAGATTGGCGGCAGCGCGTTTAACAAATGCGAGCAGCTTTTGAAGGTCAGGGTTAGCGGGAAGCCGGATGACTATTCCGTGGTTCTCCCGGATGCTTTGACAGAACTTAAGAATATGGTCTTTCAGTACTGCAGCAGCCTGGAAGGATGCGTGAAACTTCCGGACGCGCTGGCCAGCATCGGATCGCAGATGTTCCAGGATACCAGGATTGGGACTATCTATATGCCGAATAACGAGAATGCGACCTATTCTTCTAATTTTTTACAAAGTACAACGGTCAATGCTGCTGTATTCCCAACGAAGGAATTGTATGATAAATATGCAGGCAGTTTTTCCAGTTCCAGCAGAAAATATTTCTCCTATCCGGTTACCGTGACTTATCTGGGAAAGGATGAAGCGGTTCTTGGAACCAGGGATGTTCTCTATAACCGCCCACTTAATTACCATGAGACGGAAAATGGCTGGGAAGAGCAGGCGGATTTTACATTCCCGGATACAGGGGAGAGTGAGGCTGGCTATGACACCGGCTTTAGCTTTACCAAAGGAGGGAAGGTTGCAGGACCTAAGGATTTGGTGACGGGTACTACGCTATATTTCTCCCAGTCCCTTTCCAAGCCGGAAGTAACGTTCCAGGAAGTCAAGAATAAGACGTATGATGGCAAGACGGAATATATCCGATGCGAGGCATCCCACCCGCTGGCAGGGGAGGATGGACAGTATGCCTTTCTCTACTGTGCGTTAAAAGGCGACAGTAATTCCTTCTTCTATGTCAGCGAAGAGCCTTTTGAGTATCCAATCACGGATGTAAAGGATTCTATGCGGTATGTGTGCTATGTGCAGATGTATGACCGGGCGCACCCGGAATACCAGGGGAAATGGAGTCAAAGCGCATGGTACGACTATTTCGCTACCTATGTGACGATCAGCAAGGCAGATCCTGTGGTTACCCCATCCTGCAAGGCGAAAGCGCTGGAAGGGACCAGAATGTCGGATATTTTGCTGGAATTATCCCAGGGAGATACGCCGGGGACGCTGTCCGTTGCTAATGCAGATGCGACGATCGGCCTCGGTGAGAACATACTCAGTTGGACTTTCGAGCCGGAAGACACTGATAACTATAATACAGGTAAGACCGGGCAGATAACGATTACCGGGGTAGAGAAGGCAGAGGCGCAGGATGTCAAAGACAGTATTGAGAAACTTCCGGATACCGTGGAGAGCGCGCAGGATGCAAGGGATGTCCTGAATGCATGGAAAGAGTATTCCAGTTTGGCTCCGGAAGAGAAAGAGGCTTTGGACCCGGCTTTAAAACACGATATTCTGCATAAGATCAGCCAGGTGCCCGGGGTAGAAGTAAAAGATGAGACGGCAGGCAGCACGGCCAAACTTATGGGCGGACAGGAAGAGAGGCTTCTGGGATGTATGACAGGCGAAGAGGCAGGCAAGCTTCTGGATGGCACGATTGAGAAATACGTGGTGGTGATCAATTCCAAGGAAGCACAGGATATTCAGGAAGAGATCTGGCAAAGCGTGGCGGGAGTTCTGGAAGACCATGAGTGCGGAGTGCATTATGATATTACGATGGAGAAGCAATTATATGAGAAAAGCGGCGATGCCGAGCCGGTTTTACGGGAGGCGGTTACACAACTTCCGCTGCCGATAAAAATCGCCTTTGCTGTTCCTGAGAATCTCAAGGCGCCGCAAGGGATGGCCAGGGAATATGCCATATTCAGGACACATGGACAAGAAGGAGGATTTTCTTCCGTCCGTCTGGAGACGGAATGCACAGAGGAGGCCATCTATGCAGAGACAGGCCAGTTCTCAATCTATACGCTGGCATATAAAGACCGCCAGGTGCCAGAAGAAGGCATTGCTCCAGGGAATACGCCGGGTGGACAGCAAGCAACCGGAACAGGCAGAGCGCCTGCCGCGGGCAAGGTGGCTGTCACAGGAGACGAAAGCCCGATGCTGCTGTATCTGGGATTGGTCATTTTGGCAGCAGTAATTATCATTGGAATTATCGTCTGGAATAAAAAGAATCGAAAACGATAGGATTAAGATTGTATAAATTTTCCTTTTTCCGGGTAAGATATATGGGAAGAATGAAATCGATGTATGGTAACGGCTATGGGCTGGATACATATATAAGTAATGAGAGAAAGGAGTATTCCACATGAGCCAGGTAATCATTCAATTCCAAAACCCGGATGAAGTAGTAGAATTTACAAATACAGTAGAACGCTTTCCATATAACATGGATATTCTGCGAGGCAGCAACTCGGTGGCAGATGCCAAATCCCTGCTGGGGATTATAGCGCTAGGTCTGGGCAACCGGTTGAAACTGCGAATATACAGTGAAGACTGCGATGAGATGCTGAAAGAAATCAGCAAGTATATCGTGGCGGCATAGCCAGAGGATGAATCAGAAGGCAGGGCGATGGCCCTGCCTTCTTTATATGGGACGGTTTTCGGCATCCAGCGTGTAGAACGTTATGGGAAGATGCCTTTCTTCCAGGAGTTTTGCAAAGACATCCATAAAAACGCCGGGCCTGTACTCCTTATCCAACTGGCAGGGGGCATCCTTGCCTCCAAGCTCGCCGCCCCAGTCGCCATCGTAGGTATAGTCTACTCCGCAGCTGGGACTGCCATTGATGCCGTAGACGCCCAGAATGTCGTAGCGGTCCGGATAGGCTGCGTATTCCTCCAGCTGCATAACGATCGGCAGCAGCATATTCCGGGCTTCCTGGCGAAAATGTGGCGTATCGAACTGGGAAGCGGCGTGGCCCCAGCGGTTACATCCATACAGGATGAATTCCGGGCAGGGCAGCTGGATAACTTCAATTCCTCGTTCCAATAATTCCCTCAGAAATGATCGCTTTTTTGTTCTTTCCTGCTCCATATCCGCAGCATCCTGATTGCGTAGTTTGGCAGCATCATTTAGAAAGCAATGGCTGACTATAACAATTTTCTGTTTCATGAGATACTCCTTATAGCACATGCATGTGCTGGCTGATTTTCATTTATCGACAGGACTATTGTACCAGTTCTTGAACCGGAAAGGCTATAGAAAAATATTATATAGTTCCCTATCTATTATAAATAATGATTGGAAAACTATGAGACCTGCTGATACGATTACAGCGTAGCAATGAAATATACAAAGGAATGGGGAATCACTATGAACAAAGAAATTTCTAACACAATGAAACTTATGATGTGCGGGCTTGCGATCGCCATTAATATTGTCCTAGGGATTGTAATGGCAATGATCAAGTTCCCGGTCTACCTGGATACCATCGGCACGATCTTCATCGCCATCTATTTTGGCCCATGGTATGGCGCTGCGGTTGGCGGTCTTACGAACTTTCTTACCGCGATCTTAAATGGAATGACGGACATGCCATTTATGCTGGTAAATATCGCAATCGGCCTGGTTATCGGATTTATTTTCCGCAAGGCGAGGTTTACGCTAGTCAATGTAGTGATCGCGGGAATCGCGGTTGGAATTATCGCTCCGATTATTGGTACGCCGATTGGAATCGCCGTATATGGAGGACTTACGGGAACGATTTCCGATGTGGCGGTTGTCTGGCTTAAGCAGAGTGGCGCAAGCATATTTGCCGCTTCTTTCCTTCCAAAACTTGCCAATAACCTGGTAGATAAGATTGGCTCATGCCTGATCATCTATCTTCTTATTAAGTCTATGCCGGCGACATTGAAACCAGCCTGCCTTCTGCAGAGAAAAGCAAAAGCATAGTTCCCTGCGCAGTTCAAATCCAACATTGCATTTTCTATAGAAAGATACTATAATTTTCTTATGTTTCACGATAGTATTTTTCAAAAAAGCAGAGGTATAGACGATGAAGAAAAGAGTTGTAGTTGCACTAGGACACCGTGCCCTTGGCACCACCCTGCCTGAGCAGAAGGAAGCGGTAAAGAAGACAGCAAAGATAATCGCAGATCTGATCATGAATGGCTGCCAGGTGGCAATCACACATAGCAATGCGCCCCAGGTAGGAATGATTCATACGGCTATGAATGAATTTGGCAAGGCGCATCAGGACTACACGGCGGCTCCTATGTCCGTATGCTCTGCCATGAGCCAGGGATACATTGGATATGACTTGCAGAATGGCATCCGGGAGGAACTTCTGAACCGCGGGATATACAGGACGGTCAGTACGATTCTTACCCAGGTGATTGTAGATCCTTATGATGAGGCATTCTATACGCCGACGAAAGTGCTGGGGCGCTATATGAATGCAGAAGAAGCCAATGAAGAGCGTAAGAAAGGCAATTATGTGGTGGAAGAGCCGGGAAAGGGATTCCGCCGCATCGTATCTGCGCCAAATCCGGTCAGCATTGTAGAAATTGATGCCATCAAAGCGCTTCTGGATGCCGATCAGATCGTTGTGGCCTGCGGAGGAGGAGGAATTCCGGTACTAAAGCAGGACAATCATCTAAAAGGCGCCAGCGCAGTCATCGAGAAGGATCTGACGGCCGGCAAGCTTGCGGAAGAGGTCGATGCGGACGAATTGATCATCCTGACCAGCGTTGAAAAGGTCAAGATCAATATGGGAAGGCCGCAGGAAGAGGAACTGGGCGAGATTACCATAGAACAGGCCAGGCAGTATATGGAAGAAGGCCATTTCGGCGAGTACAACATGCTTCCGAAGTTCAGCGCATCCGTATCATTTCTAGAGAAGCGGGAAGGAAGAAGGGCGCTGATTACGTCCTTTGACAAATTGAAAGATGCGCTGAAAGGCAGAACCGGTACCATTATAAAATAATGGACACGAGTAGAATTGGAAAAATAGGGCATACTACTTGAAAAATGCAAGGAGGAATGATCTATGAAAGCCAGAGTGAATGAAGGCTGTATCTCATGCGGGGCTTGCGTGGCAGCCTGCCCGGAAGTGTTCCGGTTTAATGATGACGGTGTTGCTGAAGCATACGCGGATGTAGCGCCAGAGTATGAAAGCGCGGCGACGGAGGCAAGGGACAGCTGTCCTGTATCCGTAATTGATATTGAAGAATAGGAAATCTGCCGGAGATGAAGCATTGATATGCTGCATCTCCGGTTTTTCTTGCGGAACTATTGACAAAATGGGCAAAATATAATATTATTGTACTAGTTTACTAGTACAATGAAACTACGTGACAAGGATGATGTGAGGAGAGAGCAATGATTGAGATTAAGCATTTAACCAAGGTGTATAAGCTGAATAAAAAGCAGATGGCCGAATCCAAGACGAAGAATTCGCTGAAGACAGCGGTGGATGATCTGAGCCTGAAGGCAGAAGAAGGGGAGATCTATGGGCTTCTGGGTCCCAACGGCGCGGGAAAGACTACGACTCTCAGGTGTATTGCCACATTGATAAAGCCTACCAGGGGAGAGATCTATGTGAATAGCCACGAGGTTCAGAAGGAACCGGAGTCGGTGCGCGAAAGTATCGGATTTTTGACCAGCGATATCAAGCTGGATGAGCAGTTTGATGTAGACTACATGTTCGGCTTCTTCGGAAGGTTGCATAATATACCGAAAGACAGGCTGGAAAAGCGCAAGGAAGAACTATTTTCCTATTTTGGAATCCAGGATTTTGCCCACAAGAAGATTAAGGAACTGTCTACAGGCATGAAGCAGAAGGCAGCCATTGCGGTCAGCCTGGTTCATGACCCGGATATTGTAATATTTGATGAGCCTACCA
Organism: [Clostridium] scindens; assembly: GCF_019597925.1. NCBI lineage: Bacteria > Bacillati > Bacillota > Clostridia > Lachnospirales > Lachnospiraceae > Lachnoclostridium > [Clostridium] scindens. The sequence goes on along the minus strand of NZ_CP080442.1, from coordinate 3,000,418 downwards.
ATGGCCTGGACATCGTTACGGCAAGAAGCGTGACGGATTATTTAAAGAAATTAAGAGATGATGGCAAACTGGTGATCGTCTCTACGCATATCATGTCCGAAGCAGAGAAACTCTGCGACCGGATAGGCATTATCATTGACGGGTATAAGGTCGCGGAAGGAACGCTGGAGCAGCTTCTGGAACAGACCAATGCGGCAGACTTGGAGGACGCGTTCTTCGAGTTCTACAAGTCAAGAAAGGGGGAAGAGTAGATGAGCGGAATTAAGCAGATATTCAACAAGGAGATGGCCAGAATATTTAAGGACAAGAAGATGGTGTTCTCCGTATTTCTTCTTCCAGTCTTGATTATGGTGGTCATCCTGTCGATCGTAAATGGGCTGGCATCCAACATGAAGGATGATATTGAATCCCATGTGGCTCAGGTATACATAGTGAATGAGCCCGAGGCGCTGAATGATATTCTGGATGCTTCTAAAGCGAAGTTCAAACTGAAGAGCATTGACGGCGCGAAAGAAATGAAGCAGGCCAAGAAAGAGATTCTGGATGGAGAGGCAGATCTGATTGTGGAATTCCCGGATAACTTCCAGCAGGAGATCGAAAACTATCAGGAAGGCAGCCAGATTCCTCAGGTCAAGACATACCAGAATCCGTCCGAAGATTATTCCAGGACAGCAGCAGACAATATGGACGCGGCGCTGGAAGCCTATCGGCAGTTCCTGCTGTCCCAGAGGGTGAGCGACATGGAACAGCTGACCGTATTCCAGATAAATTCAGACAATGATGAAATGTACATCCAGGATGAGAAGAAGGCCAGCGGCAAGGCAATCGGAACGATGCTCCCATATTTTATTACGATTCTTCTCTTTGCGGGGGCAATGGGAATTGGAACGGATATGATCGCGGGAGAAAAGGAGAGGGGTACTATGGCCAGCCTTCTGGTATCTCCGATCAAGAGAAGCTCCATCGTACTTGGCAAGGTATTCTCTCTGATGACGGTATCCGGCATTTCCTCATTGATCTATGTGATCGCCATGGTGATATGCGCGCCAATCATGATGGGCTATATGGGCGGCCTTGATAAGCTGAGCATCAGCTTAAGCCCGCAGCAGGGAATTATGCTCGGCGCGATGCTGGTGGCACTTTCCTTCCTTTATTCCAGCATTATTGCTCTGTTTTCGGTGTTTGCCAAGTCGACCAAAGAGGCAAGCACGTATGTGATGCCGGCCTATATGCTGGTGCTGATCGTAGGGCTGCTCACCATGTTTACGTCAGGAGAGCCCAGTCAGACGACCTATTTCATCCCATTTTACAATAATGCGCTGGTGCTGCAGGGAATCTTAAGCCAGGAGGTCACCATGTTCCAGTATGGAGTAACGCTGGCTGAGACGCTGGCGATAGGCGCAATCCTTCTTGGCGTCATTGTAAAAGCGTTTGAAAGCGAAAAAGTGATGTCCGCATAAGGCAAGTGACTGAGGTTCCGCATATACTATGTAGTAAGTAGTATATGCGGATTTTTAGATTGGTCCCATATGGATAAAAGGAGGTGCCGGCATGCGCCTGTGCGAACTGGAGAATAAAGAGGTAATTAATGCGTGCGACTGTAAGAAACTTGGATATGTTGTAGACCTGATCATTGATGAGTGCAAAGGATGCATCGAGGCCCTGGTCATTCCCAAGGGCGGAAAACTATGCGGCTTCTTCAGCGATGGGGCGGAATATATTATCCCGTACAAATGTATACGGAAGATTGGACCGGATATAATCCTTGTGGAAATCCATGAGGAGAGATGACCGAAAAAAGAATTAAAAGAGATTTGACTTCTGAATATTGAGCGGATATACTATATGTATTAAGAAAAGAAAGGATCAAGTCGAGATGAAGTGCCCATATTGTAATCATCCAGATACCAGAGTTATTGATTCCAGGCCAGCGGAAGATGGCAATTCCATACGCAGGCGCCGGTCATGCGATGTGTGTGGCAAAAGGTTTACGACCTACGAGAAGGTGGAGACGATTCCACTGATTATCATTAAGAAGGATAATAACCGGGAGCAGTATAATAGAAAGAAGATTGAGAATGGGGTTCTGCGCGCCTGCTATAAGAGGCCGGTATCTGCAGAAGACATCCAGCGTTCCATCGACAGCATAGAGACGAAGATATTCAGCCTGGAGGCAAAGGAGATTCCAAGCAGCAGGATAGGCGAGATCGTCATGGAAGAGTTAAAGGGGCTGGATGAGGTTGCATATGTAAGATTTGCATCCGTATACAGAGAGTTTAAGGACGTGAATACCTTTATGGATGAGTTGAAAAAGATATTGAAGTAGAATGTAAGAAGGTATTTGCTAAGCGGGCCATAAAGTGATAGAATAAAAGGGAGAAGCAAAAAAGAGTCGATTTGCTTCTTCCTTTTTCTTACATAATTTTGGGGAAACAGAAGATGCTTATAAAGAATACGATTTTTAGATTGGGTGAGATATATGAGAACGTACAAATTAACCATTGCTTATGATGGGAGCAGATATCAAGGGTGGCAGCGCCAGGCCACGACGGACAATACGATCCAGTTCGTGCTGGAGTGGAGCATCGGCAAATTAGTGGGATACCGCGTGCATGTGGATGGCTCCGGCAGGACGGACGCGGGCGTGCATGCCCGTGGCCAGGTTGCGAGCGTAAAACTTTCCAAACTCTATGATACAAAGGAACTGAAGGATTCGCTGAACCGCTACCTTCCGGAGGATATCCGGATTGTAAAAGTAGAACTTGTAAAGAACGGGTTCCATGCCCGCAAGAGCGCAAAAGGGAAAAAATATGAGTATTATATAGACTGCCGGGAGAAGCCGGATGTATTTTCGCGCCGCTACTGCTACCATTATCCGGAGAAGCTGGATATCGAGGCAATGAGGGATGCGGTGCAGTATCTCATCGGACCTAAAAATTTTACCAGTTTTACAGATGATAAGGAGTGCAAAGATCCAATCCGCCGTATTACCAATATCAAGATTGTCAGCACCGGCGAGAAGGTAAGGATCACTTATTATGGGACAGGCTTTCTCTACCATATGGTGCGTATCCTGACGGGAACTTTGCTGGAAATCGGTACCGGGAAGAGGGAAGCATCCATGCTGCCGGTGGTAATCGCCGCAGAAGACAGGAGCCTTGCAGGATTCCTTGCTCCGGCAAGAGGCCTTTTCCTACGTAAAGTGTATTATTAATAGAGAGCATACTATATATTTTGGAGGAAGATAGATGAAGTTTGTTTCATGGAATGTTAATGGAATCCGGGCCTGCGTGCAGAAAGGCTTTATGGATTTCTTTCAGGAGGCTGATGCGGATATTTTCTGCATCCAGGAATCGAAGATGCAGGAAGGCCAGCTGGAACTGGAGACTCCTGGCTATCATCAGTACTGGAATTACGCAAAGAAGAAAGGGTATTCAGGAACCGCCATATTCACAAAGCAAGAACCCATATCCGTATCTTACGGAATTGGAATCGAAGAGCATGACCAGGAAGGCCGCGTGATCACCCTGGAATTTGAAGATTATTATTTTATAACGGTATATACGCCCAACTCCCAGAATGAGCTGGCAAGGCTTCCCTATCGTATGCAGTGGGAGGATGACTTCCTTGCATATCTGAAAAAACTGGAAGAGGCAAAGCCTGTGATCTTCTGTGGGGACTTGAATGTGGCCCACAAGGAGATTGACCTAAAGAATCCGAAGACAAACCGCAAGAATGCTGGGTTTACAGATGAAGAGCGGGCTAAGTTTACTTCGCTGGTAGATGCCGGGTTCATTGATACGTTCCGGTATTTTTATCCGGATGCACAAGGGATCTATTCCTGGTGGTCTTACCGCTTTAGCGCCAGGGCCAAGAACGCAGGCTGGCGTATCGACTATTTCTGCGTATCAGAATCGCTGAAGGAGAGGCTGGTGGATGCGAAGATCCTGACGGATGTGATGGGGTCTGACCACTGTCCGATCGTATTGGAAATAAAATAAATGATAAGGCCGGCATCACTTAAGATGCCGGCTTTTTCAGCCTTGTATGAAGCTTACAGATACCCGCCGTCAATCCCGATCACCTGTCCCGTCATATAAGGAGACGCATTGGCGATATCCCAGATAATGCTTGCCACTTCATCGGTGGTACCGAACCTTCCCATCGGAATCTCTTCCTCCAGATCTTTTCGCTCTTCTATGGTAAGCCTCTGGTTCATTGCCGTATCAATGACTCCGCAGGCCACGGCATTTACCTGGATATTGCTGGGAGCCAGTTCCTTGGCGAGCGCCTTAGTAAGGCCGTTTACTCCTGCCTTGGAGGCAGAATACGCGGCTTCGCAGGAGGCGCCGGAGGTTCCCCACATGGAAGATACATTGATGATCTTGCCGGACTTCCTGGCTACCATAGGAGGGATGGCGTGTCGGCAGCAGTAGAAGACGGAAGACAGATTCGTCTGAATGATATGTTCCCACTCCGAATTGCTCATATCCGTAAGCAGTCCGATATAAGAAACGCCGGCATTATTGATCAGTACGTCCAGATAGCTGCATGTGCTGTAGATGCGCCGAAAGATCCGATCCGTCTCTTCCGGATTGCCCACATTGCCAAGCACGATATCGCAGGAGCCGTGATAAGTAGTTTCTATGGTATGCTTTACCTTGTTCAGATCAGAAACGGAAGTGCAGCAGTTTAGAAAAACATGATACCCTTTTGCCGCGAAATACAAGGCAGTGCTTTTTCCAATTCCCCTGGAAGCACCTGTAACCAGAACCGTTTTTTTATTCATCTATATTGCCCCCTGTCCGAGATTCTAAAATAATTATAAAATTCCCTTTTTCTACTTATTATTATATACCAGAATCATTGCTAATTAAAGTTCCAAGTGATATGATTTACATATGAGCCGCCATGCATATTTCGGGCGGCAATAAAAGTATAGGCGAGAAAGTAAAGACGAGAAAGAGGACGAGTATGTTATCAAAATTCAGTGTAAAAAGACCCTACACAGTAGTGGTGGGAGTGGTTCTGATTATTATCCTGGGAGTAGTCTCATTCGGCAATATGACGCTGGATCTGCTTCCCAGCATGAACCTGCCATATGCGATAGTAATGACCACCTATACCGGCGCAAGCCCGGAAGAGGTGGAAGAAGTCGTAACCAAGCCCGTCGAGCAGACGATGGCTGCGGTCAGCAATATCAAGACAATTCAGTCAATATCTAATGAAAATGCATCTACGGTCATATTGGAGTTCGAACAGACAACGAACATGGACTCCGTTACCATAGAGATGAGAGAAAGCCTGGATCAGATCCAGGGATTCTGGCCGGATGCAGTTTCGAATCCCATTATTATGAAATTAAATCCAGATATGATGCCTGTACTGATTGCTGCAGTCAGTGCCGGTGGAGATAATGCGGCCGAAACCAGCAAAGTGATCGAGGAAGAGGTTATTCCAGAAGTAGAAAGCGTAGAAGGGGTAGCTTCCGTCGCTGCTTCGGGAAGCATAGAGAATACGGTGGAGATTACCGTCAACGAGCAGAAGGTTACGGAATTAAATGATGATATTAAGGCAGAACTGGAAAAAAAGATAAATGAAGCCAAATCGGCCCTGGATGATGCCAAGGCGCAGGTGGAAAGTGGAAAGGCGGCCCTGGCGGCAGGTACTTCCCAGGCGTCACAGGGGCTTGCCCAGGCGGAGTCCCAGATATCTACAAAAAGCGAGGAGATTAAGCAGGCCCAGTTGGAGATCACGGAAAAAATGGCGGAGCTTAATGTGACTGAGACCCAGCTTAAGCAGAGCCTTGCTACCATACAGGCGGCAAAGGCAGCAGCCCAGGCCCAGCTGACGCAGTTGGAGACGGCGAAAGCAAGTTACGACCAGATCATTGCAGCGTTGCAAAGTCCAGATCTTACTACAGAGCAAAGAGAAGCATTGGAGGCGCAGAAGAACGAATTACAGCCAATCATTGATTCCTACGACACGAGTCATTCAACCTTGGAAACTACTATCCAGCAACTAACGCAGCAGGAAGCAGCGATTCAGCAAGGACTTGATCAGGTGGCTGCGGGAAAGGGACAGCTGGAATCTATCCAGGATCAAGTGAATAACGGAGCCATGACGCTGGCGCAGGCCAGAGGCCAGCTGGCATCCGGCCAGTTGGAGGCAGCAGTAGGCATCGGGGAAGGAACAGCCCAGCTTGCAGCAGGAGAAGCAGCAATCCAGATGCAGGAAGCACAGATGGAATCGGCACAGAGCCAGGCGGCGGGAAGCACGGATGTAAGCAGCATCCTGTCTGCGGATATGGTCAAGACGATTCTGGCCGCGGAGAACTTCAGCATGCCTGCGGGGTATGTGACGGAGGATGGAATTGATTACCTGGTCCGCGTCGGTGACAAGTTCAAAAGCATTGAAGACATCAAGGATCTAGTGCTGATCGACATGGAGGGCATTGATCCGGTCAAACTGTCGGATGTCGCGAATGTGGAACTGGTGAATAATTCGGATGAGACGTACGCGAAGATTAACGGCAAGCCCGGAGTCATGCTGAGCGTTCAGAAGCAGACCGGGTACTCTACCGGCGATGTGAGCAAGCGGGTGCTCGAGAAGCTGGAGAGTTTAAAAAAGGATAACGCGGGAATTAAGACGGTGACGCTGATGGATCAGGGCGTATATATTGACCTTATCGTCCATTCCGTACTGCAGAACCTGATCTATGGAGCCATATTGGCGGTGATCATCCTGCTGGTATTCTTAAAGAGCCTTCGTCCTACATTTGTTATTGCGTGCTCTATCCCGATCAGTATCATGACAGCGCTGGTTGCCATGTATTTCTCCGGGGTAACCCTGAACATCATATCCTTATCAGGGCTTGCGCTGGGCGTCGGTATGCTGGTGGATAACTCTATCGTCGTAATCGAGAACATATACCGCATGAGAAATGAAGAAGGCGCTTCCGCCAAAGAAGCGGCCATAGAAGGCGCAAGACAGGTAGGCGGGGCGATCATGGCCTCTACGCTGACGACGGTCTGCGTATTCCTGCCAATCGTGTTTACCAGTGGAATCACCAGGCAGTTGTTTGTAGACATGGGGCTTACCATCGCATACTCGCTTCTGGCCAGTCTGGCTGTGGCTCTGACTCTGGTTCCTATGATGTCCGCAGGATTGCTGAAGAAGACGGAAGATAAGGAGTCAAAAATATTCGCCAAGATCAGGCAGGGATATGGCAAACTGCTTGAAAAGGCGCTGCATAGGAAGCTTCTGGTACTGCTGGGGGCTCTGGCGCTGTTCATAGCAAGCATTGCATTGGCTCTGTCAAGAGGAACAGAATTCATGCCTCAGATGGAGAGCAACCAGATTGCTATGACGCTGGAGACGGAAGAGGGAAGCAGCCTTGACGATACAGCCAAGGTGGCGGATCAGGTAATGGACCGGATTGGTAAGATTGAGGATATCAAGGATATCGGCGGACTGGTATCTGCATCTGATATGATGGGGACGCAGACGGAATCGAATGTAATTGAATTCTACGCGATCACAAAGGACCATCCGTCCATGAACAATGAACAGCTTAAGAAAAAGATCGAAAGCGTAACAAAGGATATTGACGGCGAACTTACCGTAAATATGTCCAATATGGATATGAGCGCTCTTGGCAGTTCGGGGATTAATATTCAGATAAAGGGGAAAGATCTGGATAAGCTACAGAAAGTAGCAAATGATGTCAAGGGAATCGTAGAGAAGACAAAAGGAACTCAGAATGTACTGGATGGAACAGAAGACAATAACGAGGAACTGCGGGTCGTAGTGGATAAGACAAAGGCAACGCAGCATGGCCTTACGGTGGCTCAAGTATACCAGCAGCTGTATGGGAAACTCGCAGAAGCCCAGACGGCCACCACGTTGGCAACCGATACCAATGACTATGATGTCTATGTACTGGATGATGCTAACGAGAGCCTTAGCAGGGAGGATATCCGCAATCTGACCATCACTGCCGAGAAGCAGGATGGAACATCAGAAGATGTGAAACTGTCCGACATTGCCACATTTGAAGACGCCTCCGGCCTTAGAGCAATCAGCCGGAAGGATCAGAGCCGGTTCATGTCGGTTACGGCAGAGATTAAGGATGGGGATAATATCGGCCTGGTCAGCAGCCGGGTGAAGAAGGCGTTGAAATCCTACGACGCGCCGGAAGGATACGAGATAAAGATGACTGGAGAGGATGAGACCATCAACGAGGCGATGATAGAACTCTTTAAGATGCTGGCGCTGGCAATCGTATTTATGTACCTCATCATGGTGGCACAGTTCCAGTCTCTGCGCTCTCCGTTCATCGTTATGTTTACCGTGCCGCTGGCATTCACCGGAGGCCTTCTTGCGTTATGGATGTCGGGAATGGCAGTCAGCGTAATCGCGATGATCGGATTTGTAATGCTGTCAGGCATTATAGTCAATAACGGTATCGTATTTATTGACTATACCAACCAGTTGATTGCAGTCGGCATAGAAAAAGAAAAGGCGCTGGTAGAGGCAGGCAAGACCAGGCTTAGGCCAATCATCATGACGGCTCTTACAACAATCCTTGGCTTGTCAACCATGGCAATCGGCTTCGGAATGGGTGCGGATATGGTGCAGCCTATGGCAGTTGTTACCATTGGCGGATTGATATATGGAACTATATTAACCTTAGTAGTTGTTCCTTGTATCTTTGATCTGTTTCATAAAAAAGAAAAGGCAAGACTTCGTGAAGGTATTGAAGAAATCGAAACCACGTTGGATCAATAATGATAAGAGAGGTACATTATGATTGACAAAGCAATTGAATTTGCAACCAAGGCACACGAAGGACAATACAGGAAGGGAACCAAGAGGCCATACATTGTGCACCCGGTAGAAGTTGGGGATATCGTGGCGACAATGACCGACGACGAGGAAGTGATCAGCGCCGCAGTGCTGCATGACACGATCGAAGACTGCGAAGGCATTACTCAGAGAATTCTGGCTCAGGAATTCTCTGAGCGGGTGGCCTTTATGGTCGCCCAGGAAAGTGAAGATAAGTCAAAGACCTGGATGGAGCGAAAGCGTGCTACCATTGAGCATCTCCGCACAGCCCCCAGGGAAGTGCAGATGATAGGATTGGCGGACAAACTGTCTAATATGAGGGACATTGACAGGGACTATCCTGCAGAAGGGGAAAATCTATGGAACCGTTTTCGAATGAAGGACAAGGAGACCATTGGATGGTATTATAAGGGGATCCGGGATGTGCTGGCAGGCTCCTTTAAAGAGGTACCGGCATTCCGGGAATATTGCAGGCTGATTGCTAAGAATTTTGGCTAAGAGGCAGAAGGTTTGCGTTATAAGATAGGCAGAAGTGAAACAGGAGTGCGAAGATGATAATCAGTGCAAGCAGAAGGACAGATATTCCGGCTTTATATCCGGAGTGGTTCATTAACCGGCTAAAAGCCGGCGAGGTGTTGGTCCCAAATCCATATAACCGCAAGAAGATAAGCCGTATCCAGCTGTCGCCGGATACGATAGATTGTATTGCCTTTTGGACGAAGAATCCAGAACCTCTGATTCCCTATCTGAGTACGATCGACAAAATGGGATATTCCTATTATTTCCAGATGACGATTACGGATTATGAAGAGGATATTGAGGAAAACGTTCCCTGCACAGAGGAGTCCATGGCCACCTTCCTGCTGCTTAGCGAGCGCTTGGGAAAAGAGCGGGTGGACTGGAGGTTTGATCCTCTTCTGCTGACGGAGAAGTATTCCATATCTTATCATCTGGAGCGGTTTGAAATGATGTGCGAGTGGCTCCACAAGGCGACGACCAGATGCATCATAAGTTTTATCGATTCCTATAAGGACAGCCCGTATCTGGAGATGGAGCCGGAGGATATATTGGGACTGGCGGAAGGACTGGCGCGGATTGGCAGAAAATATGGCCTGCCGCTTTATACCTGTGCGGAAAAGATAGACTTAAGCAGATTGGGAATTCAGCATGGAGCCTGTATTGACAAAGAAAAGATCCACAGTCTGATCGGCTATAAGCTGGATCTTAAGAAGGATGCAGGACAGCGGCGGGAATGCGGCTGTGTTGAGAGTATAGATATCGGGATGTATGACACCTGCATCAACGGCTGCAAATATTGCTATGCGACAAGCGGCCTGGAAGGCGCCCGGCGGAGGATGCAGCAGCATAATCCACTTTCGCCGCTGCTGATTGGACAGCTCAAGGGCGATGAGACGATCACGGACCGAGAGGTGAAGTCCGACAAGGACAATCAGATTTCTTTGTTTGATTTGCCAGAAATGTATATGAAATTTTAGTGAATATGTAGAAATGATGATGGAAGGACGGAAACCGGTTGTTAAATACTTGACAACCGGTTTTGTTTTTGTTATTTTAGACTAAAGTACAAACTATAGTCTAAACGGATGACACAAAAAAGAGAGGTGGCAAAATGAGCCTGATCACGAGTATACAGAAATACTCTATCCATGACGGAGATGGTATCAGAACAACCGTTTTTTTCAAGGGATGCCAATTAAGATGCGTATGGTGCCATAATCCGGAAACCCAGAGTTATAAGAAACAGATGCTGTATGACGCAGAAAGATGTACGGGATGCAGGAACTGCGAGCCAGCCTGTCCGAACCAGGCGATTCGAGGCGAGGAAGGGAAGGTGTTCACGGATATGCGGCTCTGCGATGGCTGCGGCACATGCGTGGACTTTTGCAATCAGAATCTGAGAGAGATCGTAGGAAAAGAATACTCCGTAGATGAATTGGTAAAGGAATTAAAGAAAGATGAGATGTTCTATGAAGAGTCCGGCGGCGGTGTCACACTATCCGGTGGCGAGGTGATGACAGCGGATATGGCCTACGTAGAAGAACTGGCGAAAAAACTTTCCCGATATGGAATCACTGTAACGATTGATACTTGCGGCCAGGCGCCATATGAGAATTTTGCCCGGATACTGCCATACGTCGATACCTTCCTGTATGATATCAAAACGATGGATAGCCAGGTACATAAAAAGTATATGGGAACAGGGAATGAGACGATTCTTTCCAATCTGGAAAAATTAAGCGCGGCGGGCGCAAGAATCTATATCCGGATTCCCACCATCAAAGAGGTTAATGGAACGGATGAGGATATGAAAGCGATTATCAGATATCTTCAAGAGAAGAATATCCGGGTGGCCAATATTAATCTTCTGCCCTATCATAACACCGGCTCAGGAAAGTATGAGAAGATCGGAAGGACATACGAAGGAACAAATCTTCATGCACCGGAAAAAGAAGAAATGGAACATTTTGTAGAATTATTCAAAGAAGCGGGATTTCACAATATTAAAATAGGAGGTTAGCAGTATGGAAGAAAGAGGAATGAATGAACGGATCAGAAAACTGAGGAAACTAAGCCTGGAGACGCCGGCGCACATTGATATGGAACGGGCGAAGAGCATGACGGATACCTATGAGAAATATGAAGGAGCACTCTCCATACCGGAACTTCGTGCCCAGGTTCTGAAGGATTACTTTTCGACCAAGACTCTGTACATTGGCGAGGGAGAATTGGTTGTAGGAGAAAAGGGAGACTCTCCGCAAGCATCCCCGACGTTTCCGGAATTATGTTGCCATACCATGGAAGATATGCATGTAATGAACGACCGGGAACTTATCAGTTTTAAAGTAAAGGAAGAGGACTTTGAGATTCAGGAGAGGGTAATGATCCCATACTGGGATAAGAGATGCATCCGGAATAAAATACTCAGGCAGATGACGCCGGAGTGGAAGAAGGCATATGAGGCTGGGCTTTTTACTGAATTTATGGAGCAGAGGGGACCAGGGCATACGGTAGGTTCTGTGAAAATATATGAAAAAGGATTTCTGGACTACAAGCAGGACATCCAGGAGGCAATTGACCGGCTGGATTACTTCCATGATCCAGAAGCCCTGGATAAGAAGAACGAGTTGGAAGGCATGAAGATTGCCTGTGATGCTATTATGATTCTTGGAGAACGCTACGCTGCATACGCCAGGGAACTGGCAGAAAAAGAGAGCGATCCAAAACGCCGGGAAGAGTTGTTTCAAATCGCTGCCAACTGCGACGTCGTGCCAGCGCATAAGCCCCAGACTTACTGGCAGGCAATTCAGATGTACTGGTTCGTGCATTTGGGCGTGACGAGCGAGCTGAATCCTTGGGATGCATACAGCCCGGGTCGATTAGACCAGCACCTGAATCCATTTTATGAGCGGGATGTAGAATCGGGAATCCTGGATGATGAGAAGGCTTTGGAGTTACTGGAATGCCTGTGGGTAAAATTTAATAACCAGCCAGCGCCCCCGAAGGTTGGAATAACTTTGAAGGAAAGCAGTACCTATACGGATTTCGCCAATTTGAATACCGGAGGAATCGCGCCGAACGGAGAGAATGGCGTTAACAATGTAAGTTATCTGATATTGGACTGCATGGACGAAATGAAACTGCTCCAGCCAAGTTCCAATGTGCAGATCAGCAGAAAGACGCCGCAGAAGTTCTTAAAACGTGCCTGCGAGATTTCCCGCAAGGGGTGGGGACAGCCTGCTTTCTATAATACCGAGGCAATCGTGCAGGAACTTCTAAATGCCGGAAAATCCCTGGAAGACGCAAGGCGGGGAGGAACCAGCGGATGCGTGGAGACCGGGGCGTTTGGCAATGAAGCCTATATCCTGACCGGATATTTTAACATTCCGAAGATATTTGAACTGACCTTGAATAACGGCTACGACAAGATGACAGGCCAGCAGTTGGGACTGAAACTAGGGTATGCCACGGAGTTTGAAAGTTATGAAGAATTGTACGATGCATTTAAGAAGCAGATGAAGTACTTCATTGACATTAAAGTCCAGGGAAGCAACGTGATTGAGAAGATTTATGCGGAAGAGATGCCGGTACCGTTCCTTTCCATTATCACCAACGACTGCATTTCCAAAGGGAAAGATTACAATGGAGGTGGCGCAAGATACAATACCAAGTATCTGCAAGGCGTAGGAATCGGAACCATCACGGACTGCCTGGCATCAGTGAAGTATAATGTATATGAAAAGAAGAACTTCTCAATGAAAGAACTGATGCAGGCTCTGGATGATAATTTCGAAGGGCACGACAGAATCTTGAACCTTGTAAGCAACAAGACCCCTAAGTATGGAAATGATGACGAGTATGCAGACAGCATCATGAGGGATGTATTCGAATATTACAGGAGCCAGGTGACAGGGCGGCCGAACATGCTGGGAGGGACCTATCGTATTAATATGCTTCCTACTACCTGCCATGTATATTTCGGCGATGTAATGATGGCAAGCCCCAACGGACGTCTGGCCCACAAGCCGGTATCCGAGGGAATCTCTCCGGAAAAAGGCGCGGATACCAACGGGCCGACGGCAGTCGTAAAATCCTGTGCCAAGATGGATCATCTCCAGACAGGCGGAACGCTGCTGAACCAGAAGTTCACCCCAAGCGTAGTCGCAGGCGAAGAAGGGCTGAATCAGATGGCAAATCTGGTACGTACCTACTTTAACATGGACGGACACCACATACAGTTCAACGTCATAGACAAAGAAACCCTGATCCAGGCCCAGAAACATCCGGAAGACTACAAAGACCTGATCGTGCGTGTGGCCGGATATAGCGATCATTTCCACAATCTGAGCAAGGCGCTGCAAGATGAGATTATCGAAAGAACCGAGCAGTCGTTCAATTAGACACACCAGTTTTTTAATTTTGCGCACCAGTTTTTCAAATTGACACGTAACACTTTTTACTTTGACACGTAACATTTTTTAAAAATGTTACGTGTCAAAGTTTGCTTTTCCCATGCAATCGGATTACAATAATAAAAAACTTTACAAGGGAAATGGTGAGAATATGGCAGATGTAAGAAAGCGCCTGGTCTTCTACGGCAGGGTACAGGGCGTAGGATTCAGATATACGGCCAAATACCTGGCTAAGTCCCTGGGACTTACAGGCTGGGTAATGAACGAATATGACGGAACGGTAGTGATGGAGATTCAAGGCAGGGAGCCCATGATACACAAACTGATGGAAGGGCTTAACAGGAACGGCTTCATTTCCATCGACTGGATTGATTCTAAAGACATACCTACGGTTGATGAGAGTTGTTTTTATGTACGCTAGTGTGGTAAGATAGAAGAAACAGACGACGTGGAGAGATAGGGATGGAAAAACAGACAGAGAAAAAGAGCATAAAGAACAGGATTGTCTCGGCAGCCTGGCAGCTCTTCTATGAGAAAGGGTATAATGGAACGACAGTAGACGATATCATCGAACTGTCCGGGACATCGAAGGGTTCGTTTTATTACTATTTCAATACCAAAGATGAGCTTCTTAATACGTTATCCCTGATTCTGGATGACTACTATGAAGAATTGGAAGCAAAGATGGATCCGGAAATGAATAGTTTCTTCAAACTGCTATATTTAAACTGTGAGATGCATACGATGATGGAGGAGAAGATCAGCATTGATCTGCTGGCCTCCCTTTATTCCACGCAGCTTGTGGCAGAAGGGCAGAGCCATCTGCTGGACAGGAACCGCAATTATTATAAACTGATCACCAAGATTGTGGAAGAAGGGCAGAAGCGCGGACAGATACGGACGGATGTAGCGGTCAGCCAGATCACAAATTATTATGCCATGTGCGAGCGCGCCCTGGTTTCGGACTGGTGCCTGAACAAAGGGGAATATTCTCTGGGGCAGTACAGCAAGGAGTGCATGCCGATCATGATGGAGCATTTCAAGGCATAGGGAGGGACAAGTATGGTTATACAAGGGCTTCAGAAACTGACGCTTCTGGACTATCCGGGGAAGGTTGCATGTACGGTATTTACGGCGGGCTGTAATTTTCGCTGCCCGTTCTGCCACAATGCATCTCTGGTAATTGACACCTATAAGAATGAGGAGATTTCGCTTGAGGAGGTGTACTCTCATCTGAAGAAACGCCAGGGAATCCTGGACGGCGTATGCGTCACAGGGGGAGAGCCGCTGATCCAGCATGGGATTGAAGAGTTTCTTGGAACTATTAAAGAGATGGGATATGCGGTGAAACTGGATACCAACGGCAGCTTCCCGGAGAAGTTAAAGAAGATCGTCTCGGCAGGGCTGGTGGATTACGTGGCTATGGATATCAAGAATTCCAGGGAAAGTTATGGGAAGACGATAGGCATTGAAGGCTATGACACCGGAAATGTAGAAAAAAGCATTCAGTACCTGATGAGCGGATCAGTACCCTATGAATTCAGGACAACGGTGGTACAGGAGTTTCATCAGCGTACTGATTTTGAGTCTATCGGAAAATGGATCGAAGGAGCCGATAAGTATTATCTCCAGCAATTCGTAGATTCCGGCGATTTGATACAGGATGGGCTCCACGGATATAATAAAGATATTATGAACCAGGCGCTGGAAGTCGTGAAGAAAAGCGTGCAAACGGCGGAATTGCGCGGTTTATAGTAAAACTATACAATAACAATATATTGTGCGAAAATGTATTTTGTGCACAATATATTGTTATTTTTGTTGACGCAAAAACACAATAAGTGGTATCATAAAAGAACCGGACGAAATAGAATTAATAGTTGAGATGAAAAAGCATGGAAGGGGAGCGCAGATTATGTATCGAGTAATGAAACGCGACGGACAGGTAGCAGAATTTACCCTGTCCAAGATAGGCGTTGCAATTGAGAAAGCATTCAAGGCACAGGAGAAAGAGTATAACCAGGACATCATAGATTTGCTGGCATTGAAGGTCACAGCTGATTTTGAGCCAAAGATCAAGGATTCTTTGATTAATGTTGAGGATATCCAGGACAGCGTGGAGGCTGTTTTGATCAAGGCCGGATATGCAGACGTGGCAAAGGGGTATATCCTGTATAGAAAACAGAGGGAGAAGATCCGTAACCTGAACTCTACCATGCTGGATTATAAAGAGATTGTGGACAGTTATGTAAAGATCACGGATTGGAGAGTCAAAGAGAATTCGACCGTCACGTATTCCGTAGGCGGATTGATCTTAAGCAACTCTGGTGCCATCACGGCCAATTATTGGCTGTCTGAGATCTACGATGAAGAGATTGGACAGGCACACCGGAATGCGGATATCCATATCCACGACTTATCCATGCTGACAGGATACTGTGCAGGATGGTCGCTAAAGCAGCTGATACAGGAAGGGCTTGGCGGGATCCCTGGCAAGATATCCTCCTCTCCGGCCAAACACTTAAGCGTGCTGTGCAATCAGATGGTTAACTTCCTTGGAATCATGCAGAATGAATGGGCAGGCGCTCAGGCATTCTCATCCTTTGATACCTATCTGGCGCCTTTCGTGAAAGCAGATAACCTGTCATATCAGGAAGTGAAAAAGTGCATCGAATCCTTTATCTATGGAGTAAATACACCATCACGCTGGGGAACCCAGGCACCATTTTCCAACATTACGCTGGACTGGACCGTTCCCAATGACCTGGCGAGCCTGCCGGCCATCATAGGCGGAAAAGAGATGGATTTTACCTATGGAGACTGTAAGAAAGAGATGGATATGGTCAACAAGGCATTCATCGAGATCATGATCGAGGGGGATGCCCACGGAAGGGGCTTTCAGTATCCAATCCCGACCTACTCCATTACCAGTGATTTTGACTGGTCCGATACAGAGAACAACCGGCTTCTCTTTGAAATGACAGCCAAATATGGAACGCCATATTTTTCGAACTATATCAACAGCGACATGGAGCCAAGCGATGTCAGAAGCATGTGCTGCCGTCTCCGCCTGGATCTGCGAGAACTGCGCAAGAAGTCCGGCGGCTTCTTTGGAAGCGGCGAGAGTACCGGCTCTGTAGGAGTAGTTACCATCAACATGCCAAGGATTGCTTACCAGTCTGCGAATGAAGAGGAATTTTTTGCCCGCCTGGATAAAATGATGGATATATCTGCACGATCCCTTCATGTAAAACGCGTGGTTATTTCTAAACTGATGAACGAAGGCCTGTATCCATACACCAAGCGCTACTTGGGAACGTTTGACAATCACTTCTCCACCATTGGACTGATTGGAATGAACGAAGCCGGGCTGAATGCAAATTGGATTGGCAAGGATATGACTCATGAAGAGACGCAGGAATTCTCTAAGAAGGTTCTGAACCATATGCGGGAACGCCTGTCTGCTTATCAGGAAGAGTACGGTGATCTGTATAACTTGGAGGCAACTCCGGCAGAGTCCACGACTTATAGATTTGCCAAGCATGACAAAGCACAGTTCCCAGATATTATCACAGCCGCGGAAGGCGATGGAACACCATATTACACTAACAGTTCTCATCTGCCGGTGGGCTATACGGAAGATGTTTTTGAGGCCCTGGATATCCAGGATGAACTTCAGACGCTGTATACATCAGGCACGGTATTCCATGCATTCCTGGGAGAGAAACTTCCAAGCTGGAAGGCAGCCGCCTCTCTGGTCCGTAAGATTGCCGAGAATTATAAATTGCCATACTATACCATGTCGCCGACCTATTCCATCTGCAAGAATCACGGATATCTGAACGGCGAACAGTATAGTTGTCCGGAATGTGGGGAGACTACGGAAGTATACAGCAGAATTACTGGCTACTACCGTCCGGTCCAGAACTGGAACGATGGAAAGGCCCAGGAATTCAAGGACAGGAAGGTATATGACCTCAGCCATTCCAAACTGCAGGTAAAAGCAAAAGCAGAAGAACATATAGATGAAGTATTAAAGCAGGAAGCCCAAGAGCCAAAGAAGCTTCTCTTTACCACCAAGACCTGTCCGAACTGCGTCATGGCCAAGACCATGCTGGAGAAGGCTAACATTGATTACGAGATCGTAGATGCGGAGGAGCATGCAGATCTGGTGGAGAAATATGGAGTAAAACAGGCGCCGACTTTGATCGTGATTGAAGAAGGCAAAGTAGAAAAACTTGCAAATGCATCCAATATTAAGAAATATACCGAGAGTAATTAACAATACTCTATGAGGAGGTAGTCCAATGTATGATATTGTGATTGTCGGAGGCGGAATCGCCGGTATGACGGCTGCAATCTACGGGCTGCGCGCGGGGAAAAAAGTAATGCTCATCGAAGGAACAACCTTCGGTGGGCAAATTACTTTGTCGCCCCATGTGGAGAATTATCCGGGGATTGCCAGCATGAGCGGAAATGAATTCGCGACAACTATGATGGAACAGGTTTCGGCCTTTGGCGCGGAACTAAGCTATACAAAAGTAACGGCTGTCAAGAAAGACGGAAACCATAAGATCGTGGCAACGGAAGATGGAGAGATTCCTTGCAAAAGTGTTATCCTGGCGACAGGAACCACTCATCGCCATCTTGGGATACCGAAGGAAAAGGAATTGATAGGCGCCGGCATATCTTACTGCGCGGTCTGCGACGGCGCATTCTTTAAAGGAAGCGATGTCGCCGTCGTGGGAGGCGGAAGCACGGCATTGCAGGATGCTGCCTTCCTGAGCGAATACTGCAGCCATGTATATGTCATTCACAGAAGAGACGAGTTCCGTGGAGAGAAACGGCTCGTGGAGACCTTGAGGCAGAAGGAAAATGTCACTTTCGTGCTGGATAGCGTCGTGAGCGGGATTCTGGGTGCTGACGTGGTGGAAGGAGTCAAGATACAGAACAAGAAAACAGGAGCGGTAACAGAACAGAAGGTAGAGGGTATCTTTATCGCAGTTGGACAGGTTCCCAATAACCAGGCCTTTGAAGATACTGTGAAGTTGGATGACTATGGCTATATCCTCGCCGCGGAAGACTGCATGACCTCTATGCCGGGCGTCTTTGCCGCTGGCGACTGCCGCACCAAGGAGGTGCGCCAGCTTACAACTGCCGCGGCAGACGGGGCAGTTGCGGCACTGGCAGCCTGCAAGTATATAGAAGAGATGGATGAATAGGGAGAACAAAAAGGACAGGCAAAGACCTGTCCTTTTTGATATTATAATATGCATTTAAGGGTCAGAAAATCAACATTATAGGGTCAGATCCCCACAAAATCATGATGTCTATGGTATACTTATTTTAAACGGGAAGACAGGAATTGCAAGGTTTCAAGAATAACCTTCTGCTTCTCCTGTGAAAATTTTTCCACCTCGATTTTTATTTGTTCGGGAACGGAAGTACTTTTATCCGGATAGATAAAAATATCACATAGGATATCCTGAGGCGTGAGTTTCAGAGCACCGGCAATATTGCAGATACAATCCAGATTTGGATTGGAAGAGCCCTTCTCTATGCGGTTCATAAGGCTTGCTGATACGTGAATGGAATCGGCCAGCTTCTTCTGGGTCATTCCCTGTGATTCGCGTAAATATTTAATACGTTCTCCAATCGTCATAATGCTACCAAACTCCTTTATATAGTACATTTTACCAGCAGGAAAGGAAAATGAGAATTTACTAATATGCAACTGATTTACTAATGGTAAATTTTGCGCGCTATAAAATGAAAAAGGGGGAAAAGTACAATGTTGTATAATACGGTTCAGGTTGAAGTAATTAAACTAGGGATATGTAACATAGAGGGCTTGGGACTTTCGAGCAAAGATATCTTAATTAGAAGTGTTGCCTGGCTGCGGGAAAAATATGAGATGTTTCACGAAGAGTTATATCTACAGAAAGCAGTGTGGCACATATACGCATATTTGGATTTGGGATTTCCTTATGAAGAAGGCCAGAAAGAATTCCAAAAGATACTTTCACATTTGAAACTGACTGTAGAGGAAGTCTTTCCTTTGACAAAATGGAATTATAAAAAAATGCCATTGAGTAAAACCAATGTCAGGAATTTGCTGGGAAAATGGAATCCGCGGATGCATTCTATGAAGATAACTGACGCGGTAGAAGATATAATAACAAAGGTGGCTGGAAAAGAAGAAGGCGAATATACCTATTATTGTGGTAAAATGTTAATACAAGAGGGAGAAGAGGCATTATGGGAACATACCTTCCGTTTATATATACGGAAGCAAGAGGCAATATTCTATGATGTCAATAGAAACCGACATTACATATTTGTTTAGGAGTTACTTATGATAAGAATTGCGATCATAGAAGATGACGATGATATGATGAGAATCGTAAGCAAGTGCGTGAAAGAATCAAGCATGGGAGTGGCTGATTTGGATATTTGCTGCCTGACAAATGCAGAAGACTTTCTGGATAAAGCGAAGCAAGAAGAATTCGATATCCTCTTTTCAGATATAGAACTGCCGGGTATGAATGGGATCAAGTTGGGAAAAATGGTCAGAGAGAAATATCCAGAACTGTACTTAGTATATTTGACATCCCATTCAGAATTCGCCGCAGAAAGTTATACAATTGAAGCTTACCAATACATATTGAAGAAGGATATGGAGTCGCGCTTCCCGCTAGTTGTTAAACGCCTGGTAGATAAGATCAGCAAGGAACACGAGCAGTACAGATGGATCGGAACATTTTCAGACAAGAAAAAGATATATTATAAAGATATTATCAGCATCAGTAAGTTAAAAGGGGCTAAATATGTGGAATATGTGACGGTAAATGATATTTTCAGGGAACGTATACCATTGGAGTGCTTGCTGAGAGAATTAAACAGCAAAGAATTTATAGTGGTTGAGCGAGGGTTCGTTGTTAATATGAAGCATATTGCCAGAGTGGCTGGAAATACATTGTATCTGGATAATGGAGACAAGGCCATGATCAGTAGGGCCAGGATTGCGAAGGTTAAGGAACAGATTCACCTGTACTGGAGGGGGCTTTAATGTATGATGCGGTTCTGAGAATCATCCGGCTGGGGATATCCATCGGCGAGGTGTGGCTCTGTTACCAGTTGATGTATCTTATAGTATTAGAAAAAGAGTATCTTAGAAAGAAAGACAAAGTTATTATCTGGGGCAATATTTTAATCTTGGGGTGTTTGCTTGCAATAAATAGAAACGCGGTGTTTTTTTCGATTATAATGCTTTTATTTTGTGTTATTGTAACGGTAACATGTGTGTGGATTGTTAATCGGAAAAATGTTCTATTGATATTTTCAGTTATTTTCTTGTATTATACATTAATTTCTTTGATGGATTTTGTTTTTGCGTTTGTTAGCATGGAATTTTTAAAACAAAATTTTCTTAATATGATTTTTGCTCATGCTGATACATGGTGGCCTCAGTTGATATATATTTTTTCTCGGCTTCTGATTGGAGGAGGAATACTTTATTTATATAAGAAAATTGATGATATTCATAAAGTAGTTAAGGAATTTCGCAATACTATGTTGGGAATAGGCGCAATTCTAATTATTCTATTGAGAAAATATCAAATCATGATGGATCAAATGATACAGAACACTCAGAAAATGCGGGGCGGAGCCAGTAGCCTTTCCTTACTTTTTATTGCTATAGTTATTATGTTTTGCGGAATATTGCTTTTTCAATATAAGAATTTAAAGAAGGAAAGAGAAGTCTTGCTTTTAAGGGACAAAATGATGGAAGAAAAATATCAGGAGATGTTGAAAAGTCACCAGGTAATTCATGATATGAAAAATCATTTGATTGTCCTTAGAAATTATGAGAAGGAAAAAGAATGGGGGAATTTGCACTGCTATCTGGATAGTATCAGTCAAGAAATAATGAATACTTCTGATCAAATGTGGACCGGTAATGTGATGATTGACTTGATATTGAACCAGAAGTCGACAGAGGCAAGAGAAAAGGGAATAAAAATGAACATACTAACGGTTCCTGTTTCAGGATTTCCTTGTACGGACAGAGAGATTATTTCGCTATTTGGAAACCTTCTGGACAATGCAATAGAGGCCTGCGGACGGATGGATGTGGATGATACATGGATCAATTTTAAAATGGAGAAGCAGAACCAGATGCTATTTATTGAAATCGCTAATAGTATTGGTGAAATACCCCGGTGCAAAAACGGTGAATTTATTACGTCGAAAAAGGAGGCTGGTAGCCACGGGTATGGATTAAAGAGCATAGAGCGCATTGTTCGTAGGTACGATGGGACAATCTCTTGTCAAGTAGATAAGAATCAGTTCTGTGTGGAAATTTCTTTTTTTGACAATGAGAATTCTAATTAAAAATGAAGAAGGGAGGGATTTTATGAAGGAAAAAGTTCAATATGATTGCGCAGGCAATCTGATGGAGGAAATTACGGAGGTTGAGAATTTGATTTCTCAAGAAAATGAATTTGCGGAAGCAGCTTCGTATACGTTTAACTGTACTCATTTTTTAACGATATTATGTTGTTAAAAAGCAAAAACCACAAAGGCAGAATGTCATAGGTTTTATGGCATTCTGCTCTTTTGAAATATAAAGATAAAGGGGCCAACAATGGAGAATAGCAGTTATTTATTTGAGAGGCATTATATAAATGAACAATCCTCTAAGCTAAATAAAGAAAAGTATGAATATTGGGCCAAACTGCTGGGGGAAGATACAATACAGCATCTGATAGAATGCAAGGAGGACTTTAAAAATTATCTGAGCGACGAGCCATATACAATTAATGATGGGGATGCGCTGGATAAATATAATAAAATACTTACCGCTTCTAAAAACCAAATGAAAACTGTAAACGTAGAAAAAATCAAACCAACAATATTTTTTGCGGAACTTTACGTAGGCATACTAGATTCTTCTTTGAAAAGATTGAAAAAAGCATTGGAAGGGAGCGAGGGATGTTTTGAACAGAGCATTTATGATGACTTTGCATTTCATTTAGCATCACAATTACAAAATATTTGTTTGAGGTCGCTTATTGCAGAATTAAATGCTTACAAAACTAAAAAAATGTTAAAAGGCCAGGATACAAGGGAAGAGTACAGATACTTTTGCGAAGAAATCGTAGGGAAGCCAGGATTTAAAAAGACATTATTTGAAAAATATCCTGTTTTATGCAGATGTATTGGGGAACGAACGGAGTATCTGGAAGCCTATTATGTAGAAATCATAAACTATTTTGAAAAGGATAGGGCGCAGATACAGTCCATTGTAGGTTCGAATAGCAAAGTCTGTAAGATTGCGCATATGACAGGCGGAATTGCAGATGTGCATAATCAAGGACGACAGGTTATTAGGATTCAGTTAGATAATGGGAAAGAGATATTGTACAAGCCTCGTTCAATGGAAAATGAACAGAAGTATATGAGGATGCTACGATGGCTGAGTAAGAAGACGGGAGTCAGCCAGTATGAGTATGATATCCGCTCCTTTTCAGATCATAGCTGGTGCTCCATCGTAGAGTATAAAAGTTGCAATTCTCAAGAGGAGTTAAGAGAGTATTATAAAAGGCTGGGAGTCCAGTTGTTTCTGACTTATTTCCTTAGCACAAAAGATTTGCATTACGAAAATATAATCGCCTGTGGAGAATATCCGGTATTGATTGATCTCGAGACGATAGTCACGACTACATATAGCCACAAAAGAGAAACGGCCGATGAAGAAATATACTACCGATTGTCACATTCCATGCTGGCAACAGGCTTATTGCCTTATTCACATTGGAATAGGGAAGGAAAAGGGATAGACAGCAGCGGAATTGGAGGAAATGAAGGACAGACGTATCCATTTAAAGTTCCGACGGTTATAAATCCAAAGACATCGCAAATGCATATTGAGTATCGGTATCCACAGACTCAAAAGGCACAAAATCTGGCAACAATGAATGGAAATTTTGAGAGTCCTGTTAGATATGAAGAAGAGATACTTTCCGGCTTTACACAGGCATATCGGGCAGTGCTTGATTGCAAAGAGGAATTCAAGATGAGGCTTAGGGATCTAGAAGATACAAAAATTCGATTTCTGGCAGCGGACACGCAGCGTTATAGCATGCTTCTGTCGAGTTCCTATCATCCCAGCCTGCTGAGGGACGGTGCAGACAGAGAGATATTTTTATATTCCTTATGGAGAGGAAGAGATGACGAAGATAAAGAACTGGTAGAAAAAGAAGTGCGTTCTCTACTGAAAGGCGATATTCCATATTTTGAGCGCTGTCTATATGAAAAAGATATGGAAGAACTTTATAAAAGGCTGGATTGTATTGATAGCAATGACTTAGAGCAACAAAGGGATCTGATTCAAGTCGCGCTTGAACTGACGCCAGAAAATAAGGACCAATATATAAATAACGTATATCGAGTAGAAGAATGCAGTCAGATAGGCTGGGAAGTAGAGATAATACAAAAGGAAATAAAAAGACTAACGGATAGGCTGATACGAGATGCCGTATGGAATCAGACAGGAACAGAAGTAAGTTGGTATATCGTACAGTTTACATCAAAGACGGGAATGAGATGGAACATCAAGCCCATGAATATGTATCTGTATGATGGTTTGGCAGGAATGCTTCTGCTAATGTATCAGTTACAGCAGTTTGATGGGTGGGAAGAAGTAAAAAGGATGTATCAGGTGTTGAAAAAGATGCTTTTTGATTACACGGACAGGGGGACTGGTTCGATTGAGAACTTAGAGTCTATGAATACCGGGGCATATGAAGGAGAGGCGTCCATTGTATATGTCTATCTCATGCTGTATCAACAGAGTTGGAAAAATGAGTACTTAGATTATGCTAAGAAACATGCAGTAATTCTGCGCCAGCTGTTAGAAAAAGACGAACACTATGATCTTCTGTCCGGGAATGCGGGAGCAGCATGGATTTTATTGAAACTCTATGATATTGCCGGGGATAATAAATATCTGGAAATGGCTGAAAGGGCGGTTGGAGTTCTGATAGAAAAGGCTGAACTACAAGAAAAGGGCATTGGCTGGCGGATAGAAGAAGGGACTGCGCCGATGGCAGGAATGGCACATGGTAATAGCGGAATTCTGATGCCTATCATTATCTTGTGGGCTCGAACAAAAAAAGAAAAATACAGGGAATTAGCAGAAGAAGTATGGAAGTATGAAGAATCACTATATAATGCACAAATTAATAACTGGCTGGATATACGGACGAACGAAATAAGCGTAGATGAGGCGGGAGCAGTGGCGTGGTGCCATGGCGCTGGCGGCATATTGCTATCCCGACTTTTATGCTATAAGGAAGTAGGAGATATTTGCTGGAAATCTAGGTTTGAGACGGACATTGCACGGGCATACGCAAAGATGAAAAATTACTGGAAACGTGACAGCTGGTGCTTGTGCCATGGGATATGCGGGAACATGTGGATATTGGAGGAAGCGGAGAGATTCTATGGAGAAGTGGAAGGAGAGGGGAAAAGATTGCCGGGGGATTCTGTTAGATTGCTTCCTCAAGAAATAGTAAATCCTGGGCTGATGAACGGATATGGAGGGATTTTGGGGTACTTGATAAATGTTATATTTGCATTATTTAATGAAGAAAAAATATAATGATTATATTTTAGGGTCAGAAAAATGTATGCTTGTGGTCAGAGTCTTGAAATTTTCATATAAACTGGGCAAGATGAAAATAACAGAAAGTGTAATAATACCTTGGGACGAAAAGAATTCAGTAATAAACGAGGTGAAAATGTTGGAAAGCAGGAGGTATGTGGTAAAATGATCCAAATTAAGGAGGAACATCATGAAACCTTTGATAGTTTTTAGTATACTTGTCATAAGTTATGGTGGATATAGCATTATCACAGGAAGAATTCCCTATGCCAGGAAGCATTATGATTTTAAAAAGCCTGTATTATTTGCTAGAACTAGTGGGGGAGCCCTGGTAATTCTGGGCATTTACTATTTTATATTTGGATTTATCAGGCTTCCAGGATGGACGGTAATTGTTGTTCCTCTGGTACTCTTTTCTATAAGTTTTATATTACAGAAAATCATAGATATAAGATGAGAATATAGGGTGAGGAAAGGAACGGAACGTTTAATTCGTGCTAATTTTAGAAGGTTGGACGTTTCCGTTCTTTTATATGTTTCCTACGAGGTTTAGAATAGAAAATGTAAGATAAATAGTAAGTGACGCATAAAAGGACGGCTAGTTTGCGATCCGTCTTTATGCAATAATTATCGCAGTTGGAGTATTCACTTCATATTCCATTTCGGAATCTGCGATATTGGAGCATTTCGCTCTAAGGTCTTTCTCAGACGTCTACGCTCCTGGATCTGCTATCGTAAAACCATAGACTATTTCACTCCAGCAGTTGTGGAGGATTTATCAGTGACAAAAAGAAAAATGTCCAATGAGCAATGGATGGAAATAATCCAAACTTGCAGAAGCAGTGGACTCAGTGATTATTAGTGGTGCAAAGAAAACGATGTTGCTGTCAGCATTTTCTATAAGTATGCAAAGGCTTCCGGGCTGGGTGTCCCAAAATACTTGGAGCACTTATTAGTGAAGATGCCGGGGTATCTGAATGAACCCGAAGGTATCGAGGGATTGCTGCCGTGGTCTAAGTCCGTAAAGGAATTATGCGCTTCTAATCAAAAATAGAAACTTAGAGCATTTCACTCCATAAACTTGGAGAAGGAATACTTTCGTATATTTTGGACGCATTGATATGCGTCACTTACGGTTTAGCAGGTATGTTGTTAATAAGTTGTTTTTTGCAAAAATATCGAAATAATCGCGAAATTGCCGAGATAAATAGGATACTATTATTGTATCTTATTATATATCAGTACAAAAATGAAAAGATATATTTAGATTATGCTAAAAAACATATAATAATAATGGAACAGCTGATACAAACGGATACAAATTATGATGTTCTTAAGTGGAATGTAGTTGCTGTTTTGGTGGTTTTAAAACTATATGATATATGCCCTGAAAAAAAGTATTTAGTACTAGCAGAAAAGCAGTAGATAGGTTGCAGGAAAAAGCATTAAATTTAGAGCATGGTGTAGGTTGGTAAATCGAGAAACAAGTGCCGATGACAGGAATGGAGCATGGGAATAATGAAATTTTGATGGCATTTGTAGGGGGTGGAAGAAAACAAATAAAAGTAAATACTTTGAATTTACAAAAAAATATTAGATTATGAAGATTTTTATATAATCCTTCACGGGAAAGATATGCGAACATATGAGTGCGTACAGGATACTGTGGGAGCCATAGCATGGTGCCATGGAGTGTCGGGGATCCTGCGGTCAAGAATGTATTGTTAGGCTCAAAATACAGATGCAGATATGTTTCGAGCATATCAGAATTGGTGAAATATTGGAGAAGAGTTAGTTGGTCTTTATGCCATGGAAATTGTGGGAGTTTTTTTGGTTTTAGAAAAGGCAAAAACATTTTTTGAAGAATGCTCAATTGATGAAAAATATATTTTTAAGAGAAAAGATATTACATTGTTATCACAAGAAAAATGAATCCGGGTTTATTTAATGGTTATGGAGGTATTATATATAATATGTTGAAAAAGCAGGACAAGAATATTCCGGATATTTTCTTGTAAATAACCGATAATGGTCAATATATATATTCTTGAGGGTCAAAGTCTTGAAATAAATAGTCTAAATAGTTAGAGTATAATTATAATCGATTATAAAAAATGATATGGAAGGAGGGGCTAATATGAAAACACCAAAAATTGTAGCTAGAGGATGGACCTGTTTGGGATGTGCGGGCTGTACAGCGTGTTGGGCAAGTGCAACTGCAATAAGTCATGTATCAGCAGCTAATATATTTGGATAAGTTAAACGCGACAATGTTAAATAAAGTTTTACATTGTCGCGTATTTAAAAATAATCGTATTATTCAGGGAGAAAAATTATGAAAGAGTATTTATTTTGGGACGATGAAATTTTAATTGAATCAATAAATGCAGATATAATTTGTTTATACGTTTTCAAAGGGAAAGAAATAGAAAAAAGAATGATTAATAATATAGCAAAAGAAATTATTCTTAGAATTAATGGCATGTATACATTTGATGATATAGTAAAGTATTTTTCGCAAAAATACGAGACAAGTATAGAAGAAGTTGAAGGGAAGTTAGTTCCTTTTCTGGAAGAATTAGAAGAAGAGTATGGACTAAGTATTCGGACTAGTTCACATCCTAAAGAGAAAAAGGTCGAAGAAAAACGACAGAATTTGTATCCACATGTAGCATCTTTAGAAATTACTCATAAATGTAATCTTAAGTGTTTGCATTGTTATGGGAGTTTTGATTGTTTAAATCAGAAAAGTATGCCAATAGAACGGATAAAGAAATTACTTAAGGATTTAAATGATATTGGAACATGGGTTATTGAACTTACAGGAGGAGAGTGCCTGATTCATTCTCAATTTAAAGAAATTCTGCTATATGCCCTTTCGCTAGACTTTCTTCATATTAATATATTGACAAATGGCGTTGCATTAACCAAAGAGATAAAAGATATTATTATATGCAATAGAGATAGGGTGTTTGTACAAATTGATATACATAGTTTGGAGGATGAATATTTAGAGTGGTTTACAGGAGTAAAAAACATAGCAGAAATAATTAAAAGCAATGTGAGAGAGTTGGCAGGCAATAATGTTAAAATGAGAATTGCAACAACTGTAACTAAAAGAAATATAGATGAAGTGGAAAAGATCGCAGATTGGGTGTATTCTCTTGGAATAAAAATGTATGTCCCGTCTTCGGTTATAGAATTAGGAAGGGCTGTGTACTCTGAACAAGACATTTTATTAGATCAAGAAATGCAGATAAAGTTGTTTAAAACAATAGAAAGGATTAATGAAAAATACGAGGGAATTATAAATACTCTAAATAGCGACGAATTTAGACAGAGCCCCAATTGTGGTTGTTTATCTTCACACGTAACTATTGCTGCTACAGGAGATATAAAAATATGCACAATGGATACCGGAGAGTATACAGATTATCAATGGGGAAATGTTTTTGAACAGAATATAAAAAGTATATATGATGAAAAACAAAGTGATTTCATTACATTTTCGGAATTAGAAGCGCCAGATGCATTGTCAGATGAGTGCAGTGAGTGTGAAAAAAGGCTTTTTTGCTCATCATGTATACTAAGAGGAATTGTGGCAGGAAAAGAGAAGGCTGGAAAATGTAAATGGATAAAAAATGTGCCATTTGTGTAAAAATTAAAAGAAGTAAACAGATAGCATAGAGGAAGAATAGATATGTTAAGTGTTAAAAATTTAAAAAAGGAATACGGTAAATTCAAAATTGATAAAGTTAGCTTTTCGGTTGAACGTGGGAAAATTACAGGGCTTATAGGAAATAATGGGGCAGGGAAAACAACCGTATTGAAATGTGTGATAGGAGTTCTACACTATGATTTCGGGGAAATAATTATTGACGGGTTAATGCTTGGACATCATGAGGAAGAGTACAAAGAAAAAATAGGAATAGTTTTTGATAGTGGATATTTTTATGAAAATTTAACGTTGGAAGAAATGAAAAAAATTATTTCAGCAGCCTATCGGAACTGGGATGAAGAAGTATATCAAGGATATTTAAAGAACTATAAGTTGGACTCAAAACTAAAAATAGAAACGCTTTCCCAAGGAATGAAAATGAAATATGCTTTAGCACTTGCGCTATCTCATAATGCGGAAATTTTAATATTTGACGAACCAACGAGTGGTTTAGACCCAAAAACACGACAATTATTTTGCAAAGAAATGATAGATCAAAAAAAGCAAGGAAGAACTATTTTGTTTTCTACGCATATCACATCAGATCTGGATAAAATAGGAGATAATATTATTCTTATGGATAGAGGGAGAATTTTAAAGGAAGCTACAAAACAAGAGTTCCTCATGGGTGAATCAACTGTGGAAGCCGCGATGGCGAACTTAATAACTGAAGGAGGAAAAGCATGAAAATATTAACCTTGATAGAGAAAGAGATAAAACTAGCAGGGAATTATTTTTGGCTATCCATAATAGTGTTAATTGGTATTCCTATTTTTTTGAATCAGCAGAGTGGTGGACAATATAGTGGGATTTATACATTAATGATTACTCTAAATTTTTCAATATATTTTCTTTTTAATAATATTTTTTTAAACGAGGATAAATATAAAGGGAATTTATATATGCTAGCATTGCCCTTTGGTAAGAACAGACTTGTATTGGCGAAATATATATTAGCGATTCTGATTTTCATATTTGCTATAATATATTATAAAGGAATGGAAAATGTAGGAGTATATTTAAATATTGTATTTTCTCAATTAAACTATTCGGAGATGTCAATTGTATTTTTTGTGTTTAGTCTAACAATAGGTATATTCTTCCCGATTTATTACAAGTTTTCTTATGCAAAAATAAAAGTTCTTTTGGCGGCAATCATGATTTTTTTACCAACATGGGGATTAGTGCTACTCAAATATATTTTAGATATTGAAGTGGTATATCAAAAATTTGTGATAAGTGCGTGTGCTTTGATTAGTATTAATATTTTAAGCGTTATAGTTATATTATGTTCCGTATCTATTTCCATAAGATGTTTGAATTCTAAAAATTAAAATCGTTATATGATTGTGTAGGATGGAATAAATGAAAAAAAGTAATATAAAAAAAAGAATATATCAAATAGTAGGAATAACAATATACATATGCATAATTTTTTTAGTGGGTAAAATGACAAGAGTTTTTTTGAAGGAATTCAAATATGAGATGGGGGAGTTTAATATTGCTACCTTAGGGTGCTTTATAGGGGCTTATGTTGTATGCGTATTGGTCCATGAACTAGTGCATTTAATCAGTTTTTTATTGACGGGATTTTCAGTTGTAGCAGCGGAAATATGTGGTATACTTCTGCTTTTTTTGCATAGAAAAATCAAAGTGAAAATTAATTTTAGGAGAATTATGTCAGGTGGTTGGATATTGCCATTAATGAAGAAAAATATAATTTCGTTACAACAGTACAAACACTATAAAAGAGGTTTTTCATTTGCTTTAATTATGGGGCCGGTGGTTTCTTGTGTGATGATGGTATTTTCACTCCTGATTAATATAAAATTGAAAAATAGTGATATTTGGTATAGGCAATTTTTCTTTTTGCTATTTTTCTTCTCGGCAGGGTTCGTGATTTCAAGTGTTTTGAAAAAAGGAAATAGTCGTGGAGATGTTTATTCATTTTTTTTACTACAAAAAAGAGAAATACTTTTTTTGGTACAGATATGTGAAAATATAGATACGGAAAAAGAAAAAAATATATTTAAAATATCTGATTACTTGGTGGGAGAGCTAGAAAAAGAATTGCAATTTCAAGCGAAGAAAAACAGTAATCTCTTAGAAGATGATATAATAGTTAGCGCAATAAATATTATATTGATGAGATATATTATATGCGGCGATATAATAGATTCATCTACGAAAGAGCTATTTGAACATTGCATAAATACGTTGGAAACAGATAAAATTCGGTTCATGGAGGAAGAATGTAAAATATTATTTATTCATCTTATATATTATTTGAAATATGAAGATGATAATAGATGGGAAACATTGGTTCCATATACCATAAATATTTTTGATGATGACGGAGTAAACCAGTATTATAAAGCACAAATAAATCAAATATGTTATTTGGAAAACAATTTGGAATTTCTAAATGAGAGGGAGAATATAAAAACTTCGTCTTTTTGGGAAATTGAACATTTGCTGAATATACAACAACAAGATGAGAGAAATTTACTTGAAGTTTTTTGTGAGAGTATTAATTAATCATAAATCAATCTAAAATGCCGGATGAATTAAAAAGTTTAAGAAAGTTTTAATGGAAAAAATTTATAATATATTCGCATAATATCTGGTGGAGGGGCATATTAAAATGGACTTATTTCATGTTTAATATGCTCTAATTGTATATTAACGGGAATACTTCTAAACTGTAAATATTATTTATTTTTGATTTTAATTATCTTGACCATCGAGATACTTTATTCTATATATCTTTATATTGCTGAACCAGTCGGAACTAAAAATAGAATAGTTATTGGATTATAACAGGAAGTATGAAAGATTTGCCTTATTTTCAAAAGGAATGCGAATATATATATGAAAACAATTGTGAGTTAAGAGGGTTGATTAAAGATACTCAAATCAAAGGAATACCAAAAGGTATAAAACGCAAAAAGGCGAATTTGGAGGAAATAGTTTTTTTTATTCAAAAAGGGGATATAAGTATGATAAAAGTACTTAAACTTGATTATACGTTGGTCTGTTCGCAGTTAATTACAATAATTTGTACGATATGTTTTTCTTTTGTTGTCAGTATTGTTTTAAATATGCCTATAGTGGTAATAGGGGCTTTGTTTATGATGAACATGATTTTTTCAACTATACCATTTGAGATGGATAAAGATTATAAATTTTGCTTTTATAATATGCTTCCGATCTCTAGAAAAATAAAAATTGTTGCTAGATATACTTTTTTAAGCATAAATACATTATTTACATCGGCTTTTTCATTACTTATTCTTTATATTTCTGCACAGAGAATGAGGGTAGTGATTAAAGGTATTTTTTATGTTGTTTTTGCATTTATGGTTTCTGTTTCATTTGTTTTAGCCTGTCTACAATATTTAATTTATTATAAAGTAGAGGCTACTATAAGTAAACAAAATAGTTTGTGGTTAAGGTTTATTCCGGCATTTGGAATGATGATGTTAGTTAATTTATTTGGAGAAAAATTGATTGATTCTAGCCTGCTAAGAGTAGTAAACAATAATATAGGACTTAGTATTGTGTTTATGCTGGTGGTTGATTTGAGTGTATTATGGATTGGTATTAATATTTCTATTTTAGTAGAGAAAAAACGAAAAATATAAGGTGGATCGAACAGATATCAAAATTCTGATTTGTTTTTAGGTCCTTAGGATTGAAGAGAGTTGAGCAAAGCATGATAGCGAGTTTCTCGAAAATAATTTTAGCATTTTAAAAAATAATCTTTAATATGCCATTTTTGATAAAATCTAGTAACAATTGTATATAAAAGGTGGAGGGACTTACGGTCATTTAAAGCCTTCACTCATACAAGATAGCGATAGTGTATTTTAATCGTATTTGTCAAAGAAGGAAGATAGGGATCACATATTTATCAATTAAATCAAGGCATTAATAATTAAGTAACAACAAATTATACAATTAATAATTTATAACCACAGATGTGTATAGTCATGGACACACTGTTGAAGTCTTGAAATAAATAATGCATAATTGAAATAACAGAAAATTATTGAATTTAATTTGAATTGTATACTAAAAATGAGCCGATAGAGAGGATTAATAATGAGTATTGTGTCGGAAATACTATAAAATTGAGGAACAGAAACTAAAAACATGTCTCTTTCTTATTATGTATAGCATTCTTTTCAGCAGTATCTTGACATTGCTTGTTTTTGCTAGTTCCCTAAGAAGGCAGGCATGGTATAGAGACATATATCACGATAATACCAAAAGGAAAAGTAATCTTTGTTGATGTTGACGAGGGAGGGGGAGTTAATGAAGTATCAAATCAGAAGAATAATTTCTTTCATATGCATTCTTGCCTGTGGATTCAATCTAGTATCGTGTGCTAAGAATCCAGAGAAACGTATCGTTGTGGACAAGGCAGAGGGGCTGTCCAAGGAAAGCGTGCTGCCGAATGAAAAGGATGTCCCTAAGGATCTGGGGGCACCGGAGCATTGGCAGGAGACCATGGACAGGAGCAATGGCTTTGTCACTATAGAGGCAGACTGCCAGGTGCGGATACCTGAAGTATATAATACGCCCGTGTATCTCTATAAAATGCGTCCCGTGACTAACAAACTTCTGAAGAGACTGTGTGACTATTTCTCCGGAGGCGACAGACTATATGAGGAGCCGGCGATGACGAAGGAAGCTCTTCAGGCTCAGAGAAACAGCATGGTTAGCCTGAGCGGTGATTGGTCATGGTATAGTGAGAGAAGTTTAAAGCCAATGCTGGAAAGAGTAGATGAATTGATCCAAAAGGCTCCAAAAGAGGAAGAACGCCATTATATCAAGGCGGAACTCATGGCTCCATACCAGACGGAAGAAGAGTATGTTAAGGAGAAGAGCATGTACGTATCCCGCCAGAACAGTGATTATTATTTTGATACGGGAAAAAAGCTTGGCTTTATGGCGAGGGTTGACAAAGGGCGGACTGTCAACCCGATCATACGAGCGATAGATTATGATGAAGAATTAGGGAGCACATCGAATTTTCTTTATAGGCAGGGGACGTTCGTTGACGAGAAGTGGATGGAGCATACGTTAAGCAATCAAGAGATTTTTGGATACGAAGGCGAGGCTTACAATGAATATCTAAATCGCTTGAACGATGCACTTGGCCAGACTGAGAGCGACATGTTTCAGAGAGAGGATGCATTAAGGGAAGCGAATAAAATATTAAAGGCATTGTCTCTGAAGGGGTACAGGGTCGCGGACTGTGTTAAGGCAGTGGGAAGCCCCGAGAGCGAGAGCTGGGCGTGTCTTGATGAGGCGGATCTGAAAATGGTCAGGGGCTATTCAGTTTATCTATCCCTTGAAGCAGGGGATCTTGTAGGTTATGCGCAGCCATTCCAACAGCCATATTTGGAACTGCCGGAGACCACTTATGCGCCGTCCTTTTCGACAGAACAGATACATATGGTTTTAACGGAAGAAGGAATCCAATTGTTCGAGTGGACGAACCTGGGAGAACAGGAAGACGAGATTGCAGAGAACACAAAGTTGCTATCCTTTGATGAGATAAAGGAAGAGATGGCAGATCATCTGTTATATAGGGCAGTGGCTGATGGCGGCGAGGAAGCCAAGGCGCTGGGGGATCGGTATCGTTACACTGTAACTGATGTACAACTAAGGGCAGTCAATATTTCGGCTTATGAAGAGCCTAAAGCGGTATGGCTGGTTCCGGCATGGGTATTCAGTTTGAAATATGATGTAACCTTTTCCCAACAGACAACTATGAAGGGGAATGATATTGAACTTGTACTGAATGCAATTGATGGAGGCTATGTAATGCCAAGGCTTGACCCTCGAATTATTATTCCGTAAGGCTGATAAGCTGTACCTGGTTCCTTTTAGATGAAAAACCACATATGAGAATGAGGAGGGATTGATGTGACGGATTATCTGAGGAAAAGAATTGTTACCGTAGTATTTATCCTGGCAGCTGGAGTCTGTCTGATCTCATGCGCCAAAACCCCGGAAAAGAAAGTCGTTGTGGATAAATCAAAGGGCTTATCCAAGGAAAGCATCATCCCCAAGGAAAAGAACACCCCAAAGGATCTGGGGGTTCCGGATTACTGGCAGGAAACGATAGAAAAAAACGATGGTTTCGTTGTCCTGACGGCAGATTATAAGATGCAGATTCCAAAGATCTATAACACGCCTGTCTATTCCTATGAAAGAGTGGAAATGACAGATAAGTTTCTGAAGAAACTGTGCGAATATTTTGCAGATGGGGATAGGTTATACGAGAATCCGCCAATGACAAAAAGCGAACTGGTCAAGGAGAAAGACAAGATAGCTGGATATAAAGGGCTTTGGGGGCGTTATACGGGTATACATGGCGCTGATTTGAAAAAGGTTGAGGCAGATGTGGATAAACTGATTGAAAAGGCACCGGAACAGAAGCCGGAACACAAATACATAGATGCCAAACTAATGACTCCACAGCAGTTGGAAGTCGAAAACATTCGGACATGGGATTATACCAGCGGTTGGTATAGTTGGTACTATGAGACAGATAAGAAGATAGGATTTACAGCGAGAGTGGACAGAGGAAGAGCCGTTGATCCTATTATTCGTGCACTTGCCTATAATGAGGAGGTGGGAAGTAACACACAGTTCGTGTATAGCCAAGGAACCTTTATAGATGTGATGGATTTGGAAAGCGATTATGACTATCAGAAAGCCTTTGACACGCAAAATAAGGAATATCTGGACTCTTTAAATGTAGAGATGAAGCGAGAGGCCGACGAAGGTTTTTCCCAGGAGGATGCATTAAAAAAGGTTAATGAGATGCTGAAAGATTTATCAATCAAGGACTTTACCGTAACGGACTGCGTGAAGGCAATCGGCACAGAGGACAGTGAAAGCTGGGCGGGGCTGGAAGATGGAGAACTAACGAAAAGCGTAGGCTATTCTGTATATCTATCGCCAAAGGCGGGAGACGTTGCGGGATACACTTTACCTCGAAGGATGGTCTATAATGACTTGCCAGAAACGATGTATGCTCCGTCATTTCTGACAGAACAGATACGAGTGATCATTACCAAGGAAGGAGTCCAGAGATTTGAGTGGAGAAATATCTCAAAGCGAAAGGACACTGTTGCAGAAAACACAAAGTTATTATCCTTTGAGGAGATTAAGGAAAAACTAGCACAGCATCTGCTTTATGTGGGAGTTTCCGAAATGGGAGGAGAAAAGCAGGAGGGGAGTCAGAACCTTTATAAGGTGGCAGGCGTACAGTTTCGTGCAACAAATGTCAATGCTTATGAAGATTCAAAAGCGGTATGGTTGGTTCCGGTATGGATATTCGACTTGGAGTATATAAGTAAGGCGGAATCGGCTGGTCAAGCCTATGAACAGAGGCTGCTAACGGAAACCGTCATCTTGAATGCCATCGACGGCGGATATGTGACGCTAAATTTTGACTAGCCAAAGAAGCATCAGCGAATAAGGGAGCAAGGTGATAGAGCGCGTGAGCGGAGGAGGGAGCATATGATGAGGTATCGTATAAGAAAGCAAGTGATTTCCACCATCTGTATTCTTGCCTGCGGAGTCAATCTGGCAGCGTGTGCCAAGACCCCGGAGAAGAAGATTGTGGTAGATAAGTCAGAAGGACTGTCCAAAGAGAATATTCTTCCAAAGGAAACGGATACGCCGAAAGACCTGAAGATTCCGGAGCATTGGCAGGAGCGGATAGAAAGAAGCGACGGATATGTCACGGTAGAGGCAGACTGCCAGATACAGATTCAGGAGATTTATAATACGCCGGTTTATTCTTATGAAATGAGACATATGACGGATAAGCTTTTAAAGAAATTATGCGACTATTTCTCCGATGGCGATCCATTATATAAAGAGCCGGCGATGACCAAGGAAGCACTGCAGGCCCAAAAAGACGATATCATCAATATGAGAGGACAATGGGCCTGGGAGGAAGGGAATGATATATCCCCCATGACAGCCCGAATAGATGAGCTGATTGAGAAGGCTCCAGAAGAGGAAAAGCGCCAGCATACTGAGGCGAAACTGGTGGAGCCGCAGCAGTTAGAAGTAGAATCTGTCAATGAGAAGGGCACGTCAGCATCCCGGATGTATAGCAAATACTACTATGAGACGGAGGAAAAGATAGGATTTGCGGCACGGGTAGATAAGGGACAAGAGGTAAATCCAATGATCCGTGCGATTAATTATAACGACAAACTGGGAAGCACCTCTAATTTCCTCTATAGCCAGGGAACTTTTATAGACGAGAAGTGGATGGAAAAGAATATCACCAGCCAGGAAATTCTGGAGTTCCACAATGAGTATTACGATAACTATCTGGAACGCTTGAAAATCGGCCTGGCGCAGGAGGGAGATGGAATCATTCAAAAAGAAGATGCGTTAGAAGAGGCCGATAAGGTGCTGGAAGCGCTGTCTTTAAAAGGATATGGGGTTACGGACTGCTTCAAGGCGACAGGAAGCCCTGGGAGTGTCAGCTGGGGCTATCTGGATGAGGAAAATCAGACTTTGACTACGGGGTATTCGATTTATTATGCGCCTAAGGCAGGAGACCTGGTCGGCTATGAGCAGCCGTTCCAGCGGCCTTATGAGGAAGTTCCGGAGACTATCTATGCTCCATCTTTTTCGACAGAGGGAATACATATGATTATTACCAAGGAGGGGCTGCAGCTGTTCGAGTGGACCAATCTGGCGAAGAAGAAGGAAGCGATTGCAGAGAATACGAAACTATTATCGTTTGATGAGATAAAAGAAAAACTGGCAGACCATCTGTTTTACACGATAGTATCCAGTTTTAGCGAAGGCAAGGAGCAAGGATGTAGTTTTCATTATAAGGTAGCGGATGTACAACTGAGGGCGGCCAATATCCCTGCATATGAGGATCCAGAAGCCGTATGGCTTGCTCCTGCCTGGGTGTTCAAGGTAAAATGCGACATGGTCCTCTCTGCGCTAGGAACGAAAAAGTATGAGGAAACCGTCGTACTGAACGCAATTGATGGCGGCTATGTGATGCCAAAGGTTGATCACCGATTGGGGTGGCCATAGGAGAACGAATCGTTTGAAGAGGAGGCCTTTAAGATGAACAGAATATTTAGAATCGAATTTAGGAGGGGCTTCTATTCTGTGGGCTTTTATTTAAGCATCCTCCTGCTTGCCGCAGCCGGGTGGATCGGCGCGGGGGATATCCTGGGATATCTGGCAGAAGTGGAGTACATAGAAGGCGGAATCCGGTTCCTGGAGGCAGCGTATCAGGCACTTTGTTCGGAACCTTTTGCGCTCCTTGTGCCGGTTGCGTGTACGCTGGCTATGAGCGCCGCTTACGTGGAGGATCTGCAGAGCGGCACCCTGCAATATATTCTGCTTCGCACCACGAAGAGCAGATACCGGTGGAGCAAGGTGGTTAATTGCGCTATTTTTGGCGGGATGGCTGTGGCAGCCGCCATTTTGATCCTGCTTGTAGCCTGCTTTGCAAGATGCCTATTTACCAGCGCGGAGGCTGCACAATGGAAGACGGTGGGTGCGGCTTATTTTCTCTCCTTTTTGCGGCGGATACTCATACTATGGCTCAATGGCTCATTCTATGCCCTAATGGGAGGCTTGATCGCAACATTTGTTAACAACAGGTATATGGCTTATGCAGCCCCGTTCATCTTTTACTATGTGATATCCACGCTGATGGATGCCTACCTTTCAAATCTGCGGCTGATCAATCCGAAGGAATGGCTGCTGGAGAGATCTGCATCGCCAACGGCGATCCTGGCAATTCTGATCGTTGCGAATATTGTGGCGGCCCTGGCGTATTCAAAGGCGATAGAAAGAGGGTGGAGATATGACTAACGCGCGACTTGTATGCTCGATAACGAAGTTGAATTTCCTGGAATGGAAGAAGAATCCGAAGATTATTACCGCGTTTGTCCTGGCATTCGTGTTCTGCGTCATGCTGTCCGGACGGGCGATCATGTTTGCCAATAGTTATGATACCACGATGCAGATATTCGAGCCCTTTATCTGGGCTTTTGGAAATGGCAGGTCCATCCTGCTTGCATCTCTGCTTCTGATCTTCTTCTTCGTAGATATGCCGTTCATCAACGACGCGACGCCTTATTATCTGCTGCGGATTAGCCGGGCTGTGTGGGTCAGCGCGCAGCTTCTGTATGTAGTCCTGGTGACGGTCATTTATATGGCATTCCTTCTGGGAACCTTCTGCCTGCTTTGCGCCCCGATCTCGTTTCCGGGAAATATGTGGAGCGAGACGGGAGCCATGCTGGGATACTCCGGCGTAGGAAGCCAGATTGCTCTGCCAGCCTCGGTAAAGACGATGGAGATGTCTAATCCCTACAAATGTACGGCTACCATCTTCCTGCTGATGACTCTATATACGCTGCTTGCAGCGACTCTGATGATGATGTTTAATCTGATGAAGAATAAGTTTGGCGGCGTACTGAGCGTATTCATCCTGAATCTGTACGGGCTGCTTCTGGATCCCCGGACGATCGGGAAGATTTTGAATATTCCGGAAGAGGTGCAATATAAGAGCAATGTGATCAGCGGCTGGATCTCGCCGCTGAATCATGCAACCTACTACATGCATAATTTTGGATATGACCTGTTGCCGCGGCTGTGGCACAGTTACCTGATCCTGGGCGTGTGGATTCTGCTGAATATTCTGCTGATCAGAAGGCTGGCGAGGCGGTACCAGTTCAACTTCTCTTAATGTGCTAGGAGGTGCGACGATTGAGTGATGCGATTGTAAAGGTAGAGAATCTTAGAAAGACCTTCCGCGAGGAAGAGGTGCTGAAAGGAATCACCTGTGAATTCTCCAGAGGAAAGACTCATGCCGTAATTGGGAATAATGGCTCCGGAAAGAGCGTGTTCTTTAAATGCGTCTGTGGGTTTATCGAGCCGACAAAAGGCCATATTATCGTAGGTGGGAAAGAGATCGGAAAGGACATAGACTTCCCGGAATCCGTGGGCGTTATCATTGAGCGTCCGGGATTTTTGCCAAATCTGTCCGGCTATAGGAATCTGCAGCTGCTGGCAAATATCCGGAATGCCATTACCCAGGACCAGGTAAAAGAGGCGATACGTAAGGTAGGACTGGATCCGTCCTCCAAGAAGGCGGTTGCGAAATACTCTCTGGGAATGAAGCAGCGTCTGGGAATCGCCCAGGCCATAATGGAAGATCCGGATATGCTGATCCTTGACGAGCCGTTCAATGGACTGGACAAGGAGGGAGTGAAGGAGATCAGAGAACTGATTGGGGAACTTAAGAAGGCCGGTAAGACGATTATGCTGACCAGCCATAATAGCGAGGATATCAAACTGCTGGCGGACGATGTGTGGGAGATGGACGGCGGGCGGCTGGAACGGATCGGATAAGGCTGGTGCTGTATGGAGTAGATTGGAGGGAATGCAATTGAGTCAATCTATAAAGAAACGATTAGGGGTTATAGTATTGGTGCTTATTAGCATATTAGGAATTACATCATGTGCGAAGACTCCAAAAGAGAAAGTAGTTGCGGATAAGTCCGAGGGGCTTGCAAAAGAGAGCATCCTTCCCAAAGAGACGGATAAGCCCAAGGATCTGGGGATTCCGAAGCATTGGAAAGAAACCCTGGACAGAAGCGATGGGTTCGTCACGCTGGAGGCAGACTGCGATACGAATATCCCTGAGATCTATAACACCCCGGTATATTCTTATGAGATGGCATCCCTGAAAAAGGACTGGCTCTCCCGGCTGTGCGGCTACTTTGCAAAAGGGGATAAGTTATACGAATATCCGGAGATGACGAAGGACGAGTTGCGTAAAGAGAAAGAAAAGATAGCCAATTATGAGGGAAGATGGGCGACCTGGAGCAAGGGAGGTCAACTGACCACTTACTGGGAAGGCATGCTAAAGACGATGGATGAACTGATTGAGAAAGCGCCGCAAGAAAGAGCGGAGAATAAGTATATCGAAGCCAATCTTGGGGTGCCGTACCAGACGGAAAAGGATTATTTTAACGAGGTCAGCGATTACTATTACGATACGGATGACAAGATTGGACTTACGGCCAGGGTGGACAGAGGAAGGGAGTGTGACCCGGTCATCCGGGCGGTGGATTATGACGACAAGGTGGGAAGCACGACGAAGTTTGTGTATTCCCAGGGGACATTCGTTGATGAGATTGATCTGGCGGAACTTGAGTTTGATAATGCCGAGAGTACCGAGGCCTATGACGAGTGGCTTGGCCGTCTAAGAGAGGAGGCGGACGCTGACGTAGGATTAACGCAGGAGGAAGCATTGAAGAAAGTGGATAAGATGCTGAAGGATCTGTCGATCAAAGGGTTTGAAGTCAGCGACTGCGTCAAGGCTGTCGGGAATGAGGATACGGAGAGTTGGGCCCTTCTGGAGGAAGCCGGGCTGGAAAAAAGCGTGGGCTACTCCGTATATTTATATCGGAAGGCGGGGGATGTCATAGGATACAGCCAGCGTTCGCCGATGATATATGACGATCTGCCGGAGACGGTATATGCGCCATATTTTTCAGCAGAAAAGATACGCGCTATTATTACGGAGGACGGAATCCAGAGATTCGAATGGACGGACATATCGAAGAAGAAAGACACGATCGCCGATAATACTAAGTTATTATCCTTCCAGAAGATTCAGGAGAAGCTTGCAGACCATCTGCTTTACGGCGCGCTTGCTGACGGAGGAGAGGAACTAAAAAGCGAAGGAGCAGGCTACCTCTACAAGGTGAGGAAGGTGCAGCTGCGGGCAGCGAATATCAACGCGTACGAGGAGCCATCGGCGGCATGGATGGTTCCGGTATGGGTATTCGACCTGGAGCGCACCGGCGTGACAGGGACCGAAGAGCAGCTGGGATGGGGCACGGAGACGGTCGTGCTAAATGCAATTGACGGCGGTTATGTGACAATACCGAATGAATAAGGAAAATCATCTGCCCTTAAGCGCGCTGTCCTTTCCCGTGCCAAAGTGGTCTGCCTTTAGAATGGCATAGGCTTTCTCGTAGTCTCCCTTTCTCATATGGCGGACCATCTTTTTGAGATTTTCATTGGTCTTTGGAATATGCATTCCATTTTTAACAGAATACTGGCCCATGCGGATCAGTTCGGACAGATTGTTTTCGTAGATGCGGTTGATTCTGTCATTGTCAAAGATACTGACGATCTCCATGTGCATGGCAGTATCTGCCACTTCCCATTCATAGAGGTCATTGGCAGCAGCGCACATGCGGACTACCTTTTCCTCAATGCGGTAAGAATATTCCTCGTTACGGCCGGTAGTAAAGATCAGCTTGAATGCGGCCCCTTCCAGCAATTCCCGTAGCTGGTAGATTTCGTTGATATCCTTATCCGTGATCTCTTTGACCGTCATGGATTTATAATAGTCGGATACGATCAAGCCTTCTGTCTGCAGTCTGTGAATCGCTGCGCGGACAGGACTTCGGCTCATTCCCAGCTGGCTGCAGAGCAGGGCTTCGGTCAAAGCCATGCCGGGAGGATAGGTCAGGTTTAGAATATTCGTTTTTATGTTCTCATAGGCCTGATCTGTGAGAGAGACACTTTTGTTATTGTTAGCCATTGGATACCTCCTTGTGTTTTGCCTGAGTATACGAAATGCAATATTGTATACAAATTATAACGTATTTATAGGAAAAAAACAAGATGATTATTGACTTTCTATGAAATGCATGATATAGTCGTTGCAAGAAGAAAATTGTATACAAATTAAAAATATGTATACAAAGGAAACTCGTACAATTCATGAGCAAAGGAAGGTATGGAAGATGAAATTAGGATTTATTGGTACAGGAAACATGGCATCAGCAATTATGGGCGGCATTATAAAGAAGCAGATTATACCGGCACAGGAGATTATTGGGGCGGATCTGTTTGCTCCGGGAAGAGAACGCGCAAAAGAGCAGTTCGGCATTCAGGTGACAGACAGCAATAAGGAAGTCGTAGACAAGGCGGAAGTCATCGTGCTGTCGGTTAAGCCACAATTTTATGAAGATGTGATCAATGAGATTAAGGGCGATATCAAGGATGAGCAGATCATTATTACGATCGCTCCAGGCAAGACGCTCGCATGGCTTGCCGAGAAGTTTGGCAAGGATGTGAAGATCGTGCGTACTATGCCGAACACGCCTGCAATGGTGGGAGCTGGCATGACGGCGGCATGCCCCAACGAGCACATAACGGAAGAGGAGCTGGCATATATCCGTACGCTGCTGGAAAGTTTCAGCCGTGTCGAGATTGTTCCAGAGCGCCTGATGGATGTGGTAGTATCCACCAGCGGAAGTTCCCCGGCCTATGTATTCATGATGATTGAAGCGATGGCTGACGCGGCTGTTTCCGGCGGCATGCCAAGACCACAGGCATATCAGTTTGCGGCACAGGCAGTTCTTGGAAGCGCTAAGATGGTTCTGGATACAGGCAGGCATCCTGGGGATCTCAAAGATATGGTGTGCTCTCCGGCAGGAACTACGATCGAGGCAGTACGCGTACTGGAAGAACGCGGATTTAGAAGCGCAATCTTTGAGGCCATGAAGGTATGTGAAGAAATTTCAAAGAATATGTAGCATAAATATTGTATAAATATCAGTACAATGTCCCAAAATCTTGAAAGATGAGTTAAGATAGTATCAAGTTTCAATCAGGGGCGGTTCTGGTTCAACCTTTTTGCGGCGGGCTGGCAAGGGATTTGACCGGAACTGCCCCTGATTGCGTTGGGAGGCGACAGAATTATGCATAGTAAGAGACTCGATTATTTTACGATAGAAGAAGCCTATGGGGGCAGCCAGGATTGGTTTACAAATGTAGTTATGAATATCGGAGGATGCGGCGCTGCGACTGCCTGCGACAGTTGTATCTACTTTGCCCTCTATATGGGCATGGATGCACTCTATCCTTTTGACAAGATGCATCTTAATAAGGAAGAGTATAAGCAATTCAGCCAGATTATGAAGCCCTATATCCGGCCGAGGGTCGGCGGCGTGAAGAAGCTTGAATGGTACATTGAAGGATTCCAGCGGTATATCCAGGACGTAAATGACAAGACGGGCGCCGGGATACAGATTGCTATGGAAGGCTTGAAAGGAAGCCGTTCTTATGAAGAAGCGGCTGAAAAGATCAGGCGGCAGATCAATGCGGGACTTCCTGTGCCGTATTTGATGCTGAGGCATAAGAATGTTGACAAGTATAAGGACTTTATCTGGCACTGGTTTCTCGTGGTGGGCTACGAAGACGGGCCGCAGGAGATGTATATAACGGTGGCTACCTATGGGCAGGCAGTGCGGATGTCCCTGAAGGAACTGTGGGACACCGGATACGAAGAAAAGGGCGGTATAATATTATATTCCATAATTTGAGATATTTTCATGAAATGA
Organism: [Clostridium] scindens; assembly: GCF_019597925.1. Taxonomy (NCBI): domain Bacteria; kingdom Bacillati; phylum Bacillota; class Clostridia; order Lachnospirales; family Lachnospiraceae; genus Lachnoclostridium; species [Clostridium] scindens. The sequence goes on along the minus strand of NZ_CP080442.1, from coordinate 2,955,808 downwards.
ACACAAATTCCTGTTAAAATGTGAGTATAGCAACCCATAATCAAGTTAGAAAAGGCGGGGTATAAATTGAGAAAGAGAAATAAGATATTGGCCTGTGCCCTGGCGGCTGCGATATTTATCGCAACGGGCGTAGGGGCGAAGGTTATGGCAACTTCGGAGACAGGAGACAGCACGAAGCAGACGGATACGGAGACAACGAAGCTTACCAAGACGCAGGAAGAATCTCTGAAGAAGATTAAGGCTGCCTACGATGTGAAGAATCAGGATAAGATAGCAGAGGAACTGGAAGAGAAGAAGTCTTCTCAGGAGTACACGCTTAGCAATATGCTGATAGAATACAATCCATTCGGCACCAACACCCAGTCGCTCTATGTGTATTTCAACACGGATGAGCCAGTGAGCGTAGCCTATACGGTTCATGCCGAAGACCCGAAGATTCAGGATTTTAACCGGACGGTGTATCAGGAGGAGACATACCAGAAAGAACATGAATTCCAGGTGATCGGCCTGATACCCGATATGGAGAATAAGGTTACGTTTTTCCTGACAGAGGAAGATGGCTCCACGGACACCAAGGAGATCGTATTTGAGATGGGCTCCCTTATAGGAACGGAAGATGTACAGCTGGATACGGATGTGGCAGGCGATGCAAGCCAGCTGGAAGACGGGCTCTATGTAGTCTTGGGAAATGACAGCACTGCTCTGGACTTTATGTATTATTACGACAATAATGGAACGCTCCGGGGAGAGGTGCCGCTTCTGGGATACCGAAGCCACAGGCTGATCTTTGATAAGGATTCTATGTACTACAGTATTTCTGAGACGAAGATGGCGCAGGTAAGCAGGACGGGACAGGTGACAAATGTCTTTGATCTCGGAGACTATGAAGTCCATCATGATTATGTATTTGATGACAACGGCAATATGCTGATTCTGGCATCAGATAAGAAACAGGACAGCACGGAAGAGGTTGTGGTCAAGCTGGACGTAAATTCCGGAGAAGTCACGAAAGTGCTGGATCTTGGCGCTCTGTTTGGGGAATACAAGGCGGAATGCCAAAGAAGCGAAGATGGAGAGCTGGACTGGATGCATATCAATACGATCCAGTGGATGGGCAACGGATCTGTGCTGTTAAGCTCGAGGGAGACTTCCTCTATTATAAGGGTCAATGATATCTATGGAACTCCAACGTTGGGCTATATGATCGCAGAGAAGTCCTTCTGGACAGGGACGCAGTATGAAAGCCTGGTGTTTGCAAAGGATGGAGAGTTTACCATCCATGGCGGGCAGCACTCGGTTGCCTATGTAGAAGATGATAGCCTGCCGGAGGGACAGTATTATCTGTATATGTTTAACAATAATATTGGAATCAGCGAAACCAGGCCGGATTTTGACTGGGCTGCGGTGGGACTTGTACAGAACAGCGCCAAGGAGGGGACTTCTTCTTATTACTATAAGTATCTGGTGGACGAGAATGCAGGAACCTTTAAACTTGCAGATTCCTTTGAAGTTCCCTATTCAGGCTATGTAAGCAGCGCCCAGGATATTGGGGACAATACGGTGATCGATTCAGGATTCCAAGGCATGTTTGGCGAGTATGACAAGGATCATAGACTGATCGCAAGTTATAAGATGGATATGGAAAAGTTTATTTACCGCGTCTATAAGTATGATTTTGACGGATTCTATTTTGAAGACGGCATTATAGGGCAATAGATGGAAGCGATGCCGGAGCACATGGATGCTCCGGCATCTTTTTGCCTAGTCGTCTATGCCGAAGGTCCATTCCAGCTGGTCCTCGGCAGCGTCCAGTTTATCTTCCAGTTCTTCCAGCGCCTGATCCTGGCTTTGGTATTCTTCCCGGGAAAGTTTTTCCTGGCGGTACTGGTATTCCAGATAATCCTCGTAGGCATCCAGACGGCTGTCCATACTCTTCATCTCTTTTTTGAGGGTAAAGAACTGTTCCATTTTTTCCTCTTCAGTACCGTCTGGCTTTGCTTCGTTGGCCTTTGACACCATGTCATCCACAGCCTGGGTAAGAGATGCGATAGAGTCATCGGATGCGGAGACTTCATTAATAGAAGCCTTATCCTGAGAGGATTCGGCAAGATTATTATTAATCTCCATATCAGCCAGTTCCTGTTCCATCTGGTCTACCCGTTTTTTGAGGGCGTCCACATCATCCGTATTGTTTTCGCACCCTGCAAGCGCGAATACCAGCATCATGGCCGCGGCAGTCCCCAATATCTTACATTTTTTCATCATATCATCCTCCCTGTCTTACTTTGTCTTGATTAGTATTCCTGATTCTATGCATATCATTCCAATCAAGATACTTTACGAATGGAAAAATATCCGTTACAATAGATAATACGGTTTAAATATTTGAAAAAAGAGAGGAAGTAAATTATGGAAAATCCAATTATTACGATTGAAATGGAAAATGGAGACATCATGAAGGCAGAATTATATCCGGAGATTGCACCGAACACGGTAAATAACTTTATCTCGCTGGTGAAGAAGGGATATTATGACGGACTGATCTTCCACCGCGTAATCAGTGGATTCATGATTCAGGGAGGATGTCCGGAAGGCACCGGCACGGGCGGCCCGGGATACAATATCAAAGGGGAATTTGCACAGAATGGTTTTTCCAATGACCTGGCGCATACGGAAGGCGTCCTTTCTATGGCAAGAGCAATGCATCCGGACAGCGCAGGCTCTCAGTTTTTTATCATGCACAAGAATTCTCCGCATCTGAATGGCTCTTATGCAGCATTTGGAAAGATTATCACGGGCATGGATGTAGTGAATAAAATCGCGGATACGCCTACAGACTACAATGACAGGCCATTGGAGGCACAGAGGATGAAAAAGGTAACGGTAGATACCAAGGGCCAGGACTATCCGGAGCCAGAGAGGGCATAATGGAGAAGTTTTATCAGAATACGACGGCCAGAGTCTTTCTGGCATTGGTGTGCTGCGCCTTATGGGGCAGCGCATTTCCTTGTGTAAAGATAGGCTATGAGATGTTTCATATAGAGGGGGCGGGCAGCCAGATATTGTTTGCGGGCTACCGCTTCTTCCTGTCGGGCGTATTGACATATGCGGTGGCCAGCATGCTGGAGAGAAGACTGATCACTATGAAGTGGTCTTCCGTTCCTTATGTATTCGGGCAGGGGCTTTTGCAGACGACGATCAATTATGTGTTCTTCTATATCGGACTTGCCCACGTTACTGGGGCCAAGGGTTCCGTCATCAATGCATCCAATGCCTTCTTTGCGATTATCGCGGCCCATTTCCTCATGAAGGAAGAGAAGATTACCTGGAAGAAAGCCATAGGCTGCCTGATCGGATTCGCGGGCGTAATCGTCATCAATGTGGTGCCGGGCGCATGGGGCAGCGGATTTTCATTCCAGGGAGAGGGAATCAGCCTTCTGTGCGCGATCACCTATGGGATCAGTTCTGTGACGATGAAACTGATATCCCACAGGGAAAGCCCGATGACAATCACCGCCTTTCAGCTGCTGTTTGGAGGCGCGGTGCTGATGATTGCGGGCTATCTGACGGGCGGCAGCATGTATGGATTTAACGCCAGATCATCCGCGCTATTCTTTTACCTTGTTCTGCTGTCAACAATCGCATTTACCTTATGGGCAGAATTGTTGAAATATAATCCGGTGGGCAAGGTTACCATTTTCGGATTCAGCATCCCAGTATTCGGAGTGACGCTGTCAGCGCTTCTGCTGGGAGAAGATATATTCACGGTACAGAATCTTGCGGCCCTGGTGCTGGTTAGTATTGGTATTGTGGTGGTGAATTCTGCACCTTGCAAAATGCGTAGCGATAACGTACAATAAGAAACAGTAAAATACACAGGTCGGAGGCGGAATCCATGGATATGGTTCAGACAGATAAACTGATATTTGAATATGAGAAGCGGGACGAGGAAGGCAATGTGATCGGTAAGTCACGAGCGATAGACGAAGTGGATATCGACGTAAAGGAAGGGCAGTTCATAGCGATTCTCGGCCATAACGGCTCCGGGAAATCTACGCTGGCTAAGCATATCAATGCAATTCTGGTACCGACAGAGGGCACGGTATGGGTGAATGGCCTGGATACGAAGGACCCGTCTGAACTATGGAACGTGCGCCAATCTGCCGGCATGGTATTCCAGAACCCCGACAATCAGATCATTGGAACCGTGGTAGAGGAAGATGTAGGATTCGGCCCGGAGAATCTGGGAGTTCCTACGGACGAGATCTGGCAGCGTGTAGAAGAAAGTTTAAAGGCTGTCGGCATGATAGAGTATCGGCACCATTCACCGAATAAACTCTCAGGGGGACAGAAGCAGAGGGTGGCGATTGCCGGCGTGGTAGCCATGGAGCCTAAGTGCATCGTGCTGGATGAGCCGACTGCCATGCTGGATCCAGTAGGGCGCAAGGAAGTCCTTAAGACAGTGAAGAAGTTAAGAGAGCAGAAGAAAGTTACGGTGATTCTCATTACCCATTATATGGAAGAAGTCATAGATGCGGATAAGATCTATGTGATGGATCACGGGCGGGTGGTAATGGAAGGAACGCCAAAGGAAGTATTTTCCCAGGTAGACGAACTAAAAAAATACCGTCTGGATGTCCCCCAGGTGACAATCCTGGCAGATGAGCTTAAGAAGCAGGGTCTGGATATCCCGTCAGGTATTCTTAGGAAAGAGGAATTGGTGGAAGCATTATGTCAATTAGATTAGAACATCTTAACTATGTTTACAGCCTCGGAACGGCATATGAAAAGCATGCGCTTAAGGATATTTCCCTGACGATTCCCCATGGGGAGTTTGTCGGAATCATCGGACATACCGGTTCGGGAAAGTCTACGCTGATCCAGCATCTGAATGGCCTTATAAAAGCCACCAGCGGCGCGCTGTATTATAATGATGAGAATATATATGAGGAAGGGTATAACATGCGGGAACTCAGGAACCAGGTGGGCCTGGTATTCCAGTATCCCGAGCATCAGCTGTTTGAGATAGACGTGATGACGGATGTGTGCTTTGGACCAAAGAATCAGGGACTTGGCCCCAAAGAATGCAAGGAGCGGGCGCTGGAGGCGCTGAAACTTGTAGGACTTAAGGAAAAGTACTATAAGTCTTCGCCTTTTGAACTGTCCGGAGGACAGAAGCGGCGCGTGGCAATAGCCGGCGTGCTGGCTATGCGGCCTAAGGTTCTGGTGCTGGACGAGCCTACCGCGGGGCTGGATCCGAAGGGAAGGGATGACATTCTGGACCAGATCGCCTATCTCCACAAAGAAAGCGATATGACGGTCATCCTTGTGTCCCATAGCATGGAGGATATTGCCAGATATGCGGACCGCATTATCGTTATGAATAGAGGCTCTGTCATGTATAATGATGAGCCGAAGAAAGTATTTGCGCATTATCAGGAACTGGAAAAGGTTGGGCTTGCGGCGCCGCAGGTCACATATATCATGCATGATCTTAAGGAGCATGGGCTTCCTGTGAAGGTGGACGTAACCACGGTGGAGGAAGCAGCCAGAGAGATCATGCAGGCACTGGAGAGAAAAGAATGATTCGAGACATTACAATCGGACAATATTATCCGGCAAAGAGCGTGCTTCACAGGCTGGATCCAAGGGTGAAACTGGTATCCACGCTTCTGTACCTGATCTCTTTGTTTCTGTTTAAAAGTATACCCGGCTATATTGTGGCAACCGTATTCCTGGTAGCCGTCATACGGCTGTCAAAGGTACCATTTTCCTACATTGTCAAAGGCCTTAAGCCCATTGTCATGCTGCTGATGATAACGGTATTGTTTAATCTGTTTCTGACCAGGGACGGTGAGGTGCTGTTCCATGCTTGGATATTCACCATTACGGAAGGCGGGCTTCGAACGGCTGTCTATATGGCGATCCGGCTGATCTATCTGATCATAGGCTCTTCGCTTATGACATTTACCACGACGCCGAATGAACTGACGGATGGAATAGAGAAGCTGCTGCACCCATTGAACAAGATCCGCGTTCCTGTGCACGAGGTGGCGATGATGATGTCTATCGCGCTGCGGTTCATTCCCATACTTCTGGAAGAGACAGATAAGATTATGAAAGCACAGATTGCCCGGGGCGCTGATTTGGAGAGCGGCAATATTATTCAGCGGGCTAAAAATATGATTCCTATTCTGGTCCCTTTGTTCGTATCGGCCTTCCGGCGCGCCAATGACCTTGCAATGGCTATGGAGGCAAGATGCTACCGCGGAGGTGAGGGAAGAACCAAGATGAAGCCTCTGAAGTACCAGTCAAGAGACCATATGGCATATATCGTGGTCGTGGCATATGTGGTGGCGGTATTCTTTATTGGAAGGTACGTACCGCTGCATCTTTGGATATTCTGATGACAGGACGTAACATGGATAAGGAGGACGCGGTGCCTTTTGAGAAGAATCAAACTGACCATAGCCTATGATGGCACAGATTACTGCGGCTGGCAGATCCAGCCTAATGGAATTACGGTTGAAGAGGTGTTGAATAAAAAGTTAAAGAAACTGACTGGGGAAGACATTCATGTGATTGGAGCCAGCCGGACCGATTCCGGAGTGCATGCATTAGGCAATGTGGCTGTATTCGATACGGAATCTTCCATTCCGGCAGAGCGAATGGCTTATGCCCTGAACCAGCGGCTTCCGGATGATATTGTGATTGTATGTTCAAAGGAAGTTCCATTGGACTGGCATCCCAGATATCAGGATGAGATCCTTAAGACGTATGAATACCATATTTATAACGCGCCGGTACCCAACCCTTTAAAGCGCAGATACAGCACTTTCGTATCATTTCCTATGAATGTAGAGAAGATGAGGGAAGGAGCGGCTTATCTCCTGGGCGAGCATGATTTCGTCAGTTTCTGCAATGTTCGGACCAGTGTGGAAGATACGGTCCGGACAGTGAAAGAATTAAAGATCGAGCAGGAAGGGCCGGATATTACCATACGGATTACAGGAAATGGATTCCTCTATAATATGGTTCGGATTATCGCAGGCACTCTGATCCGGGTGGGAAGAGGGTTCTATGAGCCGATAAAGGTGAAGGAAATCCTGGAAGCAAAGGAGCGTACCCAGGCTGGAGTGACGGCTCCTCCGGAAGGACTTGTGCTGGTTTGCATAGAGTATGACCGTGCACGAAGCAAGTAAAAGTCGTATAAATATATGAAAAATTAATTGTGAGAATATTGGGCGAATATACTGAACAAAAGAAGGAATTTCTTCATTTGCCTTTTTACCAAAGTTTGCAAAAAAAATTATGGAATGTGCAAAAAAATTGGGAATTCTGAAAAAATCTGAAAAAAATACTATACAATCCACATTTTTATGATAATATAAGAATTACAATAAATCTGTGGGAGGATTTTAATTATGGAGATGTTTTTAAACATTGTTCCGGTGCTGGGCATTGCAGCCCTGCTGTTCGCGGCCCTGCTGGCAGCAAGGGTAAGCAAGCAAAACGCAGGAACAGACAAGATGAAGGAGATTGCAGCTGCAATCAGCGAAGGCGCCCAGGCCTTCTTGACGGCAGAATATAAGATTCTTATATTCTTTGTCGTCGTATTATTCGTTCTTATCGGCTTTGGCATTGGCAACTGGGTAACTGCCATTTGCTTTGTTGTGGGAGCATTATTCTCCACTCTGGCAGGATATTTCGGAATGACGGTTGCTACAAAGGCAAATGTCAGAACTGCAAATGCTGCCAAAGAAGGCGGAATGAACAAAGCGCTCTCAATCGCATTTTCCGGCGGGGCAGTAATGGGAATGTGCGTGGCAGGCCTTGGCGTTCTTGGAGTGAGCGTCATCTATATTATTACTAAGAATGTGGAGGTATTGTCAGGATTCAGCCTTGGAGCTTCATCCATCGCTTTGTTTGCGCGTGTTGGCGGCGGTATCTATACCAAAGCGGCTGATGTGGGCGCGGACCTCGTGGGTAAAGTAGAAGCGGGCATTCCAGAAGATGATCCTCGTAATCCAGCCGTTATCGCTGATAACGTAGGCGACAATGTAGGCGACGTTGCCGGAATGGGCGCGGACCTTTTCGAGTCCTATGTAGGAGCGCTCATTTCTTCGCTGACCTTGGGAATCGTATATTTTAAAGTGGCGGGAGCCATCTTTCCATTGATAATCGCAGGCTGCGGCCTGCTGGCATCCATCCTTGGAACCTTCTTCGTAAAAGGCGATGAGAAGGCCAATCCGCACAAAGCACTTAAAATGGGATCTTATGCATCCAGCGTGATCGTACTGATCGTAGCATTTATATTCAGTAAGTATTTCTTCGGGGATTTCAATGCGGCTATCGCAATCGTGGCTGGCCTTATTGTCGGCCTGCTGATTGGAATCATCACCGAAGTCTATACATCGGGAGACTATAAGTCTGTTAAAGAGATTGCAGAGCAGTCCGAGACGGGCGCTGCAACGACGATTATCAGCGGCCTTGCAGTCGGCATGAAGTCAACTGCGATTCCGATTCTATTGATCTGCGCCGGCATCTTTGTGGCATATCAGTTCTGCGGCTTGTATGGCATCGCTCTGGCAGCCGTAGGAATGCTGTCTACGACAGCCATTACGGTAGCGGTTGACGCTTATGGACCGATTGCTGACAATGCAGGCGGGATTGCGGAGATGTCCGGGCTTGAGCCGGAAGTCCGCAAGATTACGGATAAATTGGACGCTGTTGGAAATACGACGGCGGCAATGGGCAAAGGATTTGCCATTGGATCAGCTGCACTTACGGCTTTGGCGCTTTTCGTATCTTATGCAGAGGCTGTGCAGCTTAAGAATATCGACATTCTTAACAGCAGGGTTATCATCGGAATGTTTATCGGCGGCATGCTTCCATTCCTGTTTTCTGCCATGACGATGCAGTCAGTGTCTAAGGCGGCTTATCAGATGATCGAGGAAGTAAGACGCCAGTTTAAGACCATGCCTGGCATTATGGAAGGGACAACGAAGCCGGATTATAAGTCCTGCGTCGCAATCTCTACCACCGCGGCATTAAAAGAGATGCTGGTTCCTGGAATTATGGCAGTGCTTGCACCCCTGGTAGTAGGAATTTTATTAGGGCCTGCGGCCCTGGGCGGACTTCTGGCCGGCGCGCTGGTTACCGGCGTTATGATGGCGATCTTCATGTCTAACGCGGGCGGCGCATGGGATAATGCCAAGAAGTTTATCGAAGACGGCAACCATGGCGGCAAGGGCAGCGACGCGCACCATGCGGCGGTTGTAGGAGATACGGTAGGTGATCCGTTTAAGGATACTTCTGGCCCATCTATCAACATTCTGATCAAGCTGATGACGATCGTATCACTGGTATTTGCGCCATTGTTCTTATCAATAGGCGGCGTGCTGTAAGAGAAAAATAATCATTTATGCAAACGGCAGTATTTTCAGTAGAGAACTGGGAATACTGCCGTTATAGTTTGACTGGGTATAACTGGAAACTTGGAAGAGTTTGTGTTACTATATGTGTCGGATGTGTATATCAATCAATGAATGAAAATAGAAAAGGGGCAATAAGGATGACGAAAGTAGATATTATTTCCGGTTTTTTGGGAGCAGGAAAGACCACATTTATCAAGCAGTTGATCAATCAGGCATTCGCGGGAGAAAAACTGGTGCTGATCGAAAATGAATTCGGCGAGATTGGCATTGACGGCGGCTTCTTAAAAGATGCAGGAATTGAGATTACAGAGATGAACTCCGGCTGTATCTGCTGTACGCTGGTGGGGGATTTCAGCGAGGCCCTTAAAAAAGTGCTGGAGGAGTATCTGCCGGACCGCGTGATTATAGAGCCCTCGGGAGTCGGAAAATTATCCGACATCGTGAAGGCCATAGAAGATGTAAAAAAAGACGCGGATATTGAGATTGATGGAAGAATTACGGTTGTAGACGGAAAGAAGGCCAAGTTATACCTGAAGAACTTCGGAGAATTCTTCAAAGATCAGGTGGAGCATGCATCCACCATCGTTATCAGCCGTACGCAGGCCATGAGCGATGATAAGATCGAGGAATGCGTTCATATGCTGCGGGAAGAGAATAAGGAGGCGGCCATCATCTCTACGCCCTGGGAACAGCTAGGCAAAGAGGCGATCGCCCATGCTCTGGAGAAGGGAAGCAAGTTGGAAGGATTGCTGGAAGAGACAGGCGGACAAGAATGCTGCGATCATGAGCATCACCACCATGAGCACGAGGAGTGCAGCCATGGGCATCACCACCATGAGCATCACCACCATGAGCATGAAGAGTGCGGTCATGAGCATCACCACGGTCATGGGGAATGCTGCGGTCATGACCATAGCCATGAGCATCACCATGCGGACGAGATATTTACCAGCTGGGGAAGGGAGACGGCGCATAAGTACACGGAGGAAGAACTGGACTTCATGCTGAAGGCATTATCGGAGACGGAGGCCTATGGAACAGTGCTTCGGTCAAAAGGAATTATCCAGATGTCAGACGGCTCTTGGAGGCAGTTTGATCTTGTGCCGCAGGAGTATGAGGTGAGAGAAGGACAGCCAGATTATACGGGACGTCTATGCGTAATCGGAACGGATTTGAAAGAAGAGGAACTTCTGGTCCTGTTCCATTTGAAGTAAGAAAAAGAGGAGAAAGGAGGGGACGATATGGTAACACCGGTGTTTGTGTGTACAGGCTTTCTGGACAGCGGCAAGACTACGCTGGTGAAGGAGACGCTGATGGAGCAGGAGTGGATCGAGCCGGGACTGACACTGCTGATATTGTGTGAAGAAGGGGAGGAAGAATACTCCAAGGAATATCTGGACAGCAAGGAGATGATCCTGCTCAAGGTGGAAGAATTTGAACAGTTAAATTCTGCGTTCTTTAAGAACTGTGAGAAGAATTATCATCCGACCCAGGTTGTCATCGAATACAATGGCATGTGGAAGCTGGAGGATCTGCTATCCATCAAATACCCCCGCAATTGGGAACTGCAGGGGGTGTACTCTACCGTGGATGGAACAACGCTGGACATGTATCTGGCCAATATGCGTAATATGCTGATGGAGCAGCTGGCGGAATCGGAATTGATCGTGGTAAACCGCTGCCCGGACGGAGTAGACCGTTCTGGATTCAGACGAGCTTTAAAGGTGCAGAATCCTATGGCCCAGCTTATCTTTGAGGGAATGGATGGAAAGATTATCCAGCCATCGGCGGAGGATCTGCCTTATGATGTAAAAGGAGACAAGATTGTTGTAGAAGATGGTGATTTTGGCATCTGGTATGTCGACGCATATGACCATCCGGATCTGTATCTCCACAAAGAGATCGAGTTTACTGCTCAGGCGTTCAGGCCCAGGGGCATGGATGAAAAGATGTTTGTTCCGGTCCGCAAGATCATGACTTGCTGCGCTGCTGACATTCGTTTTTATGGATATCCCTGCAAATCCGACGAGAAGATCGAGTTCAAGAAAAATGAATGGATCCGCCTGCGTGCAAGATTTGAATGGGAGCCAGCAGTATCTTTTGGAAATGAGCAGCCGGTGCTGCATCTGATCGGAATGGAGCCCGCGCAAAAGCCTCAGGAGGAAGTTGTTTATTTAGGATAAGCCAGCAGTTGGGATTCATTAGATCATAACAATAGAAAAGGCGCCCCGGATAACGAAGATGTCGTTTCCGGAACGCCTTTATAAATGATCGTTTGCTTTAGTTAATAAATCCGAAGCAGTTCAAGATTACGACCAGCATCAGCGCCGGTACGATGACTGCGTATACCACCTTCTGGAATTGGGAGAACTTTCCGTCTCGTCCATTGACGGTAAGCTCCTTCTCGAAATCTTTAAAGCCCCATACCTTTGCCACATAGAAGCAGGTAAGCAGGCAGCCAAGAGGCAGAAGGATGTAAGCGGTAAAGGTATCCAGCCAGTTATAGATGTTGTAGTATGCCACTCCATGTACATCCAGGAATGGAAGCTGGACATTGCTCAGAACTCCAAACCCAAGGGATACGATGATACCGCCTGCAAAGATGATGAGGGAGGTGATCGTCGTTGATTTCCGGTGGGACATATGCGTGGATTCTTCCAGCCACTTGTTTGGGATCTCGATGATCGTAAACAATGTGGAGAGCGCTGCAAACAGCAATGCTATGAAGAAGAAGATGCCAATAAACCGTCCGCCCGGAAGTTTGGAGAATATCTGAGTCATAACCACGAAGATTAAAGAGGGTCCGCTGGCCATATCTACACCTGCGCCATAGGCGGAAGGAATGATAACGAAGCCTGCGGTCAATGCAACCACCGTGTCACAGACTGCAATCCAGACAGAGTCCTTTTTGATGTTGTTTTCCTTTGGAAGGCTTGCGCCCAGAGTTACGAAGATTCCCCAGCCAATTCCGATGGAGAACAATACCTGCGTGGCAGCGTCAGCGAACACCTTTACGCTCATTTTGCTGAAGTCCGGAATAATATAATACTTAAGGCCTTCGGCAGCGTTTGGCGTAGAAAATACAGCCCATATGCCGCATATGACCAGCAGCAGGAACAAGACAGGCATCATGATCTTGGTGACTTTTTCTACCAGGTTGGTGATGCCAAAGAACAATAGAACGGCAACTACGATCATGACGATTGCCGTATAGACCAGCGGCTCGACGCTGGATGCGGTAAATCCGTCAAAAAATACCTGCGTGTCGGAGCCGAAATCTTCCCCGATAATGTAGGCGACTGCATATTTCAGAACCCATCCTCCGACGATGACATAGTACATATCAATCAAAGTCGTACAAAGAATGGCGATCCAGCCGACAAATCGGTACTTTTTCTTTACTGCGCCAAAAGAAGCGGCCACATTGGCTCTTGCAAAACGGCCGATGGCACTCTCGGCCTTGATCAGCGGATATCCCATAAGGGCAGCCATGATGATGTAAATGACGATAAATACGCCCCCGCCTCCGCCATATGCAAGATATGGGAAACGCCAGATGTTACCAAGACCGATAGCAGCGCCTGCGGCTACCATGATATACCCGAAACGCGACCCCCACTGTGCATGCTCTTTCGTGCTTTTTCCAGTACCTGCTTCATTACTACTCATAAAAACACCCCAATCTCTATAATATTTGAGATGCAATGAATTAAAAAAGGATGCTCTCACAAGTTTTGTGAGAGCATCCTCGCTTAATTCAATCCTCTTTTACAGTATAACCGATAGATATATTTTTGTCAAGAAAATACGGTGCCGCAGGGGGCATCCAGACGGTCTCCAAAGAAGCAGATGTATGGAAAAAGGAACAAAATAAAGCCAAGAATCACTAGACTTTTAAGGGGTTAGGGACTATAATAATTACACACGTCAAATTACAATGATTTGTATCATATTTTAAGGAGGAACAACAAAAATGGCAAGAAAAATGAAGACCATGGATGGTAATCAGGCAGCAGCTCATGCATCATATGCGTATACCGAAGTTGCAGCTATTTACCCAATCACCCCATCATCTGTTATGCCAGAACACGTGGATGAGTGGGCTACCGAAGGTAGAAAAAACATATTTGGACAAACTGTTCAGGTGACAGAGATGCAATCTGAAGCAGGTGCAGCCGGAGCGGTACATGGTTCGCTGGCAGCAGGTGCTCTTACAACGACATTTACGGCATCTCAGGGATTACTGTTGATGATTCCTAACTTATATAAAGTAGCAGGCGAACAGCTGCCGGGCGTATTCAACGTATCAGCACGTGCCCTTGCAAGCCATGCGCTGTCAATCTTCGGAGACCATTCCGACGTATATGCCTGTCGTCAGACTGGAGCAGCAATGCTTTGCGAATCAAGCGTGCAGGAAGTTATGGACCTGACGCCAGTTGCACATTGCGCAGCATTAAAAGGAAAACTTCCTTTCATCAACTTCTTTGATGGATTCCGTACATCTCATGAGATTCAGAAGATTGAGACATGGGATTATGAAGATCTGAAAGACCTGGTTGATATGGATGCAGTAGATGAATTCAGAAACCATGCATTGAATCCAAATCATCCATGCCAGAGAGGTTCTGCACAGAACCCGGATATCTTCTTCCAGGCAAGAGAAGCATGTAACCCGTATTACGATGCACTGCCGGCTATCGTACAGGAATACATGGACAAGGTTAACGCTAAGATCGGAACGGATTACAAACTGTTTAACTACTACGGAGCACCAGATGCAGAGAAGGTTATCATTGCTATGGGTTCTGTATGCGATACAATCGAGGAGACAATCGATTACCTGGTAGCAGCTGGAGAAAAAGTAGGCGTTGTTAAAGTTCGCCTGTACAGGCCATTCTGCGCACAGGCATTGATTGATGCAATACCAGAGACCGTTAAGACAATTAATGTTCTTGACAGGACAAAAGAGCCAGGAGCACAGGGAGAGCCATTATACCTTGACGTTGTTTCTGCATTAAAGGGAACAAAGTATGATGCTGTTCCTGTATATTCAGGACGTTATGGATTAGGATCCAAAGATACGACGCCTGCACAGATCGTTGCAGTATTTAATAACGCAGAGAAGGCTAGATACACGATCGGTATCGAAGATGACGTGACAAATCTTTCTCTTGAAATCGGCGCTCCGCTTATTACGACTCCAGAAGGAACGATCAACTGCAAGTTCTGGGGACTTGGAGCAGATGGTACTGTTGGTGCGAATAAGAACTCTATCAAGATCATTGGCGACAACACAGATATGTATGCACAGGCTTACTTTGATTATGATTCCAAGAAGTCAGGCGGCGTTACAATGTCTCACCTGCGTTTTGGAAAGAAGCCGATCAAATCAACATATTTGATCCATAAGGCTAACTTTGTTGCATGCCACAATCCTTCTTATGTAAACAAGTACAATATGGTACAGGAACTGGTAGACGGAGGAACATTCCTTCTGAACTGCCCATGGGATATGGAAGGTCTTGAGAAGCATCTGCCAGGACAGGTAAAGGCATTTATCGCGGATCACAATATCAAGTTCTATACGATCGACGGTATCAAGATCGGTAAAGAGATCGGACTTGGCGGACGTATCAATACTGTACTTCAGTCAGCATTCTTCAAACTGGCGTCCATCATTCCGGAAGAAGAAGCGATCGACCTTATGAAGAAAGCAGCTAAGGCTACTTACGGAAGAAAGGGAGATAAGATCGTACAGATGAACTATGACGCTATCGACGCAGGCGCTAAGCAGGTTGTCGAGGTTCAGGTTCCAGATTCTTGGAAATCATGCGAAGACGAAGGACTGTTCTCACCAGAAGTTAAGGGTGGAAGAGAAGATGTTGTCGGATTCGTTAAGAATATCCAGGCTAAGGTTAATGCTCAGGAAGGAAATACGCTTCCAGTATCAGCATTCAAGGATTATGTAGATGGATCTACTCCGTCAGGCTCTTCCGCATATGAGAAGCGTGGCATCGCAGTTGATATTCCGGTATGGAAAGAAGAAAACTGTATCCAGTGTAACCGCTGTGCTTATGTATGCCCGCACGCAGTAATCCGTCCTGTAGCGCTTACAGAAGAAGAACTGGCAAAGGCTCCGGAAGGAACTAAGGCAATCGATATGATTGGCATGCCAGGAATGAAATTTGCAATCACTGTATCAGCTTATGACTGTACGGGATGCGGATCTTGTGCAAATGTATGCCCAGGCAAGAAGGGCGAGAAGGCACTTCTTATGGAGAATATGGAAGCAAATGTTGCTTCTCAGGATATCTTTGATTTCGGCAGAGAGATTGAAGTTAAGCCAGAGGTTGTTGCTAAGTTTAAGCCAGAGACAGTAAAGGGAAGCCAGTTCAAACAGCCACTCCTTGAGTTCTCCGGAGCTTGTGCAGGATGCGGCGAGACACCATACGCTAAACTGGTAACTCAGTTATTCGGCGATAGAATGTACATTGCCAATGCGACAGGATGCTCTTCTATCTGGGGCAACTCTTCACCGTCTACGCCATATACGGTAAACGACAAGGGACAGGGCCCAGCTTGGTCTAACTCTTTGTTCGAAGACAATGCAGAGTTTGGCTATGGCATGCTGCTTGCTCAGAAGGCAATCAGAAAGAGACTGAAAGAAGAAGTGGAAGCTGTTGCAGCATCTGCAGAGGCATCAGCAGAAGTTAAGGCAGCCTGCCAGGAATATCTGGATACATTTAACTGCGGCGCTTCTAACGGAGACGCTTCAGACAAGCTGGTGGCAGCATTAGAAGGATGCGATTGCGAGACATGCAAAGACATCGTTAAGAATAAAGACTTCCTTGCTAAGAAATCTCAGTGGGTATTCGGCGGAGACGGATGGGCTTACGATATCGGATTCGGCGGTGTTGACCATGTATTGGCCAGCGGCGAAGACATCAACGTAATGGTATTCGATACAGAAGTTTACTCCAATACCGGCGGACAGTCTTCCAAGGCTACAAAGACAGGCGCGACAGCACAGTTTGCAGCTGGCGGAAAAGAGACGAAGAAGAAAGACCTTGCAAGCATCGCAATGAGTTATGGCTATGTATACGTAGCACAGATTGCTATGGGCGCAGACTTCAACCAGACTGTTAAAGCGATTGCCGAGGCAGAGGCTTATCCAGGACCATCACTGATCATTGCTTACGCTCCATGTATCAACCATGGTATCAAGAAGGGCATGAGCAAGGCTCAGACAGAGGAAGCATTAGCTGTAGAGTGCGGATACTGGAATAACTTCAGATTCAATCCAGCAGCTGAAGGCGCTAAGTTCACGCTTGACAGCAAGGAGCCAACAGGAGATTATCAGGCATTCCTTGACGGCGAAGTTCGTTACAACGCCCTGAAGAGAGCAAATCCTGAGAAGGCAGAGAAGCTCTTTGCTAAGAATGAGGCTGAGGCGAAAGAAAGATATGCATACCTGAAGAAACTGATCACTCTTTACGGAGAAGAATAAGAATCGTTTGGTATTGTAAAAGTATAATATGATGAAAGACTCCCGCTTTCGGTATAGTACCGGAGGCGGGAGTCTTTTTTGCTGCCATGGAGCCTTGAGGGATTGGTATTAAGTGTTGAAGAACGGAAAGAATTCGGCTGTTTTTTTCTGCTTTAGAAATAAAAAACTTTGATAAGAGTATATGTTGAATAAATGGAAAAATAATGGTATAATAATGGAAATAAAGTGATGCATATAACTTGGAGAAGGAGAAGATGCCGATGACTGTGGAAGAGATGAAAAGGCGTAAAAAGGTACTAGGATATTCATATGAAAAGATTAGCGAACTTTCTGGAGTGCCTCTTGGTACTGCGCAGAAGATCTTCTCAGGCGTAACCGAATCGCCACGGTATGACACGCTTCAGGCGCTGGAGAAGGCATTTAAAAGTCAGGAAGAAGACAGGGTGAAAGAGGCGGCAGCGATGTATCGGGCAAAGAATCAGGGGGAGTATACCATGGAGGACTACTACGCTTTGCCAGAGGAAAGAATGGCCGAACTGATTGATGGAATCATCTATGATATGGCATCTCCTACTTCTGTACACCAGCTGATAGGAGCAGAGATATGGGAGCAGTTGAAATCCTATATCAGGAACAGCAAAGGAAAGTGCGTGCCAATGCTAGCCCCACTGGATGTACAGCTTGACTGCGACGACAGGACGATGGTACAGCCGGATGTACTTGTGGTCTGCGATCGCGAAAGAATTCATATGAACTGCGTATATGGAGCGCCGGACTTTATTGTTGAGATTATGTCCAAGGCTACCAGGAAGAAGGACTCAATTATAAAACTTAATAAATATATGAATGCGGGAGTCAGAGAATATTGGATGGTGGATACGGAAAGCAGAAAAGTAGTCGTGTACGACTTTGCGCACGAGGAATACCCAGTTATTTACGGGGGAGAAGATAAGGTGCCGGTTGGGATTTTTGATGGGGAGTGCAAAGTTGATTTTGGGGAGATATATGAATATATGAATTTTCTTTATGAATAATCGGGAGAAACTTTGCTAAAAATCTATCATTTATTGACAATTCCATTGAAAAATGATACAAATGTACTATATGAATAATGGACTTGATAGAGGCGCGGATTTCATCAGTACTCTAAAGCCATAGCCCGGGCGGCTGCTTTAGAGAAAAGGGGAGGCCGCCGAAGGATGTGCATGGCCCGCATGCATGTTCTGGGACGTATGCATAAGATGCTGCGGACTGTCACAACAGTGGAGCGCTATCAGAGTATAATACAAGATTTTAGGTAGATTGAAGATTATGCCATGAGCGCGCCCGGATTAGCGTTGTTCATGGCATTTTTATATTCAAAGGAAAAGAGAGGAAATTTTACGATGAGAGGAAAGAAAAAAGCGGTATGGGGGATTCTGACACTTGTTTGCATTCTTGCCTGCAGTACGATGACGGTATTTGCGGCTGATGAAGCGGCCGAATATGTCCCAAAGATGTATGCCTCCTTCTGGGCGCTGGTTCCGCCGATTGTTGCCATTGTGCTGGCATTAATTACGAAGGAAGTCTATAGTTCATTGTTTGTAGGAATTTTGATAGGAGGCATATTCTATTCAGGATTTACGTTTGAGAAGACGATTACGCATGTATTCCAGGACGGAATCGTAGGCGTGCTGTCTGACAGTTACAATGTGGGAATCCTGGTGTTCCTGGTAGTTCTTGGAATCATGGTCTGCATGATGAATAAGGCTGGCGGATCGGCGGCATTTGGACGCTGGGCCAGCACGCATATCAAGAGCCGGGTAGGAGCGCAGATGGCAACCATCGTTCTTGGCGTGCTGATCTTTATTGATGATTATTTCAACTGCCTGACCGTAGGAAGCGTTATGCGGCCGGTAACGGATAAACATAATGTATCCCGCGCCAAACTGTCTTATCTGATCGACGCTACGGCAGCGCCTGTGTGCATCATTGCTCCAATTTCATCCTGGGCGGCAGCGGTTACTGGCTTTGTGGAGGGAGAAGATGGATTCTCCATATTTATCCGCGCTATCCCTTATAACTATTATGCCCTGCTGACGATCGTCATGATGGTTGTCATTGTATGCTTGAACATCAATTATGGGCCGATGAAGCTTCATGAGGATAATGCGGTGAAGGGAGATCTGTATACCACGCCGGACAGGCCGTATGCCACGGCAGAGGAAGTTATAGATGAGACCAGAGGGAAGGTAATAGATCTGGTGCTTCCGATTATTGCCTTGATCATCTGCTGCGTAATCGGAATGATCTATACAGGAGGATTTTTCTCGGGTTCAGGATTTGTAGAAGCTTTCTCTAATAGCGATGCATCCGTTGGCCTTATGCTTGGAAGTTTCTTTGCATTTATCATAACAATTATCTTCTATGCAGTAAGAAAAGTACTGAGATTCAGCGAATCTATGTCTTGCGTGCCGGAAGGATTCAAGGCCATGGTACCTGCAATCCTGATCCTGACATTTGCATGGACGTTAAAGGCTATGACAGACAGCCTTGGCGCCGCGGAATACGTGGCAGGAGTAATGGATTCTGCTGCCAGCGGATTTGTGAATCTGCTTCCAGCCATCATTTTCCTGGTAGGATGCTTCCTGGCATTTGCAACAGGCACATCCTGGGGGACGTTCGGCATCCTGATTCCGATCGTTGTTGCCGTATTTGCCGGAACCAACGAAAGGATGATGATCATATCCATCTCCGCTTGCATGGCAGGCGCAGTCTGCGGAGACCACTGCTCGCCAATCTCTGACACTACGATTATGGCCTCTGCCGGAGCACAGTGCAACCATGTCAACCATGTGACGACTCAGCTGCCTTATGCAATAACGGTAGCGGCGGTTTCCTTCGTAACCTATGTGATTGCGGGATTTGTTCAGAATCCATTCATTTGCCTTCCGATAGGAATTGCCTTGATGGTGGCTACACTTCTGGTGATTAAGAATACAATAGGCAAGGAATAGAGAAAATAAAGCAAAGAGATTGAGACGTTATATTAAAGTCGTAGAGAAGGCCCGTAAGACGGGCCTTTTTCTAATACAGCGAAAAAGAATAATAAATCCGAAGAAAGACATGATATACAAAGAAAAGCCATGGAATCAGGAGAAAATAAATGTTGCGCCTTCAACCATGTGCGAAAAGGTGTTATAATTGATAGAAATGAGCGCGATGAAAGGAGATAGCAGAAACTGTATGGGTGTCAAAGACTTAAATGCTTATCAAGTATTAAAAGAAGAGGACTTAAAGGGTATCAAAGCAAAGGGATGCCTTCTCAGACATAAGAAAAGCGGGGCGAGGATCCTGCTGGTAGAAAACGATGATGACAACAAGGTGTTCAGCATAGGCTTCAGGACGCCGCCACAGGATAGCACAGGCGTGCCGCATATTATGGAGCACTCCGTCCTGTGTGGTTCCAGGAATTTTCCGGCTAAGGATCCATTTGTAGAATTGGTGAAAGGATCTCTGAATACATTTCTCAATGCCATGACCTATCCGGATAAGACGGTGTACCCGGTAGCAAGTTGTAATGATAAAGATTTCCAGAACCTGATGCATGTTTATATGGATGCGGTGCTTTATCCTAATATTTACAAGCATGAGGAGATTTTCCGCCAGGAGGGATGGAGTTATCAGCTGGATTCGGTGGATGATAAGCTTAAATATAATGGCGTGGTCTATAATGAGATGAAGGGGGCCTTCTCATCGCCGGAAGGCGTGCTGGACCGGGTAGTCCTCAACACACTCTTCCCGGATACCTCTTACGCCAATGAATCGGGCGGGGATCCGGAAGTAATACCAGAACTGACCTATGAGCAGTTTCTTGATTTTCACAGAAAATATTACCATCCATCCAATAGTTATATTTATCTGTATGGCGATATGGATATGGAGGAAAAACTGGATTGGCTGGATAAGGAATATTTAAGCAAATTTGATTTTGTATCGGTAGATTCAGAGATAAAGTACCAGGATCCTTTTGATAAAATTGTGGAGAAGGAGATTCCATATTCCATAGCAAGCGATGAATCTGAGGAGGATAATACCTATCTTTCCTACAATAAGGTAATCGGCACCAGTCTGGATAAAGAATTGTATCTGGCATTCCAGATCCTGGATTATGCATTACTGTCCGCACCGGGAGCGCCGCTTAAGAAAGCGCTTACAGATGCGGGGATCGGAAAGGACATTATGGGATCCTATGACAATGGGATCTACCAGCCTATTTTTTCCATCGTATCTAAGAACGCGAATCAAGAGCAGAAAAACGCTTTTATCCAGATGATTGAAGATGTACTCAGAGAGTGTGTGGATAGGGGGATCGATAAAAAAGCGCTGGAGGCAGGAATTAATTACCATGAATTCCGTTACCGGGAAGCGGATTTTGGAAATTATCCGAAGGGTCTGATGTATGGCCTTCAGATGATGGACAGCTGGCTCTATGATGATGAGAAGCCGTTCATCCATATCGAGGCGCTGGATACGTTCGAATTCCTGAAAAAACAGATTGGGACCGGATATTATGAAGAATTGATCCAGAAATATCTTTTAGACAACACCCATGGCGCCATCGTGATCGTAAAGCCAGAGAAGGGCCGTACGGCTCAGATGGACAGAGAACTGGAGGAGAAGCTGCAAGTTTACAAGAACAGCCTCTCAGCAGGGGAGCAGGAAGCACTGGTGGAGCGTACCAAAGCGTTGGAAGCATACCAGTCTGCGCCGGATGATGAAGAAGACCTGGCAAAGATTCCAATTCTTAAGAGAGAAGATATTTCCAGGGATATTGAGCCGATCATTAATGAGGAGATGAATATTTCCGGTATCCCAGTAGTCTTCCATGAGATAGAGACCAATGGAATCGGATATGTGGATGTGATGTTTGATCTGTCGGGAGTGTCAGAAGAGATGCTTCCCTATGTTGGCATCCTGCAGTCAGTGCTTGGAATCATTGATACAGAACATTTTGAATATGGAGCATTGTTTAATGAAATCAATATGCATACAGGCGGCATTGGCACATCTTTGGAACTTTATTCAGATGTGACGAACGTGAGGGAGAAGGCCTTTAGAGCCACCTTTGAAATCAAGGCAAAGGCGCTGTATGCCAAACTTCCGGTGGCATTTGATATGATGGCGGAGATTCTGACCCAGTCGAAACTGGAGGATGAGAAGCGCCTGAAGGAAATTCTGGCGATGCTTAAATCCAGGCTTTTAATGAAGTTCCAGTCGTCCGGACATACGACTGCGGCGTTACGGGCAATGTCTTATTCGTCTCCATCGGCCAAGTTAAAAGATATGACCAATGGAATCGAATTTTATGAAAAGGTTGCCTATATCGAAGAACATTTTGAAGAAGAAAAAGGCAAACTGGTCGAGAATCTTAAGAACCTGGCAAGACAATTGTTCCGGGCGGATAATATGATGCTCAGTTATACAGCTGCAAAAGAAGGACTTCAGGATATGGAGACGATGATATCATCCATGAAGGCAAGCCTGAATCATGAAGAGCCAAAGGATTCTCCGTGTATGATCCACTGCCAGAAAAAAAATGAAGGGTTCAAGACGGCGTCGAAAGTCCAGTATGTAGCGAGAACCGGTAATTTTATCGACAATGGCGCATCCTATACGGGCGCTCTGCAGATATTAAAGGTCATCTTAAGTTATGAGTACCTGTGGCAGAATATCCGCGTAAAAGGCGGCGCATACGGCTGCATGAGCAATTTTAACCGTATCGGGGAAGGGTATTTCGTATCTTACCGTGATCCGAATCTCAGACGTACTCTGGAAGTATATGACGGAGTCGTTGATTACCTGAAAGATTTTACCGTCAGCGAGCGCGATATGACGAAATATATCATTGGTACCATGAGCAACATCGATCAGCCGATGACGCCTGCAGCCAAAGGAGACCGTTCTATGAACCTGTATATGAACAAAGTCAGCGCCGAGATGATCCAGAAGGAAAGAAGAGAGATCCTGGAGGCAGGACAGGACGATATCCGCAGGCTTTCCAAGGTGGTAGAGGCAGTGTTAAAGGCAGACCAGCTGTGCGTAATCGGCAGCGAAGAAAAAATCGAGGAAGAAAGAAACCTATTTGGAACTGTGACAAGTTTTTAACGGGACACGTAACATTTTTCACTTTTGCACGTAACACTTTTGAAAAATGTTACGTGCAAAAGTGAAAAATGTTACGTGTTAAATTAAAGGAGAACATATGAAGAAGGATTTTAAATCAGGATTTGTGACATTGATCGGCCGGCCAAACGTAGGCAAGTCTACGCTTATGAACTATCTGATCGGCCAGAAGATCGCCATCACGTCCAACAAGCCCCAAACCACCCGAAACCGTATCCAGACGGTGCTGACTACGGAAGAAGGGCAGATCGTGTTCGTGGACACGCCGGGGATCCATAAGGCCAAGAATAAACTGGGGGAATACATGGTAAATGTGGCCGAACGCACTTTGAACGAGGTGGATGTGGTATTGTGGCTGGTGGAGCCTACCACATTCATAGGCGCGGGGGAAAAGCATATTGCGGAGCAGCTTAGGAAAGTCAGCACCCCGGTCATTCTGGTCATCAATAAGATTGACAGCGTAAAGAAAGAAGAGATTCTGCCGGCTATCGCGGCTTATAAGGATATCTACGATTTTGCCGAGATTGTTCCAGTGTCTGCGAGGAACGGGAATAATACCGAGGAACTGCTCAAGATGGTGATGAAGTATCTCCCCTACGGTCCACAGTTCTATGATGAAGATACGATCACTGACCAGCCGGAGCGCCAGATCGTGGCAGAACTAATTCGGGAGAAAGCGCTGCATTCCCTGCAGGAAGAGATCCCTCACGGGATCGCCGTGGCGATTGACAGCATGAAGATGAAAAATAAGGTCATGCACATCGATGCCACGATTATCTGCGAGCGCGATTCCCACAAGGGGATAATTATTGGTAAACAAGGAAATATGTTGAAAAAGATTGGCAGCACCGCCAGGTACGAGATCGAGAAAATGCTGGATTGCCAGGTAAATCTGAAACTTTGGGTGAAGGTAAAGAAGGACTGGCGGGACAGCGAATACTTGATGAAAAATTTTGGATATCGGGAAGACGAATAAAAAAGGCTTCCATGGGAGACCCTAAACTTATCAACAGAGGATGAGGTGATTCTATGGAAGACAGATACTGGAAAAGTTTTACAGAGACTGGCAGTGTGACAGACTATCTTTATTACAGAGGAATGGACATCTGCCGACAGGTAATAGAACGCCGGGAGGCGGATGATGCAGGACAGACAGGTGGAATAGACAGTGAATCAAGTTACCGTGACAGGGATGGTGCTGAAAGCATCACCTATAGGTGAATATGACAGGCGGGTAGTAATTCTGACGAAGGAAAGAGGCAAGATAACAGCCTTTGCCAGAGGGGCAAGGCGGCCTAACAGCGCGCTTGTAGGCGTGACTAGCCCCTTTACTTTCGGAGAATTTTCGGTATATGAGGGGCGGACATCTTTTACGCTGGTGTCGGCCTCTGTTACCAATTATTTTGCGGAATTGAGGATGGATGTGGAAGGAGCCTATTATGGATTTTACTTTCTGGAATTTGCCGATTATTATGCCAGAGAGTATAACGATGAGACCCAGCTGCTGAAACTTCTGTACCAGACGCTTCGGGCTCTGACCAATCCGCATCTGGATAACCGTCTGGTTCGGTACATATATGAATTGAAGGTGGTGGCAATCAATGGCGAGGCGCCACAGGTGTTTGAATGCATCTGCTGCGGTGACAGGGAGCGCCCAGCTCTATTCAGCATCCGCAAGGGCGGGCTGGTATGCAGCGCCTGCTCTGGCAGGACTACGGACGGTGTGGCGCTTAAGACGTCAACGCTGTATGCAATGCAGTATATCATCAGTTCCAATATTGAAAAATTATATACATTCACGGTAAAAGAAGAAATATTAGAGGAACTGGGCAAGGTGGTGCGAGCGTATCTGGACGTTTATGTGGACAGGCACTTCAAATCCTTGGAAATACTGGAAACAATTGTGGAATAAGACTTGAAAACCCCCGTGGTTAACTGTATAATAATTAACAATTATGAAACTATAGAAGGCGAGGAAGAGGATATGGTAGAAAAGACAATGGACAAGATCGTAGCGTTGGCGAAATCAAGAGGATTCGTATACCCTGGGTCTGAGATTTACGGCGGGCTTGCTAATACATGGGACTATGGAAATCTCGGCGTAGAATTGAAGAACAATGTAAAAAGGGCATGGTGGCAGAAGTTCGTTCAGGAATCCCCGTATAATGTTGGCGTGGACTGCGCAATACTGATGAATCCGCAGACATGGGTAGCCAGCGGGCATCTGGGAGGATTCAGCGATCCTCTGATGGACTGTAAGGAATGCCATGAGCGTTTCCGTGCGGACAAGATGATTGAAGAGTATGCGCATGCGAATGGACTGGATATCGGAGACAGCATTGACGGATGGAGCCACGAGCAGATGGAAGCCTATATAAAAGAGCATGAGGTTCCATGTCCATCCTGCGGAAAGCATAACTTTACCGAGATCCGCGAGTTTAATCTGATGTTCAAGACCTTCCAGGGCGTTACAGAGGATGCAAAGAGCGTAGTGTATCTTAGGCCTGAGACTGCCCAGGGCATTTTCGTAAACTTTAAGAATGTACAGCGTACGTCAAGAAAGAAGATTCCATTTGGCATCTGCCAGATCGGTAAGTCCTTCCGTAACGAGATAACGCCTGGAAACTTTACTTTCCGTACCAGAGAGTTCGAACAGATGGAACTGGAATTCTTCTGCGAGCCGGGAACAGATCTTGAATGGTTCAACTACTGGAAGAGTTTCTGCCTGAACTGGCTGGAGACTCTGGGACTTAAGGATGATGAGGTACGCTACCGTGACCACTCGCCGGAAGAATTAAGCCATTACAGCAAGGCAACCACTGACGTGGAATTCCTGTTCCCATTCGGCTGGGGAGAACTGTGGGGGATCGCCGACAGGACAGACTTTGACCTGACCCAGCATCAGAATACTTCCAAGCAGGATATGTCTTACTTTGATGATGAGAAGAAGGCCAAATATGTTCCTTATGTTATTGAGCCTTCACTTGGAGCGGATCGTATGGTGCTTGCATTCCTTTGCAGTGCATACGATGAGGAAGAACTGGAAGGCGGAGACGTAAGAACCGTCCTTCATTTCCACCCGGCGCTTGCGCCAATCAAGATCGGCGTGCTTCCGCTGTCTAAGAAGCTCAACGAGGGGGCGGAGAAAGTATATGCCCAGTTAAGCAAGAAGTACAACTGCGAATTTGATGACCGTGGAAACATCGGCAAGCGTTACCGCCGTCAGGACGAGATTGGAACGCCATTCTGCGTAACTTATGACTTTGAGTCTGAAGAAGACGGAGCAGTTACCGTCCGCGACAGGGATACCATGGAGCAGGAGAGAATCAAGATTGAAGATCTGGATGCTTACTTTGCAAAGAAGTTTGAGTGGTAAGAAGAAAGTGTCGCAGATGGATACGGCGCGATAAAGGCAATAAATAAAGAAAGAGGCAGAAATCCTTCCGTAAAAGAAGAGATTTCTGCCTTTTGTGGGCTTAACGCGATTTTGGGCTGGTTTTTGCATCTCTATATAAAGAAGGCGGCATACTATATCTAAGAGCCTGTAGAGGCATTTTAAAAGGTATAAAGGCTATCCTGGGACGGAAAGATGTACAGGCGGATAGAAAGGATCAGGAATAGCGGACAAGGAGTAGCAACATGAGAAAAGCAGGGTTATTGATGCCAGTCTCTGCATTGCCATCGGATTATGGCGTTGGAGATTTTGGAAAGGGTAGCAGGGAATTCATTGATATCATGAAGGAGTGCGGGCTGCACATCTGGCAGATACTTCCATTGAATCCTTTGGGATATGGCAATTCGCCTTATCAGCCTTATTCTTCCTTTGCCGGAGATGAAATCTATCTGGATCTGGATATATTGATGGAAGAAGGACTTTTAAACAGGAAGCCGGCTCCATTTCGTAGAGAAGAGGCAAGAGTGGATTATGAAAAGGTGAGAGCATATAAGCGAAAATATTTGTGGGAAGCCTTTCAGAATTTCAGCCCGAATTCTGAATATGAGATTTTTAAGACGCAGGAGTGGGTATATCCTTATGCGGTATTCCTGACACTTAAAAGGCAAAATGGCATGAAATGCTGGAATGAATGGAAGGAAGAACACAAAAATTGGATCAAAGACCAAGCGTTTGATATCAGCATCTATGAGGCGGAAATTTGCTTTGAGATGTTTGTCCAGTATGAATTCTACAGACAGTGGAAGGCTCTCAAACATTATGCAAATGTCAATAAGATAGAAATAATGGGCGACATACCATTTTATGTTGGATTAGATTCTCTGGACGTATGGATGAATCAGGATGAATTCCTGCTTGGAGCAGATGGAAAACCGACGTATATTGCAGGAGTTCCTCCAGATTATTTTAGTAAAGACGGGCAGCGCTGGGGCAATCCGATCTATGATTGGGAGCGTATGAAGGAGAATGGATTTGTCTTCTGGAGAAAGCGGTTTGGCTATAATGCAAGGCTGTTTGATATTATCCGCATTGACCATTTCCGGGCATTTGATACCTATTGGAAAATTCCTGCGTCTTCCCCTACCGCGAGAGAAGGAGAATGGATCGAGGCGCCGGGCTACGCTGTGCTTGACGTACTCTTAAAGGATAATCCGGATGTCAAGATTGTCGCGGAAGACCTGGGAGATATGCGACCACAGGTATATGAACTCAGGGACGCGTATCATCTGCCGGGCATGAAGATTATTCAGTTTACATTCGATCCTATGGAACATAACAATCTGTTCGAGGATAGGGAAAATATGATCGTCTATACAGGGACGCACGATAATGAGACTATAAAAGGATGGTTTCAAGGACAGCCTCGAAAGGTCAGATTGGCAACGGAAAGAGAATTATATGCATGGGGGTATGAGGAAGATTCCGTGGCGAAAAACTTTATCTGCTATACGCTGGACAATAAGGCGGATATTGCGATACTCCCAGTACAGGACGTGCTGGAACTTGATAATGCGGGGAGGATGAATACTCCGGGCACGCTAGGAACGCCTAATTGGGAGTGGAGGCTTGTAAGTCTGGATGGATTAATGAATAAAAAGGCATTTATAAGAAAAGCGCTGGCCAAAAGCGGGCGCGTAGAGGGAGGAAAGATGCCAGTTAGAAAAAGAAGGAGGCCTGATTGCAAAGAAGATAAAAAAGGAATATAATATACAATAGATTATTCGTATATGAGAGGGAGAGGGTCATGCTTCGAAAATTGACACGGGAAGAACTGGAAGAGAAAATTAGGAACCGGAAGACGGCAGAACAACTGGATCTGCACGGCATTTTGCTGGAGGATATGGATTTGTCAGGCTGGGATCTTCACAACATCAACTTTAATAAAAGCGATATCCGTAATGTGAATCTGGATGGAGCGAATATGGCTTATATTAAGGCTGACAATGCATTTTTCGGAGGCTCGACCCTGCGGGGTACGAACCTTTCCGGAGCAGATCTGCACTCGGCTGACCTGCGGGGATGCAATATGGCTGGCGCGGATATCAGGGGGGGCAAATATGCTGGCATCGGCCCTGGAGCGGGCAGATCTTACGGATATAAAGACGGATGATAAGACAAAATATTTTCATCTTTATTGTCCGGAGACGGAGCCATTCATTGGGTGGAAGGTGTGCTATGGCAGACGGATCGTGCAGCTGCTGATACCAAGAGATGCAAAGCGCGTATCCGGCACCACCAACGAGGTACGGTGCGACAAGGCCAAGGTGCTTACCATCAAGAGCGTGGATTACAAAGAGAACTACGAAGATGCCCATGCCTACGTGGATGAGAACTTTGTGTACCGGGCAGGCGAGATGGTATATGCAAAGAACTTTAACCCGGACCGCTTTGTAGATTCCGGAGGCGGAATACACGTGTGGATGACCCGGGAAGAGGCGATTGCCTATCTGGGATAGGACATTCATTTTGAGGAAGAGTGCGACCGATGCTGGTCATGCCCTTCCTCTAACTTTTTCAAATGATTCAAAAAAGAAAGGGGCTAAAATCGGTATTGAACCGACAGCCCCTTTTTGGATATTCTTTTGTAATCTGGCTTTTATGCTTCAGTTTTTCTCTTTTTTGCATGAATGTTAATTTCGGTCGTGTATCTTTCCGGATGTTTTCTTCTATCTCTCAATTCAGCACATGCCGTATAGAGAACGTCGGTAGAAGAGTTCAGTCCTGTCTCGCAGGAATCCTGAATAACGCCTACAATGAAACCAACGCCTACAACCTGCATTGCCACGTCATTGGAGATACCAAATAAACTACATGCCATAGGAATCAGAAGAAGAGAACCGCCTGCAACACCGGATGCACCGGCAGCACTCAGCGCAGATAATACGCAGAGGATGAATGCGGTCGGGAAGTCTACGGAGATACCCATTGTATGTGCGGCAGCCAATGCCATTGTTGAGATGGTGATAGCTGCTCCGGCCATGTTGATGGTTGCTCCGAGAGGAATGGAGATAGAATAAGTATCCTCATCCAGACCCATATCTTCACAAAGTTCCATATTTACAGGGATATTTGCTGCGGAACTTCTTGTAAAGAATGCAGTAATAAAACTCCTTGAAAGACATTTGAATACAAGCGGGAATGGATTTGTCCTTGTGCAGAGGAATACGATAATTGGATTCATAACCAGTGCCACAAATGCCATAGAGCCTACAAGTACCACGATCAGTCTTCCGTATGTAAGCAGAGCACCCAGTCCCTCTGTGGAGATCGTTGCGAAAATAAGACCCATAATACCGAACGGCGCACAACTGATGATCCATTTAACAGCCTGTGCAACAGCCTCGGAAATGTTATCAAGCGCTGTCTTTGTACCGTCGCTTGCTTTTTTAAGGGCAATACCGAAGATAACCGCCCACGCAAGAATACCAATATAGTTTGCATTTACGATGGAGTCTACCGGGTTTGCCACAACGTTCATAAGCAGGTTGGTCAATACTTCTACTACACCGCTCGGAGGTGCGACGTCACTTTCAGCAGCCTCGGTAAGCGTCAGCGTAATAGGAGCGACGTAACTTGCCAGTACGGCTACAAGCGCAGATAGAAGGTTGCCGAGAAGATACAGAATAACAATAAATTTCATGTTTGTCTTCTGACCTTTCCCCATACGGCATAAAGCACTCATAACGAGGAAGAATACCAGGATTGGAGCAACACCTTTCAGGGCTCCTACGAATAATTGACCCAGAATAGAAATTCCTGATGCCTGTGGAACAGTCAGACCGAGAATAATACCAAGAATTAATCCGCAGATGATCCTGAGTACAAGGCTGACACTGTTCCATTTGTTAATAATGTTTTTCATGTTTCTCATTTCGCAGATATATGTACAATAAATATACCTGCTTTCCTCTCTTTCTTTTTAGTTTCGTTTTCCCCAACGTATAACCATTATCTCATAAACTTGTGGATAATGCTACATAAATTAAAATTTAACAATCTTTTTTTGTAAATTAATGACATCAAAAAATGGGCGATTATGCAAAAAATAGGGAGTATTGTACAAGGAAAATTAGAATCCGTCATTGTATATGGAGAAAATGGGTGCTATAATTAACACGAAAAGAATCGTCTGGGGTAGACGAAAAAAATTGGGAGGTTTTAATCATGGTAGAAATTAAGAATGATGGAATGATGTGGGCACTCGTAAAAGAAAAGCCGGAAGAAGGCTTGTGGATGAAGAGAGTCCCAATTCCAGAAGTTGGGCCGAATGATGTTAAGATTAAGATTCACAAAACCGCGATTTGTGGAACAGATGTACATATTTACCAGTGGAATGATTGGGCACAGCATACAATTCCGATTGGACTTACTGCAGGACACGAGTACGTTGGAGAGATCGTGGAAGTAGGAGACGGCGTACAGGGATTTAAGATTGGGGATCTGGTATCCGGCGAAGGCCATATTACTTGCGGCAAATGCAGGAACTGCCTGGAAGGCCATAAGGAAAACTGCAAGGATGCAAAGGGCGTGGGCGTTAACAGAAACGGAGCATTTGCCGAGTATCTTGTAATTCCTTCCTCCAATGTATGGCCATGCAACCCGGCAATTCCGGAAGAGATGTATGCAATTTTCGATCCATTTGGAAATGCTACGCATACAGCCCTCTCTTATGAAGTTCTGGGCGAAGATGTCCTGATCGCAGGAGCAGGCCCGATCGGTATCATGGCAGCGGCAATCGTAAAATTCTCTGGAGCAAGACATGTTGTTGTGACAGACTTGAACGACTACCGCCTGGACCTTGCAAAGAAATTGGGCGCGACCAGAACCGTTAATCTTAAAGAAGAGAAACTGGCTGATGTTATGAAAGAGATCGGCATGACAGAAGGATTTGACGTAGGACTTGAAATGTCCGGATCTCAGGCAGGACTTGGCGATATGATCCATAATATGAAGCACGGCGGAAAGATCGCTCTTCTGGGACTTCAGAGAACAGATGCTACGGTAGACCTTGAGACGGTAATCTTTAACGGACTGAACCTTAGAGGAATCTATGGAAGAAAGGTTTGGGATACCTGGTACAAGATGTCCACAATGCTTCAGGCAGGCCTTGATATCTCTGATATCATCACGCACCGCTTTGATATCAAAGACTACGAAAAAGGCTTTGAGGCAATGATTTCCGGAATGTCCGGAAAAGTCATCTTAGACTGGGCGCATGTTAATGATTAATAAATAAGAAAAAGGAAGGGTTGATACCAATGGCACGTAAAGACGATATTTTAAGCATTTATACGAAAGAAGTAGAGGATATTAAAGAAGCAGGCCTTTTTAAGGGCGAGGCTCCGTTCGTATCTCCTCAGGGAGCTAAAGTAACGATGGAAGACGGCAGAGAACTTCTCTGCATGTGCGCGAATAACTATCTTGGACTGGGCGACAGTCCGCGCCTGATCGAGGCAGCAAAGAAAACATATGATGAAAAGGGATATGGAGTTGCCTCCGTTCGTTTCATCTGCGGAACGCAGGATATACATAAGAAGTTAGAGAAAAAGATTTCTGATTTCCTGGGAACCGATGACACGATTCTTTATTCTTCCTGCTTCGATGCTAACGGAGGATTATTTGAGACAATTCTTACAGCAGAAGATGCGGTGATCAGCGACGAATTAAACCATGCTTCCATTATTGACGGCGTACGTCTCTGCAAGGCAAAACGTTTCCGCTATAAGAATAACGATATGGAAGATCTGGAAGCAAAATTAAAAGAAGCAGATGAAGCTGGAGCAAGAGTTAAATTGATCGCCACTGACGGCGTATTCTCTATGGACGGAATCATCTGCAACTTAAAAGGCGTATGCGATCTTGCGGACAAGTATAATGCGCTGGTTATGGTAGACGACAGCCATGCAGTAGGATTCGTAGGAAAGACAGGCCGTGGAACACCGGAATACTGCGGAGTACAGGGACGTGTGGACATTATCACAGGAACCCTTGGAAAAGCATTAGGCGGAGCATCCGGCGGATATACGTCAGGACGTAAGGAAATCATCGACCTCCTTCGCCAGAGAAGCCGTCCGTACTTATTCTCCAACTCCCTTGCACCAGCAATCGCAGGCGCAAGCATCGAATTGTTCGATATGCTGGATGAAAGCACGGAACTGCGTGACCATCTGGAAGAAGTAACCGCATACTACCGTAAGGAACTGGTAGACAACGGATTCGATATTATACCAGGAACCCACCCATGCGTACCGGTTATGCTGTACGATGAGAAGACTGCAGCAGAATTTGCAAAACGCATGATGGACAAAGGCGTTTATGTAGTTGCATTCTCCTATCCGGTAGTGCCGAAGGGAAAAGCAAGAATCCGTACCCAGGTATGCGCAAGCCATACAAAAGAGGATATCGATTTTATCGTTAAGTGCTTCAAAGAAGTGCGCGAAGAGATGAAATAATGGAAATAATGAACACGTAACATTTTTCACATGGACACGTAACACTTTTAAAAAGTGTTACGTGTCCATGTGACATAACAGGTGTGTAATATTTCCTAAACTGGTGTGTAAATATGAAAAATACCCTGTGTAATAATGAAAGAAGGGGTATTGTGAAAAACAGAAGAAGGCGGGAAAGTTTTACCGGCTTATATCATGTGGTAGTAAAAGGAATCAATAAAGAAAGGATATTTGATCAGCAACGCGAAAAAGTTTATCTGAAAAAATTATTCTGGAGTTTAAAGAGAAATACGGCATAGAAATTTATGCTTATTGTATCATGTCTAATCATGCCCACTTTATCATCAGGGCAGAACTTAATGAATTATCATCATTTATGGCCAGAGTCTTGGCAAAATACGCATTTTATTACAATTTTAAGCACAATAGAAACGGTCATGTTTTTCAGAATCGTTTTATGAGTGAATGTATTGAGAGTGAGTCATATTACTGGACTTGTCTCAGATATATCCATTTGAATCCAGTAAAGGCAAATATGGTAAAAAGGGTTGTCCGATATAAATATAGCAGTATGGGCGAATATTTTACAGAAACCAAAGGATTGATCTGCGAAAAGGCATTTGAAATGTATAAAAAACATTTCAAAACGTATAACGATTTCGAAGAGTTTCATGAATTTAGTTATATTCATAATCAAATTTTTCAAGATATTACTAGCGAAGTTGAGGAACAAAGAAGAGAAGTAGCTTTGAACTTGGCAAAGGAACTATTTGCAAAAAAAGAACTTCTTCTATTAAGCCAAATATTTGAAGAAAAAGAAAACCGAGAAGAATATATTCAACAGATAAGGCAAACGCTAAAAGTATCAATGCGCAAAGCGCGGGATATATGCATTATGGTGAAGAATCAAGTTGATAATGGATAACAAAAGTGCACAGGGTATTTTTCATATTTACACACCAGTTTGAACAGAAAAGTACACCAGTTATGCAGGTGGAACACGTAACATTTTTTAAAAATGTTACGTGCTAAAGTTAAAAGTGTTACGCGTTCATGTTAAAAATGTTACGTGTCATATGGTGCTATCCTGTGTTATACTATAATGAACGAAAGGAGATTAAAACAATGGACAGAAAAAATGCATGGAAAACATACAGTCCTGCACAATTGCAGGAATTAGAACAGACCAATGAAAAATACAAATCCTGCCTTGACGCAGGAAAGACTGAGCGCGAGTGTATAAGACTGACGGTCAGCATGATAGAAGAAAAAGGCTACAAAAGCCTGGACGAGGTTAAAAAATCCAACGCCGGCCTGAAACCAGGCGACAAGGTATATGCAGTATGCATGGACAAGAGCATTACAATCTTCAATATAGGGGAGCAGCCGCTGGAGAATGGAATGAATATCCTGGGCGCGCACATTGATTCCCCGCGTATCGATGTAAAGCAGAATCCTCTTTACGAAAATGAAGAATTGGCTTACCTGGACACGCACTACTATGGCGGTATTAAAAAATATCAGTGGGTAACGCTTCCTTTGGCTCTGCACGGTGTTATCGCCAAGAAAGACGGCACAATTGTGGAAGTAAATATTGGGGAAAAAGATGACGATCCGGTATTTGTGATTACGGATCTTCTGGTACACCTGGCATCCAAGCAGTTAGAGAAAAAAGCGAATGTCGTGATAGAAGGCGAGAAACTTGATCTGCTCTTTGGCAGCCGTCCTATCGAACAGAATGACGATCTGGACAAGGAAGAAAAAGAGGCGGTCAAAGCCAACATTATGAAACTTCTTCAAGAATATTATAATATGGAAGAGGAAGACTTCGTTTCCGCTGAATTGGAGATTGTGCCTGCAGGACGCGCAAGAGATTGCGGACTTGACCGCAGCATGATTATGGCCTATGGGCAGGATGACCGCGTGTGCGCATTTACCTCTCTATTTGCCATGCTGGATGTAGAAAAGGTTGACCGCACCGCTTGCTGCATTCTGGTAGATAAAGAGGAGATTGGAAGTGTTGGCGCGACAGGCATGCATTCCAGATTTTTTGAAAATGTAATTGCAGAACTTGTGGCATTAAGCGGAAGCGAGTCCGAACTGAAAGTAAGAAGAGCCCTCCAGAACTCCAAAATGCTTTCTTCTGACGTGAGTGCTGCTTATGATCCAATGTTTGCAGAGGCTTTTGAGAAACGCAGTTCTGCATTTTTCTCCAAAGGACTGGTATTTAATAAATTTACAGGGAGCCGGGGAAAGAGTGGGTCTAATGATGCCAATGCTGAATATTTAGCCGTGATCCGCAATGCCATGGATGCCGAAGAAGTTGCATATCAATTTGCTGAACTGGGCAAGGTGGATATTGGCGGAGGAGGCACCATTGCCTATATTATGGCCAATTATGGCATGGAGGTCATTGATAGCGGCGTTGCAGTGCTGTGCATGCATGCGCCCTGGGAAGTGACCAGCAAGGCGGATGTCTATGAAGCCTATAAAGGATACAAGGCTTTTCTGGCAATTAAATAGAATATTGGAAGATAGCAAAAAAGGAAGTGACAGAGACAGCCGCTTCCTTTTCGTGACTGTAATAAAGTGTTAAAAATAGCAGGATTCCAGATAGAGGAGGAAGAAGAAATGAGTAGACAAGTAACCGTAGCGATTGCAGGATTAGGAAATCGCGGAAGGGACGTATATGCTCCTTTTGCGGAAATGTTTCCTGAGCGCATGAAGATCGTGGCGATAGCCGACCCTATTCCTGAAAGGATAGAAGAGGTGGCTGGGCGGTACCATATTCCTTTGGAAAAATGTTTTAGCAGTGCGGAAGAAATGCTGGAGCAGGATAAATTGGCAGATGCGGCCTTTATAACAACCCAGGATCGCCAGCATGCGACGCAGGCAATAAAGGCAATGGAAAAAGGATATGACATCCTTCTGGAAAAGCCGATATCGCCGAACCTTAAGGAGTGTCGGATGGTGGCGGAGGCAGCAGAAAAATATGGAAGGAACGTCGTAGTATGCCATGTTTTAAGATATACGCCATTTTATCAGGAAATAAAAAGAATCATCGATTCTGGAACTATTGGTGATGTAGTCAGCGTCATGGGGATAATGAATGTAGGATATTGGCATCAGGCCCACAGTTTTGTGCGAGGCAACTGGGCAAATTCTGATGTTACCAGCCCGATGATTCTGCAGAAATGCTGCCACGATATGGATCTATACCTTTGGCTTACTGGCAAGACTTGCAGATCCGTATCTTCATTTGGAAATACATATCATTTCAAGAAAGAAAATGCGCCCGCAGGGGCGGCAAGCCGATGTACGAAAGGCTGCAAAGCAAAAAAAGATTGTATCTTTGATGCGGAGAAGATCTATTTAATCAATGAAGATACAGGAGTGCTGGCCGGAAATGTAGGGTGGCCGGCGGAAGTACTGTCCTCTCGCCCAGATGAGGCCAGCATTAGAAAGGCTATAGAGGAAGGGCCGTATGGCAGATGTGTCTACGATTGTGACAATAATGTAGTTGACCATCAGATTGTCAATATGGAGATGACGGATGGAGCAAGTATGAGCCTTGCTATGAGCGGATTTACGCCGGATGTTTCCCGCTATACCAAGTTTATGGGAACCAGAGGGCAGATTATCGCGGACATGGGGGCAAACATGATTACGCTTTCAAGATTTGGCAAGAAAGAAGAGATAATTGATGTATCCAAACTCGCGGAAGACTTTTCAGGGCATGGCGGAGGCGAAAGAAGGATGGTAGAAGCATTCCTTGACTTGATTACTGGAGAGGGGGAAGCAGATGACACCATAACCTCTGTTGCGCGTTCCGTAGAAAGCCATGTCATTGCGCTTGCGGCGGAAGAGTCCAGGCAAAATGGAGGAAAAGTAATTTACCTGGATGAGACGCGTCAGGAACGGGAGGGTGGCATGTGAGAAATGTATGCCAAAGTGCCGGAAGATTAAGCAAAACCCCTTGACGAACCCTGTCAAAACCAGTACAATATTATGTGCGACTTAGAAAGTAAAATTAGTTTAGGAGGTCATGACAAATGGCAAAATGGGTTTATATGTTTACAGAAGGTAACGCGACCATGAGAAACCTTCTGGGTGGAAAAGGTGCCAACCTTGCTGAAATGACAAATTTAGGTCTTCCAGTACCACAGGGCTTCACAATTACCACAGAGGCTTGTACTCAGTACTATGAGGATGGAAGAAAAATTAACGACGAAATCATGGCACAGATCATGGAATCCATCACAAAGATGGAAGAAATTACAGGTAAGAAATTCGGAGATAAAGAAAACCCGCTTCTTGTATCTGTTCGTTCAGGAGCAAGGGCATCAATGCCGGGTATGATGGACACAATCCTGAACCTTGGATTAAATGAAGAAGTTGTTGAAGTATTGGCTGCTAAGTCCGGCAACCCACGTTGGGCTTGGGACTGCTACAGAAGATTCATCCAGATGTATTCTGATGTAGTTATGGAAGTAGGAAAGAAATACTTTGAAGAACTGATCGATAAGATGAAAGCAGAAAAGGGCGTTACACAGGACGTTGACCTTACAGCAGAAGACCTGAAAGTGCTTGCTGAGCAGTTCAAGGCTGAATACAAAGAAAAGATTGGCGAAGAATTCCCGACTGATCCAAAGGAACAGCTTATGGGAGCTATCAAAGCCGTATTCCGTTCATGGGACAACCCAAGAGCTAACGTATACCGTCGTGACAATGATATCCCATATTCCTGGGGTACAGCTGTTAACGTACAGATGATGGCATTTGGTAACATGGGCGATACATCAGGTACAGGTGTTGCATTTACTCGTGACCCAGCTACTGGCGAGAAGAAGCTTATGGGCGAGTTCCTTATGAACGCTCAGGGCGAGGACGTTGTAGCAGGTGTCCGCACTCCTCAGAAGATTGATCAGCTTAAAGAAGTTATGCCAGAAGTGTACAACCAGTTCGTAGAGATCTGCCACAAACTGGAAGACCATTACAGAGATATGCAGGATATGGAGTTTACAATCGAAGATAAGAAACTCTACATGCTGCAGACACGTAACGGTAAGAGAACAGCCCAGGCTGCTCTGAAGATTGCCTGCGATTTAGTTGATGAGGGCATGATTACAGAAGAAAAAGCCGTTGCAATGATCGATCCTAGAAACTTAGATACATTACTTCATCCTCAGTTCGATACTGCCGAACTTAAGAAGGCAGTGCCGGTTGGAAAGGCACTTGGCGCTTCTCCAGGAGCAGCTTGCGGTAAGATCGTATTTACTGCAGATGATGCAAAAGAATGGGCTGCAAGAGGCGAGAAAGTCGTACTTGTACGTCTTGAGACTTCACCGGAAGATATTGAAGGTATGAAAGCTGCACAGGGAATCCTGACAGTTCGTGGCGGTATGACATCACACGCTGCCGTTGTTGCTCGTGGAATGGGTACATGCTGTGTATCTGGCTGTGGCGATATCGCTATGGATGAAGAAAACAAGAAATTCACCCTTGGCGGAAAAGAATACCATGAAGGAGATGCTCTTTCCCTTGATGGATCTACAGGAAACATCTATGATGGCCTGATTCCTACTGTTGATGCTACAATCGCAGGAGAGTTCGGAAGAATTATGGGATGGGCTGACAAATATAGAACAATGAAGGTTCGTACAAATGCAGATACTCCTGCAGATGCTAAGAAGGCACGCGAACTTGGAGCAGAAGGTATCGGACTTTGCCGTACAGAGCATATGTTCTTTGAAGGCGACAGAATCGATGCATTCCGTGAGATGATCTGTTCTGATACAGTAGAAGAAAGAGAAGCAGCGCTTGAGAAGATCCTCCCAGTACAGCAGGGAGACTTTGAAGGACTGTTTGAAGCGCTGGAAGGAAATCCGGTTACTATCCGTTTCTTAGACCCGCCGCTTCATGAGTTCGTTCCAACAGAAGAAGAAGACATCAAGAAACTTGCAGATGCTCAGGGCAAGACTGTTGAGCAGATTAAGACAATCATTGATTCTCTTCACGAATTCAACCCAATGATGGGACACCGTGGATGCCGTCTTGCAGTTACTTATCCAGAGATTGCTAAGATGCAGACAAAAGCAGTTATCCGTGCTGCAATCAATGTACAGAAAGCACACGCTGACTGGAAGGTTTGCCCAGAGATCATGATTCCATTGGTTGGAGATATCAAAGAGTTCAAATTTGTTAAGAAGATCGTTGTTGAGACAGCAGACGCTGAAATTGCAGCAGCAGGAAGCGACCTTAAGTACGAAGTTGGTACCATGATCGAGATTCCTAGAGCATGTCTGACAGCAGATGATATCGCAAAAGAGGCTGACTTCTTCTGCTTCGGTACAAATGACTTGACACAGATGACATTTGGCTTCTCTCGTGATGATGCTGGCAAGTTCTTAGATGCTTACTATGATGCTAAGATCTTCGAGAACGATCCATTTGCTAAACTTGACCAGACAGGCGTAGGCTCATTGATGGAAATGGCTATCGCTAAGGGAAGACCAGCAAATGAGAAACTTCATGTTGGTATCTGTGGCGAGCATGGTGGAGACCCATCTTCTGTAGAATTCTGCAACAAGTTAGGCCTTAACTATGTATCTTGCTCACCATTCCGCGTGCCGATCGCAAGACTGGCTGCAGCACAGGCTGCAATCGCAGAAAAGAATGCATAATTAAATCACAAGATATTTTGACGCAGGGGCAGTACGCCTCTGCGTCTTTTCGATATTGAGGAAAATATATTTTAATAAAGTTCAACAAGGATAGCAGTCAGCAACGTAATGCACTTAAGAAAATTCGCAATCGAAGCCATTCTTGAAGCCTTAGATATTAGAAAGGCTTATCAACGTCTTGGAAAAATAAAAAGTAGTAGAGAAGATTGAAAGTTAGACAGCAATTTGGTAGTGCGAATATGGAGTATACATAAAAATCCCAGGAGATTCGCACCAAAAAAGTTGCACAAAAATTGAGTATTGTATTACAATATAGATTAAAGAGGAAAAGATATTAAAAGAAAACCGTAATATGTTACGAAAATAATGTTGTTTAATATTGATATTTGGATATGTTTGCTGTCGTTCCCTGTATAGGGAACGTGGATTGAAATACCATCTCCCTGTCTGATTAAATAGCAACCGGATTCGTCGTTCCCTGTATAGGGAACGTGGATTGAAATATCTGCAAGTTGTTTTTGAGTAAAACCGTTAACGTCGTTCCCTGTATAGGGAACGTGGATTGAAATTTCCTGTACCGGCCCAGAATTGATATAGCCTTCCGTCGTTCCCTGTATAGGGAACGTGGATTGAAATGTCAGAAAGAGTGTTTTTCCTATGCTTGACACAGGTCGTTCCCTGTATAGGGAACGTGGATTGAAATATCCTGTAATTCTACTGGTACGACTGTTGTAATGTCGTTCCCTGTATAGGGAACGTGGATTGAAATGTCTTTCTCGTCCATAACATCACAATAGTATTCGTCGTTCCCAATGCAGGGAACGAGGATTGAAATTGACAGGACGAGGCATTGGTACCAGTGCAGGGTCGTCGTTCCCTGCATTGGGAACGTGGATTGAAATATTCCTACACCCGTTTTCGTTTCAACAACGTCTGCGTCGTTCCCCTTGCGGGAACGAGGATTGAAATCATGTGTCCAGGGCATTGATGAGATTCTGTACTACGTCGTTCCCCATGTGGGAACGTGAATTGAAATTAAAGCATAGCCAGCAATGCTACAAAGTCAAATGCGTCGATCCCCACATGGGAACGCAAATTGGATTATTACCATAGTAGATATAGGCGCCCCTGTACAAGGTTGATCCACTTGTGAGAATCAGAATATAGATACCTCTTAATGGGCATAATAGTTTGATTGTTTACCACAACAAAAAGCAAGGCCTATTTTAAACAAACCATACTACGAAGTTATTAAAAATTAACTAACATGTTTAATTCATAATGATACATTTAAAGGGGAATAAAAGTGATTTTACGCAGAAATGCGAAAAGATTTATCAGTTTTGCATATATAGAGCAAATGCCCATAGTTCAGGGCGGCGGAGATTTTTCTCCGCCGCCCTGATTACAATACCAAGCCAAGCACCTACATCGCAGCATTAATTGCAGCCACAGCGCCATCTGCCACGGCTGTTGCAGCCTGGCGTACCTGCTTGACGCGGATATCGCCAGCAGCATATACGCCGGGAATGGAGGTTTCCATTTTTTCATTCACCGGAATATATCCGTTGTCTAACTTAAGTTCCGTATATAATTCGGTATTGGGATCAGCTCCTGCATATACGAAGATGCCACAGCCATCATCTTCGATAACATTAATCGTCCCATTTTTCTCATTAAGTATCTCCAATTTTTCTACATGGTTTTTTCCGTATACTTTGTTTAGCCTGGAAGCAAGACAGACCTTGATATTATCTGTCTGGCGAACTTTATTTAAGAATTCAGGAACACATCCTAACGTATCCTCAAAATGAATGATTGTAAGTTCTTTTGCAAACTGAGATAGATACAATGCTTCCTTAACCGCGCCGTCTGCGCCGCCTACTACATATATATTTTTGCCTTTATAGGATGGGCCATCTTTTGCAGCATTAAGGCCGATGCCTTTCCCGGAGAGTTCAGCCTCCCCTGGAATGCCAAGTGTTCTGGGGGTGGTTCCGTTTGCGAGGATGATTTTGGGCGCTTCATAATGATTACGGGATGTGGTTACCGCCTTTATATCACCTTCCAGAGTTACTTTCTCGACGTTTTCGTAGATGATTTCTACACCTGCCTCCAAAGCCTGTCGTTCCATTCTCTTGGCAAAGGTGGCCCCGGTTTCGCCGGGTACGATAGCAGAGTAGTGGGTAACGGTAGATACCTTTCCGATGATTCCGCCTACTGCATTTTTTTCAATAATCACTGTCTTTTTACCGCGGCTTACCGCATAGATTCCGGCACTGATACCGGCCGGACCGGCACCTATGATGATAATATCGTACATGAAGATACTTCCTTTCCTGAATAGAGGGTCAGAGAAGGGACTCCCCTACAGAATCAAGAGTTCCTTTAAGTTCCGTAAAAAATATATCACAATCAAACCATAATGTAAAATTATAGTTTTTTATATAATGATAAGAAAAATAAATAGACGCCCCGAAACAAGGCGTCTATTTAATGGAGCATATATAAAGAAAAGTGTATTTTTAGGCCAAGTACCAATTAAATACAATGAATCATATATAACTGTAATATATAATGACGCATCTACAATACGCTAAGCGCGATCGCATGAAGCTTATTCCTGGCAGAATCCGACCGGGACGTCATGACGATAGGGACGCCAGCGCCGATCACGGCGCTTCCGGTATTGAGTTCGGCAAAGTAGCGCAGAGACTTATCCAGGGCATTGCCGGTACACAGGTCCGGCATGAGCAGAATATCTGCCTTACCGGCAACTGGGCTGGTAATTCTCTTGCTGGCGGCAGCCTCCGGTGAGATGGCATTATCCATGGCCAGAGGGCCATCTATACGGCAGCCTTTAATCTGTCCTCGTTCACTGGCCTTGCTAAGCATAGCGGCATCAATGGTTTCCTGCATTTTTTCATTTATGACTTCTACCGGCGCAATGCAGGCCACGTTAGGGCATTCGATTCCGAGCCTATAAGCCAGAGCGACTGCATTTTGTATGATCTGCACCTTTTCTTTATAGGAAGGAGAGACATTAATGGCACAGTCGCTCAGCAGCACGAGCCGATTCTGTGCTGGGAACTCAGTGACTGTAATCTGACTAACAAGAGAGCCTGGGGCAACCAATCCGCATTCCTTGTGGAAGATTGCCTTTAGGAAGGCGGAAGTATGGAGAAGACCCTTCATAAGGGCATCCGCCTTGCCGGCAGAGGCCAGAAGGACGGCATGCTGGGCCGCTTTGGAATCATCGGGCTCATTGATAATGGTCCAGTCATCCGGCACTTCACCTAACTCCACCAGGATCGTACGGATTTGCGCGATCTGGCCAATCAGGATGAAGTCGGCAATCCCTTCCTTTCTGGCAGCAGACGCAGATGCAAGGACTTCTCTGTCATGAGCAGCAGCAACGGCAATCGTCTTTCGGATCGTCTTCTTTTTTATATCTTTTAACAGTTCCTCAAAATTATGGTACATAGTTTGCCTCCTTATGCTGTCTGGGAATCGTAATTCTGGAGTTCCTCTTCTTTGCGAAGCACGCGCAGTGCTCCTAAGGCCAGAGATTCTAGTTCATTCTCCCCGGGATAGGCAAGGACTGGAGCAAGAAAGGATACCCGGCTTTTAATCAGGCCCACGAAGTATTCCCAATAGGCCAGTCCGGCTGTGAGAAGGATGGCATCCACTTCGCCGCACATGGATGCAGCGATGCCTCCGATCTCTTTAACTACCTGGTAGGCCATTGCTTCGGTAACAGAGCGGGCCAGATCATCGCCGGAATCGATCCGGCGCTGTACTTCCTTTCCATCCACAGTACCGAGATAGGCCACCATGCCGCCTCTGCCATTGACGCGGCGCAGCATCTCATCCAGCGTATAT
The DNA here is from genome assembly GCF_019597925.1 of [Clostridium] scindens. Lineage (NCBI taxonomy): Bacteria > Bacillati > Bacillota > Clostridia > Lachnospirales > Lachnospiraceae > Lachnoclostridium > [Clostridium] scindens. The sequence goes on along the minus strand of NZ_CP080442.1, from coordinate 2,912,228 downwards.
TTGCCACTATAGCACAGTTTGATAAGTTCGCCTACCGGGAGGTCTCCGCTTCGCTCAAGAGCAAACGGGCCATCCCCGGCCAGCCCATTGTTTACATCAGTGATTTTTCCTTTTTCGTGGGCTGCTACGGTAATACCGCCTCCCATGTGGGCCACAATCAGATTTACATCCGTATACGCAATATGATGATCCCGACAGTACCTGCGCGCGGTTGCCCTGTGATTCAGCGCCTGAAAGGACGCAATCCTCTGGATCTCCGGAAGGCCGGAATAGGTTGCTTCCGGCCGCATCTCATTGCAGACGGGAGGATCCACAGTTAAGGCAGGAATCTGATATTTCGATGCAAGATCATAGGCAATCTGGCCGCCGATATTGCATGGGTGGTCGCCATAGAGGCCACATTGGGAATCCTTAAGCATCTGGGATGTAATCGCATAGGTGCCGCCTCTGACCGGACGAATGGTTCCTCCCCTGCTTACGATAGCATGGAAGTCTTCCAGGCGTTCTCCTTTTTCGGCCAGAAGCGTCTTAATAGCACCCAGCCGGTACTCATACTGATCCATGAAATGCAGATAGCGCGCGATATCTTCCCTGGGATGGGTGATCGTGTGAGTCCAGACTGGAGAATCGTCCAGATAGACGCCTACCTTTGTGGAAGTGGAGCCCATATTGATGATTAATAGACGATAGTTCATAAACGCCTCCTTATCCTATATTTAAAATGATACCAAAAAGTTCAATATAGAAAACGGCGTTTTGATATGTGAATTGTTATGGAAAATATAGCACAGAAAAAGAAGACAGTCAATAGAAAAGCAAAAAATAAAAGGGCTACATTACTGCAGTCCTTTCTGAATCTGTTCTGCGGCAAGATGAAGCGCCTGCAGATGTTTTTCTTTATTGGCAGCCATTCTGGTGGTCGGGCCGGAGGAACTGATTGCTGCTACCGGGCGGCCGGAGAAAGTTAGAATAGGAACCGCATAGCAGGTGAGTCCCACTTCAGCCTCCTCATTATCGCAGGAGTAGCCTTGTTCTTTTATCTGGCTGAGAATATTCAGCAGTTCCTTGGCATTTCGGATAGAATTAGGCGTCTGCCGGTCGAAATTGGCAGAGCGGATATACTGGTTGATGAATTGATCTGATTCATAGGCAAGTATGGCTTTTCCCGTTGCCGTAATGTGCGCATACTGAGTATAGCCAAGCATAATGTCCATTTTAAGCCAAAGAGTCCCAACGGATTTGTCTATGAAGGTAACATGGGTGGGATTATCCATAATGACCAGATGAGAGGATTCTCCAGTATCTTCCGAGATTCTGCAAAGGTGAGGGTGGATCAGGCTGATCAGTTCCATGCGGTTGTGAGCGATCTGTCCCAGGGTGGATACTTTGGCGCTGAGCCGGTATTTTGCATTCTCGCCCTTGGAGATGTAGCCGCATCTCTCTAAAGTAACGAGAAAACGAAAAGCCGTGCTTCGATTGATTCCCAGATAACGAGTCACGTCCGACGGGCTTAGTTCCTCGTATGCGAAGAATAAATCCATGATGGAAAGCGCATTTTCTACAGAGTGAAGAATATACTTGTCATTATTTTTCGCAATGGAATCGCTGGTGTTTTCTTCTTTCATATGGAATCCCCCTTTAATATTATAGGTACAGTTTAGCAGGAAAGAAAAATTACGTCAATGTCGTTTCGTATAATAAAACGGCGTTTATTAGTAATTGCTAAAAATGTGACTGAAAATTCTTGCAATTTGCCATATATAATTCAATTGACAATACTATAAACTGGATGTACTATAAAAATACAAAAAGTTCGATATAGGTAACAATGTTTTGTAAAGAGAAACAAAAGCGAAGAAACATGGCGGCGGCCTAATGAAAGATCATTTAAGTGGGACATCAGGTGAAAAGCAAGTAAAATGCAGGAAAAGGAGAGAATGTCATATGAAAGAAATCCGTTTGCACGGCCGGGGAGGCCAGGGAGTAGTCAAAGCTTCGCAGATTGTGGTGAAGGCAGTCGTACAGGAGAAGAAGCAAGGCCAGTTTATCCCGTTCTTCGGAGTAGAAAGAAAGGGTTCGCCGGTATTTGGATATCTAAGAATATCGCAACAGCCAATTAGAAGGAAGATGCAGGTCTATGAGCCGGATATTCTGATGATACTGGATGACTCCCTCGTTGTTCTTCCAGCCACCTATGAAGGCTTGAAAGAGGGAGGAACGATAATCATGAATACGGTAAAGCCGCTGGAGGAACTGAAGATTCCTTCTCAGGCAGGAAGCGTGGCTGTGGTGGATGCAACGGGCATTTCGGAAAAGATACTTGGAAGAAATATACCCAATACTGCTATGCTTGGAGCATTTGCCAAAGTTACAGGGCTTGTGGACAAGGAAATATTGTTCCAGGAGATAGAGGCTTCCTTCGGGGCAGCCAACAAGGAAGCGGCACAGATGGCATATGATCAGGTAAAGAGCGTGGAAGCGTAAGGAGGGAACAGAATGACAGAACATTTACATATTACACCGATTGGCAACGATGGGATGTATATTCTTGATACCGCCAGCTGGCGGGTATTGCGTCCGGTCCTTGACCAGGAAAAATGTATCAGGTGCGGCATCTGCCTTTCCTATTGCCCGGTGAATTCTATTCATAAGGATGAAGAAGGGAAGTATGAGATTCATTACGACTACTGCAAAGGCTGCGGCATCTGCGCAAATGAGTGCATCAAGGATGCCATAGAGATGGTACCGGAAGGAGGAGTTAGATAATGGGAAATGTGAAAGTGCTTACTGGAAATTATTCTGCGGCAGAGGCTGCGGCTTTATGCCGGCTGGATCTCATTGCCGCTTACCCAATCACCCCGCAGTCATCCGTGGTGGAGCATTTGGCGGAACTTGTGCACAATGGGGAGATAGATGCCAGCCTTGTACAGGTTGAATCCGAACATTCGGCAATGAGCGTTGTCCAGGGAGCCGCGGCAGGAGGAGGAAGGGTATTTACCGCAACTTCCGCCCAAGGGCTGGCTCTGATGTACGAGCCTTATTTCAGAATGTCTACCCTGCGTCTTCCTATGGTGATGGCACTGGCTACCAGGGAGATGACGTCCCCTGAGACGGTGTGGAGCGGGCAGCAGGATGCAATGAGCGTCAGAGATGCAGGGTGGATTCAGATGTTCTGCGACAATAACCAGGAAATTGCAGATATGATTATCCAGGGATATATGATTGCAGAACATCCGGAGGTGTTATTGCCTGTGAATATTTGCTACGATGGATTCTATAGTTCCCATCTGACAGAGGGAGTGAATCTTCCAACTCAGGAAGAAGTGAATCGTTTTCTGCCTGCACCGTCTTTTGACCATGCAGTTCTGGATCCTAACAATCCGTTCGCACTGGATCCGCTGACGCCGGGGCCGATTCTGATGAAGTATAGGAAGACCCATCTAGATGCGATGGCGAACGCCTTGGATATCATCGATGAGGTTGACCAGAAGTTTGGAGATGCATTTGGCAGGTATTATGGAGGAACTATCTCCGAGTACAGGATGGAGGATGCGGAGGTCGTCATTATCACGATTGGAGGAATGACCGGCACCGGGATGGACGCGGTAGATCAGGCAAGAGAGGAAGGAATTCGCGCCGGACTTATCAAACTGCGCTTTACAAGGCCATTCCCGGCTAAGCGGATCAAAGAAGCGCTTAAAGGAAAGAAAGCCTTTGCCGTGATTGACAGAAGCGTATGCTTTGGTTGGAGCCAGGGACCTATGCATATGGAAACCAAAGCGGCACTGGCGGATGCCAAGGACGATTATTGCCACTTTAGCGTGATCGGCGGACTGGGCGGAGCAGATATCTCCATTGATATGCTGCTTGGAACGATCCGCAGCCTGGAGGCGTCCAAAGATGATCCTGGAGAAAAAGAGACCCAGTGGTATATGGCAGACTAGTATACAAGGAGGAAGGTACATGAGTTATATTGATGTTTTAAATAAAGCAGAAGATCAGGTGACTCCGGGCATGTCTGCCTGTCAGGGATGTGGAGGAGAACTGGTCTTAAGGACGGTATTAAAAATCGCGGGGGAGAATACGATCGTAGGGATTCCGCCGGGCTGCATGGCGGGAGCCGGAGTGGTAGGATGGAATTATGCCAACGGATTAAAGATTCCGGTGCATATTCCGCTACTTGACAATACCGCGTCTTTTCTCACCGGGCTAAGCCAGATCTATGAAAGAAAGGGAAGGGCGGACGTTAACATCGTAGCAGTGGCAGGAGATGGCGCTACGGCGGACTGTGGATTCCAGAGCCTGTCAGCATCAGCGGAAAGGAATGAGAAGATGCTGTATGTATGCTATGATAATGAGGGATACATGAATACCGGATATCAGAGAAGTTCGACTACTACGAAGGGGTCCAGGACTTCCACCACGCCGATCGGAACGGTTATCAATGGAAAACAGCAGCAGCAGAAGTACCTGCCGCTCATCCTTTCCATGCATGGCCTGACCTACTGTGCGACGGCTTCCGTATCCCACATGGCTGATCTGGTGATGAAGGTGGAGAAAGGCTTGGAAGCCAGCAAAAAAGGATTTGCCTATCTCCATGTATTCTCGCCATGTCCTACGGGCTGGGCATATCCGGCCGACAAGGCCATCGAGGTTGCCAGAAATGCGGTGAAAGCCAATGTATTTCCGCTTTGGGAGATGGAAGATGGAACATATAAGATCAACGTGGCAAATAAAATGCCGATATCAGTAGAAGAGTTCGTGAAAGGGATCGGCAAATTCAAGAATCTTTCCAGAGAAGATGTAGGCAGCATACAGAAGGCTGTCGATGAAAGATATGAATTACTTAAGCGTCTGGCCGCGGTATAGGCAACAGGCTTAAAGGCAGCAGGGTGCCGGAAAGGAGAATGCAATATGAAACTTGGAGTAATCGGAGGAGCAGGGCGTCTGGGAGCAACCACAGCCTTTTGCGTAGGACTTAGAGATTGTGTGGATGAAATCAAATTGATGGATGTAAAGGAGAACTTTGCAGCAGCCAACGTTATGGACATGAGTCAGGCGTTCCTTCCGGTGGGAAGAACGAAGGTATCGCTGGCAAGGGATTATTCGGCTTTCTCGGATTGCGACATTATTCTCAGCGCGGCGGCCAAGCCATTTTCCAAGGATATTAAGGACAGAGCGCAGGAACTGCAGATGAATGTGGAGATTATCAGGCCCATATGCGAGCAGTTGAAGAAATATTGCAAGCCCACTACGGTAGTCATTATTTCAGCCAATCCGGTTGACGTGTTCGTATATATCTACCAGAAGCTTCTGGGCTGGGATAAGAAACAGTTCCTGGGACTGGCAGGCAATGATACCATCCGGCTGAAGTGGGCGGTAGCGATGGCGACCGGGAAAGAATATTCGAATATCGGGGCCGCCTGTATCGGAGAGCATGGAGGAGGCGCGATCCGGCTCTATGAGTCCATGACATATGGAGAAGTTCCCCTGAAACTTACCGAGGAGCAGCAGGCACAGGCAGAAAAGGAGTGTGCGGACTGGTTCGGGCATTGGACGGATCTTGAGACAGGTACGACGACCGGCTATACGTCAGGCGTGACAATGTCCATGATGATCGAGTCCATTGCCAAGGACGGCGATCTCATCATTCCATGCTCTACGCCTCTGTGCGACCAGATGGGATATGACAGCTGTGCCATGGGGCTTCCGGTGAAACTGGGTAAAGGAGGAGTTAAGGAAGTGATCATTCCGGCTCTTACGCCGGAGAGAAAGGAAGAATTAAATAAGGTTGCGGATAAGATAAGCGAGATGATAGCCCAGGCCGGTTATTAAGTATTGACCGGAGAATAAAGAGGGGGTGGACATAATGTCCCTTGTTTTAGCAGTGATTCCCATTTTAATTGTACTGATCGGCATTATTTTTCTTAAGAAGCCGGCCTGGATTGTAGCGCTGATAGGCGCCGGAATCACATTCATTCTTGCGGTTACTGCTTTTTCAGGCAAGATCCCGGCGATGGCCGCCACCGCGAAAAGCGGGGTCATATCAGCCTTGCAGGTTGCATTCCTGGTATGGGGAGCATTCGCGCTGCTGGAACTGATGCAGGTCAGCACAGGCATGAACCGGATCAAGACGACAGTCAGTTCTTTGACCAAGGACAGGCGCGTGCAGATCGTCCTGATAGCTTTCTGCCTGGGGGTCTTTATTGAAGGTGCCACAGGAAACGGGGCACCAGCAGCCATACTGGCGCCATTTCTCCTGGGGCTGGGATTTGAGCCGCTTGTGGCAGCGGCGGCCTGCCTGATCAGCAATGGGGTGCCGCCTTGCTTTGGAGGAGCCGGAGTTCCCACGATTGCAGGCATGAGCGCGATAACAGACCAGATATCCCTGGCGTCTATCGTTGCCATGACAGGCAGATTCCTGGCAGTAGGCTGTCTGCTGGTTCCGGTGGTGCTGCTGGTGGTTCTATATGGAAGAAAAAGCCTGAAAGGCATGTGGGGATATCTGGCGTCCGTAAGCATATGCATGGGAGCTTCCATGCTGCTGGTGACGAATTTTATCGGAGCGGAACTTGCGGATCTGATTACCGGCGTAGTCGGGGTGGCCGCATCCGTGGCCTATTTAAAACTGGTAGGAGTCAAGGAGAATGAAGCCTATGTGAATGAGTCTGACGCAACGTTTGAGACCAGCCTGACAAACTTCAAGGCTTTCCTGCCTTACATACTATTATTGATCCTCTTGCCGGCGGTAAGATTCAGCTTTCCTCTGTCAGCCTTGACAAAATATGGCTATGCCACATGGATTGGAGCGGTAATTCATCTGGTAGTCCTGATTAGCTCATGCGCGATGGGGTGCGGCAGCAAATTCATCTTATGTGAGAAAAATGCGATTCTCAAGCTGATCAAGCCGATTATTACGCTATGTGCGCTGTATGCATTGGCTAACCTGATGAACAGTTCAGGAATGATATCCAGAATTGCCAGGTTTCTGGCAGACGTGGCAGGTGGCTTTTATCCGGCAGTATCTGTTATAATAGGAGCAATCGGAGCATTTATCACAGGCTCCTGCCTGGGCTCCAACAAACTATTCTGCATGCTGCACCTGGAGGCGGCATCCACGCTTGGCATCAACCAGTTTGTAGCGGTGACAGCCAGCAGCGCCGGAGGGTCTCTTGGCAATATGATATGTCCGAATAATATCATTGCGGTCAACGCCACATTGGAACTAAAAAATGCAGAAGGGGCGGTATTTAAGCGGACCATCAAGGCATTTCTGATTATGACGGCTGTCTACTGCGTGCTGGCTATGGTCTATGCATACATACTTTTCCCGGAATTCGGATTGTAACTGTAAACGATATAGTTTAGGAGGTAGAAAATATGGAAGATTTTTATCCTGTAGTAAAAGTAGCAGCCGTTCAGGCTGCACCAGAGTATCTGGACAGGGATGCGACGGTCGAGAAGGCCTGTTCGCTGATTGATAAGGCGGGGAGCGAAGGCGCGAAGCTGGTTGCATTTCCGGAAGCATTTATTCCCGGCTATCCTTGGTGGATCTGGTTTGATGAGCCGGCGGCAGGCATTCCGTTCTTTATTAAGCTGTATAAGAACGCCGTGACCGTTCCAGGGCCGGCAGTTCAAAGCCTATCGGAAGCGGCGAAGAGAAATGGCGTCTATGTCTGCATTTCCGTAACAGAGAAAGATGGAGCCTCCCTTTATCTGACCCAGCTATGGTTCAATCCTAACGGGGACTTGATCGGCAAGCACCGCAAGTTAAAGCCGTCCGGAGCAGAACGTTATATCTGGGGCGAGGGTGATGCCAGCATGATGCCGGTATTCGACACGGAGATTGGACGTCTGGGAGGTCTGGAGTGCTGGGAGCATATGGTTCCGGCCAATATGATGGCAATGATGAAGAAGAATGAGCAGATTCATGTACAGGCGTGGCCGTCCTGCTTCCCGCAGGAAGAGCACCTGTTCTCGAATTATCCGCTGGAGACGGGCGCAAAGGCCTATTCCATCATCAATCAGGTTTATTCAGTCGTGGCATCCCAGATCTACACGGAACAGATGCGGGATATGCTGTGCACTACGGAAAAACAGCGGGAGATCATGCATCCGGGATATGGGATGACTATGATCGTAGATCCGGCAGGCCATGTGATGTCCTCCGTCCCCAGGGATGAGGAAGGCATCTGCTATGCGGAGGTTGATCTGACCCTTCTGATCGGCGGAAAGTTCCTGACAGATCCGGCAGGCCATTACTCCAATCAAAGCCTGCGGCTGGTTATAGATGAGAATCCACGCCAGCCAGTGACCATAGTGGGAAAGGCGGACGATCAGTCGATCTGCTATGAGGAACTTAAGCGGTTGGCAGAATAGTACAGATATGCTAGAATGTGGTTAAGGCACGTAAGCGGTCATGCTTACGTGCCTTTTGCTATTAAAAGATGAACAGGGCTTTAAGAGATAGTTACTTTAAGGAAACTATCCCACCTGAAAGTGCGTACTTTCCCTTGCCTGCAGGGCAGGATATACTGGGTTTATAAGCCAAAGGAGGAATGATTTATGGAATTGAAAGATTGTCTTCAGATACTCAGAGATATAAAGGATGTGGCATTCGCAACGGTTGATGATAGAGGGATGCCTCAGGTGCGTATCATCGATGTTATGCTGGTGGAGGATGAGAAACTCTATTTTTGCACGGCAAGGGGCAAGGAATTCTATCATCAATTGATGGTTTCTGGATATACTGCTATTACAGGAATGAATCAGGAATACCAGATGGTCCGGCTAAACGGGAGAGCTAGAAGGCTGGAGGATCAGAAGAAATGGATCGACCGCATTTTTGAGGAGAATCCATCCATGCGAGCCGTATACCCGGAGGACAGCCGGTATGTGCTGGAAGCATTCTGCATAGCCAGCGGCCAGGTGGAATTCTTTGACCTGGGGAGAACGCCGATTTACCGTGAGACCTTCGCCATGGAAGACACAAAGGAGGAACAGAAGGGATATCGGATAACAGAAGCCTGCACAGGCTGCGGGGCATGCCTGCAGGCTTGCCCGCAGAAATGCATTGAGGAAGGGATGCCCTATAAGATTCGCCAGGAGCACTGCCTCCACTGCGGCCTGTGTTACGAAGAATGCCCGACTGGGGCTATCATCAAGATGGGAGGAACAGAATGTTAAGAGATATGTGCGCCTTGTTTTTGGAGCGAAAGGAATTCTTTTTAAAACTGCTCTGGGAGCATCTTGAAATCTCGATGATTTCTATATTGATCGCGATCGTTTTGGGTGGACTGGTAGGAATCCTGATCAGCGAATACCAGCAGTCGGCAAAGCCTGCTATGGGGGTCATTAACTTCCTGTACACGATTCCGTCCATATCCATGCTGGGCTTCTTGATACCGTTCTCAGGGGTAGGCAATATGACGGCTGTCATCGCGCTTACCATATACGCGCTGCTGCCTATGGTGCGCAATACGCATACGGGAATCACCAACGTGGACGCGGCGATACTGGAGGCCGCAAAGGGGATGGGTAGCACGAGAATGCAGATCCTGTTTAAGATCAAGCTGCCTCTTGCCATGCCGGTTATCATGTCCGGAATCCGTAATATGGTAACGATGACGATCGCGCTCGCCGGCATCGCTTCTTTTATAGGAGCGGGAGGACTTGGCGTGGCCATCTATAGAGGGATTACCACCAACAATGTGGAAATGACGATGGTGGGAAGTCTTCTGATTGCCCTGCTGGCCCTGCTTATGGATTTCATACTTGGATTTATTGAGAAGCGGATGAAGAAAAGAACGGCAAAAGCCAAAAGAACGAATCATATTCTTGCGGCTATTGCCCTATTGGCCTGCCTGGGAATCATTGTCGGGTCGGTATTTGCCGGCAGGGAGAAAGACACGCTTAAGATAGCCACGAAGCCAATGACAGAACAGTACATCCTGGGCGAGATGCTGGATATAATGATTGAGCAGGACACGAATATGAAGGTAGAGGTTACGCAAGGCGTTGGAGGCGGCACGTCCAATATCCAGCCGGGGATGGAAAAAGGAGAGTTCGATCTGTATCCGGAATATACAGGGACCGGATGGAATATGGTGCTGAAAAAAGACGGACTGTATAACGAGGATCTGTTTAAAGACATGCAGAAAGAATATAAAGAGAAACTGGATATGCAGTGGGATGGCATGTATGGATTCAACAATACCTACGGGCTGGCTGTCCGGCGGGAAGTTGCAGAGCAATATGATCTTAAGACCTATTCGGACTTAAAAGACGTAGCCAGTCAGCTGGTATTTGGGGCCGAATATGATTTCTTCGAGCGGGAAGACGGCTATGATGCCCTGTGCAAGGCCTACGGGCTGGAGTTTAAATCTACCATGGATATGGATATCGGGCTCAAATATCAAGCGCTGAACCAGGGGAAGATCGATGTCATGGTCATATTTACTACGGATGGGCAGCTGAGCGTGTCGGATGCCGTCGTGCTGGAAGACGACCAGCATTTCTATCCTTCCTATCTGTGCGGCAATGTAGTTCGAAGCGAGGTACTTAAAAAGCATCCGGAATTGAAAGATGTGCTGAAGAAACTGTCTGGAACCATCTCAGACCAGGATATGGCGCAGATGAATTACGCAGTGGAGTCTGAAGGAAAAGAGCCAAGAGCAGTAGCAGAGAAATTCTTGCAGGATGCAGGCCTTTTGAAGTGAGGAGAGATGCAGATGAATAAGGCGATTGAGTTTAAAAATATAAAAAAGGCGTATGGCAGCCAGGTGATTCTGGAGAATTTTGATTTTTCCGTGGAGAAGGGCGAATTCGTAACGATTATCGGCTCTTCCGGCTCGGGGAAGACGACGGTGCTTAAGATGGCCAATGGCCTCGTGAAAGCGGATGCCGGGGATATTTTTATCAATGGAGAGAATATCCGGGATAAGGATATGATAGAACTGCGGAGGAATATCGGATATGCGATACAAGGAAGCGTACTGTTCCCGCATATGACCGTGGAGCAGAATATATCCTATGTGCCGAATCTTCTGAATAAGAAGGATAAAAAGCGTACCAGAGAAGCACTGGGCAAATGGATGGAAATCGTTGGCCTGGAAGAAGAACTTAAGGAGCGGTATCCGGCGGAATTATCTGGAGGCCAGCAGCAAAGAGTTGGAATTGCAAGGGCCCTGGCTGCTTCCCCCGATATTCTTCTCATGGATGAGCCTTTTGGGGCAGTGGACGAGATTACCCGGGGCCAGCTTCAGAATGAATTGCAGAGAATCTATGCACAGACTCACATTACAATACTCTTTGTGACGCATGATATATCGGAGGCGCTGAAGCTTGGCACAAAAGTGCTGGTTATGGATCAGGGAAAGATCCATCAGTATGACGTGCCGGAACAGATTCTGAGGTCTCCTGCTACTGAGTTTGTAAAGCAGTTGGTAGAGCGGAAATGCAGAACTTGTATAAGAGTGTAAACTTATCTGTCTTGTCATATGTAAAGAACGGTGGTATAATAGTGAGAACTCAAGTTAAGGAGAAAAATGCTATGGATATCACGGAAAAGATTAAAAAGTTAAAAGAGGAAAAGAACGCGGTCATTCTGGCCCACTATTATGTCAGGCCCGAGGTGCAAGAGATTGCTGACTACATTGGGGACTCCTTCTATCTGAGCAAGGTGGCCGTAGGCCTAAAAGAACAGACCATTGTATTTGCCGGCGTGTCGTTCATGGGCGAGAGCGCCAAGATCCTGAATCCAGGAAAGACGGTCCTTATGCCGGATGCCTCGGCGGATTGTGCCATGGCGCATATGGCAGATGCCCAGATCATAAGCAAAATGCGGGATACATACGAGGATCTGGCAGTGGTGTGCTACATTAATTCAACGGCGGAACTGAAGCGGCATTCCGACGTATGCGTGACCTCTGCCAATGCGGTGAAGATCGTCAAAGCGCTGCCCAATAAGAATATTTTCTTTATCCCTGACAGGAATCTGGCACATCATGTGGCGGAACAAGTGCCGGAGAAGAATTTCGTCTATAATGAAGGATACTGTCCGGTACATGAGAAGATGCAGATCGCGGAGATAAAGGAAGCCAAGAGGCAGCACCCGGAGGCATTGATCTTGACACACCCTGAATGCCCGGAAGAGATCCGAAAGATATCGGATTATGTAGGAAGCACCTCCGGCATTATCGCATATGCAGGAAAGAGTGAAAATAAAGAATTTATCATCTGCACGGAAAATGGGGTACGCTATGAACTGGAAAAGCAGAACCCGGAAAAAAGGTTCTATTTTACGAAGACGGAGCCAGTCTGCGAAGATATGAAGACAATCACGCTGGAGAAGATCCTTCAGGTTCTGGAGAATGGGGACAATGAGATCCATGTAGACGACGAACTACGCAAGAACTCTAAAAAGCCGCTGGAAAGAATGCTGGAGCTGGCGAAATAGATGGCAGGTTATGAAGAAGATGGTTCATCCAGGGAGGATTGGAAAATGGAGTTAAATACAGATGTAGTTATCATCGGCAGCGGCGTGGGCGGGCTGTTTAGCGCTTTAAGCCTGCCGGCGGATAAGAAAATCGTGATGATAACGAAGTCGGACCTTGAAAGCAGCGATTCATTTCTGGCACAGGGAGGAATCTGCGTGATGCGGGGCTTGGATGACTATGACAGTTATTTTGAGGATACGCTGAAGGCAGGGCATTATGAGAACCGCAAAGAAGCGGTGGATATTATGATACGCGGTTCCCAGGAAATTATTAAGGACCTGGTGGGATATGGCGTGGAATTCGAAAAAGAGGACGGAGAATTCGCTTACACCAGAGAAGGCGCCCACTCAAGGCCACGCATACTGTTTCATGAAGATATCACAGGCAAGGAGATTACAGGCAAACTGCTTGCGCAAGTGAAAAAGTTAAATAACGTTACAATCTACGAGTATACGACGATGACGGACATCATAGAAGAGAATGGGCGATGCAGCGGCATTGTAGCAGAGAATTCTAAAGGAAGAGTGATCATCCATGCGGCGGATACGATACTGGCAAGCGGAGGGATTGGCGGAAGATACAAGCATTCTACGAACTTTCCGCATTTGACAGGGGATGCGCTTGAAATCGCAGGAAAGCATGGAATACGGATGGAACATCTGGACTATGTCCAGATCCACCCCACTACCTTGTATTCTACCAAGCCAGGGAGGCGATTCCTGATATCCGAGTCTGTAAGAGGAGAAGGGGCCGTTTTATATAATAAAGATAAAGAACGCTTCGTCAATGAACTGCTCCCAAGGGACGTGGTTACTGAAGCAATCCACAGACAGATGGAAAAGGATGGTACCGATTATGTATGGCTGTCTATGGAGCACATTCCCAGAGAGCAGATATTGAAGCATTTCCCGAATATATACCAGCACTGTCTGGAAGAAGGCTACGATGTGACAAAAGAATGCATACCGGTAGTTCCGGCCCAGCACTACTTCATGGGGGGCATCTGGGTAGATCTGGACAGCCAAACCAGCATGGAGAATCTGTATGCGGTGGGAGAGACCAGCTGCAACGGAGTGCACGGCGCCAACCGCCTGGCAAGCAATTCTCTCTTAGAGAGCATGGTATTTGCCAAGCGGGCAGCCAGAAAGATCGGACATGCTATGGAGAAGGAAGAAGCGGCGCAAGAGACGGCGTAAGAAGGAAGAAAAGGAGATTGGAAGACATATGAACAGTATCACGATGACCCTGCAGGTAGACCATCTGATCAGGGAGGCGCTAAGAGAAGACATTTCAAGCGAGGACGTTACGACGAATGCCGTAATGAAGGAAGCGGCAGAAGGAGAAGTAGATCTGATCTGCAAGCAGGATGGTATCATTGCAGGCCTGGAGGTATTTGGCAGGGTGTTTGAACTTCTGGATGCAAAGGTCAGGGTAGAACTTTACTGCAAGGATGGAGATGAAGTAAAGAAAGGCCAGCTTATGGGAAAGGTGAAGGGGGACATCCGTGTCCTGCTGTCCGGCGAACGGGTTGCACTTAACTATCTGCAGAGGATGAGCGGCATCGCCACCTATACCCATTCCGTGGCAGCGCTGCTGGAAGGCAGCGGGACGAAACTTCTGGATACCAGGAAGACGACTCCTAATATGAGGATCTTCGAAAAATATGCAGTCCGCGTAGGCGGCGGGTATAACCACCGCTACAACCTGTCAGACGGCGTCTTGCTCAAGGACAACCATATCGGAGCAGCAGGCGGCGTAGGAAAGGCAGTACGGATGGCAAAGGAGTATGCGCCTTTTGTGAGGAAGATAGAGGTGGAAGTAGAGAATCTTAATATGGTCAAGGAAGCGGTGGAAGCCGGCGCGGACATAATCATGCTGGATAATATGTCCCAGGAAGAGATGGAAGAGGCAATCCGCATCATAGACGGGTGCGCCGAGACGGAATGCTCAGGCAATGTGACGAAAGAGAATATCAGCCGCCTGACATCCCTGGGGGTTGATTATATTTCCAGCGGCGCATTGACCCATTCTGCTCCAATATTGGATATTTCTCTTAAGAACCTTCATGTAGTATAATAAGACGGAAATATTTCAGGAGGTGACAGAACGAATGACGGGTTCTGATAGAAGGGCGGATATTATCCAACAGATAAAGGAAAGCAGGACTCCGGTATCGGGAACGAAGCTGGCATTAAGATATGAGGTGAGCCGCCAGGTCATCGTACAGGATATCGCGCTGATCCGGGCTTCCGGCTATGATATTATATCTACTAACCGGGGGTATATTCTGAATGCCCCAAAGTCGGTGAGCCGGGATTTCAAGGTTCAGCATACGGATGAGCAGCTGGAGGAAGAACTGTGCGCCATCGTCGATCTGGGCGGATGCGTGGAGAATGTCATGATCAACCACCGGGTCTATGGCCATATGGAGGCAGTGCTTGGCGTGAATTCCAGAAGGAAGGTGGCAGAGTTCATGGAAGATATCCGCAGCGGCAAGTCAAGCCCTCTTAAGAATATTACTTCGAATTACCATTACCACCGTGTGAGCGCCGATAGCGTGGAGACGCTGGATATGATAGAAGAAGACTTGAGACAGCGGGGCTTTTTGGTTCCTAGTGACAAATAATATGACAGACTGTATATAGAAATTCCCTGAAGGCAAAATACATGTTACGCTGCCTTCAGGGGATTTTTTTAGAAAGAAAATTATGAAGAATTGTTAAAGATATGCCGCTTCTTGCTTAAAGTCTGCTATAATATCCTGTAGGCAGGCAAGAAGGAGAGAGAAGATATGGTTGACAAGAGAAGGAAGAAGCAGCAGTTCCTGCCCCTATACGCGGTTTTTCCGCTGCTATCCTGCGTGGCGGTGAACAGCCTGGTTTATTTCGGAACAGAAGCCTTGACAGGAAACTGGAAGCACTATGACCTGACGCTTCCAATAGATAGGGCAATTCCGCTGGTGCCAGGGTTTACTGTCATTTATCTGGGCTGTTATATATTCTGGATTATAAATTATATATTGATCGCAAGGCAGGGAGAAGAACACTGCTTCCGGTTCGTGACGGCAGATATGCTATCGCGGATTGTCAGCGGCATCATATTCATCCTGCTGCCGACTACGAATGTGCGTCCGGTATTGGCGGGAGACGATATTTTTGTGAAGCTTCTTGGAATGATATACAGTATCGATGAGCCGACAAGACTATTTCCGTCCATCCATTGCCTGGTGAGCTGGTTCTGCTATATCGGAATCCGGGGACGGGCGAATATCCCTAAGGCCTACCGGGGCTTTTCCTGTATATTTGCGCTGCTGGTCTGCGTCTCTACGCAGCTGACGAAGCAGCATTATATCATAGATGCGTTTGGAGGAATTGCGATAGCCGAACTGACTTACTGGCTGGCATTCCATACGCAGGCCTACCGCGGCCCAAAGCGGGTATTCGACTGGCTGTACAGGGGAATCTTTGACAGGCAGGGAAAAATAAGCAGGAAAGAAGGGGAAGCGTGACAAGCAAAAAGAAAAAGATTGCCAATACCGCATTCCTTCTGCTGGTATTCGCGCTGACGCTATACAGCGTGTTCAAAGGCGAAGATTTTAGAGCGGTCATGCGGGCAATCCTTAAGGTGAACCCCTGGTACATCCTGCCAGGAGGCCTGGGAGTCATCATCTTCATATGGGGGGAATCCATAATTATCTGGTATATGTTTCGCACGCTGAAGATCCATGAGAAGAAATGGACCTGTTTTTTATACTCCTGCGTGGGGTTCTTCTTCAGCGCCATCACGCCATCGGCAAGCGGCGGCCAGCCAATGCAGATCTATTATATGCGAAAGAATAAAATTCCCATTCCAGTATCGACATTGGTTCTGATGATTGTTACAATAACATATAAGTCAGTACTGGTAGTGATCGGTCTTTTTGTGGCGTTCTTTCAGAGAGGATTTGTTCACCGTTACTTGGAGGGGATTCTTCCGGTATTCTATCTTGGGGTAGCCCTGAACGTAGGATGCTGCATTGCCATGTCCGTTCTGGCGTTTCATCCGGCCCTGGCAAAATGGATCATGATGAAATGCCTGAAACTGCTGGAGCGATTAAGAATTCTAAAGCACAAGCCGGAACGGACGCGCAGGCTGTCCGCATCCATGGATCAGTATAATGCAACGGCGGTGTATCTTAGAACGCATGGAAAGGTTATTATAAATGTACTGGCGATTACATTTCTACAGCGGTTTGCCCTGTTTTTTGTTACTTGGTTCGTATATAAGGCTTTCGGCCTCCATGGCGCCCATATGTACGACGTGGTAATGCTGCAGGCAGTAGTATCCGTATCGGTAGATATGCTCCCGCTTCCGGGAGGGATGGGAATCAGCGAGAACCTGTTCCTGATTATTTTCAAGGGAGTATTTACAGCGGGGCTGCTGCTGCCGGGAATGGTACTCAGCAGAGGAATCGCATACTATATTCAGCTGCTGCTCTGCGCAGGCCTGACATTATTCGCCCATTTAAGGATTGGCCGGGATCCGGCTGTGGAATAAGAGAAAAGAATGAAGAAAAGAGAGAAGAAGAATGATAGGATATTATAATTACACGGTAGTATTAACGTATATAAGCCTTGCCTCTTCCGTATTCGGAATGACGCAGGCAATTCACGGCAGGTTCAAGACGGCAATCCTGTGCCTTGCGATCTCGGGACTGTGCGACATGTTTGACGGGAAGATCGCACGTACTAAGAAAGACAGGACCGAGGATGAGAAGGCCTTTGGAATTCAGATCGACTCGCTGTGCGATGTAGTCTGCTTCGGCGCGTTCCCGGCGCTGATCTGCTATCTGCTGGGAGTGCGCGGACCGATTGGAATTGCGGCGATCATCCTGTACTGCGTTAATTCCGTAGTAAGGCTGGCATATTTTAACGTGATGGAAGCCAAGAATGCGCTGGTGACGGAGACTGGGGAGAAATACTACCGCGGGCTGCCGATTACATCCATGGCGATCGTGCTTCCGCTGGTATTTATGGTACAGTTCTTCGTGCCAGATTACATATTCCGGCTTTGCCTGTTTTTGGCGCTGATTATCGTAGGCATCCTGTTTGTAGTAGATTTCAAGCTGAAGAAGCCCAATAATGCCACCTTGGCAGTCTTGGTAGCAGTGGTTGGCGTTGCCGTGCTGATCATGCTGATTTTTACCAATTACCGGATCAGTTTTCACGCAGGATGGCCCTGGTTCACAAGATGGGTGCACTAGGCTTGCATTACAGGTATGGAGCGTGAAGGAAATGATGAAATATATTGACAGAGACGGAAAAGAGACGATAGAAGAATCCGGCCAGGACAGACTGCTTCGGCATCTGTATACCAGCCGGCTGGGAAGAATTCTCCTGAAAGCCATGATACGTCCGGAGATATCCCGATTAGGGGGCTGGCTTCTGGAGCAATCCTGGTCCCGATGTCTGATCGGGCCATTTGTGAGAAAAAACGGGATTGATCTTTCCTGCTGCCTGAGGCAGGAATTCTCGTCCTATAATGATTTCTTTACCAGAAAGCTAAAGCCGCAGTATCGTATGCCTCAGGGAGATGAAGAGACGCTGACCAGCCCTTGTGACGGGAAGTTAAGCGTTTATCCTATCAAAAGCGGAAGGTCAGGAGAAGGCGCATTTGTGATTAAGGATACGCCCTATACGATTGAGAGCCTGCTCCGTTCCAGGAGGCTTGCAGAACGGTATGATGGCGGATGGGCCTTCGTGTTCCGGCTTACGGTGGACGACTATCACAGATACTGCTATATTGACGAAGGAAGAAAATCCCGTAACATTCGTATCCCCGGGGTCTTTCATACTGTTAATCCAGTGGCCAATGATATGGTTCCTATCTACAAAGAGAATACCAGGGAGTATTCTCTTTTAAAAAGCCGGCATTTCAAGACAGTGCTTATGATGGAAGTAGGCGCCCTGATGGTAGGGCGCATCACCAACTATCATCAGGCCTGTGAAGTAAAGCGGGGCCAGGAGAAAGGACGGTTCGAATTCGGGGGCTCCACGGTGATACTGCTGTTTCAGGAAAACGCGGTGCATCCAAATGAGCAGCTGGTTTTGAATACGGCCAGGGGATATGAGACGATCGTAAAGATGGGGGAACGAATTGGGGAATCTGTATAATACTTGAAACATTTTCCAATTTGTTCTATAGTCTAATTATAAGAATAACATAAGGAAGGTCATGAACAATGATATACAATGATGTATTAGAAGCAGTGGGAAATACTCCCCTCATCCGCCTGAACAGGATGACGGGGCCGGATGAGGCAGAAGTTCTGGTAAAGTTCGAAGCGGTGAATGTAGGCGGATCCATCAAGACGCGCACAGCTATGAATATGATTGAAGCAGCCGAGAAGAAAGGGCTTATTCATAAGGACACGATTATCGTAGAGCCGACCAGTGGAAACCAGGGGATCGGCCTGGCTCTTATCGGCGCGGTAAAGGGATATAAGACGGTGATCATTATGCCGGATTCTGTCAGCGAGGAGAGAAGAAAGCTGGTGAAGAATTACGGCGCGCAGGTCATCCTGATCCATGATGCGGGGAATATAGGCGACTGCATTGCAAAGTGCATGGAGACGGCGCTTTCTATGGCAAAGGAAGATCCAAACGTATATGTGCCACAGCAGTTTGAAAATGAAGCGAACAGCGCAGCACACAGGGAACAGACGGCAAAGGAAATCCTGGAGCAGGCAGGAAAGCCGATCCATGGCTTCTGCTCCGGCATTGGAACAGGCGGAACCATCACCGGTATCGGCGAAGCCCTTAAGGCAGCAAATCCGGATATGGAGATCTGGGCCATCGAGCCTGAGAATGCCGCGATATTGTCCGGCAAAGAGGTGGGATCCCATCTGCAGATGGGAATCGGCGATGGAGTTATACCAGCCATACTGAACCAGAAGATCTATGATGATATCGTGATTGTCACAGATGAGGAGGCAGTGAAGACGGCAAAGGAGCTGGCGGCAAAGGAAGGCCTTATGTGCGGCATCTCCAGCGGAACCAATGTGGCAGCAGCCCTTCGCCTCGCGAAAAAGCTGGGGCCCGGAAAGACGGTTGTGACCATATTAGCAGACACTGCCGAGAGGTATTTCTCAACGCCGTTGTTTGACTAGCCAAAGGGCGCTGTCAGACAACAGAACAGAGAAGGTAGGAAGAGGGTATATGGCAAAGCATGAAGAGAGAGAAGATTTAAGAAAGCAGATTATAGATGCAGCCTGGGAACTATTTTACAAACAGGGATATGAAAACACCACCGTCAATGATATTGTAAAGAAGGCCAATACGTCAAAAGGGGGATTTTATTATTATTTTAAGGCGAAGGAAGAACTTCTGAATTCCCTGTATGCCATTTTTGACCGGGAATATGAGAAATTCTATGAGACGATGGACAGAAGTCTGGACAGTATCGTGCAGCTTGAGCAATTGAGCCAATATGTTTCATACTTCATTGAGGGGAATGTATCTGCGGAACTTCTGGCGGCATTATATCAGTCCCAGCTGGCCAAGAAGAAGCAGGACTGCTTCCTGAATCCTGACCGGTTTTATAACAGGCTGGTAAGGAAGATTATTGCCGAGGGTCAGAAAAAGCATGAGATCCGGGAGGATATTTCGGTAGAAGAACTTGCACATCATGTACTGCTTTTGGAAAGAGGCATCATTATGGATTGGTGCGTGCAGAACGGTTCCTTTTCCCTGGGGTATTTTGGGAGCAGGAACTTTGATCTGTACATTGAATTCATGAGGCCAAGAGACTAGGAATAAGATATCAGAAGATAATATAAGCCTGCAAAAAGGATGGAAGGCGCCAGAAACCGGCACTTTCGTTTCTTTTGCAGGCTTTTCCATTATGATTCGTCTATGCGGATCGAGATTCTTGTAATATATTCTCCCGCATCCTGGACGGCGATTTCATCCAATACTGCCTCTTTGTAGGCAAATTCGCCGGAGGAAAGAGCGTTTTCCCGCATAAATGCGAGCATCTCCTGATACGTATGCGCCGCATCATAGTAATCGCCCTTCAGATAAGCGGTGACATAGCGGCCTGCCTGCTTGACATGACAGGGATGGTCCTTGACGGGGGAGGGGACCTTCGTGAAAAAGAATGCATACTGATCCCACTTGTCCCGGGCCAGATCCTGGGTTCGCTGCATGGCTCCATATGGGTGGCCTGCATTCAGCTGGTTATGGCTGCAATAGCGGATGTGGCTGCAAAGCGCCTGGAATACAATGTCGTGTTCAGAAGCATCTATTCCGGGACTGGTCACCAGATATTCTTCCGGCATCTCTTCAATGGATACCGGGCTGGCAGGCGTCTGTACTTTGGGGGTCCGGCTTAAGTCCACCAATGAGATCTTGGTCTTTATCACCTGGTCGATCCTTTTTAGATGTTCTAATTCCGCGCAGACCCTTTGATGCTGCTCCTCAAGCAGTACCTTCAGCTTGTCGGGATTCCTGTGATCAATATACATTTTAATATCCTTAAGCGGCATTCCGATTTCCCGCAGGCAGGTAATGGTAAAGAATACGTCGCATTGACTTTCACTATAATAGCGGTAGCCCTTTTCATCGGTATAGGCTGGCTTGAGAAGGCCAATGTCATCGTAATGGAATAATGTCCTTTTGTTTGTATTGCATAATCTGGCAAAATCCCCTGTTTTTATACAGGGATTATTAAATTTCTGCATAAATATACAAATCTCCTTGACTATAACGTTACGGTATACCTTATTATAAAATCGTTGTGTCAATAAGTCAATCAAACCGTTTAGGAAAGGATGTAATAGATATGCCACAGTTAAGTAAAAGAGTAGAAAACTTTACAGATTCTGTAATTCGGAGAATGACAAGGATCAGTGATGAATACGGGGCGATCAACCTGTCCCAGGGATTCCCGGACTTTGACCCGCCCAAGGAGATTATGGATGCGCTGGCAAAGGCAGCCTATGCCGGGCCACATCAGTATTCGGTTACCTATGGAGCAGACAATTTCCGGGAGGCACTGGCACGGAAGCAGGAGAAGGCCATTGGGCGCAAGATTGATCCGGATAAGGAGATCGTGGTGACCTGTGGAGGCACGGAAGCCATGATGTGCGCCATGATGACCATCTGCAAC
Source organism: [Clostridium] scindens (assembly GCF_019597925.1). Lineage (NCBI taxonomy): Bacteria > Bacillati > Bacillota > Clostridia > Lachnospirales > Lachnospiraceae > Lachnoclostridium > [Clostridium] scindens. The sequence continues at coordinate 2,890,584 of NZ_CP080442.1, read as the reverse complement.
CCGGGGGACAAAGTGATGGTCTTTTCGCCATTCTATGAGAATTATGGAGCGGATGCAATACTTTCAGGCGCCGAGCCTATCTACATACCACTGGTTCCGCCGACCTATGAGTTTGATATCCGGCTGGTGGAAGAAGGATTCCTGCAGGGGGCGAAGGCAATTATTGTCTGCAATCCGTCCAATCCTTGCGGAAAGGTGTTCTCAGAAGAAGAACTGATGGCGATTGGGAGCCTTGCCGTAAAATATGATGCCTTCGTAGTGACTGACGAGGTCTATGAACATATGGTTTATGCGCCCAACAAGCATGTGTGCATGGCAGCGCTGCCGGGAATGTATGAGCACACGATTACCTGCAACTCCCTGTCGAAGACATATTCCATAACCGGATGGAGGCTGGGATATCTGATCGGCCCGGAAGAAGTGATCGAGGCGGCCAAAAAGGTCCATGACTTCCTGACAGTGGGAGCGGCTGCGCCGCTTCAGGAGGCGGCGGTGGCCGGGCTTAATTTTCCAGAGTCTTATTATCAGCAGCTTCTTAAGATCTATACGGAAAAGAGGGATTATTTCCTGGCAGGCCTGGATAGAATCGGGCTAGAGCACAATGTCCCGCAGGGAACTTATTTTGTTCTTATAGATATTCAGAAATTTCTTGACCTTCCGAAGTTCCAGGGTTGGACAGATCTGGAATTCTGCGAGTGGATGATTCAGAATATTGGCGTGGCAGCCGTACCGGGCTCCAGTTTCTTCAAGGAAGAAGTCAATCATCTGATCCGCCTGCATTTTGCAAGAGAGAAGGAAACCATCGATGAAGCGATGGAAAGGCTCGCGAAATTGCAGGAACTGTTTTAGAACTTTCAGAGGAAGACGGGAAAGAAGAGGTGACGGAGAATGAATTCATATACAGTATGTTTTGCGAATTATACCATTGGCGCGGATGCGTATGAGAATGTGGCTGACCTATGCCAGATCTATGGAACGCGTATTCTGCTGATTGGAGGGAGCAAGGCCCTTGGGGCGGGGAAAGAAAAACTTGAAGACGCAATCAGGGAATCCGTCTTGACAATCGCAGAGACGGTTGAGTACGGAAACGACTGCACCTATGCGTGGATAGAAAAATGGGCGGATTATGCCAGGGAATTAGACGTAGACATGATCTTTGGAATGGGCGGAGGAAAGGCGCTTGATACAGCCAAAGGAGCAGCCGAAAAAGCCGGCCTTCCTGTATTTACGTTTCCTACTACCGCAGCCACCTGCGCTGCTACGACAGCACTGTCCGTGGTGTACAGGGAGGATGGCAATTTTGACAGTTTTTACTTCTATGAGCGTCCAGCCATACATTGCTTTATTGATACGCAGATCATCGCAGAATCACCGGCTGCCTATTTAAGAGCCGGGATGGGGGACACGATAGGGAAGCATTTTGAATGTCATTTTGCGGCCAGGGGAGATAAACTCTCGCACAGTTCGGCGTTGGGGCGGGAGATCAGCAATCTCTGCTATGGGCCGATTCTTGAACATGGCGAGCAGGCATTGGCAGACTGCAGAAAGAATCTTGCGACGCATGCGCTGGAACAGGTCATACTGGCGAACATTGTAAGCACAGGGCTGGTGTCATTGCTGGTGATCGACGATTATAACTGTGCGGTTGCCCATTCCGTATACTATGGACTGGTGCTGCTTGAGGGATTTGAAGAGAGGTATCTTCATGGAGACGTGGTTGCCTATGGCGTCCTGGTACAGCTGGCGATCGATGGAGACGAGGCAAAGATGATAGAACTGAAGCGGTTTATGGAAAGGCTTGGGATTCCATCTACGTTAAAGGACATGGGCGTAGAAGTAAAGCGGGAGCATCTGGAGGCAGTGCTCAAAGAGACGGTCGCGGGGCCGGATATGGAGCACATTCCCTATGAGATAACGGAAGACATGGTGTTTGAAGCGATGCAGAAAGTCGAGCGAATATAAGGAGTAGAATGATGGAAATTACAATGGAGACTAGAAAAGTTAATACAAAAAACCTGCTGAAATTCATCCTGTGCTCAGGATTTGGCGTTCTGATGTTCCTGGTGCCTATTCCGCAGGGGGATTCCTTCACTACGCTGCTGGATTTCCTGAAGTCCGGCCTGAAAGGCCTCTTTGGCGAAAGCCTAAGCTATATCGTAGTGGGCACTCTGGTATTGTCGGCAGTGGTAAGTATCGTGGACATGATTGCCAAGCCGGACGTTATTCGGAACAATCATTATCTGAAGAAGGCATTTTCAACCACGCCCTTTTACCTGGCCTCTAAGATCGTGGGGGCAGTCATTGCCTGCATGGTGGTGTTTGGAGTTGGGCCTGAGATGATTATTTCCGCAGATACAGGGACGTCCATTATTGATCTGTGCGGCACGCTGTTCTGTATCGTAATCTCCTTTAGCTTCATCCTGCCATTTCTGACTGATTGCGGAATTATGGAGTTTCTCGGCGTCCTGCTAAGGCCTGTAGTGCGTCCGCTGTTCCATGTGCCGGGCCGGGCATCCGTGGATCTGATGGCATCCTGGTTCGGAGCCTCCAACGCGGCGGTCATACTGACCAGAGAACAGTATATGAAAGGATTTTATACTAAGAGGGAGGCGGGGTACATTATGACCAACTTCTCGATCGTATCTATCCCGTTCTGCCTGCTGATTGCAAATACAGTCGGGATTGACTATCTGTTTCCGGCCTTTTATCTGTGCATCTGCGTGGTTGGAGTCGTTCTTGCGATCATCATTGCCAGGATACCTCCGATCAGCAGGATACCAGATACCTATCGCAAGAAGACGGGAAAGCAGCTCAATGAAGAAGTGCCGGACGAAAAAAATGTATTTGCCTATGCAGTGGAGATGAGCTGCGCCCGCGCGGAAAAGTTCAGCTTAAGGACGGTGCTGTCCGGAGGATTTGAAGTGGTTATGGGCATGCTGTTCGATCTGATTCCAATTGTGGCGGCATGGGGAACGATCGCCCTGATTATTGCCACCTACACGCCTGTATTCAAATGGCTTTCCTATCCGATGGGAATGTATATGAGCCTGTTTGGCGTGGAAGAGGCATTTGCCGTAGCGCCTGCCACCCTGGTGGGATTCGCGGATATGTTCATTCCGGCCCTTTTGATCACAGGCATAGCATCTGTAAAAACGAAGTTTATCATTGGCGTGCTGTCCCTGGTGCAGATCATTTATCTGACGGAGGTTGGGACGATTATTATCAAGAGCGAGATACCACTGAATCTGTGGAAGCTTTTTGTCATATTTCTGGAACGGACGCTGATTGCCATTCCGGTAATCGTCCTGATGGCGAACCTTCTGATCTGAGAACTTCTGGCTGGCGAAATTACTATGTCGAAAATAGAAAGAGACTCCGAAAGGAGTCTTTTTTTGACAAATTAAAGACTTTGGTCTGTACAAAATAAGAACAAAAGGATTGTATACAAGTACACAAAAGACTGTGAATTATAAAATGTTACAAGAATATTTCTAAAAATTAATAATAAATAAGTGAAATGAATAATAAATTTGTTGACATATTACAGTGAAGATTGTTATTATAATAACTATAACAGACCGCGGTTTCTAATAACGAATGATTCACCTTAGTGATTGGAGGTAGGGATATGCTTTACACGGAAATATGTAATGCCGTATGGATGTTTTTATGGGTGGGGCTGCTGCTGCTGGCAGTTATATTCCAATGTCTTGTATTTATGAAGAGGGCATGGAAGCATGCGCTTGAACTTGGGCTTCAGCCGGCACAGATTAAGAAGGGGCTGACAACGGGAATTACCATCAGCATCATGCCGACGCTGCCTGTGCTGCTGGTGCTGCTGTCTTTGATGCCGCTTCTGGGAACGCCGCTTCCATGGCTGCGGCTTTCTATTATAGGCTCGGCCTATTATGAGACATACGCGGCATCGACGGCTCTGGAGTGCGTGGGAGAGACCTTGCAGGTCAACGGATACAGTGTTGTCGGATGGGTTGCGGCCGCCTGGGTCATGACGATCGGAGGCAGCGCCTGCGTATTATGGTCATCCCTGGCAATCAAGCCGATATCCATGATTTATGAAAAAGCGGAGAAAGTGGATATGAAGCTGGTGCTTTCCATCGGAAGCGGATGTCTGGCAGGCGTTATGGCATACGTATCTGTATCTTATGGATTCAGCGCTATGTCCACAAAAGGCGTAGTTTTCTGCATCAGTTTCGCTGTAGGGGCAATTTTGGTATTCATCCATAATAAGCGGCCGAAAGCCAGGTGGCTGTCGGATTACCTGATGACCATCAGCATGCTGGTTGCAATGGCTGCCGCCTGCTTCATCTTTTAAGAAAGGAAGTGCATCATATGAAACAAAACGGATATCAAAGCTGGATACATAAGTTTGGAATTATTTCAAGTCTTTTGCTGTTTGTAGGAATGACCGCATTTCCGATCGTAGTAAGCGCGGTATATGGCATATGGCCGGACTTTAAGACATTATGGCCCGGATTTGTGGCTGTCATCTTGTTTATGGCGCCATACTGGCCGGCGGAGACCATCGGATATATGTCAGTAATGGGGCCAGGCGCTTTGTATATGTCCTATATTACGGGGAATGTAACGAATCTGAGAATGCCGGCTACCGTTGGCACCATCAATTCCCTTGGCATTAAGCCCAATACGGATGAATGTCACACGATGGCGATCATCGCCTGTGGAGCGTCCATTATCACCACCGTGGTTATCGTGGCTCTGGGAGTCGTGATCGCGGCGCCGCTTGCCCCGGTTCTGGAGTCCCCTGTGATCCAGCCGGCGTTTGATTATGTGGTTCCCGCACTGTTTGGAGGCCTTGTGGCACAGACAATCCTGAAAGGAAAGAAACAGTTCCTGTTTTTCCTGGCGCCTTTGGCCATCTGCCTGTTCTTCTGCTACTTTACGACTATGAACAGCGCGTATTATATGCTGATAGCCATTGCAATATCTGTGGTCATATATGTAGTCGATTATAAGAGCGGAAAGAACAAAGGGAAGGAAGAAGCTAATTCATAGTAAATGTTTTGAAAAGGAGAAGAATATGGATAAATTAACCTATATTATTTGTGGAAAATTATATAATGGAATCGACGCAGAATTTAAAGAGAACTATAAGATCTTGGTAAAAAACGATTTGATAGAAGCCGTAGGGCCGGATATTCCGCAGCCAGAGTCGGCAGAGGTCATTGACCTTTCGGATGCCACGGTCACGCCGGGAATGATCGATGCCCATATGCATATGGACTATATTGACTGGCATACCATTCGGGAAGAAGTCTACACTACCTCGGAAGAGGCTAAGACGCTGGCAATCGTAAGAACTGCGCAGAAGACCTTATCAAGAGGTTTTACGACGGTCAGGCATCCGGGCGGAATCACATCCAACGGACTGGGGGTCCTGGATGTAAAGAGGGCGATCGAAAATGGATATATTACAGGTTCCAGAATTGTAGCGGCACCGAGGTTCTTATGCGGAGCAGGAAGCCACGGCGACCTGTCACAAGGATTTTCAAGGAATCCGGAACTGTCCAATATGCTGCAGAACATCCGGCTTACGCTGGGAGCAGGAAAAGACTTTTTTGTCAATGCCGTTCGGGAAGAGATTAAGTATGGCGCGGACTTCATCAAAATTATGGCTACAGGCGGATTCTTTACTCCGAATGACAACCCATCCCAGCAGCAGTTAAATGATGAAGAACTTCAGGCGATCATGAATACCGCCCATGAATGGGGCAAGACGGTAACTGCCCATGTATACAGCGTGGATCATATGCAGAAACTGATCAAGTACGGAATTGATGGCATGGAGCACTGCTCTTTGATGGATGAAGAGACGGCCCAGATGATAATTGATCATGATGTCTATGTAGTTCCTACCTTCTGTCCGTATGAGGAGGCCGTGCACTATGATCCTGTGATGATACAGACCAAGCAGAAGGAATACAGGATCAAGCTGGAATATTATAAGGATGCTCTTCAGGCAGGCCGTGAAGTAATTAAGAACTGCAAGTGCAAGCTTGGGTATGGAACAGATATGGTTGCGACCCACCAGAACTATGAGAGCGGATACGAGTTCAAGGCATGGATGGAAAGCGGGATGGGAACCTTTAGGACGCTGCATGCCGCGACCCAGGTGAATTCCGAGATCCTTCAGCTGGAAGATAAGATTGGCACGCTTGAGCCGGGAAAATATGCGGATATCGCTGCATGGAAGAGAGACTTGATGACAGATCCATATGCGCTTCTTGACTGTGCTTTTGTCATGAAGGAAGGAGTCGTATATCCGACGGAACGCTGCGAAGAACTGACGGATTAGAAAAAGTTACGTTTTTAGTGGCATTTCCCCTTGAAAGAGATGTATAATAAAGATAGATAATAGTCGTTGTTATAAAGTCTTCTGGAAAGGGAGGGATCGGTATGGCAGAGCATAAAATAGTTACGATCGGCCGTCAATTTGGCAGCGGTGGGCATGAGATTGGCAATCGGCTGGCTACACGGCTTGATATCCCGCTGTATGACAATAATCTGGTGAGGATGGTAGCCGAGAAACTGGATATCCGGGAGGAGACCGCGCAGGCCGTGGATGAGACGACGCTGAACAGTTTCCTGGCAGGCTATGTGATTGCGCCGATGGAGTACTCCACTTATATCAATGCCACGGAATATATACAGCCGCTTAGCGAGCAAGTGTATGAACTGCAGTGCGAGATTATCCGCAAACTGGCTGAGAGAGGATCTTGCGTCATTGTCGGGCGCTGTGCGGACTTCGTGCTAAGAGATAATCCTAATTTAATCAATGTCTTTATCTGTGCAGATAAGGAAGACCGGATTAAGAGGATTGCACAGCGGTATGACCTGTCGGAGCGTAAGGCAGCGGACCGGATCAAGAAGATTGACCGTGAGCGCAAGTACTATTATGAGTCCCATACAGGACTTGACTGGGGAAGCGTGCAGGCGCATCAGATGCTGCTGAATGCAAGCCGGCTTGGCATGGAGAAGACGGTAGATATATTAGAAGAACTGTATAAAGGCTGGTAGTCTTAGGATGTACGAGGGGCGTAGTATTTGGATGAATACTACGCCCCTGCTTGCATTTGGATGAATTGTAAATTAGCATAAGCAAGGGAAAAGGAGTGGATATTATGGCAATAGAAGCAGGCTATATGGTACCGCATCCTCCGCTGATCATTCCAGAAGTAGGACGTGGGGAAGAAAAACGAATTGGCGCTACCATCGGGGCATACCAGAAAATTGCAGATGAGATTGCGCAGATAAAGCCAGAGACGGTGATCCTTATCTCGCCTCATAGCATCATGTACCGGGATTATTTTCACATATCTCCGGGAGTGCGTGCATATGGAGATATGGGGGGGGGATTTGGGGCGCCACAGGTTTCAAGGGAAGTTGTCTACGATCAGGAACTGGCAAGAGAGATCGAGCGGCTTGCCTCCTTGGAAGGCTTTCCGGCAGGCACCAAAGGAGAGCGTGATCCCAGGCTTGATCATGGCACGATGGTGCCGCTGTACTTTGTCAGCCAGGAATGGCAGAATTATATGCTGGTTCGTATCGGCTTATCAGGACTTTCTTTAAAAGTACATTTTATGCTGGGAAGATATATCCGGCAGGCGGTAGATAAGATCGGCCGGCGTGCCGTGCTGATTGCCAGCGGAGATTTGTCCCACAGATTGCGAAAGGAGGGACCTTATGGATTTTGTGAAGAAGGGCCGGAGTATGACCAAAAGATTATGGAGGTTATGGGGAGCGGAACATTTGAGCGACTGCTGGAATTTGACGAGGATTTCCTGGAAAGGGCGGGAGAATGCGGTCACCGGTCTTTTGCGATATTGGCCGGCGCGCTGGAAGGATTGGATATCGTGCCGGAAAAACTCTCCTATGAAGGGCCGTTTGGCGTAGGGTACGGCGTCTGCAGCTTCTGTGGGCGGGCAAAAGACCCTTATGTGGCGCTTGCGAGAAAGTCCCTGGAAACCTATATCCGCACAGGCGAAGCGATGGAGGTGCCAGAAGGCCTCCCGGAAGAGATGCTTAAGAATAGGGCCGGAACCTTCGTTTCCCTGAAAGAGGGAGGAAGGCTTCGCGGATGCATCGGGACGATACAAGGCGTCCAGACCTGCATTGCCAGGGAGATCATCGAGAACGCCATAAGCGCCGGAGTCCATGACCCCAGGTTTCCTCCGGTGATGGAAGAAGAACTAGGCAATCTGACGTATAGCGTGGATGTATTGGAAGAGCCAGAAGAAATCGATTCTCCCAAATTCCTGGATGTAAAAAGGTATGGCGTGATCGTAAGCAAAGGTTTTCGAAGGGGACTTCTGCTGCCGAATCTGGAAGGTGTGGATACGGTAGAAGAGCAGATTGCGATAGCCAGACAAAAAGCAGGAATCAGGGAAGACGAGGAAGTAAAGCTGGAGCGCTTTGAAGTAGTCAGGCACAAGTAGAAGGATTGGGGGTTAAAACATGAAGCAAGTTTGCCAGGTATGTAATAATTACTGTGAATTGGAAGAGGGGCAGGCAGGAAGATGCCGTGCCAGAAGGAATATAAATGGAAAGATCGTGTCTGAAAATTATGGGAAGATTACTTCCATGGCTCTGGATCCTATTGAGAAGAAGCCTCTGCGGCGTTTCTATCCAGGGAGCCAGATCCTGTCGGTGGGAAGCTATGGCTGTAATCTGAATTGTCCGTTCTGCCAGAACTACGAGATTTCTTTCAGTAACGGGAGGGATGTGCATATTGTGGATGTTATGCCGCAGGAACTGTTAAAACAGGCATTGGCGCTTAGAAATAAAGGAAATATTGGCGTGGCTTTTACCTATAATGAGCCGCTGATCGGATATGAGTATGTAAGAGATGCGTCATGCCTTGTACATGAGGCAGGGATGAAGAATGTGCTTGTGACAAATGGCGCTGCAACCATAGAGACGCTCTGGCAGGTCCTGCCCTATATCGATGCCATGAATATTGATCTGAAGGGATTTACCCGCGAATATTATGAGATGCTGGGAGGCAGCCTGGGCGCAGTAAAAGAATTTATCAGGACAGCGGCAGAAAACTGCCATGTAGAACTGACGACTCTGATCGTGCCCGGGGAGAATGATTCTCCAAGAGAGATGCGGGAACTTTCGGAATGGATAGCGTCGGTAGATCCAGAGATCGCGCTGCACGTGACCAGATTTTTCCCAAAATGGAAGATGAAGGACAGAAACGCTACAGACATAGGCCAGGTATATGAACTGGCAGAGATTGCGCAGAGGAACCTGGCCTATGTATATACCGGTAATTGCTGACCGGCGGGAGCGTGACCTGCTATATGCCTACAGCATCAGCACTATTTGTGGCGCGGGCCGCTTTTCGTTCTGCCTTTTCTTTGGCGATGGTGGGCTGGAAGCGCTTGACTTCGGATGCCACAACATTGCTAAGAAGCAGTATGCATATCAGGTTTGGGATTGCCATCAATGCGTTCATGATATCTGAGATGTTCCATACCAGATCCAAGGTCTGGGTGGCGCCTACGTATACAACCAGAGAAAAGATGACGCGGTAGATGATGTTAAATCTATGGTTCTTGAACAGGTATTCAAACGCTTTTTCCCCATGGTATTCCCAGCCCAGTATGGTAGAAAACGCGAATAGGATGATGCCGATGGCAACCAGATAGCTGCCGACAGGTCCCAGGACGCTGCCGAATGCAGCCATGGTCAGCTGGATACCCTGAAGAGGCTCGCCTGCAGCATTGGTGGTTCCCAGTACGCCGGAAGCGGCGATGGAAAGCCCGGTAATAGTACATACGACAATCGTGTCAAAGAAAGTTCCTGTCATATTGATATATCCCTGCCGGACCGGATCATCCGTTGTGGCGGCAGCAGCTGTGATGGCAGCGGAACCCAGGCCGGCTTCATTGGAGAATACGCCTCGGGCGACTCCATAACGAAGAGAATTCATAACTGATACGGTGATGGTTCCGAGTACGCCTCCTCCGATAGCCTGGGGATGAAATGCCATGCCAAAGATCAGATACAGGCCGTGCGGCACGTTAGTAATATTACCGCATATAACAATTAGGCCTGCGATGACATAGAAGATAGCCATGATAGGGACAACTACGGAAGATACCTTGGATATGCTGGTGATGCCGCCCAGAATGATGATTAAGGCAAGCACGGTTAATGCGATGCCTGTAATCCAGGAGGGCACGCCGAAGGTTTCTGTCAGAGAACCAGATATGGAGTTGGCCTGGGTCATATTTCCGATGCCGAAGGAAGCCAGAACGGTAAATAATGCAAATAGGAAGCCCATGGAATGGCCAAAGGCCTTATTTTTAAAGGCATTCTTCATCGTATACATAGGGCCTCCGGACATCTCGCCTTTTTCATTAGTCTCGCGGTATTTGATAGCCAGCATGCATTCGCTGAACTTGGAAGTTAGGCCGAAACATGCTGAGATCCACATCCACACCAGGGCTCCAGGGCCTCCTGCAAACATTGCCGTGGCTACGCCAATGATGTTGCCGGTTCCAATAGTGGCAGCAAGCGCGGTCATTAGCGCGGAGAATGGAGATACGTCTCCGGTGCCTCGTTTTGTGGTTCTTGCCTCTTTGCTCAGAACGCTGTGGAGCGCATACCCCAGATTCCTCCATGGAAGGAATCTCAGACGGATGGTCAGGAAGATTCCAGTACCAACCAGAAGTACCAGCATGACGGGGCCCCATACAAAAGTGTCAATTAAACCTACGATTTCATTTACTTTTTCCATTACTCTCTCCTTTCCTTGTTTTCCTATTTTCTAAAGAAAAACAAAAAAAGACAACGTCTGTGACAACGTCGTCTTTTATGGTACTATTTTACCCTATGAAGGGGAAAAGTCAAGTGTAAATTAAAAAAATATTCAGTTGTCTGTCAATTTTGGTCGATTATTAGTGAGCATTAGAAGGCGTGTTCTTTTAAATTGTCCTTGATAATTACTGGATAAGCATCTAAAATAAATCTATTAGGCTTATTGAACAGAAAGGATAGGATATATATGAAAATGTTAGTGGATGCTATTGTGGATACCACTTTTGACTGTCTGAAGATGCTTCCGTTTTTATTTGTGGCATTTATTTTGATAGAGGCGTTGGAACATTACTCTAGTGACTTTACTGCAAAGGCATTGGCAAAAGTAGGGAGGGCAGGCCCGGTTGTTGGGGCAGTCGCGGGATGCGTTCCTCAATGCGGATTCTCGGTTATGGCAGCGAATCTGTATGCAGGCGGAATTATATCGGTGGGAACCCTTCTGTCTGTATTTATTGCTACATCAGATGAGGCCATCTTGATTATTATGAGCAACCCGGAAAGGATCCGGGAAGTGGGAATTCTCCTTGCTGCAAAGGTAATTATTGCGGTTACGGCAGGATATATCATAGACATTTTCTTCCGGAATCAACTTGCTACAGTCAAGGAAAGCGGGAATCTTTGCAAAGACTGTGGATGCGACGAAGAGGATGCAGGAATATGGAAGCCTGCATGGCATCATACAATAAGAATATTTATTTACCTCTTTATATTTACAGGAATTTTAAATCTTTGCATAGAAATCTTCGGGATTGAACAGTTATCTAAGTTCCTACTGGGGAATACTATATTTCAGCCGGTGATTGCGGCTATAATCGGCCTGATCCCTAACTGTGCGGCATCCGTTATCCTAACTCAGCTGTATCTGAACGGAGCGATTTCTTTTGCTTCAGTGATCGCCGGACTATGTACGGGGGCGGGCATTGGACTTGTGGTGCTGTTCAAGATGAACCGGAATAAAAGGGAAAACCTTAAGATTGTTGGAGTCCTGTTCTTGGTGGCAGTGGCAGCCGGTATGATAATTGCATGGGTAGCGGGCAGTTAGAAGGGAAATTGGCAAAATTTGATTAATATGCAGGTTTGAATCGTCGGTATACTGGCAATATCATGGAATTTTTGGTAAGAATTGCAATTTCGGAAGAATGTGCTATAATATTCAGGACTAGGTGATGAGGCTTAGGAGAAATGAGGAGGAATTATCATGGCCACAAAAAAAGTAACATCAGCAACCAAGAAAACCGAAACTGTGAACAAAACTGCGGCGGTGACAACTGCATCTGCTGATATGGCGGCAGTCAAAGAGGAATCTGTAAAACCTGCGGCAGCAAAAGAGCCAGTCAAGCAGGCTGCTGAAGCAAAACCGACAGTCAAGCAGGCTGAGCCTGAAAAAACAGAGCCAAAGAAAACACCGGTAGCAGATAAGGCTGAGACGGCTAAGACTCCTGCAGCCGAGAAAGCAACGGAAAAGAAAGCACCTGTAAAGAAAACAACAATCAGAAGAACAGCGACGAAGAAGGCAGCGGCAAAGACGACAGCTGCAAAGAAGACAACAGCGAAAAAAGAGATAAAGGTAAATGCCTTTGTTGAATATTATGGGAAACAGGTAGAAGAGAAAGATATCATAGCCAGCGTAAAGAAAGCCTGGACAAGTACCGGGAAGAAGGTTGGAGATATCAAGTCTATGGATCTATACATAAAGCCGGAAGAGGGCGCCGTGTACTATGTTATCAATGGAACAGAGACAGGAGCGGTTGCATTTTAAGGCAAATGTATGACCGGGAGTACCTTTTTGCTGAAAGGTACTCTATTTTTAACGAGAAAATTAACAGAAAATTAGAAAATAATATAAAAACATATTGACAAATATGGAATTTAATGATAGTATAATGACATAAATAATAAACGAGATAAGAAAACAGATAAAACATTTGTTGGAGGTGAGTTTATTATTACAGATTTGAAGATATGATACATATCTATCAGATCACAACTTATTGAAGGGAGAATGCAAAACAGTATTTAAAGTTCAATAAGATATAGTTTAAGAAAGGAAGGTACGGACCACCAAAAAATTAAACTATCCAAACTGATTAGTAATCAGTAAAAAACTTTACCAAAAGAAAGAGGTAAAAGAATGATTGAAGAATCAAAGTAAAGATGGGTGTCATTTATTTCATATAATTGATGCCCATCTTTACTGTTGTATTATAGAACGCTATCACAGGAACAATTTTGATGGTTACAGGAACTAAAAAAGATGCTATAATGGTATCGCTCGGGAGGATTGCAAGGGAGTGGCAGGACTTTCCGGGAGAATTATGGATTCTAACAAATAATTGACAAGGGACAAAGGAGACAGAAGATATGGATGAAGTAATGAGCATGGGAAATGAACTGATAGGCAAGGTTGGAGACAACAGCAGCATATTTCTGGCAGGCACCTATCGGCCAAGTATGGCAGCCTTGATCGTAACGATAGTGGTAGGGCTTTTGATTTGCCTGTTCGGGTTGAAGTTAATGAGGCTGCTGGCTGCGGTCGTGGGGTTCGTGCTGGGAGCAGCGGCGGGAGTTGCCGCGGCTGTAGCTATGGGGCTTACAGGAACCACATTTTTGATTGCGGTACTGGCGGGCGCGGTAATCATCGGGCTGTTATCCATATTCTTGCGAAGGATTGGTATATTTTTGCTGGTATTGTGCTATGGATTCGGCGTGTGTGCGGCAGTGATCCATCCATCATCTATGATAATGTATATCATATGTCTTGGGATTGCAGTTGTATTGGCGGTGCTGTCTGTTCTTTACATAGAGCCCATCGTTGTTGTCGTAACCGGAATATCCGGAGGCCTTTGCGCTGGCATGGCGGCAGCATCTTTGATAGGTATGGAGAAGAATATTCTGGTAGGATATGGAATCAGCATCGTTCTGGCAATAGCAGGGATTATTGTTCAGTTTATGATGCATTCCAGAAAAATTGGAAAGAAGGAAGAAGTATATTCCAAAAAGGTGAAAGAAGAGGTTTCCAGGGAGTCGGAAGTTGAAAAAGCAAGGATGATCCTGGAAGAAGATGAGGAAGATGAAGTTTCTGCGCAAGAAGAAAGCGATGATGATATCGAAATAATTGAAGAGGACATTTAAGGAGTCCTGTTTATGACACACCTCCCCTGATATAGTAAAGTCTATAGAAGGAGAGGTGCTTTATTATGTATAAAAAAACAAGAATTTTTTTGATGATAGCGGGGATTATTCTTCAGGTATTGGCGATGATCCTATACAGTTTCACAGAGACGGATGCACCGGGATTTCTTTATATGGCCATATGGATTCTATGCGCGGCGCTGGTGAGATACTCTATCAATACTATGAAGGTAATATAACCCAAGAGCGGCTGCCTTGGTTGTATTTTGAGCCAAATGTGATATAATAATCCTAAGAATAGCATAAAGGAGGCTTACTTATGAAATTAGATATGCATTGTCATGTAAAAGAAGGCTCTATTGACAGCAAGGTAAGCTTGGATGAATATATCACGAAATTAAAAGAGAATGGCTTTGACGGAATGCTGATTACAGACCATGATACTTATAAAGGATATCGGCATTGGAAGTACAATATGAAGGGCAAGGCTCACGAAGATTTTGTGGTGCTCAAAGGGATCGAGTATGATACCTGTGACGCGGGCCATATTATCTGCATCATGCCGGAAGGCGTTAAGATGAGGCTGCTGGAATTAAGAGGCATGCCTGTGTCGGTGCTGATAGATTTCGTACACCGCCATGGAGGGATTCTTGGACCGGCCCATCCATGCGGGGAAAAATATCTGAGTTTTACAAATACAAAGAAGTTTTATAAATCGCCGGAAGTTATCAAGCGGTTTGATTTTATTGAGGCATTTAATGCATGCGAGTCCGAGGAATCAAACGAAGGAGCCATGAAGCTGGCACGCAAGTATAAGAAGCCAGGAATTGGGGGAAGCGATGCCCATAAGCTGGATTGCGTGGGGAAAGCATATACAGAGATTCCAGAGTATGTCACATGCGAGACGGAACTGATTTCTTTGATCCGCCGCAAAGCCCCGGTAGAGGCAGGAGGCGTCCTCTACGGAAAGACGACCAAGGACAAGATGGGGAAAGCGAATAAATTGCTGGTATATTCGTTCTGGTTTTATAACAAAGGTGGAGAATTGCTAAAACGTCACAAGAGAAAATTAAAGGGACAAGTCGAGAATCCGGTAGATCCCATTGACCCTATAGAGATACAGTATCTACAGAAATAAGATATGCAAGAGGATAGAAGAAGAACGGGCATAGCCAGCATGCAGGCGGCGTACCCGTTCTTCTTGCTTTTATCTTGTTAGCCTGGAAGGGCTTGATTTAGAATAAAAGCCCAATATGATAAACGATCGTACTCATTATCCATGCGACTGCCAGTTGGAAAAGAATGATGCCGAATGTGGATTTCCAGCTCTTTAACTCTCTGTGTATGGTAGCAATCGTAGCAGTGCAAGGAACATAGAGCAGGCAGAAAACCATCAAGGCATAGGCGTTGGCAGCGCCGAAGCCTATGGAGCCTAAAGTGGCCACCATGGCATTCATGCCGTGGGCGGTAGTGATGTTCTGAATGCCGAATAGCACGCTGCAGCTGGATACCACAACCTCTTTTGCCGCAATTCCTGCGATCAGCGCCACGATGATCTGCCAATAGCCAAGTCCGGCAGGCGCGAACAGAGGAACGATTGCTTTTCCGACAAGGGAGCCAAAACTCTGGGAGATATCCGTTACATATCCATTCGGGCCAAAGTTTAAAATGCCCCACATGATGACAGAGGCAATGAAGATTACAGTTCCGGCCTTGGTAAGGTAATCTTTAATTTTCTGCCATACGTAGATTGCTATTGTACGCGCGTTGGGAGATTTGTATTCCGGAAGTTCGATCATCAACGCGTGCTCGGCCTTGCTGCCATCAATTTTTGAAAGAATATAGGCAGTGCCGATGGCGATCAGGATTCCCAGCAGATACATGGAATAGCATACCAGCATGGCGTACTTCCCAAAGAACATGGAGGAAAACAGCACGTATATAGGAAGCCTTGCACTGCACGACATAAAGGGCGTTACCAGGATCGTTTTAAAGCGGTCTCTCTTATGTTCCAGCGCCCTGGAAGCCATTACTGCGGGCACAGTACAGCCAAATCCAAGAAGCAGCGGAAGAAAAGCACGGCCGGACAGCCCCAGCCTGCTCATGATATCATCCATGACAAATGCGACCCTGGCCATATATCCACTGTCTTCCAGAATAGCAAGGGCGAGGAAAAGGATAAATATATTGGGAAGAAATGTCAGGATCCCGCCTACGCCCGAAATAATTCCGTCTACAATAAGAGACTGCAGCATGGCATTGACATGAAGCGCTTCAAGGCCGCTGGAGGCCATGGAAGAGATTTGATCAAGCCCAATCTCGAAAAAACCTTTTAGCCAGTCCCCAATAGTAAATGTAAGAAAGAATACCAGCGCCATGATGCCAAGGAATATGGGAAGCCCCAGCCATTGATGGGTCAGATAATGATCAATCTTGTCGGTGGACGCTTCTTTTTTAGATTTATTTACCAGGACCTCGCCTATAATCTCTTCTATAAAATCATATTTTTGATTGATAATGTCCTTTTCATAACTGCGGTCAATGACATCTCCAAGATCTAATGGATGGCGGGCCGCAACATTCTTGTCCTTTTCCAGAAGCTTGATGGCATGCCAGCGGGCATTCTGGATGTCAGGATAATTTTTCTCAAGTTCATTCATGATAATATCAATCTTGTCTTCTATGTAGTCTTCATAGACCATGGCATACTCATCATGATGGTTATGCTTATGGGTAGAATGCCGGCCATTGTGATGATGGATGAAGGGCCCTTGCTTTGCATATTCTTTGTGGTGCGCCACTGCGTGCATGAGGATGGATAGTCCGGTCTTCTTGCGGGCAGAGACTGGAATGGCAGGTACTCCAAGCATCTCAGGGAGACGGTGAAGATCGATCTCCATTCCACGTTCTTCCACAATATCCATCATATTAAGGGCCAGAACGACGGGCTTTCCCAGTTCGATTAGCTGCAGGGTCAGATAGAGGTTGCGTTCCAGCGAGGAGGCATCGATGACATCCACGATGACGTCCACCTCATCGCTCATGATGCATTCGCGGGAGACGGTCTCTTCCATTGTATAGGAGGTCAGGCTGTAGATGCCGGGGAGATCGATGAGTTTGAACTCCTGGCTTTTATACATGGCCTTGCCTTCCTTTTTTTCAACTGTGACGCCGGGCCAGTTGGCAACCTTTAAGTTGGCTCCTGTAAATGCATTAAAGAGAGTAGTCTTGCCGCAGTTGGGATTGCCGATGAACCCTACATTAATGATATTGCCCATTATGCCTGCACCTCCATCACTTCAATATGATCAGCGATCCGCCTGCCGAAAGCGAAGCGGGTGCCCCGGAATTTGGCGGTAAGAGATCCTTTTTTATCATTATTCAATATGGTGATCAGGGATCCTTCCGTCAGGCCCAAGGCCTCCAGGCGCCGTTCCAGCTGCGTTTCTATATCGATAGACCGAACGCGGTAAGTGTGGTTGTTTTTCCCTTGTTTCAGCGTCATAGCATGTACTCCTTCGTAATGTTATTGATAATTATTCTCTATTATCCTTTTACATAATATCACTATTTGACGCTGATGGCAATGTGAAGTATACTGTATTTTAGAAAATAATAAAGATGGAGTCTTGCTTATGGAAATATACTATTTCATTCTATACTTTTTTACATACGGGTTTCTTGGATGGTGCACAGAGGTGGCATTTGCAGCCGTCAAGCAGGGAAAATTCGTAAACAGAGGATTTCTTAACGGTCCTATATGCCCGATATATGGAGTGGGTGTCAGCGTGGTTGTCTCATTTCTCGCTCCTTTGGAGGGAAGCCTGATCCTGCTGTATGCTGCGTCAACCATATTGGTAACTTTCATTGAATGGCTGACAGGATACCTTATGGACAAGATATTTCATCATAAATGGTGGGATTATTCCAGCCAGCCGTTGAATATCGGAGGCTACGTCTGTCTTTTGTTTTCACTGATCTGGGGTGTCGCTTGCGTGGCGATCGTCAAAGTGATTCATCCGCTGATATACAAGGCGCTTTCTTTTATCCCGGTAACCCTTGGAATCGTGATCGCGGTGATATTGGCGGCAGTTCTGTTTGCGGATCTGTACGTAACCGCATCTGGCATACTGAAACTGAACAAGAGACTGGATGCTATGGAAAAGATTGCGGCCGAACTTCGGGAGGTATCCGACAAGGTAGGGGAGAATATATACGAAAGCGTTATGGATACGCTGGAGTTCCAGGAGGAAAAGAAAAAGATGCTGGCGGCAGCGTCCAGCGAATTCAAGGAGAAGCTGGAGGCTGCGTCTGAACTTCGGGAAAGGATTGGAGCAGCCACCGAAGAGCAGAAGGCTCGTATAGAAGAATTGAAGAAAAAGTATACGGAACTGGCAGGCCGCAGCACCAAGGTCTCCGTCCGTCTGATGAAGGCGTTCCCAAAGATGGAATCCAGAAACCACAGGGAACTGCTGGATGCGATGAAACTTCGACTGAAAAGAGACCGGAAATAATCCGGTTTCTTTTTTTCGTATTGACAAATGACGCAAATATGTATATGATAATTGCACTCGTCTAAGATTTCTATTAATGGGGTATCCCCGCAGGGAAGAGTCATTCCCGTATTCCAAAACGAGCAAAATACAATAAGGAAAGGAGGAGCGGAAAGTTCGTAGCTTTTTGTTTATTTTTCGTACGTGAAAGGAGTTAATTATGAAAGGAAAAAGAAGTAGCAAAGTCCTGCTTTTGGGGGCCTTATTGTTGTGCCTGATACTTGGAATCGCAGGAAAAAGCAGCAAGATGACAGTATGCGCAGGCGAGGCATCGCTTGTGCAAGGGGAAGCAGTACAATATATGGGATACTCCACCCATTATTACTATGTAAACGGCAATCTGGCATATTGTCTCGAGCCGGATATGGCATCGCCGGGGAATGGGAATTATCCGTCTGAAGAGATAGACCCGGCGCAATTGCTGGGAAAGGCTATGTATTATGTCTATGGGGGACCGGGTTACGACGCTTATATGAAGCCGTCGCTGAATGGAGGCTGGGATCAGCCGGACCGGGCATATTGCCTGTCTCATTGCATACTGTCCTACATTTACGACGGATGCAATCCGCAAAGCGCAGGATTTATTGGACTAAATGAAGATATCCGTAACGCAGTCATTCAATTTACGGATGCAATCAAAGGATGGCCCCAGATTCCCAGCACGGACATCTCTCTGTCGGATACGGAACTGACGGCGTATTTCAGCAAAGAAGAAGGCTGGCAGAGGACATCATCTGTCACCTGCAATGGAGATGGAACGAATTCGCTGGTCTTTTCCCTGCCCGAAGGAATAACACTGGTAAATGAGTCCAGGAATGTCAGGGAAACCATCCGTGCGGCTGTCCATGGAGGAGAACGTTTCTATCTTGCTGCAGATGTAACATATGACAATGGAAAGACTTGGTCAAGCGGTCAGGTGAAAGGAACCCTTGACCAGGCTTGGCGTACTCTGGTGATAAAGACAGGCAGCGGAAGCCAGGATGTAGGCGCGGGCCATCTGGCAACTGTGGAGGCAGGGACGGTGCAGATGAACGTAAGATGGATTCCGCGTCCGGAAATCGTGGTAGATAAGAAAGCAGACAAGGCTAAGAAGAAGTATCAAGTGGGGGATATTATCACGTATTCGATAGATGTCACCCAGCAGGTGAAGGACGCGGTGGCCAAAAATGTAGTCATAACCGACACCATACTGACAGAAGGAGTCAAGCTCCAGAAGCATTCTATTACGCTGCTTGATGGGGATCACAGCGTCATATCTGACGCAGTCATTGCCGTTTCGGGTAATTCCTATACCATACACGCTGGAGAATTCCTGCAAGGGATAGAATCCGGAGAAAGATATATTGTAGAATACCAGGTAGCCATTACGGATGAAGCGTTGATAGGGAAAGAAATTGAGAATGAAGTGGTGGTGCGCTCGGATAACACGGAAGAAAAGAAAGACAAGGAAATCGTGGTCGTTGACAAGCCAGAAGAGGAAAAGCCGGAAGTTCCCAAAAAGGAGCCGGAAATAGAACCGAAAGAACAGCCCCAAATGACGGAAGCCTCTATCGTAAAAACCCCATCCGTCAAGACGGGAGATAAGGAAAACCTAAGCGTTCTTATCCTCTTGCTGATTCTTTCTTGCGCCGCCATATTTATCTGTGTTAGAATATCCTGTAAGACTAAGTGAAATAAGGAGGCATAGTAGTTATGGGAATGACAATGACACAGAAGATCCTTGCAGCCCATGCAGGACTTGACAGCGTTGAAGCCGGACAGTTGATCGAGGCGAAGCTGGATGTGGTTATGGCAAACGATATTACAGGACCTATGGCGGTCCCTGTATTCAGGCAGATGGCAGATAAAGTGTTCGACAAGGATAAGGTGGTTCTGGTACCAGATCATTTTACGCCGAACAAGGACATCAAATCCGCCGAGAACTCCAAATCCATCCGCGAGTTCGCGAAAGAACAGGGTCTGACGCATTATTATGAAGTGGGACAGATGGGAATCGAACATGCGATCCTGCCGGAAAAAGGAATTACAGTGGCAGGAGAATGTATTATAGGCGCAGACTCCCACACTTGTACATATGGAGCATTGGGAGCATTTTCTACCGGAGTCGGAACGACGGATATCGCGACAGGAATGGCTACCGGGGAACTGTGGTTCAAGGTGCCAAGCGCGATCAAGTTCGTGCTTACAGGCAAGCCTGGGCCCTATGTAAGCGGCAAGGATATCATCATCCATATTATAGGAAGGATTGGCGTGGACGGCGCACTGTACAAATCAATGGAATTTGTAGGAGACGGCATTGCAAATCTTACCATGGATGATCGATTTACCATGGCAAATATGGCGATTGAGGCAGGCGCAAAGAATGGAATCTTCCTGGTTGATGAAAAGGCCGAGGAATATATGAAGGAACATTCCGATAAGGAATACAAGATCTACAAGGCAGATGCAGATGCCGACTATGACGCGGTGGTGGAAGTAGATCTGGCGAAGGTCCGTCCTACGGTAGCATTCCCGCATCTTCCGGGCAATGCAAAGACGATTGATGAAATAGAGGCAATGGAGCCGATTAAGATTGACCAGGTAGTCATCGGCTCTTGTACCAACGGAAGAATGGAAGATATGAGAAGAGCGGCGGCAGTGCTGAAAGGGCAGAAGGTACATCCGGATGTTCGTGTCATGGTCATTCCTGCGACTCAGAAGATCTATAAGCAGTGTATCAAAGAAGGGCTGGTAGACATCTTTATTGATGCAGGATGCGCGTTCAATACGCCAAGCTGCGGACCTTGCATGGGCGGGCATATGGGCGTCCTGGCAGCAGGAGAGAAGTGCGTCTCTACAACGAACAGGAACTTTGTTGGAAGAATGGGGCATGTAGATTCCCTGATCTATCTTGCATCCCCCGAAGTAGCAGCGGCCAGTGCGATCGCGGGATGTATTGCGAATCCAGAGAAAGTAGGTGACAGATAATGAAAGCATCAGGAAAAGTATTTAAATATGGAGACAATGTAGACACTGACGTGATTATTCCAGCCAGATATCTGAATTCTTTTGACGGAAAAGAACTTGCCACCCATGCTATGGTTGATATTGATCCGGAGTTTGCCGGGAAGGTACAGCCAGGAGACATGATCGTGGCGAGAAAGAACTTTGGCTGCGGCTCATCCAGAGAACATGCGCCCCTCTGCCTAAAAGAGGCAGGGGTTAGCTGCGTGATCGCCGAGACATTCGCGCGCATCTTTTTCAGGAATGCCATTAATATAGGCTTGCCGATCATCGAGTGCCCGGAGGCGGCAGCAGGGATTGAAGCCGGCGACGAAGTGGAAGTGGATTTTGACAGCGGAATCATCTATAACAAGACTAAGGACGCGCAGTATAAAGGACAGCCATTTCCGGAATTCATGCAGAAGCTGATTGCGGCCGGCGGCCTGGTGAATTACACCAACAGTAAGAAAAAAGGATAGGAGAGTACATAGGTATGGGAAATGAGAGAGGAAATGGGGCAGCACTCCTGCCCATAGGGGTATTTCTTGTAATATTCCTTGGTTCAGGCATTATCACGGGGGATTTTTATGCAATGCCTGCGATCGTAGCCTTTTTGATTGCGCTTCTGGTGGCATTTATCCAAAACAGAGGCCTAAGTTTTCAGGAAAAGATCAGCATTATATCAAGAGGCGTGGGAGATGAGAACATTATTACCATGAGTCTGATCTTCCTTAGCGCTGGAGCCTTTTCCGGCGCGGTCACGGCTGCAGGAGGCGTGGAAAGTACGGTTAATCTGGGCCTTTCCATACTTCCGGCGAAAGTGGCGGTAGTGGGATTGTTTGTGATTGGCTGCTTCATCTCCGTATCAATGGGGACAAGCATGGGGACGATCGCGGCATTGGCCCCAATCGCGGTAGGAATCAGCGAGAAGACAGGGTTCTCCCTAGCTATCTGTATCGGAGCGGTTGTATGCGGGGCAATGTTCGGCGATAACCTGTCTATGATATCGGATACGACGATTGCCGCGGTAAAGACGCAGGGATGCGAGATGAAGGATAAGTTTAAGGAGAACTTCTTTATCGTGCTTCCGGCAGCTATTATCACGATCATCATATTCCTGGTGATTACCAGGAATGCGAATTTTAAACTGACAGAAGAACTGACGTACAATATATTCCGTGTGCTGCCATATATTCTGGTACTGGTTGGCGCGCTGATTGGAATCAATGTATTCGTGGTGCTCATCGGAGGAACGGTGATATCCTTGATCGTGGGAGTCGCGACAGGCAGCCTGGCGGTCGGGGAGATGTTCTCTTCTGTGGGCGAGGGAGTTACGGGGATGTATGATATCACCGTCATCTCGATCGTGGTGGCATGCATTGTGTCGCTGGTTAAGGAATTTGGAGGAATACAGTTTATACTGAATCTCATCAAGAAGAGCATCAAAGGGCAGCGCGGCGGCGAGGTCGGCATTGCGGGATTGTCGCTTCTGGTTGATATGTGTACGGCCAATAATACGGTTGCGATCGTAATGGCAGGACCTATCGCAAAGGAAATCAGCGATGAGTTTGAAATATCTCCAAGAAGATCAGCGTCTTTGCTGGATATTTTTACTTCCGTGGGGCAGGGGCTGATCCCATATGGCGCCCAGCTGCTGTCGGCAGCCAGTCTTACAGGGCTGACGCCGTTTAATATCATGCCATATCTGTTCTATCCGATATTGATGGCGATCAGCGCTGTACTTTTTATTCTGTTCAGGAAAGCAAATTAAAGTATAAAAGAAGGGTGAAAAGAGATGAATCTACATTACAAAAGTACTAGAAATTCAGATAGAAAGGTGACGGCTTCTGAAGCAATTCTTAAGGGACTTGCGCCGGACGGAGGACTGTTCGTTCCGGAAGAAATACCAAAACTGGATATTTCTTTGGATGAGCTTAAGGATATGACCTATCAGCAGACCGCTTATGAGGTCATGAAACTATTCCTGACGGACTTTACAGAAGAAGAGTTGAAAGACTGTATCAATAAGGCGTATGACAGCAAGTTCGATACGGAAGAGATTGCGCCCTTAGTAAAGATTAAAGATACCTACTATCTGGAATTGTTCCATGGGGCGACCATCGCCTTTAAGGATATGGCCCTGTCTATTCTGCCGCATCTTATGACCACATCGGCCAGGAAGAATCAGGCTGACAAGGAGATCGTAATTCTCGCGGCAACTTCAGGAGATACCGGAAAGGCTGCGATGGCGGGGTTTGCGGATGTGGAAGGGACAAGGATTATCGTATTCTATCCAAAGAACGGCGTCAGCAAAGTGCAGGAACTGCAGATGGTCACTCAAAAAGGAAAGAATGTAGATGTAGTCGCGATTCACGGTAATTTTGACAATGCGCAGAGCGGCGTCAAGGCCATGTTTGAAGACGTGGAGCTGGCAAAGGAATTGGCTGGCAAGGGATATCAGTTCTCCTCCGCTAATTCCATCAATATCGGACGGCTGGTTCCCCAGATCGTCTATTATGTCTATGCCTATGCCAAGCTTCTTGCCAACGAAGAGGTACAGGACGGCGAAAAGATCAATGTGGTAGTGCCTACCGGTAATTTTGGAAATATTCTGGCAGCATATTATGCAAAGAATATGGGGATTCCGATAGACAAGCTGATCTGTGCCTCCAATGAAAATAAGGTGCTCTTTGATTTCTTTGAGTCTGGAACCTATGATAAGAATCGGGAATTCGTGCTGACCACATCTCCATCCATGGACATCCTGATCTCCAGTAATCTGGAGCGATTGATATATCTGGTGGCTGGCCAGGATTCGGAAAAGACGAAGGC
This sequence comes from [Clostridium] scindens, assembly GCF_019597925.1. Lineage (NCBI taxonomy): Bacteria > Bacillati > Bacillota > Clostridia > Lachnospirales > Lachnospiraceae > Lachnoclostridium > [Clostridium] scindens. Next base: position 2,866,219 of record NZ_CP080442.1, on the reverse strand, counting down.
GTTGATGGAAGAACTGAAAGCAGATGGAAGTTATACGATCACAGAGGATATGAAGGAACGTCTTGCGGATTTTGCAGCGGGATACGCGGATGAAAAAGAGACAGCCGCGAACATCAAGGCGGTCTATGAGGAGACGGGCTATGTCATGGATACCCATACGTCTGTGGCATCCTATGTATGCCGCAGTTACAGGGAAGAAAGCAAGGATGATAAGAAGTGCGTGATTGCCTCCACTGCCAGCCCGTATAAGTTCGTAAAAAGCGTGATGACAGCCATCGATGATAAATACGAGGGGGCCGATGAATTCAGCCTGCTCAATGAACTTCAGGAGATCTCCCGCGTAGATATGCCGCAGGCGATTCAGGAGATACTGGATGCAAAGGTGCTTCATACGCTGGAATGTGATGTGGACATGATGAAGGATACGGTGAAAGGCATACTGAAGATATAGTAAAAGGAGTGCATTAGATGTTTGAAGGAATATTTGGATTCATTGGGCTTGCCTGTGGAATTTATTGTCTGTATGGATTTTTCATGCTGAAATATAAAAAGATTATCAACCGGACGATCCTTCTGCCGAAAGGCGTGGATGCAGGAAAATGCAAGGATCTTGAAGGATATAGCAGGGAAGCCTCGCTGCCGCTGCTCCTTTTGGGAATCATAGTTACGGTTTATGGAGCGGTAGATTTGTATAACATATATGTAGAAAGGATTCCAAAGGTCTTTATAGTAATGATCACAGTCGTAATCCTGGCCCTCTTCGGATTTGCCGCCGCAATACGAAAGTGTAATAAAAAATATTTTGGCATTTGATGAAAAATGCAGGATTGTTTACACAATCTTGCATTTTTGCAATTTTTTATACAATTATACAGCGCAAATATTTAGTAAATGAATTCTAAAAAATATAAACTTTCGTTAAAACATTGTTAAAGTATTGACTTTTGCGCGAAAAAATGAGATAATGAATCAAATTTCGAATTTTAAGGAGGAAAAGAAGATATGGCAACAAAAGCGTATTATCCAATTGAAGAAATAGGAAAAGGCAAGCCGGGATTCTCAAAGACAAGATCTATTATCGAAGCAGCATTTTATGGAAATAATGTTGTACCGGTTAACACATTAAAAGAGGCATATAATCTGGCAAAGAATTCACCAGGAACCGTAGTTACAGACATGCCTGTATATAGAGGAGAAGAATTTGGCCTTGATGCTGATGCAAAGGTTCTTTTATTCAATGATGGAGCAATTACAGGCCGTTACGCTACCGCCCGCCGTATCGCTGGCGAGCCGGGAGTAGACTGTGACGCGCTGGATAAAGTTGCTATGGATGCAATCTATACATCCCGCTTTAAGAAGATGTATCATGCAACCGTATATGCAGGACTGGATCCGGAATTCATGGTAAAAGCGCACCTCCTGATTCCAGAAGGCGAAGAGAACATCATGTATAACTGGATGCTGAACTTCCAGTATATGTCTGATGAATATGTAAAGATGTATAAGGAGTCAAAGGCGGTTGGCGATGGCAAAGAGCCAGACATCTATATCTTCTCTGATCCTCAGTGGATACCAAAGGAAGCGCCTGGCGTCAGCTTCGATTGCTTAAGCGATCCTGCAAAGAAGACTCTGTGCTATTTTAACACAGAGACTAACTGCGCATGCATCCTTGGCATGAGATACTTCGGAGAGCATAAGAAAGGAACCCTTACCATGGTTTGGGCAATTGCAAACCGTAATGGATATGCGTCCTGCCATGGCGGACAGAAAGAATACTTACTTCCGGACGGAAGCAGTTATGTTGCATCTGTATATGGATTGTCAGGATCCGGAAAATCAACGCTTACACATGCGAAGCATGGTGGTAAATATGAGATCAAGGTGCTTCACGACGATGCGTTCATTATCAATACGGATACATGCGCATCCATCGCGATCGAGCCTACCTATTTTGATAAGACAGCGGACTATCCGACAGGATGCGAGGACAATAAATATCTTCTGACCGCTCAGAACTGCTCTGCTACATTGGATGAGGATGGAAAGATCCAGCTGGTAACGGAAGATATTAGAAATGGCAACGGACGTGCGATCAAGTCCAAATTGTGGTCTCCAAACCGCGTTGATAAGATTGATGCTCCGGTTAACGCTATCTTCTGGATTATGAAAGATCCAACGATCCCGCCGGTAGTAAAACTCAAAGGCGCTTCTCTGGCATCCGTAATGGGAGCTACTCTTGCAACGAAGAGATCCTCCGCAGAGAGACTTGCTCCTGGCGTAGATCCTAACAAGCTGGTCGTTGTGCCATATGCGAACCCATTCAGAACCTATCCTCTGGCAAACGATTATGAAAAGTTCAAAAAACTCGTAGAGGAGAAGAATGTAGACTGCTATATCGTTAATACAGGAGATTTCATGGGCAAAAAGGTACAGCCAAAGGATACGCTTGGAATTCTCGAAGCAATCGTAGAGAAAAAAGCAGATTTCCATAAGTGGGGTCCATTCTCAGATATCGAGATATTGGATTGGGAAGGATTCATTCCGGACATGAACGATCCTGAATATGTTACGCAGCTGAAGGCCCGCATGAATGACCGTGTAAACGAGATCAAGGCATTTGAGACGGCAAAAGAAGGCTATGATAAACTTCCTGACGATGCGCTTGCAGCTATCCAGAAGGTTGTTGATGAATTAAACTAATTGAACTGGAACAATCTGCTTATCAGAAAGACTTGTAAAATCCATGTAAATGGGTTATAATAATTCCAGTAGAAACCTGGAATGCACGACAACTTCTGTAATTTTGAACCTACAAAACTTTAAACGGGACTCTTATATCTCTGTAATATGTCAGGCCTCCGATATCGCAGGGGAAGACAGAAAAACAGATGCGGACACCCACCTAGCTGTGGCTAGGAGTCAAAATACAGAAACCGGCATTTTGGGGAAATACAAAAGATAAAGGACAGTCGTTTTGCGGCTGTCTTTTTGTTGCTTAGCATCGGAAAAATTGCCGCTGGCATTTTCTTTCGATGCCAGGAAGGTTATCAAGAGAATATGGCGGACATTCGGGAGGCAGAGACGGTGCATAAACCACAGCAGCTAAGCATACATTTAGAAAAAGACATGGACAAGAGGGCACGGATAGATTGAATCAAGACAAGTGGAGCCGAAATAGACGGAACCGGTATAATTGGAATAAGAGCAGCAGGAATAAGTATAGATGGAACAGGCTGCTATGCAGCGTAAGCAGATGGACAAGGGGAAGAAGCTTATACTATGGACTGGCTATAGCGGCCAGCCTGCTGATTATCAGCGGCCTGCTCTCTTCCTTGTCCTCGCGGGAAGAAGAAAAGGTGAAAAAGCAGCCGGATACATCCAGGCAGCATGCGGAAGAGGGACAAGAACCGCAATTGACGGAGAATCCCAACATTCGCGTGCTTATTATGACTACCGGACATGCAGGAATAGTGCATCCGGGCGTGGAAGTGTCGTCTCCAGCAGGCCTGGTTCTGTCTTTCGGTGAGGAGCAGCAGGAGATCGAGCCAGGCCAGAAGGCGGCATTTGCGCCGGATGACGAGCGGTTTGCCAAAGGCAATCTTCGCATACAGGCAAAAGATGGAGGGGAAGTTACGCTGGACAGCATTGAGAGAGGATATGGCGTGCCTTCCTATGCCGGGACGCTGGAACTTCGGACTACGGCGGAAGGTATTGTCATCATCAATGAACTTCCGGTTGAAACGTACCTGTGCAAGGTCGTGCCCAGCGAGATGCCGGCATCCTATGAATTGGAAGCGCTGAAAGCGCAGGCAGTCTGCGCAAGAAGTTATGCCTATCAGCAGATGGCAGAGTATGGATACCCGGAATACGAAGCGCACGTAAACGACAGCACGGATTACCAGGTATATGGCAATTCCCAGGCTCAGGAGGCGTCAAGCCAGGCTGTGAGTGAGACGCAGGGGCAGGTGGCAAGATTCAACGGTCAGATCGTGACCACCTACTATTATTCCACTTCCTGTGGAAAAACGACAAGCTTGGAGGCCTGGGGAACGGAAGCGAATGAGCAGAACCAGTATCTTCAGACCGTTGAGGTAAAGGACGAAGAGGGTGACTATGAAAGAGAACTGCCATGGTACCGGTGGGAGGCCAGAATACCAGTACAGACTCTCTCCAACCTGGTAGGCCTTAATACCGCAACCGATGTAGGCATGCTGCAAAACGTAGAGGTGACCAGGACAGGGCCGGGAGGCGTTGCGCTTCAGATCTGCGCCACCGGAGATAAGGGGAGCGTAACGGTGGACACAGAGAATAAGATCCGCAGGGCATTAGGAGGCAGCGGCTATGAGATTCAGAAGCAGGATGGAAACACCGTGGCGAGTTCCGCGCTTCTGCCCAGCGCATTCTTTACTATAGGGAAAGAGGGGGATACATTTGTTATAAAAGGCGGCGGATATGGGCATGGTATAGGCATGAGCCAGAATGGCGCCAATGAGATGGCCAAAAAAGGCAAGACCTACATAGATATACTTACCCTTTTCTTCCCGGGCATTACCGTAGAATAAGCAGCCGGAATACAGGCCTTGATTTACTTTCAATAGACAAACCATGAAAAATCAGGTAGAATATAGGGCAAGTATATGGGAGAGTACAATGAAAAGATTAAAAGAGATATATCAGAAGATCCTAAATATGACTGCTGATGTTACGGAAGATCACGTAGGGGCGTATGCGGCACAGTCCGCATACTTCTTTATGCTGTGCATGATTCCGATCATTCTGCTTCTGATTACCATGGTGCAGTATACCCCGGTAACCAAGGCGGATGTCATGACCGCCGTGATCCAGGTGTTTCCTACCTCCGTGGATTCTATGATTACTTCGATTGTGAACCAGGTGTACAACCAATCTTCCGGAATCATTCCGATTACAGTAGTAGTAGCATTGTGGTCCGCTGGAAAAGGCGTTCTTGCGATGACCTCCGGGCTGAACTGCGTGTATAAATGTAATGAGACACGTAATTATATATTTTTGAGAATCAGGGCAACCATCTATACGGTGATGTTCATACTTGTAATCATATTTCTGCTGGTACTATCCGTATTTGGTAATACGCTGAATATATTCATTGCGGCACATGTACCTATTCTTAAGAATCTGGCGGATAGATTGATCGCGATGCGTACCATCATCACCCCCATTGTATTGATGATCTTCTGCCTTCTGATTTATAAATTCCTGCCAAACAGGAAGGACAAGCTGCGCAAGCAGCTGCCAGGGGCGGTATTTGCGGCTATTGGATGGATGATCGTATCCTGGATATTTTCTGTATATGTAGATATATTCAAAGGGTTTTCCGATATGTATGGAAGTCTTACCACTATCGTGCTCATCATGCTGTGGATGTATTTCTGCATGTACTGCATATTGCTTGGCGGGGAACTGAATATGATGATGTATGATAAGATGTTTACCGGGAAAGGCAGGGAAAAGTTGTAATTTATTTCTTGACATCCCCAATTGTTATGATACAATAATTAAGTATTCATAGATAAAAAGCAATGACCGCGTAAGTAGAGACCCATTTCCCATTAGAGAGAGGAGACCCCCGGCTGAAAGTTTCCTTTGGTTCGGATGGCAATCGAATTTCCCGCGCGAGCTGCATTTTTGAAATATCAGTAGGAAATGCCGTAGGTGCACGTTACGCATGCGTAGAGTGCCTGTGTGAGGATAGCACGCAGGAAGCAGGGTGGTACCACGGGTTATGCCTCGTCCCTTTTGGGATGAGGTTTTTTTATCTTGAAATGAGATAAGGCTCCCACCGCCATAGGTTGAGAGTTGTTCTAGAGAATATATAAGAAAGGGAGAAAAAAGATGAAAGAGAAATTACAAAGCATCAAGGATGAGGCTCTTAGGGCCATTGAAGCAGCAGATGTGCCTGAAAAACTGAACGATGTGCGCGTGAAGTTCCTTGGAAAGAAGGGAGAACTTACCGCAGTCCTCAAAAGCATGAAGGATGTTGCCCCGGAAGAGCGGCCTAAGGTTGGCCAGCTTGTGAATGAGACAAGAGCGTCTATCGAGAATGTCTTGGAAGAGAGCAAGAAAAAGATGGAGCGGGCTATCCGTGAAGAAAAGATGAAGCAGGAAGTCATCGACGTGACGCTTCCGGCGAAGAAGAATATGGTGGGGCACCGCCATCCAAATACGATCGCGCTGGAAGAAGTAGAGAGAATCTTCGTTGGCATGGGCTATGAAGTAGTAGAAGGCCCGGAAGTGGAGTATGATCTGTATAACTTTGAAAAACTGAATATTCCTGACGGGCATCCTGCAAAGGACGAGCAGGATACCTTCTATATTAATAAAGATATCGTGCTGCGTACCCAGACATCGCCGGTACAGGCACGTGTCATGGAGCAGGGCAAGCTTCCAATCCGTATGATTGCCCCGGGACGCGTGTTCCGTTCTGACGAAGTGGACGCGACCCACTCCCCGTCCTTCCACCAGATCGAAGGACTGGTCATTGACAAGAATATTTCCTTTGCGGACTTAAAGGGAACGTTGGAAGTATTTGCAAAAGAATTATTCGGCCCTGAGACCAAGACCAAGTTTCGTCCGCATCATTTCCCATTCACTGAGCCAAGCGCGGAAGTGGACGTAACCTGTTTTAAATGCGGCGGAAAAGGCTGCCGCTTCTGTAAAGGCTCTGGATGGATCGAGATTCTCGGATGCGGCATGGTGCATCCGCATGTATTGGAAATGTGCGGCATTGATCCGGAAGAGTATTCCGGCTTCGCTTTCGGCGTAGGATTAGAGCGTATTGCCCTTCTCAAATATGAGATTGACGATATGCGATTACTGTACGAAAACGATATCAGATTCTTGAAGCAATTCTAATTGGAGGGAGAAGTAAGATGAATACATCATTATCATGGATAAAAGCGTATGTTCCGGACCTGGATGTGACGGCTCAGGAATATACGGATGCAATGACCTTATCCGGAACAAAGGTAGAAGGATATGAAGAACTGGACGCGGATCTTTCTAAGATCGTGGTAGGCCAGATTGACAAGATTGAAAAGCATCCGGATGCAGATAAGCTGATTATCTGCCAGGTGAATATAGGAAGCGAGTCCGTACAGATCGTGACAGGCGCCAACAACGTGCATGAAGGCGACAAAGTGCCGGTGGTACTGGACGGAGGACGCGTGGCAGGCGGACATGAGCCTGGAAGCCGCGTGGCGGGCGGAATTAAGATCAAAAAAGGAAAGTTAAGAGGCATAGAAAGCTGCGGCATGATGTGCTCGATTGAAGAACTGGGCTCTGACCGGGATATGTACCCGGAAGCGCCGGAAGAGGGAATCTATATCTTCAAGGACGATGTAGAAGTCGGAAGCAGCGCGATTGAAGCATTGGGGCTGAATGACGTAGTATTTGAATATGAAGTCACCTCCAACAGAGTGGATTGCTTTAGCGTCATCGGAATTGCAAGGGAAGCGGCCGCTACGTTCGGAAAGGAATTCCACCCTCCGGTAGTTACAGCAACCGGTAATAATGAGGATGTGAACGACTATATCAAGGTGTCGGTAAAGGACAGCGAGCTGTGCCCGAGATACTGTGCAAGAGTCGTTAAGAATATCAAGATCGGGCCATCCCCGAAATGGATGCAGAGACGCCTTGCTTCCGTAGGTATCCGTCCGATCAACAATCTGGTGGATATTACCAACTATGTGATGGAAGAATACGGACAGCCGATGCATGCCTATGATCTGGATACGATCGCTGACCGCGAGATTATTGTCCGCACGGCAGCCAAAGGCGAGAAATTTACGACCCTGGACGGACAGGAAAGGGAGATGGATGACACCGTGCTGATGATCTGCGATGGCAAGAAGTCCATTGGTATTGCAGGAATCATGGGCGGAGAGAACTCCATGATCACAGACGATGTTAAGACAATGCTTTTCGAGGCTGCCTGCTTTGACGGAACCAATATCCGCAAGTCCAGCAAAAAGGTAGGACTTCGTACAGATGCTTCCGGAAAGTTCGAGAAGGGGCTGGATCCGAATAATGCCCAGGCGGCGATCGACCGTGCCTGCCAATTGGTAGAAGAACTGGGAGCCGGCGAAGTGGTCGGAGGAATGGTGGACGTTTACGGCAAGAAAAAAGAGCCAGTAAGAGTTCCATTTGATGCAAATGAGATTAACAATCTTCTGGGAACGGATATTTCTAAAGAAGAGATGATCGGCTATTTTGAAAAGATTGGCCTTTCTTATGATGAAGAGAGCAGCGAGGTCATTGCGCCTACCTTCCGTCATGACCTGTATCGTATCGCCGATCTGGCGGAAGAGGTTGCCAGGTTCTATGGATATGACAACATTCCTACCACCCTTCCAAGGGGGGAGGCTACGACAGGAAAACTGTCCTTTAAGCTCAGAGTAGAAGAGGTAGCCCGCGATATCGCGGAATTCTGCGGATTCAGCCAGGGCATGACCTATTCTTTCGAGAGTCCGAAAGTGTTCGATAAACTGATGATACCGGAGGATTCGCCGCTTCGACAGACCGTAGAGATCATCAATCCTCTTGGAGAGGATTACAGCATCATGCGTACCACATCCCTGAACGGAATGCTGACTTCTCTGGCCACCAATTATAATAGAAGAAACAAAGGAGTAAGACTGTACGAACTGGGAAATGTATACCTTCCAAAGGCGCTGCCGCTTACAGAACTTCCGGAAGAAAGAATGCAGTTTACGCTGGGTATGTACGGAGATGGAGACTTCTTCAGCATGAAGGGCGTGATCGAGGAATTCTTTGATAAAGTGGGAATGCATGGAAAAGAGACCTATGATCCCCAGGCAGGCAAGCCATATCTGCATCCGGGGCGTCAGGCTAATATCATTTACGACGGAACCGTTGTGGGATATCTCGGAGAAGTGCATCCAGATGTAGCCGATACTTACGGAATCGGGACCAAGGCATATATTGCAGTGATCGACATGCCTGAGGTTGTAAAGAGAGCCACATTTGACAGGAAATATACCGGAATTGCCAAGTTCCCGGCCGTGAACCGCGACATCAGCATGGTAATGCCGAAAGAGATCCTGGTTGGCCAGGTAGAAGAAGTGATTGAGAAAAAGGGCGGAGCCTACCTGGAGAGCTATGCGCTGTTTGACCTTTATGAAGGCGCGCAGATTAAGGAGGGCTATAAGTCCGTGGCATACTCCATCGTATTCCGTGCTAAGGATAAGACACTGGAGGATGCGGAAGTAGCTGAGGCAATGGAAAGAATCCTGAAAGAACTGGAAGGCATGGGAATCGAGCTTCGCAAATAGAAGATGAGGGATAAAATATGAAGAAAAAACAGATAATCGGCCTGGTGATCGCAGCGGTATTGTTTATTGCCGTAGGAGTATCCAGCGTGCTGACGAATACATTTTCCCAGAAAATGCTGAATGACAGCGTAGAGCATATACTCACCGGGGATTATAGATTCAATGCGCCGCTGAGCGATTATATTGCCATCGTAAGAGTAGAAGGAACTATTCAGGAGCAGACCCAGACCGGCATATTTGATTCGCCGGAAGGATATCAGCACCTGACGACAATGGAGTACATTGATGATTTAATGGAAGACTCCAATAATAAGGGCATCCTTTTGTATGTGGATTCCCCGGGTGGAACCGTCTATGAGAGCGAGGAACTGTATCTGAAGTTAAAAGATTACAAAGAGGCCACAGGGCGTCCAGTCTGGGATTATATGGCACACTATGCAGCGTCCGGAGGATACATGGTATCAATGGCAAGCGACAAGATCTATGCAAATTCCAATACCGTTACCGGCTCCATCGGCGTGATTATGTCCGGATTTGACATGACCGGGCTCTATGAGAAACTGGGGATCCGATACTTTAGCATCACCAGCGGCAAGAATAAGGACAGTTCCCAGATGACAGACGAGCAGATGGCAATCTATCAGGCGCAGGTAGACGAGTACTATAATAAATTTGTCAGCATTGTCGCAGAAGGCCGGGGCATGTCCGAAGAGGCAGTGAGAGAACTGGCAGACGGCCGTACCTATACCGCCGATCAGGCAATTGACAACGGGCTGATCGATACGATCAGTTCATTTGAAGATATGCAGGCAGCCATGAGCAAAGAACTGGGAGTCAATAATTACTACGAGCTGGAGAGCCCATCCGGCACATTTGCCTCCTTATTCGCCCAGGTAAAAGACCTGATACCGAAGTCAGAAGCCCAGATACTGAAAGAAACCGCAGCAGACATGGAAAGCGGGGTGCCGATGTATTATGCAGAACAATTGCAATAGACCTGATGTAGCCTATGCAGGCTTCTGGGTACGTCTGGCAGCTTATTGTATCGATAGCGTGATCGTGTTTGCAGGACTTTTGGTCGTCAGGCTGTTTCTATCCGGAATTACTGCTGTAGTGGAAGGCACGGCCTTTGGTGGCAATGTGCTGTTCCACTATACGCTGAAAGACATTATACTGTATGTATTCCATGTCCTGTACTTTATTCTGTGCACCTACCTTACCGGGACCACGCTTGGGAAAAGGGCCATGAACCTGCGGGTAGTAAGCGCGGATTGGGGGCAGAGGCTGAGCCTTTTGGATGTCGTGTACCGGGAGACTGTGGGAAGGTTCCTTTGCAGCCTTTCCATTGGAATCGGCTATATTATCGTAGGATTTGACGGGGAGAAGCGGGGCATCCATGATATGCTGTGCGATACCCGGGTCATCTATGCTAAGAAGATCAAGGTATTCCCGGTATACCAGATGCCAAAAGGATATCCGGGGCCTCAGGGATATGGGGCGGCACCGGGGCAGATGCCTCCGATGGGCGAACCAACGCCAGCACCGGGAAATCCAGTACCGGGGCAGATGCCGCCGACAGCCGGGCCAAAGCCGGCGCAGGAGGAAACCAAGAATAATCTGCCTGAGGATAAATAAGAAAAGAAGGGATTCATATTATGAAACGTCAAGATTTTTACTATGAATTACCCGAAGAATTGATCGCCCAGGATCCGCTAAAGGATCGTTCCAGCTCCAGGCTTCTTGTACTTGACAAGGAGTCTGGGGCTGTTTCCCATCATGTATTCAAAGAGATTACAGACTATCTGCATGAGGGAGACTGCCTGGTGATCAATGACACGAAGGTAATTCCGGCAAGGCTGATTGGTTCCAAGGTTGGGACTGAGGGCAAGATAGAGATACTATTATTGAAACGGAAAGAAAATAATGTATGGGAGACTCTTGTCAAGCCGGGAAAGAAGGCTAAGATCGGAACGAAGATCAGTTTCGGGGAAGGGCTTTTGATTGGCGAGGTTGTGGATATCGTGGACGAAGGGAACCGTCTGATCCAGTTTACCTATGAGGGAATCTTCGAAGAGATTCTGGACAGGCTGGGGCAGATGCCGCTGCCGCCATACATTACCCATCAGCTGGAGGATAAGAACCGCTATCAGACGGTCTATGCAACCCATACCGGCTCTGCTGCAGCTCCTACGGCCGGCTTGCATTTTACGCCGGAGCTGCTGGACGAGATTGAGCAAAAAGGCATAGAAATTGCGAGAGTCACGCTGCATGTAGGGCTTGGCACGTTCCGTCCAGTGAAGGTAGAAGAGATTACGGAGCACCACATGCATTCCGAGTTCTTCCAGATAGACAAGGAAGCCGCAAGGAAGATCAATTATGCCAAGGATTCCGGGAAAAGAGTTATCTGCGTGGGAACCACCAGCTGCCGGACCATAGAATCCGCAGCAGATGAAACCGGACACTTGAAGGCTTGCAGCGGATGGACGGAGATATTCATATATCCGGGCTACCAGTTCAAGATCCTGGACTGCCTGATTACGAATTTCCATCTTCCCGAGTCCACCCTTATTATGCTGGTATCCGCGCTGGCAGGCCGGGAGCACGTGCTGGCTGCCTATGAAGAGGCGGTGAAGGAACGGTACCGGTTTTTTAGTTTTGGGGATGCGATGCTGATAGTATAATGTCAGGTGGTATCGCATCAAAAGTTAATATTGGAGTTTGAACCTGACAACGGCTGCCTTTTGGATGAGGCAGCCGTTTGTGCATGTAAATGTATTCCTTGATTGATCCTATTTTTCTTCGCTTCCCTTAACCTTCCCTTAACCGAACGCCTGCTATACTGTTTTTTATAATACAAGATCATGCAAAAGTAAGAGAAAGGTGGATTTGACATATGAAGATAAGAGTAATTTCCTGCCTGCTGGCAGGCGTTCTGTCACTAAGTATGGCACTTGGGGCATGTTCCCAAAAGCCAGGAGAAACAAAGAAGGGGCCTGCGGTTACGTTGAGCGATGAGGAAGTAGTGACAATGGAAAAAGCGGCTGATTACCTCTCCTATGCAGCCGCGGGATATAACAAGGAGGTGCCCGGGAAGAAGGAACTGATGGATAATTTCCTTGGACTTTCAGAAAAAGACGATGCCACGCGTATTCAGGTATTGATCATGACAAGCAGGGCTTTTGGAGAACTGCCAAAGCCCATAGGGAACAATGCCCGCCTGGCTCCCTCCGGTGTGGAGTTATCCGGTGCCCCGCAGTGGGCCATGGAGGATATCGAGAAACTTAATGAAGCAGGTATTCTTGTTCAAAATGACTTGGGAGAAACAGTTGGGTCTAAGGAAAACAGAACGGATGGAAAGACAGAGGACGCGCAGACAGGGGATTCCGGCACGGACAGCGATGCCGTCAGCCAATCGGACAGCGTGAAAGACAGCGTGTCAGAACCTTCGGGAGAAAAGGAAGCAGTTTCGCAGGAAAGCGCTGACCCTAGCGGGACAATTACCGGTAAAGAGCTTAAGACGCTAGTACGGCGGATTTACGCGTTATATGGAACGGAATTAAAGGATGATTTTTATGCGGCGGTCAATAAGAAAGATTTAGATACAAAGGAAATCCCCAGCGGAGAGACGGATGCGGGAGGGACCTATGACCAGCGGATACTGGTTCAGAAACAGGTGAATACTATTATCAAAGAAATTGTGGAAGGGGATGGATATGCGCCTGGCAGTATGGAACAGAAAATCAAAGAATATTATGAAAGCGCCCTGGACTTTAATACACGCAATGCCCTGGGCGCAGAACCAATAAGGAAATATCTGGAGGCTATTGAAAATGCGCGGAGCATGGAGCAACTAAGCGACGCGCAGATTATATCCATGAAGGAAGTCGCAAGCGGAAGTTTCTTGGGAGTGATGTATATGACCGATACCCGGGATACGCAGAAGACCATTCCGACGTTGATGCCGGCGATAGAGCCAGAAGAAGAGACAGACGAGAGTCAGGAGAAACTCAACCAAAGGCTCCTGGTCTTAAGCGGAGAGAGCGAGGAACAGGCAAAAGACCACATAAAGGCTTATGAAAAATTGAAGCAGGCAATGAAGGCGTACGAAGAAGGCGGGAAGGAAAAAACTGATCCAGGCGCGGATGTACGTTATGTGAATCTGGATGAACTGCAGAAACTGTATCCGGGGTTTGATGTGAAAGCGATAATTGAAGCAAGCGGAGATGATATCCCAACAGAATTCTGCCTGATGTCGCCGGCTATGTTTGAAGGTTTCGCCGAACTTATGCAGGATGAGCAATATCTCCCTGGCATCCAGACTGCCTTGAAGCTGAACCTTATCACTTCCAACTATACAAGTTTGAGCCAGGATTTTCTGGATGCATTTGACGAGTACAATCAGGAAACGATGGGACAGGCGCCCAGTGAAAATACGAAGGAAGAGACGGCGTATGCCCTGGTTCAAAATGCTCTGGGAACATATATTGACCGCCTGTATGCCAAGCGGTATTTTTCTCCCGAAGCGAAAAAATATGTAAACGGCATGGTACAGCAATTTATCCGCATTTATAAAGAGCGGATTGAGAAACTGGAATGGATGAGCGGGAACACAAAGAAAGCGGCAATCCACAAACTGGAAAGCATGAAATTCTTTATAGGCTATCCGGACAAATGGGATACCACTTTGGACAGCCTTAAGATAACGGACAGTTTCTTTGACAATCAGGTGGCTGTTTCCAAACTCAGCGCCCAGAGAAACCGTAAGGAAGCTGAGGCAAAAAACAAGGGCGGGCTGGAAGCCTATATGAAAATTCCCGTAGCTGATGTCAACGCCTATTATGACCAGTACAGCAACACGATGTGTTTCCCGGCAGGAATTCTTCAGGCGCCCCAATTTGACGTAAATGCTTCTCTGGAAGAGAATCTGGGCGGAATTGGCACGACGATTGCCCACGAAATTACCCACGCGTTTGATAACACGGGAGCAAAATTTGATGCAAAAGGCCTTCAGAAAGACTGGTGGGAGCCAAAGGACTATGAAAGATTCGAGGCGCTGTGTAAAAAAGCGGCTGAATTCTATGATGGCTGGGAGTCGGCCCCTGGTATTGCTATGAATGGAGAGCAGACATTGGGAGAAAATATCGCGGACATAGGAGGAATGGCCTGTGCTCTAGAGGCGCTTGGGAAAACAGAAAATCCTGATTATGATGCATTTTTCCGGGCCTATGCCAGAGGGTGGCTGAAATGCACCACCCGGGAAAGAGCCGGCAGCCTGGCGGAAATTGATGAACACAGTTCCAGCAATCTACGGGTAAACCGGGTATTATCCAACTTCCAGGAATTCTACGATACTTATAACATTAAAGAGGGAGACGGCATGTTTGCAGCCCCGACGGAACGAATTACTATCTGGTAAGCTTTTCTATACAGAAAAATGGAAAGCATAGTATAATTAAATAAAAGCAAACGAAAATAGGAGGTGCAGCAGATGAAACTGCTTTTAGTAGAGGATGAACCGATTCTGTCAAAATCTATTGCCAGAGGGCTGAAGAAACGCGGCTATATGGTAGACTGTGCCTATGACGGGGAAGAAGCGCTGGAATTATACGCAGTCAATGAATATGATTTGATGATTTTGGATTTGAATCTTCCAAAACTCGATGGCATGGAAGTTCTGCGACAGGTAAGGCAGGAGGACGACGCCATGCGGATATTGATTCTATCAGCCCGCACAGCGGCGGAAGACAAGATTGAAGGCCTGGACGCGGGATGCAGCGATTACCTGACGAAGCCATTTGACTTTGGAGAATTGGAGGCACGGATACGCAGCCTGCTGAGACGCCAGTTCATCCACCGAAGTACGGAACTTTGCTGCGGACGCATACGGGTTGATACTGCTGCCAGGCGTGTCTTCGTAGGCAAAGAGCCGGTGGAGCTGGCTCCAAAAGAATACAGCATTCTGGAATATCTGATGCACCACCGCGAACAGGTAGTCAGTGCGGAAGAATTGATTGAACATATCTGGGAAAGCGATGCGGATCTTTTTTCTAATTCTTTCAAAGTGCATTTGCATACGCTGAAGAAAAAACTGGACGGCGCAGGCGGCGCCGGGCAGTATATTGTGACCAGGCGGGGCCAGGGATACCTGATCAAGGAGTTAGGAGAGGATATGCTATGAGAAGAAAGTCTCTGAGAATACAGATTACAGCAGCAGTGGGAATCATCGTCACGCTGGCCTGTCTGGCGCTGACGGCTAACTCCATCTATTCTGCCAACAATTACTATGCAGGCTATCTGGAAGACCAGTCATCTTCCGAAGCCATGGTACCGCCTCCGGGGACTTATGAGGAAGATATCCCGGAAAGGGATGGGCAGATCGTGGCGGATATTACCCGCAGTTTTTCGGTGCAGGGAGTGGCCGCCATGGCGCTTGCCATACTGGCCTGTGTCTTGTTCGCCTGGTGGGCCTGCGGGCGCCTGCTCAGGCCATTGGAGGAATTAACCGGGAGAATCCATGCCGTTGATCAGGAAAAATTGAATCAGCCGCTGCCGATCCCTGGGGGAACAGCCGAAGTACGCCTGCTGGCGGAATCCTTTAATGGAATGCTTGACCGCCTGAACCAGTCCTTCCAGATGCAGCGGCGTTTTGCGGCAGACGCGGCACATGAGTTAAAGACGCCTCTGGCGGCAATGAAAACGACCCTCCAGGTACTGCAGATGGAGGAGGCGCCCAGTAAGGAAGAGTATCAGGAGTTCGTTCAGGATACGCAGGAGAGTTTGGAGAGGCTGATTTGTACGGTAGAAAATCTTCTGGCCCTGGCCAGCAGAGAGGCCAGGAATGACGACGAACCGGTTTCGCTAAAGTCGCTGACTCTGAATGTAGCCAGGGGACTTGAGCCTAAAGCGGCGGTACAGCATATTACGGTATCCGTCGAGGGCGAAGAAGTGGTGGCGAAAGGAAGTCCCGCTTTATTTTACCGTGCTATTTACAATGTGATAGAGAATGCCATTAAGTATAACCATCCGGGCGGGCAGGTGCAGGCAAGAGTAATGAAAAGCAATAATGGACAGGCTGCTATCACTGTCACGGATACGGGAATCGGGATACCGCAGGAAAGCATGGAATCTATCTTTGAGCCTTTTTACCGCGCCGACCCTTCCCGTTCCCAGAAGATTGAAGGATCGGGCCTGGGACTTTCGATTGTACGCCAGATTATGGAACAGTATGGCGGATCAGTTACGGTGGAGGATTCAAATGAGACAGGGAGCACGATTGTGTTACGGTTTATATGCTGGGATGAAACGTAAGACTTTGGCTTCATATATATGAATAGAACAAATAGTTAACAAAAGAGAGCACGAAAAGCGTGGAATAATATTTTCTAAACGGATATGATACTTAAAGTAAGGAGGGGGATCCAATGGAATGGCTGAAGAAATTAAGCGATGCAGTCACGTATATTGAAAGGAATCTGGATAACGAGATATCCTTAGATGAGGCGGCGCGAATCGCCTGCTGTTCACCATTCTATTTCAAGAGAATGTTTTCTTATGTGGCTGGAATCTCCTTATCGGAATATATCCGCCGCCGCAGGATGACGCAGGCCGCTTTTGAACTACAGAGAACCAGTCAGAAGGTGATTGATATTGCGCTGAAATATGGATATTCGTCTCCGACATCCTTCAACCGTGCCTTTCAGAGCGTGCATGGGATCAGCCCTGCCGCTGCCAAAAGCGAGGGAAGCACATTGAACACGTATCCGGCTATCAAATTTTCGGTTACAGTCACAGGAGGTACCGCTATGTCATTTCACATCGAACAGAAAGAAGAAATACGTGTTGTCGGCATCCGCAGGCCTTTGGCAGAGGAAGCGGAAGAAAATCACCGAAAGATTCCACAGTTCTGGCAGAAAGCGTTTGCGAAAGGCCAGGTTGAGAGAATCTGTTCTTTCGGCAATCAAAAGCCCAGGGGAATCTTAGGGGTCAGCGAATATAAAGGGCCTCAGGCCTTCCATTATTATATTGCGGCGGCAACGGACAGCCCTGTACCCGAGGGCATGTATGAGTGTGTCATTCCGTCCGCGACTTGGGTTGTCTTTGAAAGCGATGGCCGCTTCAAGGAAAGCGTACAGGATATATTCCGCCGTTTTTATACCGAATGGCTTCCGCTTTCCGGCTATGAGTACGCAGGCTTACCGGATATCGAAGTATACCCGGCGGCTGAGAGCACGCCGGCGGCAGGGCATTCGGAGGTATGGATCGCGATAAAGAAAGAAAAGGAGAACTAGAATGTATGCGATACAAGCACAGAAGGTGACAAAGCGATATAGGAATGGCGCGCAGGCACTGGAGAATTTTAGCGTGCAGGTTCGGGAAGGAGAGATCTTTACCCTGCTGGGGCCAAACGGCGCGGGAAAATCTACATTGATCCGGATACTTACCACATATCTGAAGCCGGATTCTGGTGAAGTCCGGATGCTCGGGAAGGAACTTTGCCGGGATGCTGCATCAATACGTCAGGATATTGCCTGCGTGGCTCAGCAGACATCCATCGATACCTATCTGTCACTGGAAGAAAATATGCTGTTCCAGAGCCGGCTGTACCGGATTCCCAAAGCAGAGGCAAAACATAGGATGGAGAAACTGATCTGCGATTTTGACCTGCATAGTTTCAGAAAATATCCGGTGGCTTCCTACTCGGGAGGAATTCGAAGGCGGCTCGACATTGCGCTCAACTTGATGTCAAACCCCAGGATCTTGTTTCTTGACGAGCCCACCGTGGGTATGGACATCCAGTCTCGAATGGCTATGTGGGATATGGTGAGGAAGATCCGTGACGACTTTGGAACAACCATTTTTTTGACTACGCACTATCTGGAGGAAGCCGACAATCTTAGCAATACGGTCTGCATTATGAAAGAAGGCAGGGAAGTGGCGCAGGGAACTTTGGCAGAACTGCGTTCCTATATCAGGCAGGATACGCTTCTGATCCATTTTTCTACAGACGCTGAGGCGAAAAAGCATAGGAAGGATATGAAGCCGGCATTTCCGGAATCCCAAGTGACGATTCGCAATGGGGATATCGTGGTCAATACCAAGGAGGGGCATTTGGATATGGAGCGGGCATTGGGGATTCTGCTTAAGCACAATATCCCGTTTCGCGGCATAGAGATCTCACAGCCTACCTTAGAGGATGTGTTTTTACGCCTGACGGACAAATGGAAAGCAGGTGAACAAAAGTGAGTGTTGCCACAATTTTTTATCGGAACATCAAATGGCGCTTTCATAATGCTTTTACCATAGTGATTACAATATTACAGCCTGTTTTGTGGCTGGTTTTTTACAGCCGGGTTGCAGAAGGAACTTTGAGAGGTGCCGGAATAGATAATTATACGGCCTTTATCTTCCCAGGCCTGATCATGCTAGTCTGTTTCTCGGCCTGCAGCAGCAGCGGGATCATGAATTACCTGATGAAGACGGATGGCAGCTTTTACCGGGTTCTGATCGCTCCCGTTCGGAGGGGCTCCATTGTATTGGGGCAGCTTCTGGAAGCAGTATGCTGTACTTTTATAGAAGTGGGGCTTCTGGCGGTAATCAGTCTGCTGCTTTCTGCAGATGTTATGCTGGATATGCGCGGAGTCGTTCTCATCATCCTGCTGATTGCCTTGATGGCATTTTTCATGGCTGGGGTTTCTTATAGCATCAGCCTGATCCTTCCCAATGAAGTACTGTATGAAACGGTTATGAACGCAATCGTGCTTCCTGTTTTCTTTCTGAGTACGGCACTGTTCCCGGCTGATGGACTTCAAGGAGCGCTGGGGGCAGTCATCCGGCTGAACCCGCTTACACATGCCATTAATGCCATACGCTCGATGATTCTATATGGAGCCATCGACATGAAGACCATAGGGTCCGTTGGGGGGGCTGTTTCTATTATTGGGAGCAGGCAGTTTTGGATGGGCGCTCTGGAATCTGAAGAAAGAGATGCGCTTGTAGCACAATCGTGCAATGTTATGGTATAATAGACATCATGCTGTCCATTTGCTGCTGGCAGAGGAGAGGCTTGAATTTAAATACCAGGAGGTAAATGAAATGAAATATGAAGGCGTATGTATTGCGGTAAAAGATGTAGAGCGTTCTAAAAGGTTCTATCAGGAACTATTTGAACTCGAGGTGTTTCAGGATTATGGCATAAATGTTTCCTTTGGCGGCCTGTCTCTGCAGCAGGAGTTTGACTGGCTGATTGGAATTCCGAAGGAGAGTGTGGCAGAAAGGTCCCATAATATGGAACTGTACTTTGAGGAAGATAATTTTGACGATTTTCTTGTTAAATTAGAAGGACGTGACGATATTAACTATATTGGAGACGGCGTTAAAGAGGCTGGGTGGGGACAACGCTCGATTCGTTTTTATGATTTGGATGGCCACATTATAGAAGTCGGCGAGAACATGAAAATGGTTGTGAAACGTTTTCTGGATTCTGGAATGTCAATGGAAGAGACTTCCAAACGGATGGATGTATCCATAGCGGATTTGGAAACGCTTCTGCGCAGTTAGCCTTCAACCGGGCGATGGTAGAAAAGGGGAAAGAATAATGAAAATAAAGAACTATATGCTGTTGGTGAAAGATCTGGAGAAATCGAAAGATTTTTATTGGAAAGTCTTGGGCCTGCGTACACTGGCTGATATGGGGATTCATGCGGTATTGACCGGAGGACTGGCATTACAGACAGAAGGAAGTTTTAAGGAATTTACCGGCAAAGAGATTTCCTATCATGGTAACGACACGGAGATATATTTTGAAGAAGATGATTTTGACAGCTTTGTGGAGAAACTTTACAGTATGGAGAAGATCGAATATGTGCATCCCGTCATGGAGCATAGCTGGGGACAAAGAGTCGTACGCTTATATGACCCGGATCACCATATCATAGAAGTAGGAGAAAACATGAAGACTGTCTGCAGGCGTTACTTAGACCAGGGAATGACGATGGAAGAGATCGCTGAAAAAATGGGGATACCGCTGAAAGCAGTTAAAGCATATGCCAGATAGAAGAGACGCTTTAGCCGAGTTTTTTCTTTATTCTTTCAGGCTTTGAATCCTTCTGCTATAGGAAGACAAACAAGGTCCTTGTCACTTTCCTGTCACTTTTCCTGGCTATTATGTTAGTATCGAACAGGAAAGGAGATACACGACTATGGAAATACTACGCTGCAGTCATCTTACAAAAATATATGGCAGCGGTTCGAATACCGTAACTGCGCTTAAGGATGTCAGTTTTTCTTTGGAACGGGGAAGCTTTACCGCAATTATCGGGGCATCCGGCTCCGGCAAATCAACGCTGCTTCACATGCTGGGAGGGGTAGACCGGCCCACCAGCGGAAGCATTTATATTGAGGATACAGACATCTCGAGCCTTGGACCGGAACAGCTTGCCGCCTTCCGGAGACGGAAGGTGGGGCTGGTGTACCAGTTCTATAACCTGATTCCCACGCTGAATGTGCGCAAGAATATCCTGCTTCCGGTATTGCTGGATAACCAGAAGCCTGATGAGGAACGGTTCGAGCAGCTTGTCACGGCGCTTGGAATTGCCGACCGCTTAAGCCATCTGCCAAGCGAACTATCAGGAGGGCAGCAGCAGAGAGTTGCGATTGCCAGAAGCCTGATTTACCACCCGGCGATTCTGCTGGCAGATGAGCCGACTGGCAATCTGGATCGGAAGAATTCGGAAGAGACGATCGAATTGCTGAAATTGTCTAACCGCCGTTATGGGCAGACGATTCTGCTGATTACCCATGATGAGAAGACTGCCCTTATGGCCGACCGGGTTATAACGCTGGAAGACGGAAAGATTCTGCATGACGAGGTGGTGGGCTGATGAAGATTCTTAGGGAATATGTGTGGGATTCCATACGGAAGAATAAAAGAACGAGCCTTGCCATAATGATCGCTTTATTTTTAATGACTACCATGATGTCTTGCTTCTGCGGGTTTGTCTATACAATGTGGACGGATGCGATTGCCCTTTCCATCAATGAGGATGGCAACTGGCACGGAGAACTGTTTGATGATACCAAAGGCGAAAGTTTGAAGCAGATAGAGAATTATGCGTCTGTACAGGCTGTACTATTAAAAGGCCCCTGGGAAGTGGCAAAACTTGAAGATACAGGGAAACGGACCTACCTGATATCCAGAGGCGCAAACAAGGAATATTGGGACTCCATGCCGGAGAAAAGCCTGATAACCCAGGGGCGCGTTCCGGCTGCGGAAGATGAGATCGTTCTTTCAAAGCAATATTTTGATGACCACCCGGAAGCGACTGTGGGAGATACGCTCACCCTTCCTACGGGGAACCGCATCTATGAAGGAAACGTGTGTATGGAGACAGAAGGCTTTCATGAGGGGGAAGCCTTTCAACAGACAGGTACGAAAGCATACAAGATTGTAGGAATTATGGATGTTGCCACATCTTCTTCGGTTCCGGCATATACCGCCATGAGTTTTCTAAACGAAGAATCGATTCAGCCTGAGGATAGCCTGACAGTCTATCTGCGGTTTGATCCTATGAGAAGTACCTATAAGGAACTTCCTGCTCTTGCAGCATCCATTGGATATGAGGCGGATGAATACGAGACGTATAATCTTAGATATAATGCAGGACTTCTGTCCAAATATGGAATTCTGCCGCCAGAGCAGATTCACAGTATAGACAGTCTGAAGATGCTGACGGTTCCCTTATTTTTTCTTGTCCTGGCCGTGCTTTTGATCGGGGTATTCGTACTGGTGATCCATAATGCATTTGCCCTGTCTGCCAATGAAAAACTTGCCCAGCTGGGCACGCTGGCGGGAATCGGGGCATCGCCGAAGCAGATCAAGGCGGCAGTGACATTGGAAGCCTTGATGCTGCTCGTGGTGCCGCTTCCTCTGGGAATCTTATGCGGCTGGCTTCTGGACGTGGAACTGATGCGCCTGATCAATCAGGCAAATGATATAGGAAGGAGCGCGCCGGATATCGTGCTGACCTTCGGGCTTCCTGCCATAGTACCGGCTATTCTTCTGTCTGTTGCCACGGCCTGGATATCTGCCAGGATACCGGCACGCAGGGTAGCCAGGCTGACGCCGGTAGAGGCGCTTAGGCAGGTGGAGACGCTAAGAGGAAAGAAGATACGAAGAAGCCGGATTTACAGCCGATTCGGAATCAGCGGGGAACTGGCCGCCAATGCGTTAACGGCGCGCCGCAGATCCTACCGCACAGCTACCATTTCGCTGTGTATGTCTTTCCTTCTGCTAACTGGGTTTCTGTATATTGTTACAACCCAGAACGCTGCCAGAGAGATCTATCAGACGCAGGAGGAAAAAGAAGGACATATTTTTCTTACGATCAGCGATGGAAGAGTGCCGGAGCAAAAGGCGCTGGATGAGATAAAAGAAGTCTCTGGAATCAGCCAGTCCGTTCTTTATAACAAGATGCCCTGCGCCACCTGGGTGACCAAAGAGCAGGCTGCGGATGATATAGACACTTATCTGGGAGGCTTTGATGAGATTGTATCGGAGAAGAAGTATACGCCGATTAAGCGGGACGGAAAGTACAGAATCTATTCCCAGTTGATTGGGCTTGAAGAAGAAAGCTTTCGGGAATACTGCCGGGAACTTGGGATAGATCCGGAGCCATACCTGGAAGATGGGAGCAAGGCGCTGATTTATAACCAGACTGCAGATCCTCATGCCAGTACGAGAAAGAAAAAAATTTACAGAGAAATGCTAAAAATCCAGACAGGACAGGAGATTCCATTTACGGAGAAGGCATATGATGAAGATAAAGGCGATTATCAGTTCCAGCTAACAGCAGGGGAGATTGTAGAGAAACTGCCGACAGAAGGACTGGGACTGCCCAGGTTTACGCTGATAGCAATCTTGCCGATGAAACATGTCAGAGAAATTGCGGCAAACTGTAGCGAAAAAAGGCGCTTTACCGCAACGGCGGTCTATGGAAACTTTATGACGGATAGTTCCACAGGCGTGTCTTATTCCAGAATCCAGGAGGTATCCAAAAGCATCGAGGAGATTGTGGGACGCTACTATGGCAGCGGGGACTATATGGTCTCAGACTTGGCACAGAAAAAGGAAATGATGGATCAGGCAAATGGGGTCATATCTACGGTCATCGCTTTCCTGACGGGACTGCTGGCGCTGATCGGACTGTCCAATGTATGGGCCAGCATATCAGGTAACCTTCGCCAGAGGAGCAGGGAGTTTGCCATGCTTAAGTCGGTAGGGCTCTCACCGCTAAAACTGCGCCGCATGCTGCTCCTGGAGGGATTGAATCTGGGCCTGAAGCCCTTGCTCTACAGCCTTCCATTCCAGGCGGCCGTTCTGGCAGGCTTCCTGTATCTCAATGAAGTAAGCCTTGGGGAATACCTGCCCTATGCGCCTTACGCGGCCGTCCTTGGCTATACAGGCCTCGTCCTTGCCTGCATCATTGGGGCATACGTTGCAGGTGACAGGAGAATCCAGAGACAGAATATTATTGACGCGATCAAGGATGAGACGATCTGACAGGGTCAGTCCTTGTAGAATCTTATAATGAAGCGGGCATGTCCGGCCGGAGAGTTTTCGGCGTGGACATGTCCGTTCTGCGCTTCCAGGATCAGCCGGGAAAGAGCAAGCCCGATGCCGGCGCTGTCTTTCGCTGCGTGTTCTCCGCGGTAGAATCTGTCAAACAGATGGGGAAGATCCTTTTTGGAGAAGCCGCAGCCGCCATCCTCTATAAGAATCTGAGTATAGATCGGGTTCTGTCCGTATTCGATCTGGATAGTGCCTTGATCCGGCGTATGCTCGACGCAGTTTTTCAGGATATTGATGAACGCCTCCGAGGTCCATTGCATGTCTGCGTTTATTCGAATGTCTGCAGGTGCCTTCTGGCCTTCGCAGACCGCCCTTTGAATCGTCAGTTTGATCTGCTTTTGATCCATCATCTCTTTTAGGGGACCGGCAGCCTCATAGAGCAGTTCCTCTACGCCCAGATCCTGCCGGCAGAATTCCAGAGTGTGGGAATCCAGTCTGGCCAGAACCAGAAGTCCGTCTGCAAGTCCTTTCAGACGCTCAATCTGGCGTCTCAGACGCTCCAAGTATTCTTCCTCCTCCTTGCGGGAAGGTTCCAGAAGTTCTGCCATCAGAGACATGGAAGTAAGAGGGGTCTTTAACTGGTGGGCGATATCCGCAATCCTTGCGGCCAGGATCTGGTGGTCTTTTACCGCGTCTTCCTTTGTCGAGGCAAGGGAGGCAACCGTTTTATATATGGCGTCTTCCAGATGGGAGAAGGCGTCCTCCCTGCGGGTAAGCAGCACGGCCTTTCCGCTGTCTGCAGCCTGCAAGTAAGCGGCCAGTTCCCGGATCCTTTTCTCCTGGTACTTCCAATCCCGTCTGCGTATATAGAACACGGCACATCCTGCCGCTTCAAAAAGTATCAGGCAAAAAACGATGGTGTAAGGCAGAATCAGCGGCATCGTACCCCATCGGTGATGGCCGTACTGTTCCAGATAGCGCCTTCCTTCCTTAAAGTCCTCTTTATTCTCCGTTTGAAGCCTGTCCTTCATCGCCGCCGGGAGAGATTGCCCTTCCAGAATTGCTCCCGTTAAGCGGGCGGTGAAGCCGTATTCATGGGAACTTAAAATAGCGGCGCAAAGAAAGCCTGCTGCCAGGCCGGGAAGCAGCCAGAGCAGGCAGGAGGCAAGAAATGCTTTCATCCCTTGTTTCTTCATACAATCTCCTCCATCCGATAGCCGATGCCGCGGATCGTTACGATATGCCGCGTGTCATTCAGTTTTTTCCGCAGCCGCCTCATCGTTACCGTCAGCGTATTATCGTTAACAAAGTTCCCGTCTGCATCCCATAGCCGTTCCAGAATCAGATTTCGGGGCAGCGTACGGCCCTTGTTCTCCAAGAGTATATGGAGAAGGCGGTATTCAAGGGCAGTCAGAGTGACCGGCTCTCCGTTAAGATATCCCTGCATTTTATCCTTGTCGAGGGAAATATCCCCGCAGACGAGTACCGGCTGCCTGTCCTCCGGAAGCCTGCGAAGCACGGCGGCAATCCTGGATTCCAGCACAGCGATATGAAAGGGCTTGGTGATATAGTCATCCGCTCCCATGTCAAGTCCCCTGGTAATATCCATTACACTGTCGCGCACGGTCAGGAAGATAATCGGGGTATCTGCCTGCTCCTTCACCCATCTGCAGAAATCGTACCCGCTTCCGTCGGGGAGATTTAAGTCCAGCAGGATCAGACGAATATCGGAGGAAAAGAGTTTCCTCCCTTGCTCGATCGAAGGGCATGTGATGCAATCATATCCTTTTCGCTTTAAAGCCGCCTCAATGCCAAAGGAAATCGTGTCATCGTCTTCCAACAATAATATTTTAATCAAAAGTTCCACCACCTGAGAAATGAAATGTACGGCAAAGCCGCCATACTGTATATTATAACGCATAGGATGGGAATTGCCAGAAGGGATATAAAATACGCAGAATTTTCTGGTTGACTCTCACGCTGCGTCATAGGGTATGATAAAATCATCAAGAACAGGAGGAACACGGTATATGAGGACAGTAAAAGAAGTTTCAAAGATCACAGGTATCAGCGTACGTACGCTTCATTATTATGATGAGATCGGACTATTTAAGCCGACTCTTGTCAGCGAGGCGGGATACCGGCTTTATGACGATAAGGCATTGGAGATCTTACAGCAGATACTGTTCTTTCGAGAATTCGATATGCCCCTTAAGGAGATTAAGGCGGTCCTTAAAAATCCTGATCTTGATAAGAATGAACTGCTGAAGAGCCAGCAAAAACTGCTGATCTTAAAAAAAGAAAGGCTTGAGCGGATCATCGGCAGTATCGATGACATTCTGAAAGGAGAGAATAAGATGGATTTCGAGGTTTTTGATAAGACGGATATCGAGCAGATGTATAACGATATGTTAAAAAATATGACAGATGAGCAAAAGGATATATTTATTAAGGAATACGGGAGTATGGAGGCGTTTGAGCAGCATTTCCTTGACAGCGCCGCCAGCCCGCAGGCCCAGAAGAACTTTGAAAAGGTGGTGGAATGGTACGGGGATAAGGAGAGAGCCATGACTGCTGCCGCCAATCCTGAAAACCCTGAGATTTTGGAAGCATACCAAAAGAGGCTGGATGCGGCGACGGAAAAACTCGTATCCAGAATGGGAGCGGACGTAGATTCATTTGAAGTAAAAGAGGTTGTGGGGGAGATAGATTTTGTATCAAAACAGTTATATCAAATGAAAGATGTATCTGCATTTATGCTTGATATGGCAGACATGTATCTGAAAAATGAAACATTGCAGAAGAGTACGGATCAAAAATATGGAGAGGGAGCGTCGGTATTTATCGGAAGGGCGCTGAGAACGTTCTATAAAGGATAGTATAAAGGCGGCTGGCGGATGTCAGCCGCCTTTTGACGCATGAGAAGCCTGGTAAATCAAACAGTATATTTTTCTTTCGAAATTTGCTATAATAGTATTGGTTTGATGATATTGGAACTGGCTAAGCAATTTTAGCAAAGAAAATGTGAAAAAGGAACGGGATGAAAATGGGATTGTTAGGATTCAATTCAGAACCAGAATTCCAGAAACTCTCTGACATGGTTGCCGGATGCCAGAACAGCGAAGCTGCCAGGCGGCAAGGCGGATTCTGCATGCCGGAATGGAATCTGGCAAAGGAATACGCAGAATTTACGACGGACTATCTATATGCGTCCTGGACTCTGGGCGATAAGAAAATATTTGAGGATTATGCCCGGTGGCTGTATCAGCTGCTCTGTCCTGTGATTGCATCGGATGAAAGAGGCAGGGTATGCGCGCTGCTGATGGAGCATTTCCAGGCAGTCAAGGAGTGCGTGGGGAAGACAATGTCCGGAAGCAGGCAAAGGGAACTGGAAGAAATTGTAAGCAAAGGGATGGAAGCAGTGCTGGCCGAGGAGGCAAAAGCATGCACGCACAGCGAGTGGGAAAGGGGAAATACAAGGAAGAAAGAGCCTCCTATCTGAATTCGCTGATGGAGTCAGACACCAGAAAGGCGGTCGCTTTGGTAGGAAACTTTCTCCAGTCCGATATCCCGCTTCCGGATATCTGTGTGGATATTCTTGGAAAAACCATGGAGGAAGTGGGCGAACTATGGCATAGCCATAAGATATCCGTAGATATGGAACATTACTGTACAGCCACGACCCAGACAGCGATGTCGCAGATGTATCCGGCCATCTTTCAAAGCAGTCGCAAAGGAAAGAAGATGGTGGTGGCCTGCGTAGGCGGCGAACTGCATGAGATGGGAGCCCGGATGGTGGCGGATCTCTTTGAATATGCGGGCTGGGACAGCGTCTATCTTGGAGCGGCGTCATATGAGGAGTTACATAAGGCCGCAGAGGAAGAAAAGCCGGCTCTGATAGCGCTTTCGATTACCATGCCTCAGTACTTGGTGGAGTGCATGGATAGTGTGAAGAGGCTTAAAGAGGCATTTACGGATATTCGGATTGCGGTTGGAGGACACGCATTGGAAAGTTTGAGCGAAATACAAAAGGACTGGAGGATTGACGTATATACCCGTGATGCAAGGGAACTGGTGGCATGGGCGGAGAATATGCCGGAAGAAAAGATATGATGGTCTATATTGCTTTATGCGATGCACGTTGGAATATCAGAAAGGTGATCCGCAGCATCCCCGCGTGCCTGGCCCGGGAAGGACAAGACGCGCGGGAGATCTTTACAGATCAGGACTGTCTGGACAGGCTGATGCAGAAGAGTGCGGGAGGAAGCGCGACGCAGCGCCTTAAGCTTCGGGGAGCAGATGGCAGGATGGCTTTTGCAACGGTTAAGGCAGTAAAAGAACAGGTTCTGCTGCTTGTGTATGAGATGGAAGACAAGAGTCAGCTTCCTCAGATGACGGAAGCCCAGCTCTGCGCGCTGGATGAACTGCCGGGCATGAACACTGGCCCATATGGAAATGAATTCTATGAGATTCAGAAGATGAATAACCGCCTCGTTGATTCCAAGCGTTCGCTTGCCAAGGCAAACATGCAATTGAAAGAAACCTTGGAGCAAATACGCAAGGCTGAAAATATCATTGAGATACTAGAACGGGATCCGATCACGAACCTTCTTACTGAAAAAGCCTTTTATGAAAAGGCAGATAGGATACTGAAAGAGAATCCCGATCAGGATTTCGATATCATAGCCGTGGATATTGAAAGATTCAAAATTGTGAATGATGCGTTCGGAACGGCCGCGGGCAACCAGCTGCTTTGCGATCTGTCCGCCTGCCTTCTGGATGTGGGGGGAGGGGAATTATCGCTGTCTGCCAGAATCAGGGCAGATCTGTTCGCCGTGCTGGCGCCCCATCAAGAAGCGCGGTACAAGTCGCTGGAGGACAGCCTTGGAAAATTCGCTGACAGTTATTCACTGCCTGCCCGTATCGAAGTTAAGGCAGGAATCTACAGGATTGAAGAACGAGATATCTCTACGGCAAGAATGTGCGACCGGGCATTTATCGCAGTCGAAAGCATTAAGGGAATATTTTCAAAGAGGCTGGCCTACTATGACGATTCCATGCGCCGCAAGATGCTTATGGAACAGAAGATATTAGATACCATGGTGGAATCTCTTTTAAGGGAGGATTTCCTGGTCTATCTGCAGCCCAAGGTACAATTAGGGACTGGGAAGATGATAGGAGCGGAGGCGCTGGTAAGATGGCGGCACCCGGAACTGGGAATGATCTCCCCGGCTGAGTTCATCCCTGTCTTTGAGAAGAACGGATTCATCTATTCTCTGGACATGTACGTATGTAGAAAGGCCTGCGAGATACTGGAAAGATGGAAAGCGACCGGTATGCACGGAATTCCTATAGCGGTAAATGTATCCAGGATGGATATCTATCACGGAGACCTGCCGGAGCAGTTTGGCAAACTGATTGAAACTTATGGACTGAAGCCGCAGGATCTGCATCTTGAGATTACAGAGTCAGCTTATATATCGGACTCCCAGCAGCTTCTTGCGGTGGTGGAAAGGCTTCGGGATTCCGGGTTTGTAGTTGAGATGGATGATTTCGGAAGCGGATATTCCTCTCTCAACACGCTGTCCGAACTTCCTATAGATGTTCTGAAGCTGGATCTTAAGTTTCTGCGGGAGGAGACGGAAACGAAGCGCAGGCACGCGACGATGCAGGCGGTCATCAATCTGGCGCTGGAGCTGGGACTTCAAGTGATCGCCGAAGGGGTCGAGACAAAGCAGCAGGCGCAGCGCCTGGCTTTAATGGGTTGCCAGTATGCCCAGGGCTATTATTATGGGCATCCAATGCCACAGGAGGAATTTGAGGAACATTTCATGGACTGCTGCATATGATGTTGCAAGGAGTGTGATGAAATGTTTAAAGTGATTCAAGGAATACCGTCTGCTCATGCAGCCATCAAAGGCAGCGAGACATATGAATCGATCCGGGGAAATGTCTATCTGTATGAAGTATACGGAGGGACGGTTCTTATGGGTGAAATCTATGGAATCCCCCCGGAACTGGAAAGGGAGAGCGGCGGCTTCTACGGCTTCCATATTCATGAAGGAGGCAGCTGTACGGGAAATTCACAGGATGAATTTGCGGATGCCAAGAGCCATTATAATCCCAAAGGGGTGCCTCATCCCAGGCATGCGGGTGATCTTCCGCCGCTAATGAGTCACAACGGTATTGCATGGATGGAGGTATATACCGGGAGATTTTATCCGGAAGAAGTGATTGGAAGGACGATCGTTGTCCATGGGATGCCGGATGATTTCAGAAGCCAGCCATCCGGGGACTCGGGAGACAAGATCGCCTGCGGAGAGATCATGGCATGGGAAGAATAGGATAAGAGCCATATAACAGGCAGAGGATATACAAGGAGGGAAGGCAATGGCACAGAAGAAGCTTGCCTGGGGATATACGACAGGAACATGTGCCCAGGCAGCAACCAAGGCGGCAATGCAGATGCTGTTTACCGGGGAGCAGGCAGATCATATACAAGTAGGGCTTCCCAACGGGGAGATGCTTACCCTTGAACTCTATGACATAAAAATAGCGTACGCCGCGCAGGAAGACAGATTACCTTCCAGCGTATCCTGCGCGGTTAAAAAGGATAGCGGGGATGACCCGGATATCACCGACGGCGTGCTGGTATATAGCAAGGTACAGCGGACGAAAGGAAGAGAAAGAGTCCTGCGGGGCGGACAGGGGATTGGCCAAGTAACGAAGCCAGGGCTGGAGCAGCCGATAGGAAGCCCGGCCATCAACCAGGTGCCGCGGAAGATGATCCTGCAGGAGGTGGGGGAAGCCTGTGAAGAAGCAGGATATAGCGGTGGCATCGAGGTAGAGATATCCATCCCGGATGGAGAGAGGCTGGCACGAAAGACCTTTAACCCAAGGCTTGGCATTACAGGCGGCCTGTCCATACTGGGGACAAGCGGCCGGGTAGAGCCGATGAGCGAGCAGGCACTGATCGATACGATACGGCTGGAGATTCAGGTAAGGATGGCCGGGGGAAGCCGGCATCTGGTCATTGCGCCGGGGAATTATGGCCTTACGTTTTTGAGGGATGCCTACGGCATCGAAGAAAAGGCTGTTATCAAATGCAGCAATTATATTGGACAGACCCTGGATATGGCATCGGAACAAGGCTGCAAGGGAATTCTGGTGGCAGGCCATATCGGAAAATTGATCAAGGTGGCGGGCGGGATCATGAATACCCATTCCAGATGGGCAGACTGCCGGATGGAGATTCTGGCATCTGCGGCTCTTCGGGCAGGTCTTTCTGGGAAGCAATCCAGGAGGCTGCTGGAAGCCATGACCACGGACGATGCCCTTGCCATGCTAAGCGACGGGGAACGCCGTATGGTGATGGAGCAAGTCATGGGCCAGATACAAAGATACCTCGAATACCGCGCAGGAGAGGAAATGGAGACAGGAGCGGTCGTTTTCTCCAATGTATACGGAATATTGGGCAAGACTGATCTTGCGGATGACCTTCTAAGAAGAGCGGTGGCAGACCTGGAACAAGACGGGAAAAAATAGAGAAAGACAGTTGAAGCGAGAGAGGGATACAAATGGCAGGAAAGTTATATGGAGTAGGAGTAGGGCCCGGGGATCCGGGACTTCTTACGTTAAAGGCAGTTCAGGTGATAAAGGCATGCGACGTTATTGCGGTCCCGGGGAAAGAGCCGGAAAATACGGTGGCATACCAGATCGCGTCAGGTGCCTGCCCGGCAATTCGAAAAAAGGAGATACTGGGAATCCATATGCCTATGACGAAGGATAAGGACAGGTTAAAAAAGAGCCATGCAGATGGAGCACGAATATTGGAAGCGTATCTGGATCAAGGAAAGGCGGTGGCATTTCTGACCCTTGGCGATCCTACGGTTTACTCTACCTACATCTATCTGCACAATATTGTGAAGGAGGCAGGATATGAGACCGAGATTGTGAGCGGTGTCACCTCTTTTTGCGCCGCTGCCGCGCGGCTTGAGATGGATATTGCCAGCAAGGCGCAGCAGATCCATATCATACCGGCTTCCTATCAGATCGAGGAGGCGCTGCGGCTTCCAGGCACCAAAGTGCTAATGAAGGCAGGAGGAAAGCTTCCGGAAGTAAAAGAGGTATTAAAGCATCATCCGGCCGAAGTGACGATGGTTGAAAACTGCGGGATGGAGCAGGAAAGAATTTATTATGGGGCAGAGCAGATACCGGAAGATGCCGGATATTACACGCTGCTGTTTGTAAAAGAAGAAGGAGAGCCATTATGATACATTTTGTTGGAGCAGGCCCGGGGGCGGAAGATCTGATTACCGTCCGGGGCCAGCGTCTTCTTAGAGAGGCGGACGTAATCATATATGCAGGATCCCTTGTAAATCCGGGACTGCTAAAAGAAGCGGGGGAAGCGTGCAGAATCTATAACAGCGCGGTAATGACGCTGGAGGAAGTGATAGCGGTCATGAAGCAGGCGGAGGCAGAAGGGCTTAAGACTGTCCGGCTTCACACCGGGGATCCTTGCCTGTATGGCGCGATCCGGGAGCAGATGGATATTCTGGATCAGCTGGGGATCTCTTATGAATCCTGTCCTGGCGTCAGTTCATTCTGCGCGGCAGCGGCAGCATTGAACCTGGAATATACATTGCCGGAAGTATCCCAGAGCGTGGTGATTACCAGGATGGAGGGAAGGACGCCGGTTCCGGAGAAAGAACGGATCGCATCCTTTGCATCCCATGGCGCGACTATGGTATTATTCTTAAGTACAGGACTGCTTAAGGAACTGACGGATCAGCTGATTGCGGGAGGATATCGCCAGGATACGCCGGCGGCAATCGTATTCAAAGCCAGCTGGCCGGAGGAAGAGACGCATATCTGTACGGTTGGAACATTAGAGGAGACAGCAAAAAAATACGGGATTACGAAGACTGCGCTGATCATCGTAGGAGAAGTGGTGCTTCATCAGGACTATGAAAGATCCAGACTCTATGACCCATCATTTACGACAGAGTACCGAAAGGCCGGACATCCATGGAATCAGCAGGAAGCGGGCGATGGGAAGGATTGAATCAGGGAACGAGGAAGGACAGGCAGGATGCAGATAGCAGTGATCAGTTTTACCAGAAATGGGAAAGAACTTGCGGACAAGATTGCCGGATATTTATCTGAAGAAGGATATGAAGTAACAACAGATATCAAATGCAATGGAGTACAGGGTTCCATAACAGAATCCCTGGGCGAATGGACGGGGCGGATGTTTCGAAAGCGCGATGCCCTGATCTATGTTGGCGCAGCAGGAATCGCCGTGCGCGCGATAGCTCCTTATGTGGAATCCAAGACGAGCGATCCGGCCGTGCTGGTGGCAGACGAAAAAGGCAGCTACATGATTCCGATTCTGTCCGGGCACATAGGCGGCGCCAATGAATTGGCTGTTTCGCTTGCCGCCAGAATAGGAGGAACGCCTGTGATCACTACGGCTACGGATATTCATCACCTGTGGGCAGTGGATAAGTTTGCCCAGGAGAATCATCTGTGGATTGAGGACATGGCGAAGGCTAAGCGGATATCGGCCAGATTATTGGCGGGCGAGGAAATCATCGTGGATTGTACCTGTGAAGAGAACCAGATAAAGGGCGAACCTCCAAAGGGAATCCGGATGATGGATGTACAAAGCCAGGAGAAAGAGCCGGACATATGCATCGGCATCCGCAAAAATCCCGGCTGGAGGCATACGCTGTATCTGGTGCCCCGGGCAGCGGTTGTTGGAATCGGATGCAGAAAGGGGACGGACGCGGGAAAGATAGAGAAGGCAATTGAGCGTACTTTAAATAGAGAAGGCATTTTTCAAAGCAGCCTTTGCAAACTGGCAAGTATCGATATAAAAGCTGGGGAAGAAGGGATTCTGAGGTATTGCAGAAACCATTCCCTGGAATTGGAAACTTACAGCGCCGGAGAACTTCTAAAGGCAGAAGGGGAATTCCATGCTTCTGCGTTTGTAGAAAAGATTACAGGAATTGATAACGTATGTGAAAGAAGCGCCGTATATGCCAGCGGCAATGGCAGGCTGGCGGTAGAGAAGCAAGTGGATGACGGAGTTACGGTAGCAATTGCGCAGAGGGATTGGGGGATTATGTTTGAATAAGATCTATGTAGTGGGAATGGGCCCGGGTGCCTATGAGCAGATGACGGTGAAGGCCGTTCGGGCTATAGAAATGAGCCAGGTAATTGTTGGATATACTGTGTATACGGATTTGCTGAAAAAGGAGTTTCCGGACAAGGAATATCGGAATACGCCTATGCGGCAGGAAGTAGAGCGCTGCCGCATGGCTTATGAGGAAGCGGCGGCAGGAAAGAAGGTAGCCATGGTATGCAGCGGAGATGCCGGCATCTATGGGATGGCAGGCCTGATGTATGAGGTTGGGACGGAGTATCCCCAGGTGGAGCTGGAGATTATTCCCGGCGTCACGGCCGCGCTGGGAGGGGCGGCTGTATTGGGCGCGCCTTTGGGGCATGACTGCTGTATGATCAGCCTGAGCGATCTTCTGACCCCCTGGGAGCAGATTGAAAAAAGAATTGTGTCTGCCTCTTTGGCAGACTTTGTAATCTGCCTGTACAACCCTTCCAGCAAGAAGCGGAGCGACTATCTGCGGAAAGCCTGTGATCTGATGCTTTCCTATAAAGAAAAGGATACGGTCTGCGGCATTGTAAAGAATATAGCAAGAGAAGGCGAGAGCATGGAGATATTGAGCCTGCAGGAACTCAAAGACGCAAAGGCGGATATGTTTTCTACCGTGTTCATAGGAAACTGCAAGACAAGGGTTATTGACGGCAAGATGATAACGCCGAGAGGATACCAGTATGAAAGAGAGTAAAATTCTGTTGTTCGCGGGAACGACAGAGGGAAGAGAATTAGCAGAATATCTGGTGGAGCGTAAAGTCAAAGTCCATGCATGCGTGGCAACGCCCTATGGGGAGAGCCTGCTTCCTAAAAACAGGCTTTTGAGCATATCCCACCAAAGGCTGGACGAATGCCAGATGCGGGAGCTTATAAAGGAATTTGCCCCCCGCTATGTGGTAGATGCGACACATCCTTTCGCAAAGGAAGTGACAGAGAATATCAAGCGTGCCTGCATAGAGGTGAAAGCTCCATATATAAGGCTTCTCCGGGAGGCAGGACAGGCAGGGGAGTCTGTGTGCGTAGAGGATGTGGAGGCAGCCGTGGAATACCTGGAGGGTACCAGCGGAAATATTCTGGTTACGACAGGAAGCAAAGAACTGGAGAACTATACCAGGCTGACCGATTACCAGGAACGTATCTTTGCCAGAGTCCTGTCTGTAGGGGATGTGGCAGTTAAGTGCGAGGAACTGGGAATCCGGGGCCGCCACCTCATCTGTATGCAGGGACCGTTTTCTGTGGAAATGAACCTGGCGATGTTAAGAGAATACAAGATTTCCTATCTGGTAACGAAGGAATCCGGCATTGCCGGCGGATATCCGCAAAAATGCGAGGCAGCAGCCATGGCCGGCGTTGGCCTGGTGGTGATAGGAAGGCCCCAGCAGGAAGCGGGAATGAGTCTGGAGGAAGTTATTAAGTTTCTTAAAAATGAAATAAATTTACAGGACAAGTGGAAAGTTTCTCTGGTGGGTATTGGAATGGGAACGGCGGAGACCTTGACGGCAGAGGGAAAAGAGGCGTGCAAGAAGGCCCGGCTGCTGATCGGTGCAAAAAGGATGCTGGAAACAGCCGATCAGCGGCAGCATACGTATGCTTCCTATCAGCCGGAGGAAATCGTCAATTATATCAAAGAACATCCCGAATATGAGAATGTAGCCGTGCTTTTGTCCGGGGATGCGGGATTCTACAGTGGGGCTTCCAGGCTTCTTAAGAGGCTGGAAGACGAGCCTCAGATAGAGGCCAGGGTCATTCCAGGCATTTCTTCCGTGGCGTATTTTTGCGCGAAACTCGGCGTATCCTGGGAGGATGCGGCACTAAGAAGCCTGCATGGAAGGCAGGATAATATCCTTGCAGCAGTCAGGGAGCATGAAAAGACGGTGATCCTGGCAGGATCAGCCCAGAGTGTTCGAAGCCTTTGCAGAAAACTGGCAGAATACGGATATGGGAGCCTGAAGGTCTGCGTAGGCGCAGATCTTTCCTATGACACCGAGAAGATCATAGAAGGAACGGCAGAATCCCTTCAGGAATACCAGGGGGCAGATCTTGCCGTAATCTATGTGGAGAATCCGGATACTTGCAAAGGAATGGCAGTGCATGGATTGCCGGATGGCGAATTTATGCGGGGAGATGTCCCCATGACGAAAGAGGAAGTAAGAAGCATCTCTCTCTCAAAACTGCGTCTCGCGAAGGATTCCGTGGTCTACGATGTAGGCGCGGGCACCGGTTCCGTAGCGGTGGAGGCTGCGCTTAGGGTGACGGATGGAATCGTATATGCCGTTGAGAAAAAGGAAGAGGCCATTGAATTGATTGAAAAGAACCAAAAGAAGATGAAGGCAGATAATCTGGTGATCGTAAAGGGTGAGGCCCCGGATGCGCTTTTGGGCCTTCCGGCGCCGGACTGCGTATTCATCGGCGGCAGCACGGGGAATCTGAAAGGAATCCTGGATACGGTCTATCAGAAGAATAAAAAGGCGCGGGTAGTCATTAATACGATCACGCTGGAAACGTTAACGGAAGCAAAACACTGTATGGAGGAACTGCCAGTCGCGGAAGAAGAGATCGTCCAGATCTCTGTATCCAGATCGAAGAAGGCCGGGAGGTATCACATGATGCTGGGGCTGAACCCGGTGACGGTGATTAGTTTTACATTGCATGGGAAGAAGGATGAAGAAGCATGAGCGTAATACGTGTGCCAAGACTGATGATGACAGCCTTAAGCAGCGCAACGGGAAAGACGATGATCACCTGCGGGATTCTACAGGCGTTGAAGAATCGAGGCGTAAGATGTGCTCCCTTTAAGTGCGGCCCCGATTACATAGATCCGATGTTCCATAAAGCGGTGCTGGGGATGGACAGCGAGAATCTGGATACGTTCCTGTGCGGCAGGGACGAAGTGCGCTCCATCCTGGCAAGAAGAGGAAGGGGAATGGAGATTGCCCTGATCGAAGGGGTGATGGGGTATTATGACGGCCTGGGAGGAATATCCTGCGAGGCCAGCGCCTATGACGTGGCGGATGCCACGGATACGCCGGCGGTATTGATCGTGGACTGCAAGGGGGCAAGCAAGTCTGTCATACCTGTGATCCAGGGGATTCTTAACTACCAGGAAGACAGCCATATCAAAGGAGTTATCTTAAACCGCCTGTCCCCGATGATGTATGGGCGGATGAAAGAGATGATAGAAAAAGAAACGAGGATAGAAGTCCTGGGGTATGTGCCTGTCCTTGAAGACTGCGAACTTGAGAGCAGGCATCTGGGATTGAAGATGCCGCATGAAGTAGATGGACTTGAAGAGCGGCTGCTTCGGATCAGCCGGACGCTGGAAGAGACGCTGGAGATCGACAGGATGCTTAGCCTTGCAGAGACTGCGCCAGAGATAGAGGTGCAGGAAGAACAGGCAAGCGGCAGGAATAGGAAGACAGGCAGAACTGAAGAAGTCCGGGTCGGACTTGCCAGGGATGAGGCTTTCTGCTTTATGTACCAGGAGAATCTCCGCCTGCTTCAGGACTGGGGGATCCGCCTGGTTCCCTTTTCTCCGCTCCATGATGCGGCTTTGCCGGCAGATCTGCACGGCCTTCTGCTATACGGCGGCTACCCGGAACTTTATGCCCAGACCCTTAGCAGGAATGTCGGAATGCGTGAGAGCATTCGCCGGGCAGTCACGGGAGGGATGCCCTGCATGGCAGAGTGCGGAGGATTCATGTATCTGATGGAAGAGATGGAGGATGCGGATGGAAAACGCTATCCCATGGCTGGAGTCCTGGAAGGGAAATGCTATCCCACTCCAAGGCTTAAGCGGTTCGGATATATTACATTGACGGGCGGGCAGGCATTTGGAAAAGATGTCGGCGATATACCGGCCCATGAATTTCATTATTATGACGCTGACAGATGCGGGGAAGGGTACACGGCCAGGAAGCCGCTGTCTGAGCGTTCCTGGAAATGCATGGTCAGCACGGACACTATGCTTGCAGGATATCCCCATATCCATTACGATGGAAACCAGGAAGTTGCCAGAGCATTTCTGGAAGCATGCAGAAAGAGGAAGAATGATGACCATAGAGAAGATAATAGATAGTATAGAGCCCATTGACAGGAAGGCGATGGAAGAAGCGGGGAAGCGCTGGAATTCCATTGCCAAGCCCCTCCACAGCCTGGGAAGGCTGGAAGAAGATATAATAAAGGTTGCCGGCATGACCGGAAATGCAGATGTGCGCCTGGACAAAAAGGCGCTGATCGTGATGTGCGCAGACAACGGCGTGGTAGAGGAAGGCGTGACGCAGACCGGTCAGGAAGTGACGGCGATCGTAGCAGAGAATTTCCTTACCGGCAATACCAGCGCGGCGATCATGTGCAAGAAGGCAGGAGTGGATTTGTTTCCGATTGACATTGGAATGGCTGCGGCTACGAAGGTTCCGGATTATAAAGTTGCCTATGGAACCAGGAACATTGCCTTGGGACCGGCCATGTCCAGGGAAGAAGCCGTACAGGCAGTGATGACAGGCGTCAAGCTGGCCGGGAAGGCAAAAAATGAAGGCTACCAGATTCTGGCTACCGGCGAGATGGGAATCGGCAACACCACCACCAGCAGCGCCATAGCCAGCGTGCTTACCGGATGTTCGCCAGAGCAGATGACCGGGCGGGGAGCCGGACTTAGTACGGATGGACTGAGGCGAAAGGTTGAAGCAATCAAGAAGGCAATCGCTGTGAACCGGCCAGATAAGGCGGATGCGCTGGATGTCCTTTCAAAGGTAGGCGGATTCGATATCTGCGGTATGGCAGGGATATTTTTAGGCGGCGCGTACTACAAGGTTCCCGTGGTGATGGACGGATTCATATCTGCGGCGGCAGCCTTGGCGGCAGTCCGGATGTGCCCGGCCGCAGGCGGATACATCCTCGCATCCCATGCGTCGAAAGAACCGGGGATGCAGGCCCTTCTTAAGGAACTTGACATGTCGGCGCCCTTGTGCTGCAGCATGAGCCTAGGGGAGGGAACCGGCGCAGTGGCGTATCTTCCAATTCTTGAGATGGCAGCAGAAGTGTACCGGAAGATGAGTACATTCAGCGACAACAAGATTGAAGACTATAAGGAACTAGGAGAAGAGTCATGATACATCTGATCACAGGAGGGAGCGCAAGCGGCAAGTCCGCCTATGCAGAAGACTGGCTTCTTGGAGCGGAAGGCGAAGCTAGAAAAAGTGCAGCCAATGATTATGCCTCCAAAGACGTATATCTTTATGTGGCGACTATGATCCCCTATGGCAGGGAGACAATGGAAAAGATCCTGCGCCATAGACGCCTGCGGGAAGGAAAGGGATTCGTCACCCTGGAGTGCCCGAGAAACCTGGCAGACGCCAATATTCCCGGGAACCGGGGAGTCCTGCTGGAGTGCGTCTCCAATCTTGCGGCAAACGAACTCTATGGACAGAATGGAAGGATAAAGGACGTAAAGGAAACCCGGGAAGCAATTCTAAAAGGCATCCGGCATCTGGCGGAGTATACGGATCGTCTGGCTATCGTGACGAATGAAGTGAATTGTGATGTGAATGACTATAGCAAGGAGACAGAAGAATACCGGATGCTTATAGGCCAGGTCAACCAGAAGATCGCTGACATGGCGGATATGGTAACAGAGGTCGTCTATGGAATACCGGTGGAGATAAAAAGATCATGAAACGATTATGGAACAGTTTTAAAATAGCATTTTCCATGTATAGCAGGATTCCCATGCCGCACAGCGAATGGACAGAGGAAAATACATCCTATGCTATGTGTTTTTTTCCATGGATAGGCGGTATTATAGGGATCGTAACATGGGGGATTTATCATCTGGAAGAATGGCTCGCAAGTTATGGGATTGATTATGGAAGCCTGTTTTTCACCATACTGATGGTAGTGGCGCCAATCATCATTACTGGGGGCATCCACATGGACGGCTTTTTGGATACTCAGGACGCCCTCAGTTCTTACCAGCCGAGGGAGCGCAGGCTGGAGATTCTGAAGGATTCCCATGCAGGAGCCTTTGCGATCATATCCTGCGCAGTCTATCTAATGCTGTATGTGGCAGTCTATTCTGCCTTGACTTCCCGCGCTGTCGTAGTGATTGGATTCGGATTCATGTTATCCAGGACCTTAAGCGGACTGTCGGTCATCACATTTCCGCAGGCGCGTCAAAAGGGGCTTGCCGCCACATTTTCCCAGAATGCGGCGAGGAAGGCCACCAGAAGCGTTCTGCTCTTATATCTGGCAGGACTGATCGCAGCGATGCTGGCGGCAGGAGGGCTTGCAGGCGCAGGCGCGCTTCTGGGGGCAGGAGGAATGTATCTGTATTATTATCGCATGTCCCTTAAGAAATTTGGCGGGATTACCGGGGATCTGGCGGGATACTTCCTGCAGATGTGTGAATTGATTATGGCGGCCTGCGTGATTCTTGTGGAAGGAGTGTTAAGATGATACTGATTGTTGGCGGAGCATACCAGGGGAAGGCGGCATTTGCAGAGAGCCTGTTTCCAAAGATCAGGTGGACGGACGGGGAAACTTGCGACTTTGCGGATCTCTATGAGTGCCAGGGCATTTTACGATTTCATGCTTATATCCGGCGGATGCTGGAAAAAGGACAGGATGTGGATGATCTTGTGGAGAAGCTGATGCGAAGGAACCCCGGGGCGGTGGTCATAACCGATGAGATCGGCTATGGAATCGTGCCGGTAGACGCCTTTTTGCGGGAGTACCGGGAGGCAGCCGGGAGAGTATGCACGAAGCTGGCCGCGAACGCAAAAGAGGTCTGGCGGGTATCCTGTGGAATTGGAACGAGGATCAAGGGATGATGAAAATCTATTTGATCCGCCATTCCATCACCGAGGGCAATCGACGGAAGCGGTATATCGGACGGACAGACGAGCCTCTGTGCACACAGGGCGTAAAACTTCTGGAAGGCAGGACATATCCCCGGGTGGACAAGGTCTATGCTAGTCCTATGAAGCGATGCCTTCAGACGGCTGGCATCATCTATCCGGATATGCGGCCTTTGGTTATTGAGGAACTGGCAGAGTGCGATTTTGGCTTGTTTGAGAATAAGAATTATCAGGAACTTTCCGGATACCCGTATTACCAGCAGTGGGTTGACAGCAACGGGACACTGCCTTTTCCGCAAGGAGAGAGCAAAGAAGCATTCACGAAGAGGAGCCTGAGGGGATTTGATAAAGTGCTGGAAGATATGAGAGAGACACAGAAAGAGACGGCGGCTCTTATCGTGCATGGAGGCACGATCATGAGCATTATGGATGCTTACGCCTGCCCGAAAGGCAGTTATTTTGAGTTTCAGGTGGGAAATGGAGAAGGATATGAACTTGTTATTACGAATGATTTGCCCAGTGCTGATGGGATTTGTGCTGGATCTGATCCTGGGCGATCCC
This sequence comes from [Clostridium] scindens, assembly GCF_019597925.1. Lineage (NCBI taxonomy): Bacteria > Bacillati > Bacillota > Clostridia > Lachnospirales > Lachnospiraceae > Lachnoclostridium > [Clostridium] scindens. The sequence goes on along the minus strand of NZ_CP080442.1, from coordinate 2,824,738 downwards.
AGGTGGCTTTATCATCCGGTGCGGATGATCGGATTGCTGATTACAATATTAGAAAGAATTATAAGAAACTGCCTGCCGAAATCTAAGTGGGGCGAGAGGATTGGAGGAGCCATACTGGCGGCGGCATGCGTAGTCATAAGCGTGGCAGTGCCCATCCTGATTCTTGCCGCAGCCTATCGGATACAGTGGTGGCTTGGAATATTGGCGGAAGGCTTCATGTGCTACCAGATTCTGGCGGTAAAGTCCTTAAAGACAGAGAGTGACAAGGTATACCGGGCATTAAAGGAAGAAGGGATTGAAGCGGGAAGGAATGCAGTTTCCATGATCGTGGGAAGGGACACGGACAGCCTTGACGAAGTAGGAGTGACAAAAGCCGCTGTAGAGACGGTGGCGGAGAATACCTCCGATGGCGTGATCGCTCCTTTGTTTTATATGATGATCGGAGGTGCCGTGCTTGGCTTTGCCTATAAGGCTGTCAACACGATGGATTCCATGATCGGATATAAGAATGAGAAATACCAGTACTTTGGAACGGCGGCAGCCAGGCTGGACGATGCGGCCAATTACATTCCAGCCAGGCTTTCCGCCTGGCTGATGATCGGTGCGGCTGGCATTTTGGGGCTGGATTGGCGCAACGCCATCCGTATCTATCAGAGGGACCGCCATAATCATAAAAGCCCCAATGCGGCGCAGACAGAGTCTGTGATGGCGGGAGCCCTGGATATCAGGCTTGCGGGAAATGCGTGGTATTTTGGAAAATTGTATGAGAAGCCCAGCATTGGCGATGCGATAAGGGCAGTGGAGCCGGAAGATATCAGAAGATCCCATAAACTGCTATATGGCACGGCAGTGTTGGCGGCGGGAGTATTTCTGACGGCAAAGGTTGTCATACTGGCACTGCTGATGACCATTTAAAGAGTAAGAGAAGGGAAGAGACAAGGTGGAAAAGGAAAGAATGAACGGCCAGGCCAGGCAGATACAGATTCATGGAGGAGACATATACAGGAACAGGAACGTAACAGACTATTCCGTCAACAGCAATCCTCTGGGACCTCCGGACGCGGTGCTGGAAGCGCTTCATGAACATGCAGGGGATATTGTGCATTACCCGGATGTATGCTGCCAGGAATTAAAAGAAGCAATCGGGCGCTTTGAGGGGGTATCGTCCGGCGAGATCATCTGCGGCAACGGGGCTGCGGAACTGTTTTTTGCGGCGGTGCTGGCCGTTCGTCCGAAAAAGGCGCTGGTCTGCGCGCCATCCTTTGCCGAATATGCCCGGGCGCTTGTGGCATCAGGCGCGGATATCCGGTACTATAGGCTGGCCCAGTCTGACGGATACAAGGTAAAGGAGGATATCCTGGAGGAGATTACAAAGGACATTGGCATGATGTTCCTGTGCAATCCCAATAACCCGACGGGAGAATTGACGGATCAGCCATTGCTTCTTAAGATTCTGGATAAATGCCGGTCCTGCGGCGTGCTTCTGGTGCTGGACGAATGCTTCCTGGACTTTCTGCCAAAGCCCCATAAGTATGAGATGGCCGGGGCAAGAGGAGCCTATCCCAACCTGCTCCTGATCAAGGCATTTACCAAAATATTCTGCATGCCGGGCCTGCGGCTTGGCTATGGGATCAGTTCTGATAAGGGGCTGCTGTCTAGGATGACAGACGTCATACAGCCATGGAACGTGTCGGTACTGGCCCAGGCCTGCGGAGTCGCGGCCCTGAAGGATTGTAAAGAGTATCTGGAAAAGACCAGGGACTATGTGGAAAAAGAGAAGAGAGGACTGATCGAAGTGCTGTCTGGCAATGGCTGCCCCGTGTTCGGATCCAAAGCCAACTACATCTTCTTTCAGGCAAAAGAAGGGCTTTATGAGGAGGCGCTTAAGGAAGGCCTCCTGATCAGAGACTGTGGAAATTATGAAGGACTTGCGCCGGGATACTACCGGATTGCGGTCCGAACAAAAGAAGAGAACGAAAGGATGGCAGCATGGCTAAGACGATTATGATACAGGGGACCATGTCCAATGCAGGCAAAAGCCTGATCTGCGCAGGATTGTGCCGGATATTCAGACAGGATGGATATAAGGTGGCGCCTTTTAAGTCGCAGAATATGGCGCTGAACTCGTTTATCACGGAAGAGGGACTGGAAATGGGAAGGGCCCAGGTGGTGCAGGCAGAGGCGGCAGGCATTGCGCCTCAGGTGCAGATGAACCCGATACTCTTAAAGCCAACCAATGACATGGGCTCCCAGGTGATCGTCAATGGAGAAGTTCAAAAAAACATGAGCGCAAGAGAGTATTTTGCCTATAAGAAGCAGCTGATACCGGATATTAAGAAGGCTTTCCGCCAGCTGGAGGAAGCGTATGATATTATCGTGATCGAGGGGGCGGGAAGCCCTGCCGAGATTAATCTGAAGGAGGATGATATCGTCAATATGGGGATGGCAAAGATGGCTAAGGCCCCGGTATTGCTGGTAGGGGACATTGACAGAGGCGGCGTTTTCGCCCAGCTGCTGGGAACCTTGATGCTGCTTGACGAGGATGAGAAAGAGATGGTCAAAGGGCTGATTATCAACAAGTTCCGCGGCGATAAGACGATTCTGGATCCGGGGATAGACATGCTTGCAGAACGCGGGGGGATCCCGGTGGTGGGAGTCGCGCCGTACCTTGACGTGGAGATTGAAGATGAGGACAGCCTGACAGAGCGGTTTCATGGACAAAAAGAATGCGCGCGCGTTGATATCGCGGTTATACGCACGCCCAGGATTTCTAATTTTACGGATTTTATGCTCCTTGAGAATCTGAATGGGGTGTCCCTTAGATATGTGGATCATCCGTCGAAACTTGGCTCTCCGGACATGATTATCCTTCCCGGAACTAAGAATACAATGGAAGATCTGCGCTGGATGCGTCAGAACGGGCTGGAAGCCAGAGTGGTGCGGGCAGCGTCCCAGGGAACGGCAATCTGGGGAATCTGCGGCGGATACCAGATGCTGGGCGATATTTTAAGAGACCCGGAGGGGATCGAGGCCGGCGGCACGATGAAAGGAATGGGGCTGCTTCCGTTGGAGACCATATTTACAAAGGAAAAGACCAGAACCCGGGTGGATGGAAGATTCCTGAAGGTGGAGGGGATTCTGGCTGGATTGGAGGGCATATCTTTTGAAGGATACGAGATCCACATGGGCGAGACGAGATCAAGCCTGCCAGCCATGAGCGAGATCAAGAACTGCGCCAGAAAGCAGGAATTCAGCCAAAGGACACGCCAAAGCATGGATGGAGTCTCTCTGGGGAACGTATATGGAACGTATATCCATGGAATCTTTGACCGGGAAGACGTGGTGACAGCCGTTGTTCGGGCGCTGGCGGCAAGAAAGGGAATTGCCCTGGACGATCTGAAGGCTGTAGATTTAAAGGAATTCAAAGAAAGACAGTATGATCTGCTTGCAGACGGCCTTCGGAGGCATCTGGATATGGAGAAGATATACGAGATTCTGGAAGGGGGGATTTGACGGGATGAAGATCGAAATTGAAAACGTTCTGCCACAGGACATAGAGGCCAGAAGTTTTGCCATCATCACAAAAGAATTAGAGCAGGAAGGAATCTGCCTTCCGGCGGAGCAGGCGCCGGTCATAAAGCGATGCATCCATACCAGCGCGGATTTTGACTATGCAAGGAATCTGTCATTCTCCGAAGGCGTGATCGAAAAAGCCCTGCATGCGATTCGAAATGGAGCGTCTATTGTCACGGATACCCAGATGGGCCGCTCCGGCATCAACAAAAAACGACTGGAACAATATGGCGGAAAGGTATATTGCTTTATGTCCGATGAAGACGTGGCATCGGCAGCAAAAGAGAAGGGAACCACAAGGGCTGTGGCAAGCATGGAAAAGGCCTGCGCCTTAGAGGAGAGACTGATCTTTGCTGTCGGGAATGCGCCCACGGCGCTGATCCGTCTCTATGAATTGATTCAAGAGGGAAAGATTCGACCGGAACTGGTAATCGCAGTTCCGGTGGGATTTGTGAACGTGGTGCAGTCGAAAGAGCTGATCCTGAGTCTTGAAGATACGCCCTATATTGTGGCGAGGGGCAGAAAAGGCGGAAGCAATATTGCCGCCTGTATCTGCAATGCGTTGATTTATATGCTGGACAGATCCTGATCCTGGCTTTGGCCTACGCTAGACAGGAGCATCTGCTTTAAGGCATTGGCGGCAATGCTTAAAGGCGCGCTTCTGTCTTCAACCAGGCAGATGTTGCGCTGTGGGATCTGTTCGATTAAGGGGATCTTGACCACTTCCCCTTTTGAGATCGCGTCTCTGGCCAGTTTCTCCGGCAGAAACCCGATTCCCAGATTATGCAGGATCATCGGCAGTATCTGGTCGATAGTGGCCACCTCTGTATCCGGAGACAGGATCAGGCCATGCTCCAGATAGAATTTGGAGTAGAATTCATAGGTGGTCGTATGCTTGCCCAGGCAAATGAAAGGATATCGGACGATCTCAGCCAGATGTACCGGATCTTTTGCCAGAAAATCGTACTGTCGGTTGCCGACCAGGATATCCGAGGCCTTTAAAAGTAACCGCGCCCTTAGCGGGTCATGGATATCCGTAGGTGTGGATACCACGGCCAGGTCCGCGGTCCCGGACTTGACGGCCTGTATCGCCTCAGGCGTAGAATGGTTGGAGATCCGCAGCCGTATGCCCGGATAGGTCTGGTGAAATTTGCTTAGGACAGGCAGAAGCAGTAAGTGGAGCGCGATCTCGCTGGCGCTTAGGGTCAGGATTCCATGTTCCAGGCTTCGGTCCTGAGCCAGTTCCAGCTCGGCGGCCTGAAGGTGCTGGAAGGCGATGGAGACATGGTGGTACAGTTTCTGCCCTTCCAGGGTCAAGGTCACTCCGCGGTTGGAACGAATGAAGAGCTTGCAGCCAAGCTGGCTCTCCAGATTGCTCATAAAGCGGGAGATGTTGGGCTGGCTGCCCATCAGTATGGTGGCCGCTTTAGAGAAACTTTTGTATTTGGCCACATAATAAAATATCCTGTAGTAATCATAGGTGATTTCCATAATACCTCCGTTATGCATATATGATATATCAACTATTTCATATATGTATTATACAATTTCTGAATCTCATTATATACTACAAAAGGTATAAGGAAAAGAGGAGGTTATCAGGATGGTAAAAAAGACGGTAAAGTTTGTCACGCCGGGACAGATATTAAGTTTCTGCAAAGCGTGCCAAAAAATGAAGTCAGATATAGATGTAAAGGATGTTTCGGATAAGAGAGTCGTCATTGACGGAAAATCTTTAATGGGAATGATGACGATCCAGATGGGGATGCCGATGCATCTGGTGGTAAACGGGGAGGATGAAGGCCTGACGGACAGGTATTTCGGGAACTTTGAATTGCATTGACAGATAGTGGAAGATGGTGTAAACTCAAAAGCAAATAAATTAGGAACTCATTGTGGTCATATTGTGGTAGCAGCAATATGAATGGACAAGGGAATCAGGTGCGAATCCTGGACGGTACCGCCGCTGTATGCGCCGAGCCTGTCATTCGTTGGCGAAAGCCAGTCATTGGGAAACCGAGAAGGCAGAATGCAGGCGCTGGGACTTCAAGCAAGTGTCGTAAGCGCGAGTCAGAAGACCTACAAGAAGAGGGATTGCTGATTGTTTCATAGAATGGATGGAGCAATTGGTTTTGTTTGCATAGAAATACGGCTATGGCAATAAATGTAGAGATTGCCATAGCCTTTTTGCATGCAGAAATATAGATTCCTGCGCATAGAAGGAAATCCCTGACTATAACATGAAGTAGGAGGAATGAAGCAACATGAAAAACTGGACAAAATTAGAAAAAAGGCTATGGCTCTTTTCCGCATTTGCCGCTGGTCTATATTTGTGTGGGTTCGATTCGCAGGCCATGCATATAATGGAGGGGTATCTGCCAGCCGGTCACTGCATTGCCTGGGGGGCCGTCAGTATCCCGTTTCTGGCTGCGGGCGTGATCAGCCTTCGCCATACCATGCTGAAGCAGAGAAAGGCGCTAATTCTGCTTGCTATGTCAGGCGCATTTATCTTTGTCATATCTTCTCTGAAGATTCCGTCCGTGACGGGCAGCTGCAGCCATATGACAGGAACCGGGCTGGGAGCCATTCTGTTTGGACCGACGGCAGTCAGCGTGCTTGGCATCATTGTGCTGCTATTCCAGGCAATCTTGCTGGCGCACGGCGGTCTGACCACGCTGGGAGCGAATACTTTCAGCATGGCAATTGCGGGACCGTTTTTAAGTTTTGGCATTTATGCAATTGGTAAGAAATTAAACTGGAACAGGAAGGCAACCATATTTTTAGCAGCATGTCTGGGAGATCTGCTGACTTATTGCGTAACCAGCATCCAGCTGGCAGTGGCATATCCAAGCGCCAGCGGAGGCGTGGCTTTAAGCGCCGTCAAATTCCTGGGCGTTTTTGCGCCTACGCAGCTGCCGCTTGCAATCTTGGAAGGAATTCTTACCGTATTGATCATCATGGGCATGGAGAGTTTCGCAGCACCTGAACTTCGCGCGATCGGATTTATGGGAAAGGAGAAAGCAGATGCCAGATAGTAAGAAATCAAACAAGACACTTGTAATTATTTTAATCATTGTAAGCCTTCTGCTGATTATCGTTCCCTTTATCGCCAGGAAAGGAGCGGAGTTTGGAGGCAGCGATGATGCGGGAAGCCAGATGGTCGATGAAGTGACAGGCAGGGAATATACGCCATGGTTTACGCCAGTTCTTGAAAGGTTTATTGGAGGAGAGATTCCGGGAGAGATCGAAAGCCTGATCTTCTGCGTGCAGACAGGGATTGGAGTAGGCATTATCTCCTACTGTTTTGGGTACCTGGTGGCTCGAAAGAAATATATGAAGCAGGATGAGTAGAAGATGATTATCACGGGATTCCTGGCGGCCAGCGTGGTCTGGTGCCTGTTTTATAATTACATATCAAATGGAGCCTTGCTGCTGCTATGCGTCTGCGCGGCAGGACTATTCCTGTGGAGCGGGCATGGGCACGGCAAAGAAAATAGAGTCGAGATTGACCAGCTGGCAGGAAGGTCCCGGCTATCCCAAGTGCCTCCTCTTCTTAAGATACTGCTTGCCATCAGTCTGATGGCAAGCAGTATCTGTGCAGGAAAACCGGTGATAGGGATCCAGATCGCGGTTGTTCTTGCGCTGGCAGCCATATTCGCAGGAGGAGTAAAGATAAGTACCTACCTCCAGCTGATTGCCGTGCCGCTGTCCTTCCTAATGCTCAGCGGCCTTGCGCTTTTGTGGGAGTATAGCCCTTCCGATAAAGGGGATCTTAGTATTTTCATCGGAATAGGTTATCTGTGCGTGACGAAGGCGGCACAGGCAAGGGCTATGCTGGTAATGGCAAGAGCGCTGGGAGCGGTCAGCGCATTATATTTGCTTAGCCTGAGCACGCCGCTGTCAGAGATCATTGGCGTGCTTAGAAGGCTGCGTTGCCCGGATGTGGTGACGGAACTGATGTATCTGATCTACCGGTACATCTTCCTTTTGTTCCATATGCATGATGCTATGAAGAACTCGGCGATGAGCAGGCTGGGTTATCTGGATTATCCCACCGGCATCCGGACGACAGGAAGGATCTATTCGAACTTGCTGGCATACAGTTATCGTCAGGCCAGCCGTAACTTTGACGCAATGGAAAGTCGATGTTTTGACGGAAGCATCCGGTTCCTGGAGACGAGGAGAGAATGGAAGCCCATATATGTCGCAGGCGCCCTATTCCTGGCAGTCTTGGAACTTGCGTTGTGCGTGATGGCCAGATAGGTCTGTGATAGGAGAAGATGATGGCAGAAATATTACGATTTGAAAAGGTTTCATATAGTTATGACGGAGAACGGGATGCCTTAAAAAATGTGGATGTTACGATCTACCAGGGGGAGAGGATTGCCATCCTGGGGAATAATGGGGCAGGGAAAAGTACCTTTTTCCTATGTGCTAACGGGATTCTTAAGCCTCAGACAGGAAAGATATTCCTGGACGGGGAAGAAATTCATTGGAAAAAACGGGAGATTCTGGAATTGCGCCAGAAGGTAGGACTGGTGTTTCAGGATGCGGACAGTCAGCTGATTGCAGGCACCGTTGAGGCTGAGGTCAGTTTTGGCCCGATGAATTTGAAGATACCGGAGGGCGAAGTAAGGGAAAGAGTAGAAGATGCAATTGGCAGCATGGGACTGGAGGACTTTCGCCGTAGAGCGCCTCATTACCTGTCCGGGGGCGAGAAGAAGCGAGTGAGTATTGCGGATGTACTGGCTATGCGCCCACGGATGCTGCTGCTGGATGAGCCGGCATCCAGTCTGGATCCTTCCAACTGCAGAATGCTTAAGAGAAATCTTGATAAGATGAGCCAACAGGGAATGGGACTTGTGATTGCAACTCATGATGTTGATTTTGCTTGGGAATGGGCGGATCGGATTTTGGTTTTTCATGATGGAATGCTGGAGGCGGACGGCAGGCCTGAAGAACTATTTGCCCGGGGAGGCTTGCTGGACAGATGCGGCTTAGAGAAACCTTTATTATTCCAGATTGGACAGATCTATGGCCTGCATCCGCTTCCCAGAACGATTGGAGAACTAAGAAGCGGCGCAGGGAAAGAATAAGTCGTCCAAAACAGACAGCCTTATGGATTCAGGGCGCTAAAGAGATGGCGGATGATGAGGCGGCGGATAGCAGGATATTCGCCAAGTCCGGTCAGATGGCAGGCTACGTCATATCCGGCATCTTTGCATATGCTGGCCCAGGATTCATTGGAATCTCCGGCCATATCATGGATGGCGTGGTCTCCGGCAACGATCATGAGCGGAGTCAGGTGGATTCTGCGTACTTTCTTTTTCGGCAGCCTGCAAAGGATATGATCCAGAGAGGGATAAGCCTCTACCGTCCCCACATAGATGTTGGGGTGGCCCTTCTCCTTAAACATATAATCAAGCGCCGCGTAGGCTGTATTGGTGTAGTGGTCGCTTCCGTGGCCCATCAGGATCAGGACTTCGTCATCTGCCAGTGATGGAAATGCTTCTGTGATTATATGGATCAGTTCTTCCATATCCTGCGTGGAAGATAGCAGCGGCATTCCAAAAGAAATGGAGTGAAAGGAGTCCTTAAGCGCCATGGCATCTGCCTTCATCTGGTCATTTTCGATTCCGTTAATTACGTGGGTGGGCTGGATATATACATCTGTGATCCCGTCCTCAGCCATCTGGCAAAGGGCCTCGCTTACGGTGGGGATTCTTTCCATCGTGTTTTTCCTGATCTTGGCTATGATCATCTTGCTGGTCCAGGCCCGATAAACCCGGATATGGGGAAAGGCCTTGCTTATGCTGTCTTCGATCGCGTCAATCGTGGCAGCCCGGGTTGTGGGATGGCTGGTTCCAAAACTGACCACAAGAATTCCTTTTTTTGCATCCATATATTCGTCTCTCCTTACTAAAGTCGTGGTAATATTCGCGGAGTCCTGCCGGACTTGGCCGCTGCTGATTGTTATCATACAATAAGGGAGAGAAACTGTCAAACGATTAATGCCGGAGTTGTTCCAATAATTGCGGCAATTGAGATATCTGTACATTTTCATAGATGCGTCCGTCTATTTTCAGATTCGGGCCATGCATGCAGTTGTGCATGCAGTATTCGGTATTGAGCAGAAAAACGCCGTCTTTTGTCACTTGGCCAGGCTTGATCTTGAGGAGTTCTTGTAGTTTTTTCAAAAGATCGGAACCTCCTCTGGCCTTGCATCTGTCGGAGATGCAGACACGGATCTCATGGCGGAATGCCTGTGCATGCAGATGGGGCAGGTTCTTGATGATGGCAGCCACATAGCCGCGGTTTACTCCCGCGAGCCGGGCCACCTCTTCCTGAACGTCTTTGGATACGTATCCAACAGCCTCCTGTATCCGCGTCAGCATGGAGATGATCAGTTCCGACTGGGAAAGAGAAGGGTCTTCTTTATAATAATCGTAGAGTTCCTGTAATATAGCATTGTCCATAATAGGTATCGTCTCCGTTTAGTCTGTAATAATCGTACTGCTGTTAGTATGCTGAAATTTTATAAAACATATGCTATGATAGTAAAAGTGATTGAAAGAAAGGAATGCGTATGAAAAAGCCATTTTTTCCCATGTTTGTGGATTTGTCAGAGAAAAGAATCGTTATTGTAGGCGGAGGAAAGGTCGCTGCAAGGAGAGCGTGCACGCTGGCTGCATTTGCGTCGGACATATTGGTGGCCGCCCCGGAAGCAGAGCAGGAGATCCGTCAGCTTGAGCAGGACGGAGTCTTGCAGTGGTACAGGGGTACTTATCATGAAAGCCTGCTGGATACGGCAGATATCGTACTGGCAGCTACCAACGATGCGGCCCTTAATGAAGAGGTTGCCAGATGCTGCAGGAAGAGAGGGATTCTGGTTAATACATCGCACAAGAAGGAACTGTGCGATTTTTACTTTCCCGCAGTTGCCATCCAGGGCAATGTTGTGGCCGGAATCACAGCCAGCGGCCAGGATCATGCCAAAGCCAGAAAGGCGGCAGGAAAGATCCGGCTGGCGTTAAAAGATTTAGAAAAAGAGGATATAAGTATAAATGAGTAGAAAGATCGTAGTAGGAAGCAGAGAGAGCCGGCTGGCAATTATCCAGACGGAAAAGGTAATGGAGCATATCAGGCGCAGCCATCCGGAGATAGAGCTGGAAATGATGACGATGGAGACAACCGGCGATAAGCGTCTGGATGTGACCTTGGATCAGATCGGAGGCAAGGGCCTGTTTGTGAAGGAACTGGATAAGGCGCTGCTTGACGGACGGATAGACCTTGCAGTACATAGCTTGAAAGATATGCCAATGGATGAATCAAAGGTGATTCCAATCGTGCGGTATTCCCCCAGGGAAGATGTGCGTGACGTGCTGGTGCTTCCAAAAGGCGTGGAAGAATGGGATGGACGCGGGATCATCGGCTGCTCCTCCTTCCGGAGAAGGATCCAGGCAGAGAGGCTGTTTAAAGAGGCAGAGTTTAGAAGCATCAGAGGGAACGTGATCACCAGGCTTGAAAAACTAGACCGGGGAGAATATGACGCGCTGATTCTGGCAGCGGCAGGCCTGAAAAGGCTGGGCCTTGAGTACCGGATCAGCCGGTATTTTTCCACGGATGAGATCCTTCCTGCTGCAGGACAGGGAACGATGGCGGTGCAGGGGAGGATAGACATGGACTATGATTTTCTGGAAGGATACGGAAAAAAAGAAGATGCATATATTGCCAAGGGGGAACGGGCTTTTGTCCGGTATCTGGACGGTGGCTGTTCCTCGCCGGTCGCAGCCTATGGAGAAGTGATAGATGGCCAGGTCTTGATGAAAGGCCTTTACTATATGGAAGAGACAGGGAGTTATGCCATCGGTTCGAAAAGGGGCCCGGTAGAAGAAGCAGAGAAGATCGGAAGGGAGCTGGCTATCAGCATGGAAGCAGAATATGGAAATCCTGATTTAGAACAAAGAAGGAAATGCCAGGGAAAAGTATGGCTGGTAGGAGCAGGCCCGGGAGATATCGGACTTATGACGTTGAAAGGGCAGGCAGTGCTTGAGGATGCGGATGTAGTCGTATACGATCATCTGGTCGGCAAGGATATCCTGGCGTCGATCCGGAAGGATAAGACCTTTATCGACGTTGGGAAAGTGGCGGGCCATCATCCCATACCACAGGAGGAGATCAACCAGATTCTGGTCAGGGAGGCGAAAAAAGGCTGCAAGGTAGCGCGGCTTAAAGGGGGCGATCCGTTCCTGTTCGGAAGAGGCGGAGAAGAATTGGAGGAACTGGCGCGCCATAAAATTCCATTTGAGGTAGTGCCGGGAGTGACCTCTTCCCTGGCAGTTCCGGCATACAATGGAATTCCAGTTACCCACAGGGATTATGCATCTTCCCTGCATATCGTGACTGGGCATCAGAAGGAAGGACAGGAACAGCCGGTCAATTACCGGGCACTGGTGGAATCGGAAGGAACGCTGGTATTTTTGATGGGGGTAACAGCGCTTCCACAGATCATGGCCAGCCTTCTGGAAGCAGGGATAGATCCCGAGATGCCTGCGGCGGTACTCCAGGAAGGAACCACTGCCAGCCAGAAGAAGGTGGTGTCCACAGTAGCGCGCCTGCCGGAGGCTGCAATTGAGGCAGGCATACGTCCGCCCGCGATTATCGTGGTAGGAAAGGTGTGCGCGCTGTCAGGGATGCTTTCCTGGTATGAAGAACTTCCCCTGATGGGGATGCGGGTTCTGGTGACAAGGCCAAGGGAACTGGCGTCATCTATGGCAGAAAAGTTACGGCTGCTGGGTGCGGATGTGCTGGAAGTCCCGGCAATCGATACGATTCCGGTGAAGAAGAATCGCCGGCTTAAGGAGAGTTTTGAGAAGATCGAAGCATATGACTGGATTGTTTTTACCAGCCAGATTGGCGTGCGTATATTCTTTGAGGAGATGGAAAAGGCGAAGGTGGATGTCCGCCGCCTGCATGCGGCAAGATTTGCCGTGATCGGCGAGGGGACGGCGCGGGCCTTGAGGGAGAAAGGCATTCATGCAGATCTGATGCCCAAGGTCTATGACGGAGTGCCCCTTGCAAGACTGCTGGCTGGGCAGGATATAGAGGAAAAGAAGATACTTGTGCCAAGAGCAGCCATAGCAAATCCGCAACTGGTGCCGATTTTGCAAGAGGCAAAAGCCATAGTGGATGATATTCCGATTTATACCACTATATACCAGCAATGCAAAGGGTTCGACCTGAAGGAAGAGATTGAAAAGGGAAAGATCGACTGCGTTGCGTTTACCAGCAGTTCCACGGTCGAAGGATTTGCCGCCGTCAGCAAGGGCGCGGACTATTCGAAGATCAAGGCTGCATGCATCGGGGAGCAGACAGCCCGTACGGCCCAAAAATATGGCTTGGATTGTTATGTGGCAAGCAAGGCCACGATTGACGACTTGATAGCACTGATAGAAAGGATTAAGACAGAAAGATGATAAAGAGACCCAGAAGATTAAGGCAGAATGAAGCACTAAGGAAAATGGTGAGAGAGACGAGAATAGACAAATCCTCGCTGATCTATCCAATGTTTGTAAGAGAAGGTGAGGGAATCCGGGAAGAGATTCCTTCCATGATCGGCCAGTACAGATACAGCGTTGACCAGATGTTCTATGAACTCGAACAGGTAAGCGATGCTGGCGTTAATGCGGTTATGCTGTTCGGGATTCCCGGACATAAGGATGAGAAGGCGAGCCAGGCATACGCGGAGGATGGAATCATCCAGAGGGCGCTGAAGGAGGCAAAGAGACGCTTCCCGGACTTGTACTATATTACGGATGTATGTCTGTGCGAATACACCTCCCACGGCCACTGCGGAATGCTATGCGGCAGCAGCGTAGAGAATGACTCCACGCTTAAAGTACTTGCCAAGACGGCGCTGTCGCATGTGCAAGCCGGTGCTGATATGGTAGCGCCTTCCGATATGATGGATGGGAGGGTAAAGGCCATAAGAAAAGTTCTGGATGAAAATGATTATGTAAATACGCCGATTATGTCCTATGCCGTTAAATATGCGTCCGGGTTCTATGCCCCGTTCAGGGACGCGGCGGATTCTGCGCCGGCTTTCGGAGACCGGAAAAGTTATCAGATGGATTATCACAATAGCAGGGAAGGCATCAAGGAAGTGCTTTTGGATGAAGAAGAAGGCGCAGATATTATTATGGTGAAACCGGCGCTTGCGTATCTGGATATGATTGCCCGCGCGAAAGAGGCCACAAATCTTCCAATTGCCGCCTACAGTGTCAGCGGAGAATATGCCATGATCAAGGCGGCGGCGCAAAAAGGCTGGATTGATGAGGCGCAGATTGTCTGCGAGACTGCAGTTGCCGCGTACCGCGCAGGCGCCCAGAGTTATCTTACTTATTTTGCCAAAGAGCTGGCCGGCTATATGGAAGAAGGGCGCATAGGATAGGAAAAAAGCAAGACAAAAATATCGGTCTAAATGGAATCTTAATACGGATTCCTCAATATTATTACCGTCTTAATGCAAAGTAGATTATGCTATAGGTAGAAGAAGAGGGTGATGATATGTTGACAAATATTCTATTAATTTTAATTATGGCAGCTGCCGCCGGATACGGATACTACCTGACCTTCCGGCTGGATCACTGGGTAGGAGAAGAAAAGAAGCTACAGGCAGAAGAGGCGCAAAACGAGTCGCAGGAACCCTGCGCGGTTGTGTTTGGAGAAGACGAGTGGACAGAAGAGATTGGAAGGTGGCTTAAGGGCAGGGGGCTGAGGCCGATATTTATTGAAGAAGCATGCCTGAAAAAGGACTGGAAGAATGTCAGTCTCGTAATTGCCATATCTTCCTCGGATGAAGACAATCTTTCCGTCTGCAGCCTATTGCGAAAGATATACCATACGGAGCAGCTGTACGGCATCTGCAATGACCATGTAAATTATATTGTATACAAGCGTTTTCATATCCAGGTGCTGAACCGGGATATCAAGATCACAGAGCAGCTGGAAAACGCCATGTCGGGAAACGAGGTCGTGATAGCATGAAAGTTATGATTCGTAAACTGACGCAGACACAGATGATCGTGATTGGCTATGCGCTGATCATCCTAACAGGAGCGCTGCTTCTGATGCTTCCGGCGGCCAGCAGGGACGGACTTGCAACTTCATTTCCGGATGCCCTTTTTACAGCCACGTCGGCGTCCTGCGTGACGGGCCTGGTAATCGCAGACACGTTTAGCAAATGGACGATGTTCGGACAGTGTATCATTCTTGCGATGATTCAGATTGGCGGCCTGGGGTTTATGACCATTGGCGTATTTTTTGCCATCATCCTCCGAAGGAAGATTGGACTATGGATGCGGGGGACGCTGCAAGAGAGCGTCAACATTCTGCAGATTGGAGGAATTGTCCGGCTGGCAAAAAAGATCATGCTGGGAACCCTCCTGTTTGAAGGAGTCGGAGCCGCGCTTCTTACTCTTCGCTTCCAAGAACAGATGGGATGGGGAAAGGCCGTCTATTATGGGATATTCCACTCCATTTCCGCGTTCTGCAACGCCGGATTTGATCTGATGGGAAAAGACGCTCCCTATACTTCATTTACCGGATATTATGATGACCCGCTTGTAAATATCGTGATCATGGCTTTGATTATCATAGGCGGCATTGGATTTTTCGTCTGGAATGACGTATCCACCCACCGCCACCATATTAGCCGATACCGTCTTCATACCAAGATTGTGCTGGTGACAACGGCAATCCTGGTAATAGGAGGAGCGGCGCTTCTATATCTGTTTGAAAGCCAGAACACGCTGGATGGGATGTCCACCCAAGGAAAGGTGCTAAGTTCCTTGTTTGGTTCTGTGACGGCAAGAACGGCAGGATTTAATACGGTAGATACGGCAGCGCTGACCGATAACAGCAAGATGCTTACCATATTCCTCATGTTTATTGGGGGCAGTCCTGGGTCTACGGCAGGCGGAATTAAAACCACCACATTCGTGGTATTGCTTGTCTACGTAAGCGCCAATCTAAGGAATAAGACCTATTGCAATGTATTCGGACGCAGGCTGGATGACGGCGCGATCCGCAAAGCCAGTACGGTCCTGTGCACGAATCTGTTCCTGGTATTCATGGCAGTGATGATTCTGGCAGCAGTCCAGCCGCAGCCAGTGATGGATATCGTATTTGAAGTAATATCGGCCATCGGAACGGTAGGAATGTCTACCGGAATCACGCGGGATCTGACGGAGGTTTCAAAACTGGTATTAGTATTCCTGATGTACTGTGGAAGGGTAGGAAGCCTGACGTTTGCCCTTTCGCTTCGGGGGCATAAAGCCGAAGTGCCGGTGAAAGTGCCGGTAGAGCCGATTACCATAGGCTAGAATAAAATAGATTGGGGAGAGAAAGATGAAATCTGTATTAATTATTGGCTTAGGAAGGTTTGGGCATCATCTGTGCAAGAATATGATCCGCCTAGGAAATGAAGTGATGGTTGTAGACAAGGTGGAGGCGAATGTGGAGGATTTGCTTCCGATAGCGACGACAGCGAAGATTGGAGACTGCACCAATGAAGAGGTGCTGAGGAATCTGGGCGTGGGGAATTTTGACATCTGCTTTGTATGCATCGGCTCCAACTTTCAAAGCAGCCTGGAGATTACCAGCCTGGTTAAGGAACTGGGCGGGAAATATGTGGTAAGCAAGGCAAACCGCGACATTCATGCCAAATTCCTGCTTAGGAACGGGGCGGACGAGGTGATATATCCTGACAGGGATATTGCGGAGCGGCTGGCAGTCAAGCACAGCGCCAACCATGTGTTTGACTATATCGAACTGGCAGAAGGATACTCCATCTTTGAGATTCCGCCAATGCACAGCTGGATAGGGAAAAGCATCCGGGAGGTGGATATCCGCTCCAAATATCACGTAAGCGTGCTGGGAATCAAGGAGAACGGGCATCTGCAGCTGCTTCCAAGGGCTGACTACAAGATGAACGACAGCATTCATCTTATGGTGATCGGCCTTAAGAAAGACGTAGACAAGATATTGGCAAATATCAAGTAAGATGCTATGATGGGTAAATGGAGAAGATAAGAGTACTGTTAAAAAATAAAAAAATAGCATACGTGGCAAAGACCGCGGCGATCGTGATAACAGCCAGCATACTGGGACTGATCCTGAATCACTTTGGCGTGGCCAAGGAGAACGTCCTTATGGTATTCATGGTGGGCGTCCTTCTGGTCAGCACCTGTACCTGGGGGTATGAATATGGAATTTTTGGCGCAATCTCCAGCGTGCTGATATTCAATTATTTCTTTACGGTACCAGTTCATACATTTGCCATCATGAATCCCAACGATGTGGCACTCATGGCGTTCTTTTTGATTGCCGCATTTATATCGTCCAGCCTTACCGTCAGGTTCCAGAAGCAGCTGATTATATCGAAGAAGAATGAGGAGACTGCCACCCGCCTGTACGAGATGTCGGAACAGTTCATCAATGCTACCGGCAAGGAGAAGATCATCGAGCTGGGCATCCGGCATATCTACGAGCATACGGGATACGAGTGCATCGTGGAACTGCTGGATGAGACGGTGGTATCCGGGGCGGGCAAGGAGTATACCTCCAGGGATTATATGATGTTTCCTATCATAGGCATGGTGAAGCAGATAGGAATACTGAAGGTATTAAACCACAATCAGGGACTCAGCGTGGAGCAGGAGCTGATCGTCAAGACTGCGGCTAACCAGATCGGGATCGCGCTTGACCGGGAGATGATCTATGCGGAACAGGAGCGGATCAAGGTAGAGGTAGAGAGGGAGCATATGAAGAGCAGCATGCTCAGAAGCATATCCCATGATTTTCGTACGCCTTTGACCGGGATCATGGGCGACTGCGGGCTGATCCTGGAATCCGAGGATATGGATTCGCCTGAGCGCGCCCAGCTGGTACAGGATATTATGGAGCAGTCTATGTGGCTGATGAAGATGATGGAGAATATCCTGAGCATGACGAAGATCGAGAGCGGGCAGCAGTTTATTAATAAGAGTCCGGAAGTCGTTGATGATGTGATTAATGAAGCATCCCTTCACGTGATCGGCTTAAGGGACAGGCGGAATTTCCAGGTATCGCTGCCAAAGGAGGTTATCGTGGCAGATATGGATGCCAGGATGATTGCCCAGGTGATCATCAACCTGCTTGACAATGCCATGAAGCATACAAAAGAAGGCGGAAGCATATCTCTTAGCGTGTCCTACCGGGATCATAAGGCATATTTTGTCATAGAAGATGACGGGGATGGCGTTCCGGAAGAACTGAGGGAGAGAATATTTGATGAATTTGTCTCCGGCGGTGATAAAAGCACGGACCAGAAACGCGGAATCGGGCTTGGACTTACCATTTGCAAGGAAGTGGTGCATGCCCACGGCGGTGATATATGGGAGGAGAACAGGAATGCGGGGGGAGCCAGATTTATATTCTGGATCCCGGCCAAGCAAGTGGAATAAAAGATATGGAAGACAAGAAGACATTATTAATCGTAGAAGATGACAAGTATATTATAAATTTTATCAGCATGACATTGAAAAAGGAAGAATATGCGTTCTTCGTTGCCAAGTCTGTGGAAGAGGCAGTCAGTTTGTTTTATGCCAATCAGCCGGATCTGATCATTCTGGATCTGGGGCTTCCGGATGGAGATGGCATGGAAGTAATCAAAAGCGTGCGGGAGGTTTCGGATATTCCCATCATCGTAGTGTCAGCCAGGCAGGAGGAAGGGGAGAAGATCCAGGCCCTGGATGCGGGGGCGGATGATTATGTGACGAAGCCTTTCTATATGGGAGAACTAATGGCAAGGATACGCGCCGGCTTAAGGAAAACCGGTACGGCCCGGCAGGAAGAGATCATGACCGTGTTCTCTACCGGTAGCCTGACGGTGGATTATGAGAAGCGGAAAGTGCTGGTAGAAGGAGAAGAGGTGCATCTGACTCCGATCGAGTATAAGATACTACTGCTGCTGATCGCCAAC
Source organism: [Clostridium] scindens (assembly GCF_019597925.1). Classification (NCBI taxonomy): domain Bacteria; kingdom Bacillati; phylum Bacillota; class Clostridia; order Lachnospirales; family Lachnospiraceae; genus Lachnoclostridium; species [Clostridium] scindens. Next base: position 2,806,143 of record NZ_CP080442.1, on the reverse strand, counting down.
AGAGGGAAGGTTCTGACCCATAATTATATTATCCGTGAGATATGGGGGTATGCGGAGGATATCGATGCCGGAAACCTGCGCGTATTCATGGCGACGTTGAGAAGAAAGATTGAAAAGGATCCGGCAAATCCTGAATATGTGCTGACGGAGATCGGAGTAGGCTACCGTTTCCGGGAGAAATAGCGCTAGGCATGCCGTAAGAGTCCGGCCAGAATATCGGGTATGGATCGGGACTCGGAATACAGCTGATAATAGGGTTCATTTATATCTTCAAGATAGTGAGCATCCGAACTGCTGACAATGTTACATTGCAGAAAGTAAGGGTGCTCTTTTTGTATGCGATGAAGGTTGCCCATATTGTGAATTTCTGCACAAAGAAAGGTGCTGTCAGGGGGAACGAAGCCAAGATTGGACAGCAAACTTGTTGTAGTTTTGTCAATGTGGGCCGGATATGCGATGCCGTGGTAGGAAGAGGCCAGGGCGAATATGCGGTCAAAGGAGATATCTGTGGCGCTGATCAGCAGGCGCTCGACATTTCCGATAACATGATCCTGTGCATCCATGATCTGCTGCCTGCCAAAGATATGTTCCTTGTTCTTTATGGGAAGGATATGGTCATAAACATAGGCATCAAAAGAAAGCGCATCATCAAGGGTCGGAAAGAGGCAGACCACATGGACTTCCTCTGATGTGGTCAGTTCCATCCCAGGAATGACGATAACGCCATATTCTTCTCCATGCTTCATAGCAGCCGGACAGTTCTTGCAGGAATTGTGATCTGTCAGCGCAATCACGTCCAGTCCCTTGACGGCGGCCATGCCCACGAGATTGGCAGGGGTCATGTCATCGTCGCCGCAAGGAGACAGGCAGGAATGCATATGAAGATCATAATACAGGGGAATCATGACAGCAGCTCCTGAATCTTAAGCGCAGCGTCAAAGACCGGAAGTTCCGTCTCAAAGACGGCAATTCTTTCCTTTTTGGCACAGGCGAGATCCTCGTCTGAAAAGGTGATTCCCTCTGCCAGGATAATGCAGGAGACATCCGCTAGGGAAGCCACGGCCAGCGTGTTCTTGTTCCCCATGACGGTGACCCAGGCGCCGTTTTCCGGCGCTTTGCTCATGGCTATGCTGAGGAGGTCGCAGCAGAATACCTTCGCGATCTCCAAGGATGCATTGCCAGGCTCCTTTAAGGCAAATAATCCGGCATCGATCAATGTCTGTACAGTCGTCATAATCATCGCTCCTTTTTATCCAGCTCTGTTGTAAGCTTCTCTATGTAATCCTCCAGAATCCTTACCGACTCGTCATTGTTGCCGCAGCTTAGGTTCAGCGAGCGGGTGAGGGATGAGATCTCCTTGGAGAGCGTGTTAATATACTCATGGAAGGCATAGATACAGTCGGTCCTTGTAGCCTCTCCGCGTACGATGTCCTCTGCCAGGGCGCGGCAGGTAGGCGCTCCGCAGGAGCCGCAGTCAAGTCCGGGCAGTTGCTCTGTCAGTTCCTCGATAAGTCCCATCATCTCCAGGCTTTCCCGGAAGGAATGGCCGAGGCGGAATACAGGCTCATATTCTACGAAGCTGCTCCAGTGGTAATCAATATCATCAAAATTGCTGGCATGAGTCTGGGCCACCGGAAGATATCTGTGCAGTTTCTTGGATTTGGCGGTGGCAACATAGGGATTCTCTACAGTAAGAGGACCTCCCACGCATCCGCCGTTGCAGGCGTTCAACTCTACGAATTTTAAGCCATGGAACTTTTCGTCCTCCAGATCCCCAAGAACGCGAAGCGCGCTCATGATGCCGTCGCAGGCCAGATAATTATCGGTGATCAGCCCTGCGGATTCTCCGCCGGCATTGCTCCAGCCGATGCCGATGCGCCCAGATGCGGCCAGAGGCTTAAGCTTGCTCTCGTCGTGAGTCATATGCTCCAGAAGAATGGGATAGACCTCTTTTATAGCCAGCACTTTGTCAATCTGACTTTTATCTATTCCCAGAGGGGATTTGACATAGGTCACCTTTGACGGGCAGGGGGATATAAAGAAGATGCCGATATCTTCGGACTTAAGCCCCGTCTTTTCAATCGCCCTCTTCCGGGCTATTTCAGCCGCAACTTCTACCGGGGGCTTCAGGGGAAGCAGCCGCGGTATCAGTGTAGGATACTTGACGCGGATGATCCTTACGATAGTAGGGCAGGCCGTGCTGATAAAAGGCGCCTCGTCCCGATGCTCGCTGATGTAGGCGCGGGACGCCTCCGATACCAGTTCGGCAGCCGCGCTGACTTCAAACACATCGTCAAACCCCATGGACAGCAGCGCGTTTAAGACGATGTCCACGTTGGTCAGATTGTTGAACTGCGTATAGAGAGAAGGGGCAGGCAGGGCAACCGTATACTTATAATTGCGGATCTCTTCAATGGAATCGTAAATGGCAACCTTCGCGTGATGCGGACAATAGCGCAGGCAGCGGCCGCAGTCAACGCAGAATTCCGGCGTGATCTTAGCCTTCCCGTTATGTACCCGTATGGCCTGGGTCGGACAGTATTTAATGCAGTTTATACAGCCGATGCAGGCATCTTCGTCTAGTTTTACTGAATGAATGAATTTGTCCAAGCTTCTCCCTCCCTGCTGTCTATAAATGAACATCCATGGTTACGGTAGTACCGACGCCAATGGTGGTTTCAATGTTCATATAGTCGGAATATTTTTTCATGTTCGGCAATCCCATCCCTGCGCCAAAGCCTAATGCGCGCACTTCCTCAGGGGCAGTGGAATAGCCTTTTTCCATTGCCTTGTCAATGTCTGCGATACCGGGACCGGTATCGGCAAGAATCATCCGTATGCTGTCGTGGGATATCTCGACGGTAATGGTTCCGCCGTTGGCGTGGATCACCATATTGATCTCGCCTTCATACATGGCAATAGCCACTTTTCGTATCACATTGTTATCTACGCCCATGACTTTTAGTTTGTTCTTTACATCGCTGCTGGCTTCGCCGGCACGTGTAAAATCGTCGCCTGATATGTCGTAATGTAAGATTAGGTTTTCACCCATTAAATATTTGCACCTCCAAGCAGTCCATTGCTGTATAGTATGCCGCAAGTCGTAAACATGCCTCGCGCCGTGCATAAGATGACAATTCCCTTTTCTTCCGCAAGCGCCAGGATGCTCTGATCCGGAATCTTATTTCTTACAAATATGATACAGACAATATCAAGCATCTCCGCCGTCCTCACCACCTGGGGATTGCAAAGGCCGGTAATCAAGGCAGAATGCTCGTCAGCATAGGCCAGGACATCGCTCATCATGTCTGAAGAAAACGCATATTTCACTTCATCATCCAAGGTGTCTTCGCCATACAGCACATCTGCCTCTAATAAGGCTTTTATTCTTCCGATTGTCATAAATACCTCCTACGTATTAATAGACTTATTTTTATAAGTATATCATTCAGATAAGTGAAAATCAACTGCGGTTGTGTAATATTACTAAAAAACCGGGAAAAATATTGTACATTTTTTAACATAGTGATAGTGAAATATCAAACGCAACTGTCTGAAAGTTAACAAATTGACAAGAAAAAACTATAGATTTTTGTATTTTTGTATGATAGAATGAATAAGTAATTCAACGTGAATGTACCAAATTGTCACCAAAAAAAGATAGTAAAGGGAGGTAAAAACAATGCTTTCTAAAAAATCTACAGTTCAGTTCAATGGGACGAAAGAGCAAGAAAAAGAACTGTTAGAAGTAATCCATGAACTGAAAGATGAGAAAGGTTCCCTGATGCCTATTCTGCAGAGGGCCCAGGACATCTATGGCTATCTGCCGATTGAAGTTCAGAAAATCATTTCTAATGAAACCGGAATTCCACTGGAAAAGATCTATGGAGTTGTCACCTTTTATTCCCAGTTTAACCTAAATCCAAAGGGACGCTACCGCATATCGGTCTGTCTTGGCACGGCTTGCTATGTAAAGGGCTCGGGAGATATCTATAACAAGCTGATGGAAAAATTAGGAATCGTGGGAGGAGAATGTACGCCGGACGGCAAGTTTTCGCTGGATGCCTGCCGCTGCGTAGGCGCCTGTGGACTGGCTCCTGTTATGATGGTTAATGATGAAGTGTATGGCCGGCTTACCGTGGATGATATCGATGATATTCTGGCCAAATATGAATAATTATGATGCCAGAAATCTCATTGAATATATTGGATGTGGCGGAGAATTCCATACGGGCGGGAGCCGGATACATAGAGATTGACGTGATTGCCGACAGCCAAAAGGACACCTTGGAGATTATGGTAAGGGATGACGGATGCGGGATGGACGAGGAGCAGGTTAGAAGAGTGACCGATCCGTTTTATACGACCAGAACCACCAGAAGGGTAGGACTTGGAATTCCCTTTTTTAAGCAGGCAGCGGAGAGCACGGGAGGAAGCTTCCAGATTGCGTCCCGTGTAAACGAAGGCACCTGCGTGAAGGCGATTTTTGGACTGTCCCATATCGACCGGATGCCTCTCGGGGATATTAATTCTACGATGTTTACGCTGATCGTATTCAATGAACAGATTGATTTCCATTATAGATATGCATATGACGAGAAGGAATTTACGCTTGACACGAAGCAGATGAAGGAACTGTTGGGCGGGATGTCATTTAAAGAAGCCGAGGTATCCCAGTTTATCCGGGAATATCTGGAAGATAACAAGGCGGAAGTAGATGACGGAAGAACATTATAATTATCAGACTAAAAGGGAGGATGTATATGAAATCTCTGGAAGAATTAAAAGCAATAAGAGAAAAGAACCAAAGCAAGGTTGGAGTTCGTTCTGAGAGCGATACGCAGACCAGAGTCGTTGTCGGCATGGCTACCTGCGGAATCGCAAGCGGCGCAAGGCCTGTTCTTGCCGCACTTTCAGAAGCGGTACAGAATGAATTCCTGACAGACAAGATCAGCGTTACGCCTACCGGGTGCATCGGCCTTTGCCAGTATGAGCCGATCGTAGAAGTATTGGAGCCGGGAAAAGATAAAGTAACTTATGTGAAGATGACGCCTGAAAAAGCAATGGAAGTATTTAACCTCCACCTGAAGCAGGGACAGGTCGTTACCAAGTATACATTAAGCGCTGAGCAGAAATAAGCAAAGGAGGTATAAGACTATGTATCGTTCGCACGTTTTGGTTTGCGGTGGAACAGGATGTACTTCCTCAGGCAGCCAGAAGATCAGAGAGAAATTAGAAGCAGAGATTAAGAAGCATGGGCTGGAGAATGAGGTCGGCGTTGTCAAGACCGGATGTTTTGGATTGTGCGCCTTAGGCCCGATTATGATCGTGTATCCGGAAGGATCCTTTTACGCGATGGTGAAGGAAGAGGACATTCCGGAAATCGTAGAAGAGCATCTGTTAAAGGGAAGGGTTGTAACCCGGCTCCTGTATGAGGAGACGGTTAAGAATGAAAAGGTGCTTCCTCTTCAGGAAACCCAGTTTTATAAGAAGCAGCACAGAGTCGCGCTTCGCAACTGCGGCGTGATCAATCCGGAGAATATCGAGGAATATATCGGTACGCGCGGATATGAAGCGCTTGGCACGGTTCTTACCACGATGAAGCCGGAAGAAGTGATCCAGGTGATCCTGGACAGCGGACTTCGCGGACGTGGCGGAGCAGGATTCCCTACTGGCCTGAAGTGGAAATTTGCGGCAGCAAACGAGGCAGATCAGAAGTATGTCTGCTGCAACGCTGACGAGGGCGACCCGGGAGCGTTCATGGATCGTTCCGTACTGGAAGGCGATCCTCATGTCGTACTGGAAGCAATGGCGATCGCAGGATACGCGATCGGCGCGTCCCAGGGTTATATCTATGTCCGTGCAGAGTATCCAATCGCGGTGGAACGTCTGAATATCGCGATCGGGCAGGCCAGAGAGTATGGATTGCTGGGAAAGAATATTTTTGAATCCGGATTTGATTTTGATATTGATATCCGCCTTGGAGCAGGCGCATTCGTATGCGGCGAGGAGACCGCGCTTATGACCTCTATCGAAGGAAACAGAGGAGAGCCAAGACCGCGTCCTCCATTCCCGGCACTTAAGGGACTGTTCCAGAAGCCTACGATCCTGAATAACGTAGAGACGCTGGCAAATATTCCTCAGATCATCCTGAACGGGGCAGAATGGTTCTCCTCCATGGGAACAGAGAAGTCCAAGGGAACAAAAGTATTTGCCCTGGGCGGCAAGGTTAAGAATACAGGACTCGTAGAGATTCCAATGGGAACAACACTGCGGGAGATCGTAGAAGAGATTGGCGGAGGGATCCCCAATGGCAAGAAATTCAAGGCTGCGCAGACCGGCGGACCATCCGGCGGATGTATCCCGGCAGAGCATTTTGATGTGCCGATTGACTATGACAACTTGATCGCCATAGGCTCTATGATGGGCTCCGGCGGATTGATCGTAATGGATGAAGATACCTGTATGGTTGATATTGCGAAGTTCTTCCTGGAGTTCACGGTTGACGAGTCCTGCGGCAAGTGCGCGCCATGCCGTATCGGTACAAGGCGCATGCTGGAGATCTTAGAGAAGATCACCAACGGGCAGGGCACGATGGAAGATCTGGATAAGCTGGAAGATCTGGCCGCGCATCTAAAGTCTAATTCTCTGTGCGCCCTTGGACAGACAGCTCCAAACCCGGTACTTTCAACCTTGCGTTACTTTAAAGACGAGTACATAGCTCATATTGTCGACAAGAAATGTCCGGCAGGCGTCTGCAAGGCACTTCTTTCCTACAAGATTGACGCAGATAAATGTAAAGGATGTACATTGTGTGCAAGAACCTGTCCGAATGATGCGATCACAGGCGCTGTCAAAGAGCCTCATGTCATCAATCAGGATAAGTGCGTTAAGTGCGGGGCTTGTATGGAAAAATGTCGTTTCGGTGCTATTTACAAAGAGTAATGGAGGATGGAGACTATGGAAAATATTAATCTTAAAATTAATGGACTTGATGTATCAGCTCCTGCAGGTTCTACTATCCTTGAAGCGGCACACCTGGCAGGAATCAAGATACCAACCTTATGTTTTTTAAAAGAAATCAATGAAATCGGCGCTTGCCGTATGTGCGTGGTTGAAGTGAAAGGAGCCAGAAATCTGGTAGCCGCCTGCGTGCATCCGATCAATGAAGGGATGGAGGTATACACCAATACTCCAAGACTGATCAAATCCAGAAAGAAGACCTTGCAGCTGCTTCTTTCTAATCATGATAAAAAATGCCTTTCCTGCGTAAGAAGCGGGAACTGCGAACTGCAGCAGCTTTGCCGGGAGTACGGAGTTGATGATGAGAACTTCTTTGAAGGCAAAGTAAATCATTATGAACTGGATACTTCTGCGGCACATATGGTCCGTGATAACAACAAGTGTATCCTATGCCGCCGCTGTGTCGCGGTCTGTGAAAAGGTGCAGGGAATCGGCGTTATCGGCACCAACAACCGTGGATTCAGCACGATGATCGGCTCCGCGTTCGAGATGGGGCTGGGCGAGACCAGCTGCGTATCCTGCGGACAGTGTATCGCAGTCTGTCCTACCGGAGCATTATATGAGAAGGATTATACCCAGAAGATTCTGGATGCCATTGCAGATCCGGATAAGTATGTGGTGGTTCAGACCGCTCCTTCCGTACGTGCGGGACTGGGAGAGGAATTTGGATATCCAATGGGTACGGATGTGGAAGGCAAGATGGCAGCCGCGCTTCGAAGAGTTGGCTTCGACAAGGTATTCGATACAGACTGGGCAGCCGACCTTACCATCATGGAAGAGGCGACGGAACTCTTAGACAGAATTAAGAACGGCGGCGTGCTTCCGATGATCACGTCCTGTTCTCCGGGATGGATCAAGTATTGCGAGCATTATTTTCCGGATATGACAGAGAATCTATCTACCTGCAAGTCTCCGCAGCAGATGTTCGGCGCGATGCTAAAGACTTATTTTGCTGAGAAGGAAGGCATCGATCCTAAGAAGATCGTATCGGTCAGCGTCATGCCATGTACTGCCAAGAAGTTCGAGATTGGCAGGGATGACCAGGATGCTGCAGGCGTGCCGGATGTGGATATTGCCATTACGACCAGAGAACTGGCAAGACTGATCAAGCGCTGCGGCATCGACTTTACCGTTCTTCCGGATGAGAAGTTCGATGATCCGATGGGCGAGTCCACGGGAGCAGCCGTAATCTTTGGCACTACCGGCGGAGTTATGGAAGCAGCCCTTCGTACCGCAGTGGAAGTGCTGACGGGCGAAGAACTGGCGAATCTGGACTTCACGGATGTCCGTGGCACCCAGGGCGTAAAAGAGGCTACATACAATGTTGCGGGCATGGATGTAAAGGTGGCAGTGGCATCCGGGCTTGGCAATGCGAGAACGCTGCTTAACAAAGTAAAATCCGGCGAGGCAGACTACCAGTTCATCGAGATCATGGGATGCCCGGGCGGATGCGTCAACGGAGGCGGACAGCCGCAGGTATCCGGCGATGTAAGGAACTTTACGGATGTAAGAGGAATCCGTGCAAGCGTCCTGTATAAGAATGATTCAGCTAAGCCGATCCGCAAGTCCCATGAGAATCCGGCAATCAAGAAACTATATGAAGAGTATCTTGGCGAGCCAGGAAGCCATAAGGCGCATGAGACCCTGCATACGAGTTATGTGAAGCGGACGATCAATTAATTTGGTGATGACATAATCTCATATAAAATGAGGCGGCCTACGATTTCGGTTGTAGGCCGCCTCGCTTTGTGGCAGAGACTTCTAAAATATGATAAAATTGGGGATGTCAACCGAAAGTTTACGTTATTTTCCTCAAAAGCAACAAGGACTTTATAGAGGTTGCGCTGATAATATGCTATTTTTTTATTACAATCGATTGGAATATAAATGAAACGGAGAGAAAAATATGGCAGCATTTTCAGAGAATTTACAGTTTTACAGGAAGAAAGCGGATATGACCCAGGAGGAACTGGCTGAGCGGATGGAAGTATCCAGGCAGACGATTTCAAAATGGGAATCAGGAGCAACCTATCCGGAGATGGAGAAGATATTGCAGCTGTGCGAGATGTTCCGATGCGATATGGATACGCTGATCAGAGGCGATGCGACGGAGTCTTTTGCAGAAGATAATGCACAATATGACCAGCATAAGAATGAGTTCAGCAAGGCGGTAGCCTTTGGCGTAGGCTTTATACTGTTTGGAGTGACGATATACGAATTCCTGATGGGGATCCGAGTCAGCGAAAGTTATGCAAATATGCTGTTTCTTATCATGTGCGTGGTATCCGTCCTGCTATTCGTGGTTCACGGGTTGAAAGATGAGGAATTTCGGAGAAGATATCCGGTAATAGAAAATGTATATACGACAGAAGAAATTGATAAGTTTCATAAAAAATATATTAATGTTGTCGCTGTGGCGATTGGACTGATACTGTGCGGCGTGATCTATGAAGGATTTGTGGAGGAAATGCAGCTGCCTGCCCGGTTTGAGGAAGACATTTTCCATTGCGTTTTCATGATTCCAGTTACAATAGCCGTCACCATGCTGGTCTATATTGGCTGCCAGAAAGAAAAATATGATATTGAGAAATATAATAAGAAGAATCGTAAAGAAGGACTGGCGAAAAAGAGGGGAGCCCTGATCGGAAAGATCTGCGCTGTGATTATGCTGATAGCGGTTATTGTATTCTTTCTGCTTGGATTTGTAGGAAACTATTGGAATATCAGCTGGATCGCATTTCCGGTGGGAGGGATCCTATGCGGTATTGTCAGCATTATCCTGGCAAAGGAATAGGATATGCCTGAATGTAAAGTGTTAATTGCAAGAGGAAGTTATAAGAGGAAGTTATAAATGAAAATTATAAATGAAAAGCCTGAGTAGAAATCATAAACAGAAATAAACATTTCCCGAGATTGCGCCTTAATCTGTGTAATGTTATAATGGAAGAAGTAACTATGTGCGGATTAAGGAGGACATTATGAAGGTTCTGATATGCATTGGAAGTTCCTGCCATGTGAGGGGCTCCAAGGATGTTATTGAGACATTTACCAGGCTTACGAAGGAACACGGAGATGTAGCGGATATCGAGCTGAGCGGCTCGTTCTGCATGGGCGCCTGCTCCAAAGGCGTCGGTGTAAAGATCGGGGAGAATATTTACCATGTAAAGCCGGGGGATGCGGAAGATTTCTTCCATGAGGTCATATTGAAGGAGGCGGGAAAGTGCGAGTAATAGATTTTAAGGATGCGAGCTGCAGGCATTGCTATAAATGCGTGCGAAACTGTGAAGTGAAAGCCATTTCCGTCCAAAACGAGCAGGCTCATATTATGAAGGACCACTGCATCAACTGCGGCCATTGCCTGGAAGTATGTCCTCAGAATGCAAAGACATTTGCCAGCGACATGGATCGGGTGAAGCGGTATCTGAAGCAGGGAGTGAAGACGATTATATCCATCGCCCCTTCCTATCTTGGCGTGCTGGAATACGATAAGCCGGGCCAGATCGTGGATGCCCTGAAGCAGCTGGGCTTCTATGAGGTTCGGGAGACGGCCGAGGGTGCCGCGCTGGTGACCAGAGAGTATTGGAAACTTCTAAAAGATGGCCAGATGGACAACATCATCACGACCTGCTGTCCCAGCGTCAATGATCTGATCGAGAAGTATTATCCGTCCCTGGTTCCCATGATGGCTCCGGTGGTATCTCCTATGATTGCCCATGGACGGCTCATCAAGGATATTTACGGGCCGGATGTGAAAGTGGTATTTTTAGGGCCTTGTATTGCCAAGAAGGAGGAGGCAATCGGGGATGAAAGAGTACAGGGGGCAATCGATGCTATCCTTACGTTTGAAGAGATCGTGAAATGGTGGAAGGCACAAGGCATAGATGTCCACCAGTGCCAGAACCTTCCTATGGGGAATCCAAGCCCTAAGGTCAATCAGCTCTACCCGATCAGCGGGGGGATTATTAAGTCTGTGCGTGCAAGTTCAGTGGAGGACAATTACTATAAAATACATATTGATGGGCTGAAAGCCTGTATGGAACTCTTTGAAGAGTTGGAAAAAGGCGGGATCCAGAATAGTTTCTTCGAGGTCAATGTCTGCGAGGGCGGATGCATCAAGGGACCAGCTTCTGATAAATGGCAGCAGTCCCTGGTACGGGCCAAGATGGATCTGGAAGACCAAGTCGCATATCAGGAAGAGGCACAAGGCATTGAGGGACGCAATATAGAGCTTCAGAAGACATTTAAGGATCGACGCGTCCATGACCGCACGCCTTCAGACACGGAGATGGAGCAGATTCTTCATGCGATGGGCAAATATACAAAAGAAGACGAACTGAACTGCGGTGCCTGCGGATATCCTACTTGCCGGTCCAAAGCGACAGCAGTGTACCAGAAGAAAGCCGAGATTGGCATGTGCCTGCCTTATGCGGTGGCCCAGGCGGAATCAATGTCCAACATCGTGATGGATGTGACGCCCAGCATGATCATGATCGTTGACAAGGATATGCGAATACGCGAATGCAACAAAAAGGCGCAGGAGATGCTTGGAGTGTCCAGGGAAGAAGCGCTGGAGCGGTATATTTTTGAATTTATGGACGACAAGGATATTGCGGAGGTCCTGAATACCAGACAGCAGATCATTCACAAGAAGCTGAATCTGGATTCCATGAAGCTGACAGTGGTAGAGAGCATCATTTATATAGAAAGCCTAGAGTCCGTATTGGTGACGTACCAGGATATCACCAGGGAAGAGAAGGCCAAAGAACAGCACTATAACCTGAAGATGGAGACGGTAGAGATGGCGCAGAAGGTCATTGACAAGCAGATGATGGTGGCGCAGGAAATCGCCGGCCTTCTGGGAGAGACGACTGCGGAGACCAAAGTGACCCTGTCAAAACTGAGGGATTCAATTCTGTTTGAAGAGGAAGATTGATATGAGTGTAAGTGTAGATATATCCTGGAAAAGCCTGAACAAGCATCATGAAGAACTCTGTGGAGACAAGGTGGAGGTCCTTAAGACGGACGATTCTGAGATTATTATACTGGCGGATGGAATGGGAAGCGGCGTTAAGGCTAATATTCTGGCCACCCTGACATCCAAGATCCTGGGAACCATGTTTCTGGAGGGGGCATCCATAGAAGCCTGCGTGGAGACGATCGCCAAGACGCTGCCGGTGTGCAAGGTAAGGGAAGTTGCCTATGCCACTTTCAGCATTCTTCAGATATTTCACAGCGGGGAGGCATATCTGGTAGAATTCGATAATCCCAAATGTGTGTTTGTGCGGGATGGCAAGATCGTGGATTATCCTTATGAGGAGAGGGTGATTGAGGACAAGACCATCCGGGAGTATCGTTTTCAGGTAGAACTTAAGGACTGTTTCGTACTTATGAGCGATGGCGTCATCTATGCGGGGGTCGGAGAACTTCTGAATTTTGGCTGGACCTGGGAAAGTATGGCAGAATATACCCTGAAGTGTACGAAGGAGACTCTGTCGGCGTCCCGACTGGCCGCCATGCTGAGCCAGGCCTGTGATGACCTGTACGGGCAGAAGCCTGGGGACGATACCACGGTTGCCGTCGCGAGAGTCATAGAACGGCGCATTCTCAACATATTTACGGGACCTCCTACTCACAAGGAGGACGATGAGCGGGTAGTCCGGGACTTCATGAATCAAGAAGGCAAGAAGGTGGTCTGTGGAGGGACCAGCGCGAACATCACTGCCAGAGTGCTGAAAAAAGAGATCATCACATCCCTGAATTATGCGGATCCAACCGTTCCGCCTACAGCAAGCATCGAAGGCCTGGATCTGGTGACAGAAGGCGTGCTGACCATTGGAAAAGCGCTGGGGCTGCTTAGACGTTACGAAAACGATGATTTTGATGAGGCATTCTTTGACGAGTTGGATGCCGATAACGGCGCATCCAAACTGGCCAAACTGATAATCGAGGAATGCACGGAACTAAATCTGTTCGTGGGGAAGGCCATGAACACGGCCCATCAGAACTCCAACCTGCCATTCGACCTGAGCGTCAGGATGAATTTGGTGGAACAATTGCGGGAATGTATAGAACACCTGGGAAAAACCGTAAGAGTAACGTATTATTGACACGTAATAATATTAACTTTGACACGTAACATTTTTCAAAAATGTTACGTGTTCACCTTGTAAAACTGGTGTGTAAAGATGATATAACCCCTGTGTAAAAATATAAAATATCCTGTGCTAAATTGAATTCATTCAATAAATCAAACAAAAAGGCAATTAATCCAAAAGAAACGCAAATATGATTGGATTAATTGCTTTTTCGTATTCTATATGCAATTTACACACCAGTTTTTTCGGTTTTACACAGGGACTTTTTTAATTATGCACACCAGTTATGAAGGTTTGACACGTAACATTTTTGAAAAGTGTTACGTGTCAAAGTTAAAACTGTTACGTGTTACTTATTCTTTCCACCACCTCGAAAAATTCTGGATAGGACACATCTACGCACTGGCTATCCTCGATAACGGTTTCCCCTTTGGCGGTCAGGCCGGCGATGGCGAATGCCATGGCGATGCGGTGATCCATATGGCTATGGATCCGGGCGCCAGAAAGCGGGAGGCCTCCTTCGATGATCATGCCGTCATTGGTAGGGGTTATGTTACAGCCCATAGCCTTAAGGTTTTCAGTGACTGTAGCGATCCGGTCGGTCTCCTTTACCTTCAGTTCGGCAGCATCCTTGATGACGGTTGTGCCTTCTGCATGGGCAGCCATAACTGCGAGGATGGGGATCTCATCGATCAAAGCAGGGATGATGTCCCCCTCTATCGTAGCGCCTTTCAGATGACTGGAGCGGACCAGGATGTCCGCGCGTCCTTCGCCCCCCAGGAAGGTCTCATTTACACGGGTAATATCTGCCCCCATTGCCTTGCATACGTCAAGAAATCCGGCTCTTGTGAAATTGGTGCCTACGTTCTTGACCAGCAGTTCGGAGCCCGGGACCAGAAGGCCTGCGGCGATAAAGTATGCTGCCGATGAGATGTCGCCGGGAACAAAAATTTGCTGCCCGTATAATTCGTCGCAGGCGTGAACGTAAGCGGTAGCGCTGCCGTCCGGATGCATAGCGGCGGATACACTGGCGCCAAAACTTTGCAGCATGAGTTCCGTATGATTCCTGGACAGCGCCGGCTCAGTCACGGAAGTCTCTCCATCTCCGTAGAGCCCCGCGAGAAGGATGGCAGACTTGACCTGGGCAGAGGCTACCGGAGACTGGTAGGCAATGCTGCGAAGATGGCCCGGCTCAATCTTAAGCGGAGCGCAGCCATTGTCATTGACGCTGGCAATGTGAGCCCCCATGCTGTTTAAGGGCTTCATGATGCGCGCCATTGGGCGCTGGTTTAAGGAATCATCCCCAGCCAGGACGCAGGAAAAGTCCTGCCCAGCCAGGATGCCGGACATCAGCCGCGTTGTGGTGCCGCTGTTTCCAACATCCAGTACCCCATCAGGCGCAGTCAGGCCGTGCAGGCCTTTCCCGTGCACCAGGATGCTGGAAGGGCGGCAATCAATCTCGATGCCCATTTTACGAAAGCAGCTGATGGTAGCAAGACAGTCTGCACCGGTTAGGAAATTGGTGATCTCCGTGGTTCCCCGGGCAATCGCCCCCAGCATGATGCTGCGGTGGGAGATAGACTTATCGCCTGGAACCGTGATTTCTCCTTTTAAATTCTTTGCCTTGGCTATATTTCTAACGCTCATAAACAATATACCTGAATTTCTGCAGTAATTCCGCGGCCCGTTTTGAAGAGCCTTCATCGTAGAATTCAATGCGCAGAACCCCTTCTTCAAATTCTCTGTTATGTACAATCCCGATATTCTTGATATTCAGATTGTTGGATGCGAGTATTGTTGCGATAGCGGCAATTCCGCCGGCCTCATCTATAATATCGCAGTATACGGCGAAGGCCTTCTTGATCGGGCCGGCTGAAGAGCCAGGGATAGAATTGCGGTAATTCCTGGAACTGTCAAACAGGGAATAGAGTCCCTGCTCATCCTCCTGGTCGATCAATTCCTTTGCCTTGCCAAGAGCCTGGATATATGCATCCAGGATCCGGGAGATATTCTCCTTATTCTTGAGGCAGATATGCTGCCACATGGTAGGCGACGATGAAGCAATCCGTGTGATATCCTTAAATCCTCCGGCTGCCAGATTCTTCATCAGTTCGTCCTTTGTATCCGTGTCCCTGACAAAATTCACCAGGCTGGACGCGATGATATGGGGAAGGTGGCTGATGGTTCCGGTAACCTGGTCATGTTCCTGATAGTCTAATATAATAGGGATAGCCCGCAGATCACGGACAAAATTTACATAGTTATCTATCTTTTCCTGAGGCACCTTGCTGGTAGGTGTAAGCACATAGTAGGCATTTTCAATCAGCATGGCCTTTGCGTTGCTATAGCCGCTTTTCTCGGAACCAGCCATGGGATGGCCGCCGATGAAATATGGCTCGATTCCAAGTGCTTCCACCTCACGGTGGATATTTGTCTTAACGCTTCCTACATCGGTAAGAATGCAGCCATCGTGCAGATATCCTTTGATCTGCTTCAGGTAAGCCGTGTTATAGGAAACAGGCGCGCACAGGAATATGTAGCTGCAATGGTGGAAGTTATCGTCAATGGTAGTGGCGGCTACGTCTATAATGGATTCCTGAGTCGCTAAAGCCAGAGTCTCTTTATTCTTGTCAAAAGCCACGATCTCGTACTCGGGATAATATTGGCGGATTGCCTTTGCTATAGAGCCGCCGATCAGGCCCAGGCCGATAAAACCGATTTTAAGTTTCATGTTAGTCCTCCTTTGCTGTGTCCAATTTATTTTACTCTGTCTGTGCCAGGTTTGTCAATGCTATAACGCTTTAAAGCGAAAAAGTATTTTGAGTTGCGCGATAAATCAAACAATATGTTGTAAATAATGTATAAAAGAGTTGTAATAAAGAGTTTTTTTTAGTACAATATATACATGAGATTTTACCAATATAAGGAGGCAGCAGATATGAAGGTTTACAGAACGGATGAGATTAGAAACGTTGTCCTTTTAGGACATGGGGGATGCGGGAAGACAAGTCTTGTAGAGGCTATGGCTTATGTATCAGGAGCGACCAATCGTATGGGCAAAATCACAGATGGCAATACGATTAGTGATTTCGATAAAGAGGAACAGAAACGTGAATTCTCTATCAGCACGACCTTAGTCCCGATCGAATGGGAGAAGGCAAAGATCAATGTGCTGGATACGCCGGGATATTTTGACTTTGTAGGAGAGGTAGAAGAGGCTGTTAGCGCGGCGGACGCGGCCGTGATCGTTGTATCCGGCAAGGCAGGCGTGGAAGTAGGAACGGAAAAAGCGTGGGAGTTATGTGACAAATATAATCTGCCGCGTATGATATACGTAACAGAGATGGATGTGGACGACGCAAGTTTCCGTCAGGTAGTGCAGGATCTTACAGACAGATATGGCAAAGTGATCGCGCCTCACTTCCAGCCGATTCGCGAGAATGAAAAACTGGTTGGATACGTCAATGTTATCAAGAATGCCGGCAGACGCTATACGGGCATCGGGCAGAGAGAAGAATGCGAGATTCCGGATTACTGCAAGCCGAATCTGGAGATTTACCGCGAGAAGCTGCTGGAGGCAGTGGCAGAGACCAGCGATGACTTTATGGAAAGATATTTTGCAGGAGAAGAATTCTCCGTAGAAGAGATCCGCTCTGCAATGCGTACGGAAGTCATGGATGGAAGCATTGTTCCGGTGGCAATGGGATCCAATATCCAGGCACAGGGAGTTGCCAATCTCCTGTCTGATATCGTTCGATTCTTCCCAAGTCCGGAATACAGAGAGTGCGCAGGCATCAACCGGAAGACTAACGAGATCTTCGAGGCGAATTATGACTTTGCAAAGGCAAAATCCGCATACGTATTCAAGACGATGGTTGACCCATTTATTGGAAAGTATTCCTTCATTAAAGTGTGCTCAGGCGTTTTAAAGGGCGAGGATACACTTTACAATCCGGATACGGACACGGAAGAGAAGCTCGGCAAGATCTACACGATGATTGGAAATAAGCCAGTGGAAGTAAGCGAGCTGTTTGCAGGAGATATCGGCGCCATAGCAAAACTCTCCAATACAAAGACGGGTGATACGCTTTCCGCAAAAGGCACGCCAGTCTTATATGGAAGGACGGAGTATTCGAAGCCATATACATATATGAAGTACATCGTAAAGAACAAAGGGGATGAGGACAAGGTTTCCCAGGCGCTTCAGAAGATGATGGCAGAAGACGTTACATTAAGGGCAGTTAATGACAGCGAGAACCGCCAGACTCTGCTCTATGGCATGGGTGACCAGCATTTGGAGATTGTTGCAAGCAAGCTGGCGGCAAGATTCAAATGCGAGATTACGCTGGACACTCCAAGAGTGGCCTTCCGTGAGACGATCAAAAAGAAATCCGATGTGGATACCAAGTATAAGAAACAGTCCGGCGGTCATGGACAGTACGGTCATGTAAAGATGAAATTCGAGCCATCTGGAGATCTGGAGAGCCCATATGTATTTGAAGAAGTCGTTGTAGGCGGAGCCGTTCCGAAGAACTACTTCCCGGCAGTTGAGAAAGGCCTTCAGGATTCCGTCCAGAAGGGGCCTCTTGCAGGATATCCGGTAGTCGGAGTCAAGGCAATCCTTTATGATGGATCCTACCATCCGGTTGACTCTTCTGAAATGGCATTTAAGACGGCTACGGTCCAGGCATTTAAGAAGGGATTCATGGAAGCAGGGCCGGTACTTCTGGAACCCATCGCATCCATCAAGGTCATAGTGCCTGAGGATTATACCGGAGACGTCATGGGCGATCTGAACAAGCGCCGTGGACGCGTGCTTGGAATGAACCCGATTGCAGGCGGATATCAGGAAATTGTCGCAGACATTCCTATGACCGGATTGTTCGGCTATTGCACCATCCTGCGCTCCATGACAGGAGGAAGAGGAACGTATTCTTATGAATTTGCCCGTTACGAGCAGGCTCCTTCTGATGTCCAGGAAGCGGAAATCGCAAAAAGAGCAGCAGAAGAATAAGGAACATATTATTTAGAAGAAAAGCCCGGAAGGGCTTTTTTTCTTAAAGCAAAAGTGCTATAATCTCTTTGCTATGCAAAAAACAGATGAGGATAGTATGAGGAACAGGAAATGAAAATAGTGATTATTGGCGACGGCAAAGTCGGCCATAAACTGACGACGCAATTGTCGGAAGAAGATTATGACATTGTATTGATTGACCAGAATGAAGGAAAGTTAAAGGAGGCGTTAAATCAGCTGGATATTTTCTGCATTACCGGTAATGGCGCGGACGTAAACGTCCAGAAGCAGGCAGATGTCCCGCATGCAGATCTTGTGATCGCATGCGCTTCTACCGATGAACTGAATATGCTAAGCTGCCTTCTGGCAAAGAGGCTTGGGGCAAAGCATACCATAGCCAGGGTGCGCAACCCCGTCTATTATCGTCAGATAGATATATTAAAAGAGGATTTGCACCTGAGTATGGCAGTAAACCCGGAACTGGCGGCTGCCAATGAGATTTCAAGAGTGCTGCTTTTCCCTGAGACAAGCAAGGTAGAGACATTTATGAAGGGAAGAGTGGAACTGGTAGAATTCAACCTCAGAGACGAAAGTCCTCTTACAGGCCTGTCCCTGGCCGAAGTATACCAGAAATTCCAGATTAAGATCCTGGTATGCGCAGTAAAAAGAGGCGGACAAGTATATATTCCGGATGGAGACTTTGTCCTCCAGAAAGGCGACAAGATGCATATTGCCGCCGCTCATCAGGATTTGGAGACATTCTTCCGGTCTTTGGGACGCAAGAATGCCAGAGTGAAGAAGGTGCTGATTTGCGGAGGCGGCTATGTGTGCTTCTATCTTGCGGCCCAGCTGCTTCAGGCTGGCATGCAGGTAAAGATCATCGAATCCAGGCAGGAACGCTGCGAGCAGCTTTGCGAGGCCCTTCCGAAGGCCACGATCATTCACGGAGATGCTGCGGACCATGACCTTTTGATGGAAGAAGGCATCGGAGAGGCTGATGCAGTGATCGCATTGACTGGAATGGATGAAGAGAACATCATCATGTCTCTCTTTGCAAAGACGCAGGGAGTAAATAAGATCGTTGCCAAGGTAAACGAAGATTCCAGGGCCCAGATGGTGGAAGGACTTGGGATCGACAGCATCGTGTCGGCAAAGAGCGCGACGGCAGATGCGATCATGAGTTATGTAAGAGCCAGGAATAATTCTTACAGCAGCGCAAATGTGGAGACGATGTACCGGCTGCTGGGCGGAAAGGTGGAGGCAGTAGAGTTCATTATTAAGAAGGAATGCAAGTTCACCAATGTTCCGCTTAAAGACCTGCCTACCAAGGCGAATTATCTGATCGCCTGTATCGGACGTAAGAGGAAGGTCATTATTCCAAACGGAGAGGATCATCTGGAAGTCGGAGACAGCGTAATCGTGATTACCAAAGATCATATCATCAATGAATTCAGCGATATACTCGCATAGGGAGACGGAATGTAGATTATGAATACGAAAATGATACGATACATACTGGCCAAAATGCTGGGGGTAGAGGCAATCCTGCTGCTGCTCCCTGCTCTTGTTTCTTTGATTTATGGAGAATTCAGCGGGGTATACTTTCTAATACCTTCCGGCATACTGATAGTGATCTATCTGCTGGTAGGAATGAAGAAGCCTGAGAAGAGAACCATATATGGAAAAGAGGGGATGGTGATCGTCGCCAGCGCCTGGATCTTATGGTCATTGTTTGGAGCCCTGCCATTTACTCTTTCAGGAAGCATACCGAGTTATCTGGATGCATTCTTTGAAACGGTATCCGGCTTCACCACGACAGGGTCCTCCATTCTTACGGATGTAGAAGCCTTGCCGCAGGGCATGCTGTTCTGGAGAAGCTTTACCCATTGGATCGGCGGTATGGGCGTGCTGGTGTTTGTCATGGTGCTGACAACCCTGGATAAAAGGAATTCCATGTATCTGATGCGGGCGGAGGTTCCGGGACCGGAAAAGGATAAGCTGGTGCCAAGGACCATGTCCACTGCCAGAATACTATATGGCATGTACCTGGGGCTGACGCTGATTGAAGTTATTCTGCTTCTGCTTGGCGGAATGAATATGTTCGACAGCCTGATCCATGCATTTGGAACAGCCGGAACGGGGGGCTTTTCCAATTATGCGGCCAGCGTAGGCCATTTTGACAGCGCTTATATCGATGGCGTGATCTCCATCTTTATGATTTTGTTCGGAATCAACTTTAACCTGTATTTCTTCCTGCTGATCAGGGATTTTAAGCCGGTATGGAAGAATGAAGAACTCCGGGCATACTTAGGAATCATCCTTGCGGCGGTGGCGGTGATCACCCTGAATATCAGCGGCCAGTATCCAAATCCGCTGAAGGCGTTCCGTTACGCCTTATTCCAGGTAGCATCGATCATCACCACAACGGGATATGCGACGGCAGACTATAACGCCTGGCCGATGCTGTCCCAGTGCATCTTGCTGATGCTGATGGTGATAGGCGCCTGCGCGTCTTCTACGGGAGGCGGCATCAAGGTATCCAGATTCCTGATGGTATTGAAATGTATCAAGCGCGAGATTAAGCAGATGGTGCATCCAAAGTCTATCAGCATTATCAGGGTAAATGACAAGAAGGTGGGAGCAGATGTCCTCAGAAGCCTGTATGTCTATCTGATGGCGTATGCTGGAATTGTTGTTGGATCGGTGCTTCTTGTCTCGATTGACAATCTGGACTTTGGCACTACGTTCAGTTCTGTATTGGCAACATTAAACAATATTGGCCCTGGAATCGCGGATGTTGGACCGGTAGGAAACTTTGCAGAGTTTTCACCGCTGTCTAAGATCGTGTCCTGCTTTGACATGCTGGCAGGACGTCTGGAGATATTCCCGTTCCTGATGTTGTTTACGGCTTCCGCATGGAACAGGAAATTTTAGGAGGTATTATGAAAGGAAAAAGAAAGTTACTAATTGCGATCGTGGTCATATTGGCGGCAGGACTATACTACTATGTTGCTTTGCCCGCATTCAATATCCACTCTTCTGACACCTGGTTTTTTATTATATTTTTGCTGGTGGTGGTGGCAGTTATTTATGCGGTCCGCAAGAAAATTGGAAAGGCCGAGCTGCGCACAAGCAAGACAATGAAGTTTTTTGGCTTTGCGATCCTGGGATTAGGAATCATCTATCTGGTGGGATCCTTATTGTCTTCCCCAATCGTCAATGCCAAGAAATATCAGAAGCTGATGAAAGTAGAAGAAGGGGAATTTACGGAAGATATAAAAGAACTTTCTTTTGATAAGATTCCGCTTCTTGATAAGGATACCGCGGAAATTCTTGGTGACCGCAAGATGGGCAGCATGGTGGATATGGTGTCCCAGTTTGAGGCGGACGACATCTACAGCCAGATTAACTATCAGGGCAATCCGGTCCGGGTATCTCCATTAAAGTACGCAAACCTGATCAAATGGTTTACCAACCGTTCCAATGGTATACCCGCTTATATCAGGATTAACATGGCCACCCAGTCTACAGAACTTGTAAAACTGGATGAAGGCATAAAATATACTACCAGCGAGCATCTGAACCGGAATATCTATCGTCATCTCCGTTTTGCGCATCCTACGTATATTTATGGGGAACTGAGCTTTGAGATTGATGAGAAGGGCATTCCATACTGGATCGCTCCCGTGAAAAAATACAATATCGGCCTTTTCGGCGGAGAGACGGTGGGCAAAGTAGTGCTTTGCAATGCCATTACCGGAGAGACGAAGACTTATGATATTGATGACGTTCCCCAGTGGGTGGACCGGGCTTATTCCGCAGACCTGCTGGTACAGCTGTTCGATTATTACGGAACCTTGAAGCATGGCTTTTTCAACAGCATCTTAAGCCAGAAGGACTGTCTTAAGACTACGGACGGATACAACTATCTTGCTCAGGATGATGACGTATGGATGTACACGGGCGTGACTTCCGTTAATGGCGACCAGTCGAATGTAGGATTCGTCTTATCCAATCAAAGGACCATGGAGACCAAGTACTATAAAGTAGAAGGGGCGACGGAGGCTTCCGCCATGTCCTCGGCAGAAGGCCAGGTGCAGAACCTGAAGTACACGGCCACCTTCCCGCTGCTGCTCAATATATCCGATGAGCCGACATATTTTATCGCCCTCAAGGATGATTCAGGCCTGGTAAAGAAATACGCGATGGTGAATGTACAGAAATACCAGATTGTCGCTATCGGCGACAGCGTAAGCCAATGCGAGGAAAATTATCTGGAACTGCTGTTCAGCAATGGCGTAAAAGAAGTGGAAAAGGACACCAGGGAAGTCAAGACGATTACCGGAAAGATTACCAAGATCGCCCAGGGAGTCATAGAGGGAACTTCTCATTATTACCTCATGCTGGAGAATTCGGAGGATATTTTCGATGCATCCGTAGTAGATTTTATTGATGTGGTAAGATGCGAGCCAGGGCAGGAAGTAACGATAGAGTACAAAGAGGATAAGAAGGCAAACCTTGTTATGTCTCTGGAATTTGACGGTATAGTAGACAAGGAAGAAAAAGAGTAATGGAAATAAGTATGTTATTAGCAGAACAGATTATGGCGATGTTCCTGACGATGGCGGTAGGTTACGCCGTCGTCAAGATCGGCCTGTTTCGGACGGAAGACAGCAAGGTTCTGTCCAATATGGTCGTCTATATCTGCTCGCCTTGTATTATTGTAAATTCATTTCAGATCGAATTGACCAAGGATAAGGTAGAGGGACTGTTGATAGCGATCGTTGTGGCGGCTGGTGTTCATGCCGCCATGATTATTTTAACGAAAGTCCTGGAGAGGCCGCTGCACTTCAACAGCATTGAAAAGGCCTCAATCATCTATTCCAATTCGGGATTTCTGGTGATCCCCCTGGTAGCATCCGTCCTGGGACAGGAGTGGGTGTTCTACACCACGGCGTTCATTGTGGTGCAGACCGTCCTTTTGTGGACCCATGGCCGGGGACTGGTAAGCCAGGAGGCACAGAGAGATTATAAGAAGATCATACTGAATCCGAATATAATCGCAATGCTGATAGGAGGATTCCTGTTTGCGACGCAGATAAAATTCCCGGTGGTAATTGGCAGCTGCGTCAGCAGTTTCGGCAATATGATCAGCCCGGCCAGCATGCTGGTTATCGGCATGGTCATCGGCAACGTGGATCTTTGCTGGGTATTCAGGCAGAAACGGCCTTATCTTATCAGCTTTATCCGCTTGATCGCGATTCCGGCGCTGGCGACTATTGCCTTCGTGCTCATAGGCCGCATATGGCTTCATAAAGATGCCGAATACATATTGATGGTGGTCCTGCTGTGTACATCGGCGCCGGTAGCCACTATGATTACGCAGATGGCGCAGATCTATGACAAGGATGCCCGCTATGCCAGCGTGATCAATGTCATGTCCGTAATCTTCTGTATTGCAACCATGCCTCTGATGATTATGCTTTATGAGTTTTTATACCACCATCTATAAGTCTTTGCTGTATTCTTCAATCTTATCAAGGACTCTCTGTTTAGAGTCGCCTTCCAGCGGAGTCGGGCAATAGTCATTATATCCAGTGGCAGAGGACAAGGAGCAGGGAATCATCTGGATGTCATCGTTCTTTTGAACCACTCCTTTTTTAAACGTAAATGTCTGCTGGAAGATCATCGTATCCTTGTCTTCCGGGTTGGAGTTGCCGCCAAAGCAGAAGTTTCCAAGACTGTAGGCGATATATTTGTCTTTATACTTCTCAACGCCCTGCAATACATGGGGATGGTGGCCGATCACCAGGTCGGCTCCCTCATCGATGGCTAAGTGGGCCAGTTTTTTCTGCGTATCGTTTGGCAGATATTCCCGTTCAATTCCCCAATGGAAATTCACGATTATCAGTTGCGCGCCAGTTTCCTTTAAGGCGGCAATATTTTCTTTTACCTGCTGCTTTTTCTTCAGGTGGTCGGCAAGCTCGTAGATGCCTGTAAGCCCTACCTTTACGCCCTTGATCTCCAGAATCTTGGCCCGATCGTCTCCAAATGTGGATACGCCTGCGCCTTCTAAAGCGGCAATGGTATCGGTATAACTCTGCGCGCCATAGTCATGGCTGTGGTTGTTCGCCAGATTGGCAGCTTCCACCGAACTGCCGGATAGGATGGAGGCATATTCCGGAGGAGCCTTAAAGGCGTAAGTCTTATTCTCGCGCTGGTCGGAATCAGTCAAGGTACCTTCCATGTTTACGATGGTCAAATCGTCTTCAGACAGGATGGATCGGACATTCTGGAAGAAATAATCTGCCCCCTGCGCGTTGTAATAGGCATTCAGGCTGGTATCCTGATTAAAATTCACGTCTGTTCCCAGCGTGCAGTCGCCGATAGAACTGACCGTGAGCGTGACAGATGCTTTTTTATCTTTGACTTCTTCCGTATCTATCACCAGTTTCTTTACCTCCACGCCGGAGGTGTCAATCTTTGCTTTTCCTGATTTGGCGCTGGTTTCTACAGATTTTTTGTGCTTTGTATCTTTGGATGTGGCCATCCATATTCCTACGACGATAATAATACATGCCAATACAGAAAAAAGAGCACACAGCATCACTCGAAGCCTTTTTAACTTCTGACGCCTGGCCCTTTTTCTTTTTTTGTTCTTTGATTCCACTCATTTTCTCATACCGTAAAAGGGCAGTCCATCACTGGACCGCCCTGCATTTCCATTCGCTTCGTGTATTTGCCGGTTGTTCTAGTTCAGATACTGGCAGCCTGTCTGGTCAATACCAGATAAATCTTCTTTGTTGGCGCTGATGCTTACATAGAATTCAATGTCGCATTCCTTTGAAATCTTCTTAAGGCGCTCAATGAATTCTGGCATGTTGCCTAAAGAAATATCGGCATGCTTCAGTATTCCATCGATGAATACACATTCAATATCATGGTTGGAACTGTACATGCCATATAAAAAGCCGATATACTCGTCAATATTTTCAATTGCTGGAAAATCATCCATACAGATCGTACGGATATCAAATGCAACACTTGCAGTGTCGCGATGCGTCTTTTTGATAAAAACTACGTTTCCGTTACAGCTTTTCGCCTGCTGATTAGCCTGCTCAATCATTTGTTGTGTCTTTCCGGTGCCTTTTGGGCCTGTTAATAAATTTACCATGGCAAACCTCTCCTTTATGTATCATATTATACTGAAGTTTTCAGTACCATTTACTTATGTTTATTATACACTAAAGCCAAGGCGTGAACAACTACAAAAAATAAGTTTTTCAGGAACCCTAAAATCAGGACTTGACTTATTTTAACATTCTTCATATAATAAGTAAGAATATTGTAGAAACGAAGATGAGGAGTAGTAAGAGCCTACCGTTTTACAGAGAACTGCCGGATGGTGCAAGGCAGCAAGCGTAATCTCCCAACTCGCCTCGGAGTTCTTCTGCTGAACCCTGTATGATCGTATAGGCAGAAGCGGGCCTTCCCGTTACAGAAGATAATGAGTGCATCCGTATTTTATCAGTACGGGTGAAAAAGAGTGGTACCACGGAAGTTCAGGCCTTTTCGTCTCTTGCGAGATGAGAAGGCTTTTTCTAAGAAAGCAGGTATGCTGACAAGGCCGATGGGCCTTAATATATCAAAAGAGCAGGAGGAAAGAATAATGTCAAACGTACCTTATAACCATAAGGCAATCGAGAAAAAATGGCGTGAAAGATGGGAGCAGAATCCAGTCAACCTTAAGGCTGACGAAAAGGGGAATAAGAGGGAAAAGTACTACTGTCTGGACATGTTTCCGTATCCGTCGGGAAATGGCCTTCATGTAGGACATTGGAGGGGATATGTAATCTCTGACGTATGGAGCAGATATAAGCTGCAGCAAGGATACTATATCGTGCATCCGATGGGATGGGATGCATTCGGACTTCCGGCTGAGAACTATGCCATCAAGATGGGCGTGCATCCTGCAATCTCCACAGCAGAGAATGTAAAGAACATCAAGCGCCAGATTAATGAGATCGCGGCCCTGTATGACTGGGATATGGAAGTGAACACTACAGATCCCGAATTCTATAAATGGACCCAGTGGATCTTCGTAAAAATGTTCAAGGAAGGCCTTGCTTATGAGAAGGAATTCCCGATCAACTGGTGCCCATCCTGCAAGACCGGCCTGGCGAACGAGGAAGTTGTCAATGGCAAATGCGAGCGCTGCGGCACGGACGTGACCAAGAAGAACCTGCGCCAGTGGATGCTGCGGATCACCAAGTATGCGGAGCGTCTGCTCAGCGACTTAGACAAGCTGGACTGGCCGGAGAAGGTTAAGAAGATGCAGGCAGACTGGATTGGAAAGTCCTATGGCGCGGAAGTAGATTTCCCAATTGACGGAAGAGAAGAAAAAATCACGGTCTATACCACCAGGCCAGATACCCTTTATGGCGCTACCTTCATGGTACTTGCGCCTGAGCACGAACTTTCCAAGAGCCTGGCTACGGATGAGACAAGAGAGGCGGTAGAGAAGTATATCTACGATGCGTCCATGAAGTCTAACGTAGACCGTATGCAGGATAAGGAAAAGACCGGCGTATTTACCGGAAGTTACGCGATCAACCCGCTGAACGGGGAGAAGACGCCAATCTGGCTGTCCGATTACGTTCTGGCGGATTATGGTACAGGAGCTATCATGTGCGTTCCCGCTCATGACGACCGTGACTTTGAATTTGCAACCAAGTTTGGAATTCCGATCGTCCAGGTTATCGCCAAGGACGGCAAGGAAATCGAAAATATGACAGAAGCCTATACAGAAGCGGCAGGAACTATGATCAATTCCGGAGAATGGAATGGCATGGAATCCGCGGTACTTAAGAAAGAGGCGCCGCATATCATCGAGAAGCGCGGACTTGGCCGGGCAACCGTGAACTACAAGCTGCGTGACTGGGTATTCTCCCGCCAGAGATACTGGGGCGAGCCGATTCCGATCGTGCATTGCCCGGACTGCGGAGCCGTTCCGGTACCGGAAGAAGAACTTCCGCTTCGCCTGCCTGAGGTAGAATCCTATGAGCCTACTGGAACCGGAGAATCTCCACTGGCTGGAATTGACGAGTGGGTGAACTGCAAGTGCCCGGTATGTGGAAAGCCTGCCAAGCGAGAGACCAACACCATGCCTCAGTGGGCAGGGTCTTCCTGGTATTTCCTGCGCTATGTGGATAATCACAATGACAAGGAACTGGTTTCCAGAGAAAAGGCAGACGAGATGCTTCCGGTAGATATGTATATTGGCGGCGTAGAGCACGCGGTACTTCACCTTCTGTACTCCCGCTTCTATACCAAATTTTTATATGACATCGGAGCGATCGACTTTGACGAGCCGTTCCATAAACTGTTCAACCAGGGAATGATCACCGGCAAGAATGGCATCAAGATGAGCAAGTCCAAAGGAAACGTGGTTTCCCCGGATGATCTGGTAAGAGACTACGGATGCGATTCCCTCCGGATGTACGAACTGTTCGTAGGCCCTCCAGAACTGGACGCAGAATGGGATGACAGAGGAATCGACGGCGTAAACCGTTTCTTGAAGCGTCTCTGGAATCTTGTGATGGACAGCAAGGATGCGGATGTCAAGGCTACCAAGGAAATGATCAAGGAGCGCCATAGACTGGTGTATGATATTACAACCCGTTTGGAAAACTTCAGTTTGAATACAGCGATCTCAGGATTTATGGAGCACAACAATAAATTGATCGAGATTGCCAAGAAGGAAGGCGCGATCGATAAGGAGACCCTGTCTACAATGGCAGTGCTGCTTTCCCCATTCGCCCCCCATATCGCGGAGGAAATCTGGGAGCAGCTGGGACATGAGGGCAGCGTGTTCGCAGCCGGATGGCCGACTTATGACATGGAAGCCATGAAAGATGACGAGATCGAAGTGCCGGTACAGATTAATGGCAAGACAAGAGCAGTCATTTCCGTGGCAGCGGACATTTCCAAGGAAGATGCGATTGCCGCAGGAAAAGAGGCAGTGGCAGACAAATTGACGGGCACGATTGTAAAAGAAATCTATGTGCCGAAGAAAATCATTAATATCGTGCAGAAATAAATGAGGGTTAAATCTCATCCGATTTTGAAAAATGGAGAATACTTGTGAGGTATTCTCCATTTCAATATTAAGGCCGATCTGCAGGCGGGAACTTCCGGTTCTTGAAGTAGTACTCCCGGTCGTACTCGCCGATTTCCCGCAGGATCCGACAGGGGTTGCCCACCGCAACGACATTCGAAGGAATATCCTTTGTAACCACGCTGCCAGCGCCAATCACAACGTTGTCGCCGATGGTGATGCCGGGCACAATAATGGCGCCGGCGCCAATCCAGCAGTTTCTTCCAATGTGTACGGGGAAATTATACTGATATCCTTCCTGCCTGGACTCAGGACAGATAGGATGACCTGCAGTCGCAACCGTCACATTGGGGCCGAACATGGTATAGTCCCCTACATAAATGTGAGTATCATCCACCAGCGTCAGGTTAAAATTGGCATAGATGCTATGGCCGAAATGCACATGCCTGCCACCGAAGTTTGTATGCAGAGGTGGCTCGATGTAGCAGTCTTCCCCAATTTCAGCAAACATTTCTTTCAACATTTCTTTTCTTCTTTCCTGCTCCGTGGGGCGCGTCATATTAAAATCATATAATTTATCAAGGTATGCCAGCTGTTCCTTCATCAGCGCCTCATCTCCGGGGTAATATAATTCCCCGCTGTGCATCTTTTCTTTAATATTCATACGGCTGTTCTCCTATCCTATGAAAAATATTATATTGAGACAACATTATACCATATGTTGAGCAGAATTTATTATATTAAGCACAGAGCATAAAAAAATTTCTGCCTTGAAGTGAAGAGGTCCATTCTTATTCCAGGTTTCCAAGCCAGGTTTTGAATAACCTTTTACTGGCCTGTTCTCGCTTTTCATGAGGTTACGGCTTAGAGAGTTCTGAAAAAATAAATAAAGGTATGGATTCTCTGAAAAGGAGAATGAATTGGAACTGGCAGATTTGGAAATTATATCAGAAGTAATTATAATCGTGACGGGAGAGAGCATATGGAAAAGAAGGAATGGTCGAGGGACGGGAAGAGTTACCGGTATTCTAAGGATGGATGGGAATTCCTCTATATCGAGGGAAAGCCTTTCGAACGGGGCGTTTCCTATGGAGAACTTCTGGCCAGGGAAATCCGGGATGCCATAAGGGAGGCATCCCGGCTGGTGATGCTCCAGACTGGCATAGAGTGGGAGTTTTTGAAAGACAGCAAGATCAGTATTTTGCATAAATGGAAGGAGCACCTATGCAGGAAGCCTTACAAAGAATTTCTGGAAGAAATGCAGGGCATGGTACAGGGAGTCCGGCAAGTCATACCAGACTGTCCGGTGACGCCAGATGATCTGATTCTGTGGAATGGGTATGAGGAACTTACCGGTTCCTGGTTTCCCAACGCAGCGCCAGAACTTTATGATAGCCTGGACGTGCAGCATGGCATCCGGCATGCAGGCGGAAGAACCTTGAAAAGATTTTCTTCTGGAGCGGGAGATCACTGCAGCGCATTTATAGCAACTGGATCGTATACGGCTGACGGAAGAATTGTCATGGCACACAATAGTTTTACGCCGTATGAGAACAGCAATTCTATGAATGTAGTAGTGGATCTGGTTCCGGCAGATGGAAACCGTTTCATCATGCAGTCCTGTCCGGGATATATCCATAGCCTGTCCGACTTCTATGAGACCCGGATTGGAGAAGGAAAAGGGCTTATGATAACGGAGACCACCATTGGAGGATTCAACGCTTATGACTGCGACGGCGCGCCGGAATTTGCGCGTATCCGGCGTGCCGCCCAGTATGCAGGGAGTCTGGATGAATTCGTGGAACTTTTCTGGGAGGACAATAACGGCGGGTATGCCAATACCTGGCTGGCAGGAGACATTAAGACTGGAGAGATCATGCGGTTTGAAGCAGGTCTTAAGTTTTATCATATAGACAGAACTACTGATGGATATTATGCAGGCTTTAATGCGCCTTTGGATCCGAGAATCCGCAACTTGGAATGCGAGAACAGCGGGTTTGCGGATATCAGGCGGCATCAGGGAGCAAGACAGGTCCGCCTTCCCGGACTTCTGGAAGAATATAAGGGGAGGATAGACAATTTGGCCGCACAGGAGATTCTGGCGGATCATTTCGATGTATACCTGGATCGGGAGAATCCATGCTCCCGAACGGTATGCGCCCATTATGAACTGGATGACAGGGCATACATGAGCCAGCCGGGAAGGCCGGTTCCCTTCCAGCCGAGGGGAGCAGTGGATGCGGTGACCGCCGACAGTGCGGACGCGAAGGAACTGAGTTTGTGGGCCAGATGGGGAAGTCCTTGCGGGATGCCATTTTATGCGGAGGAATTTCTGAAGAAGAATCCGCAGTTCGAGTATCTGAGAGAATTCTTAAAAGACAGGCCGAGCTTGCCATGGACAAGGCTAAAAGCCGATATGCGAAGATAGAAACGGCAGGCTTTATTGTAAGAAAATTCATATTGACATCCATAATCCAAAAGGTTATAATCATTATAACAATATGACGTTATAATGATTAAAGGAGGACGCATATGAAAAGAGTTGTCAGTATGTTGATTGTAGCAGCAATGTTTATGGCAATGCTATCCGGCTGCCAGGGCAAGGAGAAGGCAGAAGATGGATCCGGCGGCAAGACGGAACTTACACTGTGGTGGTGGGGCGAGGAAGATGTTCCCGGCTCCAAGGCATGGCTTGAAGAGACGGTGGATGCCTATGAGAAGGAGAATCCGGATATTAAGATTGAAATGGTGCAGCAGACATCGGATCAGCTGATTCCAGCGTGGGAGACATCGGTACAGTCTGGAAAAGGAGCGGATATCCAGTTCTTCTGGACCGGTACATACACGCTGATGTATGTCTGGGATGAAGAGAACAGAAGCCTTGCAGACCTGACGGAACTGATTCCGGAAGATGAGATGGAGCACTGGATGGGAACGGAAGGCATCTCCTGGGATGGACAGCCTTGGGCGGTTCCCTGGTACCAGGTCAGCATTATCATGCTGTATAATAAAGAAATATTTGCCCAGGCAGGACTGGATGCAGAGAATCCGCCTGCCTCATGGGAAGAATTCAAAGATGCCTGCGAGAAGCTCAAAGGGAGCGGAGTCATACCTTTCGAAATCGGAGGAATGAAGGACGGATTTGATTCACCTTGGCTGTATGCCACAATTGGCACGTCTGCCCATGACAGCGTGCAGGAATTTGTAAGTGCCGCGGTAGAAGAGGGAAGTTTTACAGAAGATTCCCATACGCTGTGGCTGGAACGATTGAAAGAATTAAATGACAGCGGATACATTAACCCGCTTACCATGTCCAATGATTTCCCATCCGGGCGGGAATCCTTCCTGAGAGGAGAATCTGCCATGGGCCTTGTGACGAATGGACAGGGAATGCAGTGGATCGAAGAGATGGGCGGAGACGAGAAGGTAGGCGTGATGCGAATTCCGGAGTTCTCTGACGGAGATATGGCCGGCAAACAGAATGTACAGAGCCAGGCGTTCGGGATACCAGAGTTTTCACAGCACAAAGAGGAAGCGGCAGATTTCCTGGTATTTACGCACCAGCCTCAGCAGTTGAAGCGGTTCTATGAACTGACCAAGAACTTCCCGGCAGATGACAGATTCGATCCGGACTCCCTCCAGCTTGAAGGAGAGAAGTTCCTCTGGGATTATATGCTTGAAGACAGCACGATTTATCCATCTTTATACATTCCGACTATGGTAAACAGCCAGGGGAATTATGCGGCGGCTCAGATGGTACTGTCAGGAAAGACGGCCAAGGAGGCGGCAGAGCAGATTGAGAATACGGCTAAGGAATGGAGGCAGATGAGCCCGGATGAGTATGATAATTTTGTGAAATGGTCGAAAAACTGTGAATAAGCAGCCAGGCTGCTGCCCCGATGGCGGGCAGCGGTCCTGCCAAAGAGGTGAATATTGTGATTCTATTGAGAGAGAAAGAAAAGAAGGTGCCATATTGCTTTCTTGCCCCTTCGCTGTTCATGATCGCGATCGTATTTATTTATCCTATCATTACGGTCCTGTATGACAGCATGTTCCAAATCAGCGGGCGCAAGCGGACTTTCGCAGGGCTTGAAAACTTCATCCTGCTACTTAAGAATGAATTGTTCTGGAAATCCGTAACCAATAATCTGAAGTTTTTTATATGTGTTCCGGTTCTGATCATCCTTGGCATAGTTCTGGCGGTATTGCTTTATAACCAGATACCGGGCTGGAGGATATACCGGGTACTGATGCTGATTCCTTACATATTCTCTATCACTGTGACAGGAATCGTGTTCGACTGTATCCTGCGGGAGAACGGCCTTCTTAACGGGATATTGCAGAAGATAGGCCTGGGCGGGCTGGCGCAGGCCTGGCTTGGCCAGACTTCCACAGCCCTCTATGCGGTGATGGCGGTTATCATCTGGAAAGAACTTGGGTTTGGGACAATGCTGATCCTGGCAAGGCTGATGTCGGTGGATGAGTCCTTGGTTGAAGCAGCAAGACTTGACGGAGCAGGACTATTTACGATTACCAGAAGGATCCTGCTGCCGGAAATTAAGCCGGTAGTCTCCTTTTACTTTGTGCTTTGTATGATCAACATGCTGTCTTGGCTGTTTAATTACATCTACGTGATGACAAAGGGCGGACCTATGAACAGCACCTATGTTATGGACTTTTATATATACCAGCTGGGTGCCAAGTATGTGAATTACGGTCTATCATCCGCGCTGTCGGTGATTCTGCTGTTTGTAACGTTCTGCCTGGTTGGCGTGCAGGCCTATGTACGGACCCATGTATTTCATGACGAGGAGGTGTAAGAAGTGAGAAAGAGCCGAATGATAAAATGGCTATTGTCCCTGGCAGTGGGAATATTCATACTGATTGACCTGATTCCCATATTTTTTACGTTGATCACTTCTTTTAAGACAAAAGAAGAGTATGTCTATAATATCTTTTCTCTGCCGTCACATTGGTCGTTTGACAACTACAGCCAGCTGTTCCAGGCGTATGACATCCCCAGATTATTTATGAACAGCCTTCTTGTAACAGTGATACCAATTATATTCTGCGTGTATTTCGGGGCGCTGGCTGCTTTTGCCATAGGGAAGTTCCAATTTAAAGGCAGGAAGATATTTGCAAATATGATATTTCCGCTGATGTCGATTCCTTCAGTGGTCATGCTCTTCCCGCTTTTCAGGATTTTTGCAAAATTAAATATGACCAATCGCTTTCCGTCGGTCATCATCATATATATCGGCCTGATCCTTCCATTCATATTGAATATGCTGACTAGTTTCATGTCATCCATTTCAAGCAGTTATCTGGAGGCGGCGATGATGGACGGTTGCGGGTTCTTCCGGCTATTCCATAAGATCATCCTTCCCCTGCTTGCCCCGGCTCTGTCGGCGACAACCATCGTAGGGGCCATGTGGCTGTGGAATGAGATGCTGATCGCGTTCATATTTCTGCAGGATGAGGCCAAGCGGACGCTGGTGGTGGGACTGACCTCCATGCAGGGGCTGTTCCAGCTGAACGTTCCGCTTCTTATGGCAGGGGCGGCAATCACGACGGTGCCGGTAATATTGATTTTTATATTGGGACAGAAATGGTTTATCAAAGGATTAACAGCAGGAGGAATAAAATAATGGATGCATATTTGACCAATGTTCTGGAACAGCCGTCAGAACTGAAAAAAGTCTGGGCATATTTGTTGGGGGAAGGAAGAAAGACGACAGAACAGATTGCCGGCATATTTAAGGGAGCAGACCATATCGTGCTGACATCCATGGGAAGCGCGTACAACTCCCTGATGCCGATGTACTACGAATTGCTTGGGAAGAAGAAAAATGTGACTTTGATTGAGACCTCGGAACTACTGCATGATGAGGCACTTCTGGATGCACGCGCCGTTTATGTGGTGATGTCAAGGTCAGGGGAAAGCAGGGAAGTATATGACCTTTCCTGCCTGCTGCGGGATAGAAACTGCATGCTGGTGGGGATTACGATGAATCAGGAGAGCATGCTGGCAAAGAACTCTACGGTGACGCTTCATGACATAGCCTCCTATGACGCGTGCATCTGCCTGAAGGCATACTCGTCCATGGCGTTATGCGGCCTTGCCTGCGTAAGCATGATGGATCCGGCATGGGTGGAAGGAGAAGCCTGTCATAAGGTGTTGGCCATGCTGGAATGGATGGAGGAGCATAAAGGTGATATTTTGGAACAGGCGGGAGAAATTCAGATACTGAAGGAAGCCCACAGCTGTATCTTCCTGTCCAGGCTATATGGGATGGGAACCGCAAAGGCTGCTTCCCTGTGGCTGGAAGAAATCGCGTTTATCAGCGGAGGGGTGTGCGTGCTGGATAGTTTCTATCATGGTCCTATCCGCTCCATCTATAACAGCGAGTTGGCATCCAATATTATAGTGCCAGTATACTTTGACGTGCTGCCGGATCAGCGTTCCGGAAAGATATGGAGCGAGATTGCGGAAGCAGCCAGAAGCAGCATTTATATTGGAAAGGAAAAGTCAGGGGCTCGGCATGATTTTCCTTATCCTTTCTGGAATATCGGGGCGTATAATTGTATCGGGCTTTCTTTGTTCGCACAGATTATCCCTTATCAGTGCTGTATTAAGAAGGGGTATGTCCCTGGAAGGTCGCTTAGAATCGCAAAAGACAGATGGGTGGTAAAGTAAATGGGATATGTAATCGGAATAGACATAGGAGGCACAAGAACAAAAATCGGGCTTGTGGATACCACGGCAGGGAAAGTCTGCCAAAAAGAAGTTTTCCTGACAGAAAAAAAGAATGAGAAAATATTTCTGGAAAAGAATCTTTCTATGATCCGCTGGATGGAAGAGAGAATTCCATCCGGCGGGAAGGCCAAAGGAGTTGGGATTGCCGCCAGCGGATTTGTCCATACGGATGATGGAAGGATGGATGGAAGCTGCGGGTCATTTCTAGAGTTTTTCAGCGGCTATCCTTTAAAGAAAAAGATAGAAGAATCTGCGGGGCTTCCCTGCAGCGTAGGAAATGACGCGCAGCTGGCCTGCTATGGAGAATGCCTGTATGGCGCGGGCAGGGGCTACCGGAATGTATTGATGTTGACCCTGGGGACAGGAGTGGGAGTAGGATTTATCCAAAATGGAAGAAGACCGGATTCCCCGGCATATATTCACCGGGCAGGCCATATTAAAGTGCGCGGCGACGGGGAAGAGGATTGCTACTGCGGCATCCGTGGATGTCTTGAGAGGACCTGCTGTGCCGAAGGGCTTCAGAAATTAGGGACTGCCAGATATATCGCGTATCTTGCGGCCGGATTGAACCAGTATATCTACCTGTATGCACCGGATCTGATTATTCTTGGCGGTGGAGCGGCACCTGCTTTAAACGACCATCTATCCGATATCCGCAGCCGGATTACCGCCACCGTATGTGATGGATATAAAATAGATATCGCTATCGGGCAATTGCAGGAAGAGGGAGGCATACTTGGGGCAGCAGCCTATTTCCAGAAATAAAATTCATTAAATGTGAGAAAATATGTGATATAATGGAATTAACTGGAAGCATATTCTATAACGAAGGGAGAACATAAAAGTGCTGGATATATCAAGCGACATCCCTCTTTACAAACAACTCAGCAAGATTCTGTATGAAAAGATCGCCAAAGGGGAGTGGAAGTACAATGAAAAGATTCCGACGGAAACGGAACTCTGCGAATTATATGGCATCAGCCGAATGACCGTCAGGCAGGCAATAGAGGATCTGAAGAACAAGGGCTATATCTGTAAGAAACAAGGACTTGGCACTTTTGTCACTCATCCGAAGGTAGGGCAGGAAATATTATCATTCCGTTTTTATGATAATGATATGAATGAGACAAAGCAGGTGAAGAAAATCATCAATTTTGACGTGATCCAGGCTCATGAGAAGGTAGCAAGGCAGCTGGAATTGAGCGGATCCGACCAGGTCTTTCGAATAGAGAGGATATTTTATAACGATGATATCCCTACCGTAGTCCCTATTTCTTATATTCCTTATAAAGAATGCCCCGGGCTTACCAGGGAGATGGTGCAGGAGAATGGGCTTTATAATTCTCTGGGAAGTTTTGGAAGACGGCCGGATCGGGCCAATCGGCTGTTTGAAGCCGTGGTTGTCAAAGGGAGGCCGCAGGAACTTATGGGAACGCCGAAGAATACCGCCGGGCTCCATGTGGAGAGAATATCCTGGAGCCAGGATACGAGGATCGAATTCTGTGAATCCTATATGCGTGGCGATATGATTCAATTCTTTTCCGAGATCCAGAATCTATAGCAAAGTAAGTTTTACGCCTTATGAGACTTAGAACCTGTTCCAGGATAGGATTCGTGTTTTGGGGGAAGAGATTAAAAGAATGGCTGGTTAAATCAGCCATTTTTAGTATAAATGTATAGTGTCTATATTATTATAGAAACATTACTTAGGAAATGAACTAGGAAGTCATAGCGGAGATCCAGTCTATCAGGCCTAGCGCAGACGTATAGCTTGCAAAAATATGAAAATAGAAGTATAGTAAAGGAAAAAATAAATTCAAGCAATACCATTACTTAAAAACAGGAGGCTTACATATGGACGAGAATATGGAACTGGAAGTCAAAAGACGGCTTGCGCAATACAGGAAGTGTAAATGCCTTGGCATCGCGGTATGGATCATTGTAGCATTTCATTTCCTCTATCTGCTATTTAAAATCGACAGCAGGATAACATGGCTGATCGGAGGATACGGATATTTTATATTGGGATTTGGCCTTCTTCTTTTGACGCTGATTCTGTTCGTTATCTGTGAGATGATTATTATGGTCGGGACGTCAAAGATCTCGTCTGCGCTGTCGATGGACTGCGATCCATTCCTTTATGAAGCCTGTATTCTAAAAAGCGGCGGATTCTGGCATAAGAACCGGCTCCTATGCAATCAGGCGATGGCCCAGTACTACCAGGGGAAGTTCGAACTTGCATGGGAGACGTTCCAGAGGATGGAAGTATATAAGTTAAAAGGAAAATTTAAACTGAATTACTATATATTGATGAGTTCCTTGTATTTCCGAAGAGGCATGGGGCAGCAGGTCCGGGAACTGGAAGAGGCCTATAGAAAGACTGCTCAGAATAAGAGGGAGAAGAAGAATTTCCAGATTCTGTGCGCCAGCAATAATCTGACCAGGGCGCTGGAGAACAAGGATTATACCGCTGCGTTCCGGTTCTTGCAGGAGCGGATGGAACTGAATGGGAACCTGTCCCAGACATGGACCAAGGTGGGATTTTACTTTAAGGAGGCAGAAATTTACCTCGGGCTTGGCGAGAAGGAGAGCGCCAGGCTAAAACTGGAATATGTGACGGAGAAGGGCGGACGCCTATTCTATGTGCAGGAAGCAAGACAAATGCTGGAAGGGATGAATGTACGGTGAGACAAGACTGGAAGCGGGAATATTTTTCAGTCCCGAATCTGATGGGATACTTCAGGATCATACTGATACCTGTATACTTATGGCTCTATTTTAACGCCAGCGGGACAGCGGATTATATGAAGGCTGCCGCGGTGATCGGAATCTCAGGGCTTACGGACTGCTTTGACGGAAAGATCGCAAGGCGGTTCGATCTGATTACGGAATGGGGAAAGATACTGGACCCCATAGCGGACAAACTGACTCTTGGGGCGGTTATCCTAAGCCTGGCTTTTCGCTATCCATTGATGCGTGCGGTAGTACTGCTGTATATTGTCAAAGAAGGCTATATGCTCATCATGGGAGGCCTGATGATGAAAAAAGGACGGTATATGGACGGTGCCCAGTGGTATGGAAAGGTATGCACTGCATACACCTATGTAATGATATTCCTTCTTCTTATGATACCAGGGATGCCGGATATGGCGACTAAGGCCATGATAGGCCTTTGCTGCCTGATTATGCTGTTTACATTGGCGAAATATGTGCTGTTTTACAGGCGCATGCGAAAAGAAGCAGAAGAAGAGGAATCACATTGAAAAAGAGACTGAGGTTTAAATTGAGATATTTGGTATTTATTATTTTGGCATTTGTTCTGTACGTGCTTCTGGGAATCATACTGTCCTATAACAGGCATCCCCAGGTGAGCAAAGAATATCAGGAGAACTTCGACCCAAAGGAATGCTATTCGGATCAGGCTTCCTGTGACAGAGCCTGCGTGATTGAAGATAATGAAGAGGGATTGAAAGAACGGTTGAACATGTTTGCACAGGCGAGGGACAGGATTATTCTGTCCACTTTTGACTTTCATGCGGATAAGAGCGGAAAGGACGTGATCGCCGCATTGATCGAGGCGGCAGACCGGGGCGTGGATGTAAAGATTCTGGTGGACGGATTCTCGGCGCTGCAGCAGATGGATGGCAATGCATATTTTCAGGCGCTGTCCACCATGGACAAGGTGGAGATCAGGATCTACAACCGGATCAATCTGCTGATGCCCTGGAAGAGCATGGGACGGCTTCATGACAAATATGTGATCATAGATGACGACCTCTATCTGCTGGGAGGCAGGAACACCTATGATTATTTTCTGGGAGATCATGGATATAAGAATTATGACAGGGATGTGCTGGTCTATACGCCGGAACCTGAAAATCAGGAAAGTTCCATCCATCAGCTGGAAGCGTACTTTGAGTCCGTCTGGAAACTGGATGTCTGCAAGCCTTTTTATAATGATTCGAAGAATGCATCCAAAGAGAAAGTAGCCCAGGCCAGGGAGAAATTAAAGAAGCGTTACCAGAAGATGATCCAGGAGTTTCCGGAGATGGAGGAAGCGCGCGACTATACAGAGCGTACGTTTGAGGTGAACCGTATTACGCTTCTTTACAACCCCACCCATGTATACTCCAAAGAGCCGACGCTGTTCTATTCCCTGAAGCGGCTGATGGAAGAGACGGATGAGGAAGTGGCGATCCATACGCCCTATGTCATCTGTAATGACTGGATGTACCAGTCATTTGCGGATATCTGCGAGGAAAATCCGAATGTAACCATGATGACTAATTCGGTCGCCAATAACGGGAATCCTTTTGGAGCGTCAGATTATCAGAAAAATAAAGGAAGGCTTCTGGAGACGGGCCTTAAAATCCAGGAGTATGAAGGCGGGGTGTCTTATCATGGAAAGAGCATTACCATAGGAGATGAACTGGCGATCGTAGGCTCGTTTAATATGGACATGCGAAGCGCATATCTGGATACGGAACTGATGCTGGTGGTTGACAGCAAGGAAGTAACCAGTCAGTTGAAGGGCTATATGGAAGCATATGAGGCAGACTCTGTAAAAGTCCTGGATGAAGAGAATTATGAGGTCCCGGAAGGGGTCGAAAGGCAGGAACTTACTAAAAAGCGGGAACAGCGAATCCGTCTTGTTGGCTTGTTCAACTGGTTCCGGTTCCTGATGTAGGCCCAGGTGGATGATAGAATGGCAATGGAGGAGGAAGATGGCAGTGAATATCAATGAGATTGCAAGACTGGCAGGAGTGTCTAGGGCGACGGTTTCCCGGTATCTGAATGACGGCTATGTCAGCGATGAGAAGAAGGCAGTGATCCGTAAGGTGATAGAGGAGACCGGCTATCAGCCTTCTTCCCAGGCGCAGATGCTTCGAACCAAGAAGACGAAGCTGGTGGGGGTCATTATCCCAAAGATTAATTCTGATACTGTGGGGCGCATGGTCGCGGGAATCAGCGACGTGCTGAGTAGAAGCGGGTACCAGCTTCTGCTGGCGAATACGGACAATAATATTGAAGAAGAACTCAAGTATCTGAACCTTTTTAAGGACAACCAGGTGGATGGCATCCTGTTTATTGCCACCATGTTTACCGCGAAGCACCGCAAACTTTTAAAGGAGTGCAAGGTTCCGGTGGTTATTCTTGGGCAGCGTTTGGAAGGGTATTCCTGCGTGTATCAGGATGATTACCACGCGGCGTTAAAGATGACGCAGGCATTGCATGAAAACGGGGATAAGATCGGCTATATCGGCGTAACCGATAAGGACGAAGCCGCCGGGCTTAACCGGAGAAGGGGGTATGAGGCGGCCCTTCGAAAAGCAGGAAAAAAAGCCTTGCCAGAATGGATGGCAGAAGCAAAATTCAGCATCGAGTCAGGCTATGAGCAGATGCGTGGCCTTCTATCCCGGTCGCCGGATATTGATTCTGTATTCTGCACGACAGACAATATCGCCGCCGGGGCAATGGCGTACCTGAAAGAGGCGGGGAAAAAAGTGCCGGAGGATATCCAGATCGCAGGAATGGGAGATACGCCGGTATCCCGTCTGGTAGAGCCATCCCTGTCAACGGTCCATTTCTTCTATAAGACCAGCGGGATGGAGGCAGCTACGATGCTGGTAGATCTGCTGGAGTCTGAGAGTACGGTGTGCAAGGAATTGAAGATGGGATATGAAATCGTTCTCAAGAATTCCACCCGGTAACAACGCCGGGGCAATTGGTGAAAATGCATGATTTTAAAAGGGGATATTTGTGAAGTATACCAGTTTACAACGGCGGGGTAGACTGGTATACTTTAATCAAGATATGAGAACGATACCATGCATAAAAGAATAATACATAGATAAACTACGAATAAATAAAAGAGAGTGTGGTATGGGAACGATAACACATATGTTTCAGGGAAGGGAAGGAAAGAGAATGGATTACAGGAGCATTGCAAAGCAGGTGCTGGAAAACATCGGCGGCAAAGAGAATATCATATCAGCCGCCCACTGTGCCACAAGACTTCGCCTGGTGATCGGCGACAATGGAAGATGCTGCAAAGAGAAATTGGAAGAGATCGAAGGCGTGAAAGGTGTCTTTGAAGCATCCGGACAATTGCAGATCATCTTCGGCACCGGCGTGGTAAATAAAGTATATGAGGAATTCGTATCCGCGGCAGGAATTACGGCTGCATCTAAGGAAGAAGTCAAGCAGGCGGCGGCTTCCAAGCAGAATATTTTTAAACGGCTGATCAAGACGCTGGGAGACGTATTCGTGCCGATCATACCGGCGATCGTTGCCAGCGGCCTTCTGATGGGCCTGCTGGAAGGATTGTGCAATGTGTTCCCGGATATGGCGAATTCCGGCTCTTATACCATCATCCATCTGTTCAGCAACGCGGCACTCGTATTCCTGCCGATCTTGATCGCCATAAGCGCCGCCCGGGTATTCGGAGGCAACATATTTCTGGGCGCAGTCATCGGAATGATCATGATCCACACGGATCTGGTAAATGCGTGGGCAGTGGCGACCGCAGATTCTGTTCCTACGGCCCAGGCCTGGTTCGGACTTTATGATATCAAGCTGGTCGGCTACCAGGGACATGTAATCCCGGTGGTGATCGCAGTCTGGTTCATGTGCATGCTGGAAAAGAAACTGCACAAGATCGTGCCGGAGATGATCGATTTGTTTGTAACGCCGCTGGTTACGGTGCTGGCGACAGGATATCTGACACTGACCATATTTGGGCCGGTATTCTCCTGGATCGAGAATGGAGTGCTAAGCGCAGTGGAATACCTGATCACTCTGCCATTTGGCATCGGCTCCTGCCTGGCTGGGGCGGTATATGCGCCTACGGTCGTGGCTGGCGTCCACCATATGTATAATGCGCTGGAAGCCGGGCTATTAAGCGCAAATGGAGTCAACATCTGGATGCCCATTGCCACGGCGGCAAACATCGCCCAGGGAGCCGCGGCGCTTGCCCTGGCGTTAAAGACGAAGAACCAGAAGTTAAAAGCGCTGGCGCTGCCCTCCTCCCTGTCCGCGTTTCTGGGAATCACGGAACCTGCAATCTTTGGAGTGAACCTGCGGTTTTTCAAATGCTTTATCGCAGGATGCATCGGAGGCGCATGTGGCGCGCTGGTGGCAGGCGTTACCGGAATCGGGGCATCCGCCTATGGCATCACAGGCCTGTTCGGCTATCTGATCACGACGGACTATACCATCCAGTATACGCTGGTCATCCTGGTGGCTGCGGCTGTCGCTTTCCTTCTGTCCTGGATCCTGTTCAAAGAGGAGAACATCCAGGCCGCAGACACTTCTGTTCCGGCCGCAGACGCTTCTGTTCAGACTGCATCCAGTTCCGTGAAGACGGAAGAAGGTCATACGGTATACTGTCCTATAAAGGGAGAAGTAATAGAACTTAAAGATGTAAAGGATGAGACGTTCGCAGGAGAAGTCCTGGGCAAGGGCGCGGCAATCCTGCCTTCAGAAGGGAAGGTATATGCCCCATTTGCCGGAAAGATAGAGACCTTGTTCGACACGAAGCATGCGATCGGCATCACAGGCGGGGACGGAATGGAAGTCCTGATCCATATTGGGATCAATACGGTGGAATTAGGAGGAAAGTTCTATGAGGCTCATGTAAAAGAAGGAGAAGAAGTAAGAGCGGGGCAGCTTCTGATCACCTTTGATAAAGAACAGATCCAGGATGCGGGATATGACATCACCACGCCTGTAATCGTAACCAATACATTTGACTATGAAGAAGTGAGCATGTTAAAGACGGGAACAGCCGATGTCCTGGATAAGATCATCGCAGTGCGCTAAAGGCAGGGGTTGCATATGAATGTAATGAAGGCAACATTGTTAAAAGAGATAGAAGAACTTGAAGCGGAAGGAAAAGAGGCGCTTAAAGAGGATCAGTGGCGGATGGAATATCACGTGATGCCTCCGGTCGGATGGTTGAACGACCCCAACGGGCTCTGCCAGTATCAGGGAGAATACTATGCATTCTTCCAGTATTCCCCCTTCCATCCCGAGGGAGGATTAAAGGTCTGGGGAGAATATATAAGCAAGGATCTGGTCCATTGGGAATATGCCGGCGTGCCCCTCGTCGCCGACAGCCCTTATGACTGCCATGGGGCATATTCCGGCAGCGCATTTACCGAAGACGGGATGCTGGAACTATTCTATACCGGAAACATCAAGTACGAGGGCGATTACGACTATGTGAATACTGGAAGGGAATCCAATACCATCTATACAGCAAGCAAGGATGGAAGGAAGTTTGGAGAGAAAGAATGCCTGATGTCCCTTAAGGATTATCCGAAAGGCTATACTGCCCATATCAGGGATCCAAAAGTATGGAAAGAAAAGGGCAGATACTATATGGTGCTGGGAGGAAGAAAGGCAAATGACCAGGGAGCCGTGATCCTGTATGCTTCCGATGATAAGAAGGCGTGGAGATTCCAGGAAGAGATTACGACCAGGGAGCCATTCGGATATATGTGGGAGTGTCCCGATCTGTTTGAAATAGA
This sequence comes from [Clostridium] scindens, assembly GCF_019597925.1. NCBI lineage: Bacteria > Bacillati > Bacillota > Clostridia > Lachnospirales > Lachnospiraceae > Lachnoclostridium > [Clostridium] scindens. The sequence continues at coordinate 2,762,606 of NZ_CP080442.1, read as the reverse complement.
AGGGGAGAAGATACTGTCCGTGTGCCCTCAGGGGCTGCGCCCGGAAGAGTTCCGCTTTCAGAACGTCTACCAATCTGGATATTTTCTGCTGGAGGACGGGAAAGAATGTGAACAGAAGGAATTTCAAGAATGGGATATGGGATTTGACTTCTATGCTCCCCAGACATTCCTGGATAGCCGGGGAAGAAGGATTCTGATGGCTTGGGCAGGGCTGCCGGACTTAGAGGGCCATTACCATAATCCTACAGTAGAAATGGGATGGCAGCATTCGCTTACCTTCCCCAGGGAACTGTCGGTACAGGGCAAAAGGGTGCTTCAATGGCCGGTTCAGGAGATTGAGAGCATCAGAAGAGCGAGTGTCCGCATAGAAGCAGAACAGGAGATTCCGATAGAATCCTGCAGTTTCGACTGGGAGATAGAAGGAATGCAAGGGGAATTCAGCATCCTGGTTGACGCAGCGTGCAGGCTCACGTGGAAAGACGGGGTGGCCAGCCTTGCGTTCGAAGGGGATGCGGGGCAAGGCCGGGGTTGTAGAAAGGCTCGTATCAATCAGGTGAGAGACATCCGCATACTTGCAGATCATTCGATATTGGAAATATTCCTGAATAAAGGAGAATGCGTATTTACCACGCGCTTTTATCCGAAGGAGAGAGAATGCAAGGTCAAGTATCAGGGGAAGGCAGAAAAAAGTAACTTATGGATCTTAAAAAAATAAAGGAGGAAACATTATGGGATCATTTCAGTATGTAATCAAGGACGAGGTAGGCATGCATGCAAGACCAGCGGGAATGCTGGTGAAGCTGGCGAAGGAATTGTCGAGCGCAGTGACGATTACAAAAGGAGATCGCACCGTGGAGGCAACCAAACTGCTGGCAATCATGAGCCTGGGAGTGAAAAAGGGAGAAGAGATCACCGTCTCTGCCGACAGTGAGGAAGATCTGGAGAAATTGAAGAAATTCTTTGAAGAGAACCTGTAAGATAGTATGCTTGAAAAAGCGCCGGAACCCCTCCGGCGCTTTTTGATTATCTTTTTAGAAGGCGGGCCCCCCTTGCTTTGTCTATAGCCCGGCAAGAGAGACCTTGCGGGAAGTCCGGCAGATAGTGTAAGATAGTCTCAGACGCGAAATACAGGAAGGACTGGTAACCATGAGATTTTTTCATCTTTCAGACTTGCATATCGGCAAGCAGCTGCACCATTATAATTTAAGAGAGGATCAGGAGGCCATACTGAAGGAAGTGGTGGCGTATGCGAAAGACCTCCGTCCGGATGCCATCATCATTGCAGGAGACATCTATGACAAATCTGTGCCTTCAGCGGAAGCGGTCGCCGTCTTCGATGAATTTCTGACCTCTCTTTCTGAGATTGCCCCGGCTATTGCGTTGCTCATTATCAGTGGAAACCATGATTCGGCCCAGAGGCTTGACTATGCTTCCTGCATTCTGAAAAGCCACCAGATCTATCTTGCGGGGACGGCGCCAAGGATAGAGGAAGAACATATACGCAAGGTGACGCTAAATGATGAATATGGGGAGGTGGATTTTTATCTGCTGCCATTTTTGAAGCCTTCCTATGTAAGAAACGTATTTCCGGGAGAACCGCCTCAGACTTATGGGGATGCTGTCGCGGAACTGATCAGGCGGGAAGAGATTGACTACCGCGGCAGGCGCAATGTGCTGGTCTCCCATCAATTTTATACGGGAAATGAACTGCCAGAGACTTGCGATTCAGAGACATTTTCCGTAGGAGGAATCGACAATGTGGACATTGGGGCCGTTAAGGATTTTGATTATGTGGCTCTGGGACATCTGCACGGCGTTCAGAGCGTGGGGATGCCGCATATCCGCTATTGTGGCACGCTGCTGAAATATTCGGTCAGCGAGTCTGGACAGGAAAAGGCGCTTACGCTGGTAACCCTTTCCCAGAAGGGCTCGCCTCCCAAAGTGGAGCGGCTTGCGCTTCATCCCCTCCGGGATGTCAAAAAGAAGAGGGGGAACCTGGCGGAGATTCTTGAGGCGGCGAATGAAGAGGAGCGGGATGATTATGTCAGTATTACGCTGACTGACGAGGTGGATCCCTATAAGCCCAAAGAGCAGCTGGAAGAAGTATTTGACCGGATTCTGGAGGTAAAGGCAGACAATGCCAGGACCAGAAATAAACTGCGGGAGATGGACGAGGAACTGGTGCTTAAAGATCCCCTGGAGACATTCTGTGATTTTTATCAGGAGATGCAGGGCAGACAGCTTGCGCAGGAAGAATTGGAGATTATGAAGAAGATGTTTGACGAGGCGAAGGGAGAAGAGCGATGAAGCCGATCAGATTAGTGATGTCAGCCTTCGGCTCTTATGCAGAAGTGACGACGATAGATTTTCAGGGAGTGCAGCAAGGGCTGTTTCTGATAACCGGGGATACCGGATCTGGGAAGACGACCATATTTGATGCCATTACCTATGCGCTGTATGACCAGACCAGCGGCAAAGCGCGGGACGGGAATATGATGCGCAGCCAGTATGCCTCGGAAGATATGGATACTTATGTAGAATACACATTCTCTTATCAGGGAAAAGAATATACGATCCGCAGGAATCCGGAATATATCCGGCTGGGAAAAAGGCGCTATGCTAACGGCTCTCCCAGATATGTGAAGGAACCTTCCAAGGTTGAGCTGATCCTGCCGGACGGGAGCGCCTTTCAAGGCAAAAAGCGGGAGACGGACCAGAAGATCGAGGAGATCATCGGACTGGATTCGGTCCAATTTACCCAGATTGCCATGATCGCCCAGGGAGATTTCCTGAAACTTCTGCATGCCGAATCTAAAGAGCGCAAGAAAATATTTACGAAAATATTCCAGACCAGGCTCTATTACAGGGTGCAGGAGGAATTAAAGAAAAGCGCGGGCAGGCTCTACTATGAGCTGGAAGATAATCTGCGCGAGATCCGGCAGGAAATAGAGCGGGTGGAAGTAGAGGACCTTCCTTTAAGAGTACGATGGGAAGAGATAAAAAGCCTTGCCGTCCTGCCTTATGAAGAGGTAAAAGCGGCGCTGGAAGAAATCCTGCAAGAAGGACGGGCTCTGGAAAAGGAGAGACAGAACGAGTCTGACAGGCTGGCAAAAAGACTGGATCAGTTAAAGAGCAGGAAGCTGGAAGCGGAGGCACGCAATGAACTTATCCAAACCTATGAGAATATGAAAGAAGCCTGGCTGGAACTTGGAAAGGAGAAGGAGAGATACCAGGAATCGGAAAGAAGGCTTGCGCAGGCGAGACAGGCGGAAAAGGCATCTTCTGCGGAGAAGGCGCTTGCACAGGCAACGATGAATCTTGACAGGGGAAGGAATACCTTGCGTATAACGGAAGAAAAACTGGAGGAAGCAGAAATCCTGGCGGAAGCATTAAAAGCCGTAAAGAGTAAGAAGGAGCAGGAATTTCTGGATTGCAAGACAGAATGCGAAGCCGGGATTATCAGGATCCAGGATGCCCTGCCCCGGTACGAACAGATAGAAACCTTGAAAGAACAGCAAGAAGCGCTTGGAAAAACACTGGAGAAAAAGCAGGGGATCCTTCGAGAAGCAGAAACGAAGGAGGACGGATTGAAGCACTCCAGAGAGGAAGCACGAAGGGCACAGGAATTATATGAAGAAAGCAAGATGAATGAGGAGACCCTGCGGGTGAAAAAGGAGCAATGCTCCCACCGGCTTTCACAGTTGAAAGAACTGAAAGATTCCTTTGACACGCTTTTGTTGCTGGAGGAAGAATGTCACAGGAAACGCGGCAGGTCAGAGGAGGATCGGAAATCCTATCTGAGCGCGGCAGCACTCTATGAGGCGAAGTACCAGGCATTTCTGGATGAACAGGCGGGCATCCTTGCCCAGGGGCTTGAAGCAGGGGAGCCTTGTCCTGTATGCGGCGCCACAAGCCATCCCGACCTCCGGCCGTTAAAGGAAGGAGCGCCTACCCAGCAGGAGGTGGAAGAAGCCAGGGAAAGCAGGAATCTGGCAGAGGGAAAAAGGGATGCCTCTGCGGCTGCCTTCCAGGAGACGGCTATCCGGTACGGTTCTGGAAAGAACGCCTTTTTAAGACACTACCGGGAACTGACGGAGGATGAGCCGGATGAAGGAATGCTGCTTTCGGAGGCAATCTGCTACAGGATTCTGGAGGCAGAAAGGCAATGCCAGGAAGCGTATTATGAGGCCTCTAAGGAGTATGAGAGGGCAGACAAAGGGGCTAAGCTGCATGAAGAGGCAAAAACTCTGGAACGGCAGATAGAGGAACAGTTGGCCGTTCTGAAAGAACAGCACTCCAAGCTGGAGGCAGAACAAGGAGAACTTAAAATGCAGTATCAGCAGATCCAGGCGGATCTTGCTGCAAAGTGCCAGGGATTGCCGCTTCCATCAAAGGAGCAGGCCAAAGAGCGCCTGGCAGAACTGGAAGATAAACTTCATCTAATGAAGCAGGCCTATGAACGGACAAAGGCTGAGGAAAAGGAAGCCATGGAAGCCGTGCGGAGGCTGGAAGGCCAGAAAAAAAGCAGTCAGGAAGCAGTGGAAGAACTTGGCAGAGAGGCAGGAATAAGAAGCGAGGCATGGAACCAGGCGCTAAAGGAGCAGGGCTTTGCGGACGAGGCCGCATACCAGGCCGCAAAGATGCCGGAAGAAGAAACGGCGCTCCTGGAACAGAAAATTCAGGAATACCGCGTCAAGGTAAATGAGACCGCGGGCATGCTTAAGACGATAGAAGCACAGCTGGAAGGGATGGAGCCGGCGGATACAGATAAGATACTGGCAGAGATCCAGAAGACCGAGACGGATGCGCAGGCGGTACAGAACGAATCCATGCGCTTCTACAGCATGAATCGGAAGAACCAGGGCGTAAAGGAGCATCTGAAGCAGTATCTGGATAAGAAAGGGATCCTAAGGAGTCAGTATGAAATGCTGGAAAACTTAAGCAGGACGGCCAACGGCAATCTGAGCGGGACGGTAAAGATGGATTTTGAAACCTATGTCCAGAGGCAGTACTTCCGGCAGATCATCCATGCGGCCAATCAGAGGCTGGCGCGTATGACATCCAATGAATTTATCCTGCAATGCCGGGAAGTAGGCAATCTAAGCAGTCAGGGCCAGGCCGGACTTGACCTGGATGTGTACCATATGGCCAGCGCGTCCGTGAGGGATGTAAAGACCTTATCCGGCGGCGAGTCTTTTCTGGCATCCCTGGCAATGGCCCTGGGGCTTGCGGACATCGTGCAGAGCACAGCCGGCGCCATCCGCCTGGATACCATGTTCGTGGACGAAGGCTTCGGGTCTCTGGACGATACAGCCAGGGAACAGGCCATCCGGGTCCTTCATGATCTGGCCGGCACCAAGAGGCTGGTAGGCATCATTTCCCATGTCAATGAACTGAAGGAGCAGATTGACTGCAAGCTTCAGGTGACAAAGACGGAGAAGGGAAGCCAGGCCAAATGGTCCGATGGGGTTATCCATTGAAATATAAGAGCAGAAGGGGTATAATAATCACCAGAAATAATCAGGGAAGGTGCAGATGCAAAGATGAAGTACGACTATTTGGTAGTAGGAGCGGGACTGTTTGGCGCAATATTTGCCTATGAAGCGAATAAGGCGGGCAGGAAAGTCCTGGTGATTGACCGCAGGCCTCATGTAGGAGGCAACATTTTTACGGAAGAAGTGGAAGGAATCCAAGTTCATAAGTATGGAGCGCACATCTTCCATACTTCGGACAAAGAGGTATGGAATTATATACAGCAATTTGCGGAATTCAACCGGTATACGAACTGTCCGGTTGCCAGATACAAGGATGAACTGTATAATCTGCCTTTTAATATGAATACATTCAGCAAGATGTGGGGGATCAAGACCCCGGAAGAGGCAAAGGAGATCATAGACCGCCAGATCAAAGAGGCAGGCATCAAGGAGCCCGCGAACCTGGAAGAACAGGCCATATCCCTGGTGGGACGGGATATCTATGAGAAATTGATCAAGGGATATACGGAGAAGCAGTGGGGAAAGTGGGCAAGCGAACTGCCAAGCTTCATTATCCGCCGCCTTCCGGTGAGGTTTGTGTATGACAATAACTATTTTAATGATCAATATCAGGGAATCCCCATCGGCGGCTATACGCAGATCATAGAAAAGATGCTGGAAGGCGTGGAGGTACGCCTGGGCGTGGATTTTTTTGAAGATAGGGAGATACTGGAAAGCGAGGCGGATCATATCGTGTTCACTGGCATGATTGACGCCTTCTACGATTATTGCTATGGGGAGCTGGAATACCGCAGCCTCCGGTTTGAGACGGAAACTCTGGATATGGAAAATTACCAGGGCAATGCCGTAGTAAACTATACAGAGTACGAGATTCCTTATACCAGGATCATCGAGCATAAGCATTTTGAATATGGATGCCAGGGAGGATATGGGAACACAGGGACGCCGGCCATCCAAAAGACCGTGATCACCAGGGAATACCCGGCTGCCTGGGAGAAGGGCGCCCAGCCATATTACCCTATGAATGACGAGAAAAACAATGCCCTGTATGAAAGATACAGGGAACTGGCAGAAAAGGAAGAGCATGTCATTTTCGGCGGGAGGCTTGGGATGTACCGGTACTATGATATGCACCAGGTGATTGCAGAAGCATTGAAGTGTGTAAAGGAGAATCTATACGGATAAGATGGAGCGAGAACAAGAGATTACAGCAATTCCGATTCATGAGACCTTTCGGGTCGCTGCCCTGCTGGCAGTGGTAGGAGGGTTTCTGGACGCATACACCTATATTCTGAGGGGAGGCGTATTTGCCAATGCCCAGACTGGAAACATCGTCCTTCTGGGCGTTCATATGGCGGACAAGGACTACAGGCAGGCGTTGTACTATGTGGTGCCGATCATAGCGTTTTCCTTAGGAGTGTTCATCACAGAGGTTCTCAAAAAATATTTCTCCAGCCGGGGATTCGCGATGTACGAGCACTGGATCATTGCGATCGAGGTGCTGCTGCTTTTGATCATTGGATTTATTCCGCCGTCTATGCCGGACGGCGTGGTAAATGTTACGATCTCTTTCGTGTGCTCCCTTCAAGTCAACAGTTTCAGAAAGATCAAAAACCTTCCTTATGCGACTACTATGTGTACCGGGAACCTGCGTTCAGGGACTGAGAAACTGTTTCGCTGCCTGATCAATAAAGAGGAAGGGACAGGACTTGAAGCCGCCCACTACTTTGGGATTATCGCGCTTTTTATCCTGGGTGCAGTGTTGGGCACGGTGATGTCAGAGATGCTTGGAATCAAAAGCATCTGGTTTTGCTGCTGCCTTCTGGCGATTGTATTTACCGCAATGTGGAGGAAGTGAATGAATCAATCAAGCAAGAAAGCCTGCGGGGAAGCGGATGCATATTCAACATGATCAGCATCCGCTTCTCCGCAGGCTTTCTATATTCTGGCTTTTTTTATATTTGATTCAGGAACTGGCCTGTGACCGCCTGGTTTTGCTCTGCGTATTCCAGGGCAGCTTCAATGAAGCCGCGAAACAATGGATGAGGCCGGTTGGGACGGGACTTTAATTCGGGATGCGCCTGAGTCGCGATGAACCAGGGGTGTTCTGGAATCTCGATCATCTCCACGATCCTGCCATCCGGAGACAGGCCGGAAATCTTCATTCCGCTAGCGGACAGTTCCTCCCGGTAATCATTGTTAACCTCGTAGCGATGGCGGTGGCGTTCGGAGATTTCTTGCCTGCCATACATCTTATAAGCTCTGGAATCGGTATCCAGCACGCAGGGATAAGCACCGAGCCTCAGGGTGCCGCCCAGATCTTCGATTCCAATCTGTTCTGGCATGATGTGGATCACAGGATGCGTCGTATCGGGATCTAATTCGGCACTGTGCGCGTCTCGATGACCCAGCACGTTGCGGGCAAACTCTACGATAGCCAGCTGCATGCCCAGGCACAGTCCCAGGAAGGGGACATGGTGGGTGCGGGCATACTTGATCGCCTCGATCTTGCCGGGGACGCCACGGTGCCCGAAACCTCCTGGTACCAGAATGCCGCTTACTCCGCCCAGAAGTTCTTCCACGTTGTCGGCGGTAACAGTCTCAGAATCCACCCATTTGATATTGACGGTGGCGCGGCTATAGATGCCGCCATGCTTCAATGCCTCCACGACGCTGATGTAGGCATCATGCAGCTGGATATATTTTCCTACCAGGGCTACCGTCACTTCGGTGTTGGGATGCCTGAGATAGTCTACCATCTCCGACCACTCTTTAAGATCCGGCTTGGGACAGTCCAGATGAAGACATTCGCATACGACGCCTGCCAGATTCTCTTCTTCCATGGCCAGGGGCGCTTCATACAGATATTCAACATCCAGGTTCTGAAGCACATGGCTGGATGGCACATTGCAGAATAAAGCGATCTTATCTTTGATTCCGGCATCCAGAGGGTACTCCGAACGGCATACCAGGATATCCGGCTGGATTCCCATGCCTTGAAGATCCTTGACGCTGGCCTGGGTAGGCTTTGTCTTCATCTCCTGGGATGCGCGCAGATATGGAATCAAGGTTACGTGGATCAGGATGACATTCTCATGTCCTTTTTCATGCTGGAACTGGCGGATGGCTTCCAGAAAAGGCTGGCTTTCAATGTCGCCCACCGTTCCTCCTACTTCAATAATGGCAATCTCCGTATTCTTGGCAGCAGGGTTCCGGTAGAAGCGATCCTTGATCTCATTGGTGATGTGGGGGATTACCTGGACGGTACCGCCGCCAAAGTCTCCCCGGCGTTCCTTCTGAAGGACGGACCAATAGATCTTGCCGGTGGTCACGTTAGAGTTCTTGCCCAGGCTCTCGTCTATAAATCGTTCATAGTGCCCGAGGTCAAGATCGGTCTCTGCTCCATCATCGGTTACAAACACTTCGCCGTGCTGCACAGGGTTCATGGTACCGGGATCCATGTTGATATAAGGATCGAACTTCTGCATGGTCACCGTATATCCGCGGGCCTTTAAAAGACGCCCCAGGGATGCAGCCGTGATTCCTTTGCCAAGTCCAGATACTACTCCACCTGTAACAAATACGTATTTAACTGCCATAATTTCCTCCTTAGCTGAATCTGTTTACATAGCATGTCCAAAAAAATACTTAAAGATTATACACCCCTGTCATTGAAAAATACAGAACTTTTTTCATATTTTGCTTCAAAGGTCGCCTGGATGGATAATTTTTTAAACTGCTTCATGTCAACAGAACCTACCATGACCGAGGTATGCGCCTGGCAGCCCTTCAGTTTTGGAAGCTGGTCTAAGGCCAGCTGGGCTGTAGGGTCGGTTGCGGCGCTGACGGACAAGGCGATCAGCACTTCGTCCGTGTGCAGCCTTGGGTTCTTGCTTCCCAGATACTGCGTCTTGAGCTTCTGGATTGGCTCGATGGCCTCCGGAGATATGACGTGTCTTTCATGGTCAATATCAGCCAGTACCTTGAGGGAATTCAGAAGCAAGGCAGCGGAAGCGCCCAGCAGGTTGGAGGTCTTACCCGTGATCATACGTCCGTCGTGGAGCTGGAGCGCCGCGGCAGGTTCGCCGGTCTCCTTGGCTCTTTGCAGGGCGGCATCCACGACCGGGCGGTCATGGACGGTGATGCCGGCCTGGTTCATCAGCATCTCGATCTTGTAGACTTCCGCATCGGAGCAGGCGCCTTCCAGCAGCCTTCTGAGCGAGTCGTAGTACCTCCGGATGATCTCCTGCCTCGAGGCATCCTTGCAGGTCTCGTCGTCGCAGATGCAGTTTCCTGCCATATTTACGCCCATGTCGGTAGGAGACTTATAAGGGCTTTCGCCGTAGATGCGCTGGAACATGGCGCTTAGCACAGGGAAGATCTCTACATCCCGGTTGTAGTTGACGGTAGTCTTTCCATAGGCTTCCAGATGGAAGGGGTCTATCATATTAATATCATTCAAGTCGGCAGTGGCAGCTTCATATGCCAGGTTGACCGGGTGCTTCAATGGGATATTCCAGATAGGGAATGTCTCAAACTTGGCGTATCCTGCGCAGATGCCTCTCTTGTGCTCCTGATAAAGCTGGGAGAGGCAGACGGCCATCTTGCCGCTTCCCGGTCCGGGGGCAGTTACCACTACCAGTGGGCGGGAGGTCTCGATATAATCATTCTTCCCGTAGCCCTCATCGCTTACGATGTAGGGTACATTGGAAGGATATCCGGGGATAACGTAATGCCGGTACACCTTGATGCCCAGCTTTTCCAGGCGGTTCTTGAACAGGACCGCGCTTTCCTGGCCGCTGAACTTGGTAATGACGACGCTGCCTACATAGAGGCCGTGCTCGCGGTATACGCCCATCAGCCGGAGCACATCGGAGTCATAGGTGATTCCAAGATCCCCACGTACCTTATTCTTCTCAATATCTTCCGCACTTATTACAATGACAATCTCGGCCTGATCGGAAAGCTGCTTGAGCATCCGAAGCTTGCTGTCAGGCTGGAATCCCGGAAGAACCCTGGAAGCATGGTAATCATCGAAGAGTTTGCCGCCGAATTCCAGATAAAGTTTGTTGTCAAATTGATCGATACGCTCCCGGATATGGGAAGACTGCATCTGAAGGTATTTTTCGTTGTCAAATCCAATTCTCATATGTACACTTTCCTCTTACTTTTCTATAGAAATCGTTTATTTGAAGTATAAGCATTTCAACACCAAGTATACTACAAGATATAGGAAGTTTACAATCTTTTCATAATGTTTTTATTGATTTCTAAGTAGGCTGTCCGTATAATGGAAGGGTAATACAGGAGGAATAAAATGGACAACCAGAATAACAAGAACAAAAATAATAAAAATAATAAGCAAGGCTTATCTTTTATTATATTGGTAACGTTGATTACCACCATCCTGGTGCTGGCCCTCTATCAATTTCAGGGGATGACCGGGGATAAGGAAGTCAGTTATGATGAGTTCCTGAAGATGGTGGATAAAGGCAAAGTAGAAAAAGTCGTAATCCAGAACGATAAGATCGTGATTACCCAGAAGAAGGCAAAGGGTGACAAGAAGCCGGCCAAGCAATATTATACCGGCGTTGTAAAGGATGATACGCTGTCCGACAAGCTGTATGAGGCCGGCGTTAAGTATGAGCAGGAGATACCGGATACCACTTCTGCCGTAGTGGCCCAGATCATCTTTACATTCCTTCCGATCGCGCTATTGGTGGGCATGATTGTCTGGATGACCAGGAAGATGTCTAAGGGCGGCGGAATGATGGGCGTTGGCAAAAGCAACGCCAAGATGTATGTAGAGAAGCAGACCGGCGTTACATTCAAGGATGTGGCCGGGCAGGATGAAGCAAAGGAATCCCTCCAGGAAGTGGTGGATTTCCTTCATAATCCGGGAAAATACACCAGCGTAGGAGCCAAGCTTCCAAAAGGCGCGCTGCTGGTAGGACCTCCCGGTACCGGAAAGACGCTGCTGGCAAAGGCAGTGGCAGGCGAGGCGAAGGTACCGTTCTTCTCCTTAAGCGGATCAGCCTTCGTTGAGATGTATGTAGGCGTCGGTGCTTCCAGGGTGCGTGACCTGTTCAAGCAGGCGCAGCAGATGGCGCCATGCATCATATTTATCGATGAGATCGACGCGATCGGCAAGAGCCGTGACAATCAGCTGGGAAGCAACGATGAGAGGGAGCAGACTCTGAACCAGCTGCTGGCAGAGATGGATGGTTTTGAGAGCAACAAAGGCCTTGTGCTTCTGGCAGCCACCAACCGTCCTGAGATTCTGGATCCGGCGCTTCTGCGTCCGGGACGTTTTGACCGGCGTATCATTGTGGAGAAGCCTGATCTTAAGGGAAGAGTCGATGTATTAAAGGTTCATTCCAAAGATGTGCGGATGGACGAGACGGTTGATTTGGAAGCCATTGCGCTGGCAACTTCCGGCGCGGTAGGCTCTGATCTGGCCAATATGATCAATGAGGCGGCGATCAATGCCGTTAAGAATGGAAGGAAGGCAGTTTCTCAGGCAGACCTGTTCGAGGCTGTAGAAGTAGTCCTGGTGGGCAAGGAAAAGAAAGACCGGATTATGAGCCAGGAGGAGCGAAGGATCGTATCTTACCATGAGGTTGGACATGCGCTGGTAAGCGCGCTTCAAAAAGACGCGGAGCCGGTACAGAAGATTACGATCGTCCCAAGAACCATGGGCGCTCTTGGATACGTCATGCAGACGCCGGAGGAAGAGAAGTTCCTGAATACGAAGAAAGAACTGCAGGCGATGCTTGTGGGAATGCTGGCAGGACGCGCGGCGGAAGAGATCGTATTTGACACCGTCACTACCGGGGCGGCCAATGATATTGAAAAGGCTACCAACGTTGCCAGAGCCATGATCACGCAGTATGGCATGAGCGAGAAATTCGGCCTGATCGGCCTGGAATCCATCCAGAACCGTTATCTGGACGGAAGGCCTGTGAGCAACTGCGGGCAGGAGACAGCTTCCGAGATTGACCAGGAAGTCATGAAGATGCTGAAGGATGCCTATGAAGAAGCAAAGAGACTGCTAAGCCAGCATAGGGATTCCCTGGATAAGATTGCCGCATTCCTGATCGAGAAAGAAACGATCACAGGCAAAGAGTTCATGAATATCTTCCACGAAGTGGAAGGGATTGATCCGGAGTCCGCTAAGAAGTCTGAGGAACGTATCGCTATGAATCCGGTGGATGAGAGCAGCAGCCCTGCTCCTGAGGCCGACGGCGAGGCACGAGAGGATGACCCGGCAGAGGAGGGCCAGCCTGTGCCAGAAGAGCATATAGAATCATAGAAGGATAGATTATCGTATGGAACCAGAGGAAGATCTGCCGGGAGCAGGCGGATTTCTTCTGGTTTTTTACTGGGGGAGACGACATGTTTGACATTCAGGAAGAATTAAAGAAATTGCCGGGAAAGCCTGGCGTGTATATCATGCATGATGAGAAAGACGACATTATCTATGTGGGAAAAGCTATCAGTTTGAAGAACCGTGTGCGGCAGTATTTTCAAAGCAGCAGGAACAAGGGAGCCAAGATTGAGCAGATGGTGACCCATATCCGCAGGTTCGAGTATATCGTGACCGATTCGGAACTGGAAGCGCTTGTGCTGGAATGCAATCTTATTAAAGAGCACAGGCCCAAGTATAATACGATGCTGATGGACGACAAGGCCTATCCGTTTATCAAGGTGACGGTGGAAGAGCCATTTCCAAGAGTCATGCTGGCGAGGAAGATGGTGAAGGATAAGTCTAAGTATTTTGGCCCTTATACCAGCGCGGGGGCAGTGAAGGATGCCATCGAGCTGATCCGCAAACTATACCAGATCCGCAGCTGCAACCGGAAGCTTCCCCGGGATATCGGAAAAGAGCGTCCTTGCCTGAACTATCACATCCACCAGTGCAAGGCGCCCTGCCAGGGATACATATCCCAGGAAGAGTACCGGGAATCAGTCAATGAGGTGATCCATTTTCTCAATGGGAATTATGACGTTATCTTAAAAGAACTGGAAGAGAAGATGGAGGAAGCTTCGGAAGCGTTGGAATTCGAGAGAGCGATCGAGTACCGGGAACTTCTGACGAGCGTCCAGAAGATCGCGCAGAAGCAGAAGATTACGGACACGGCAGGGGAGGACAGGGATATACTTGCCGTGGCGGTGGAAGAGGAAGACGCGGTGGTGCAGGTATTCTTCATTCGTGGAGGCAGGCTGATCGGAAGGGATCATTTCTACCTTAAGATTGCAAAGGGAGAGACGCAGAGCGAGATTCTCTCCAGCTTCATCAAGCAGTTCTACGCTGGAACGCCATATATCCCGCCCCGCCTGATGCTTCCGGAGGAGATAGAAGATCGGACGGTCATCGAGGAATGGCTTACTAAGAGGCGTGGACACCGGGTACGCCTGATCGTGCCCAAGAAAGGGACCAAGGAAAAATTAGTGGAACTGGCCAAAAAGAATGCGCAGTTGGTTCTGAGTACGGATAAAGAACGACTGAAGCGGGAGGAAGGAAGAACCATCGGCGCGGTAAAGGAACTGGAGAAACTGCTGGGGCTTACAGGGATCGTGAGGATGGAGGCATACGATATTTCCAATACCAATGGCTTTGAGTCAGTAGGCTCCATGGTGGTATATGAAAAAGGAAGGCCCAAACGCAATGATTACCGGAAGTTCAAGATTAAAGGGGTGCAGGGGGCAGATGATTATGCCAGCATGGAAGAAGTCCTGACCAGGCGTTTTGAGCATGGACTCAGGGAGAAGGAAGAAGGGAAGGAGATGGGAGGATTTACCCTGTTTCCGGATCTGATACTAATGGATGGAGGAAAAGGACAGGTGAATGTAGCGCTTCGGGTGCTGGATAAACTTCGTCTTAATATCCCGGTCTGCGGTATGGTAAAAGATGACAGCCACAGAACCAGAGGGCTGTATTACCAGAATGAGGAAATCCGCATTGACAAGGATTCTGAGAGTTTTAAGCTGATTACCAGAATCCAGGACGAGGCTCATAGATTCGCGGTTACATTCCACAGGCAGCTTCGCAGCCAGGGACAGGTGCATTCGATTCTGGATGATATCCCGGGAGTAGGGCCGGCGAGAAGGAAAGATCTGATGCGTCATTTTGAGAATATCGAGGCTATCAAGAATGCTACGGTGGAGCAGTTGAAGGAGTTACCGTCCATGAATGAAAAATCAGCGAGGGACGTATATAACTTTTTCCATTGATATGATATAATAAACACAGTTATTTTGTACAAATTAAGTGTTATGAAGGAGAGTGCTATGGCTAATAAAGTTGGATTAAAGAAGGTTGTAGAGAAGATGAACCTTAAGAATCTTACGCCGGATGTGGATCTGACGGAGAAGAAGGTGGAGGTTCCGGATATCAACAGGCCGGCCCTGCAGCTTACCGGGTTCTTCGAGCATTTTGACTCGGAACGTGTTCAGATTATCGGGTATGTTGAGTATACATTCCTGGAGACGATGGACGAGAAGACGAAGGAAGAGACTTATGAGACATTGTTGTCCTATCAGATTCCTTGCATAATCTTCTGCCGGAATCTTCCGCCGGAGCCAATGCTCCTTGAGAAAGCGACAAGGGCCAATATACCGGTGTTTATAACGGAGAAGCAGACTTCAGAGTTTACGGCGGAGATCATCCGCTGGCTGAATGTAGCGCTGGCCCCCTGCATTTCCATCCACGGAGTTCTGGTGGACGTATACGGCGTAGGCGTCCTGATTATGGGAGAGAGCGGAATCGGTAAGAGCGAGGCGGCCCTGGAACTGATTAAGAGAGGACACCGTCTTGTCAGCGACGACGTGGTAGAGATCCGCAAGGTCAGCGACGAGACTCTGGTGGGTTCTGCTCCGGATATTACAAGGCACTTTATTGAATTAAGGGGAATTGGCATCGTGGATGTAAAGACCCTGTTCGGCGTACAGAGCGTAAGAGAGACCCAGAACATTGATCTGGTCATTACGCTGGAAGATTGGAACCGGGAGAAGGAATATGACCGTCTGGGACTGGAAGAAGAGTACACGGAGTTTCTTGGAAACAAGGTCGTATGCCACCAGCTGCCGATCCGTCCAGGACGTAATCTGGCAATCATTGTCGAGACGGCAGCGATCAACCACAGGCAGAAGAAAATGGGGTACAACGCGGCCCAGGAACTCTATAAGCGCGTACAGCAGAATCTGGCAAAGAAATAGGAGGATATGGCAGGAATGGAGTATTGTTTTGGAGTTGATATCGGAGGAACCACAGTCAAGATGGGTCTCTTTACGATAGAAGGAGAACTATTGGAGAAGTGGGAGATTAAGACCCGGACTGAGCAGAAAGGCGAGGCGATCCTTCCGGATGTAGCCGATTCCTTGAAGCAGAAGATGGAGGAAAAGAAACTGGGAAAGGAGCAGGTGTCGGGCATCGGGATTGGCATTCCTGCCCCGGTAAATGCTGAAGGCATCGTCCAGAATACGGCAAACCTTGGATGGGGATATAAGGAAGTCCGCAGGGAGATGGAAGACCTGACGCAGATGAAGGTTGCGGTGGGCAATGATGCCAATATGGCTGCGCTGGGCGAGATGTGGCTGGGCGCAGGCAAAGGAGAGAAGAATCTGATCATGGTCACTCTGGGAACCGGCGTGGGCGGCGGAGTCATCGTGAATGGACAGCCCGTGGTGGGTGCCCACGGAGCGGGCGGAGAGATCGGACATATCTGCGTCAACTATGAGGAGGAGGATCATTGCGGATGCGGCAACCAAGGCTGCCTCGAACAATATGCTTCCGCCACCGGAATCACCAGGCTGGCAGGAAAGCGCTTGAAAGCAGATGATGCGCCTTCTTCCCTCAGGGACCGTAAACTTAGCGCCAAGGCCGTGTTTGATGAACTGAAAAAGGGAGATAAGATCGCAGAAGAGATCGTGGAAGAGTTTGGCGCATATCTGGGACACGCGCTGGCCAATCTGGCAGCGATCACAGATCCTTCCGTCATCGTGATCGGCGGTGGAGTGTCAAAAGCCGGGGATATCCTGCTTAAATATGTGGAGAAAGCGTTCAAGGAACGGGCATTTTTTGCCAATGAAGATACCAGGCTGGTGCTTGCGACGCTGGGAAATGACGCAGGAATCTGCGGAGCAGCGAAATTGATCCTTTAGAGGAGAGCAGCAAGATCAGGACTTGCATTATATAAGAAAATAAAAGCAGCAGAATCGTTTGGGATTCTGCTGCTTTTTAATCTCTTTATTGTTGATTCGTAATTACTGGGTAGTGCCACCTTCGCCACCACCACCGCCGTCAGGAGGTGTTGGCGTATCCCCGCCGCCACTGTCAGGCGGAGTCGGCGCTGGCGTATCCCCACCGCCGCCGTCAGGCGGAGTCGTACCGCCGGAGTTTGGATCGGTTGGAGTCGTCGGCGTAGTGGTTCCGCTATTCGGATCATCCGTCTTCTTATCGTCCGTATTACCGCCGGAATTGCCGTGGCCCGGACAACTTTCTGTCGGAGCCGTGTCGGTTGCGAAATACTCGGTGATTGCCGGGCAGCTGCCTGCGACCGCAAGTTTTCCAGTGATGGAGCATACGGTTTTCTGCTCAACCGAGGATGGCATTGTGAACTCCTTAGGCTCCAGGTTTTCGTGTACCCTGCTCATGATGCCTTTCCACAGGCGGAACCGGAAGTTCGTATCATAGTTGCATTCTTTGTTATCATCGTAGCCGCCCCATACCGCGCATGTATAGTAAGGGGTGAAGCCGCAGAACCACAAGTCCTTATTGGAAGTGGTGGTACCAGTCTTGCCGGCAACCGGCATGTTCGGAAGCTGGCATGCCGTACCTGTACCAGATTCCACAACCGTCTGCATCGCGCTGGTCAGAAGAGCAGCCGTGCTGTCCTTGAGAACGGTACGCTTCTCGCCTGTTCCTTCCAGAAGCACATTGCCGTCGTGATCCAGGATCTTCGTATACAGGGTAGGCGAATTGTATACGCCGCCATTGGCGATCGTAGCATAGGCAGCGCACATTTGATAATTATAAACGCCGTCCGTAATACCTCCCAGTGCCAGAGTCTGGCTAAGGTCGCTGTATATGCCTCCGTTGACTTCCTTGCTTTTTACAAGGGTGGTGATGCCGAATTTCTCGCAATACTCAAAGCCTAATTCCTGAGTGATCTCGTCGCTAAGTTTTACCGCGCACACATTGACGGATTTGGCAATGGCATTGCGGATTGTAACAGGTCCGCGATAATTGCCATCCGCATTTCTCAGAACCTGTCCACCTTTCAATGTGTAAGGCTCATCTTCGATGACGGTGGCCAGCGTCTTGCCGCAGGCATCCAGCGCCGGCGCATAGGACGCCAGTATCTTAAAGCAGGATCCGGGCTGTCTCTTGGAGCCCGTCTTGCCGGTTCCATAGGCACGGTTCAGCCCAAGACTAGTCGACTTGGCTCCTCGCCCGCCTACCATGGCCTTGATCTGGCCGGTGGCCTGGTCGATAATCGTGACAGCGGCCTGGGGCTGCGGGGTGATATTGATAACCTCGTCATAGGCATCCCCTTCCTGGGCAATCGTCGTCTTCCATTCTTCCACCATGGCGCGAGCCTCATCCTCGCTGGAATACAGAAGCCCCTGCTCCTTGCCATAGGCATTTTTAACATATTGCTTAATGTGGCCGGAACTATAGTTTTCTACAGAACCATCCGCCCTTGTAACGGTGAGGGCATAATCCAGGCCGTATTCTTTCAGGCCGGGATAGTTGGCGTCGTCATTCATCTCTTCATCACAGATCTGCTGGATCCCCATATTCTGGGTGGAGTAGATGCTCAAGCCTCCGCTGTACACGGCATTATAGGCCTGGGTCTCCGTATATCCCAGCTGCTCGCGCAGATCCTTCATGACTTGTTCTGCCAGGGCATCCACGAAGTAGCTGTATGGGCTTTCTTCGCCTGCCGTGCTGTTGACCGTCTGGATCCTGGCATATACATCATCCGCCATGGCTTCGTCATATTGGGCCTGCTTGATGTACCCCTGATCCAGCATGTTTTTCAGAACCTTGTTCCGGCGCTTCTGGTTGTCCTCCGGATTGGTGATCGGATTGTATTCGGTCGGATTCTGGGTAATGCCTGCAATGACTGCGCTTTCTGACAGCGTCAGCTCGGATACGTCCTTGTTAAAATATCTCTTGGCGGCAGCCTGCACGCCCAGGGAATTCTGGCCAAGGTTGATGGTGTTCATATAGCTTTCCAGGATCTCATCCTTGTCCATCTGTTTTTCAATCTGCAGCGCAAGGTACTGCTCCTGGAGCTTTCTCTGCAGTCTGTCATAGAAAGTCTTTTCTTTGGTGAAATTCGGAAATACATTATTCTTAATCAGCTGCTGCGTAAGGGTACTCGCGCCTTCGGAGAAATCTCCGGAAGTTATGCCTACAACTGCTGCACGGGCGATACCCTGAAGATCAATACCATTGTGGTCGTAGAAACGTTCGTCTTCGATTGCTACAAATGCATGCTGCAAATCCTTAGGTATCTCGTCAATAGACTTATATACACGGTTTGAACCAGAAGATACGAAACGTTCAATCTCGGTGGAGCCATCGTCGGCATAGACAAAAGTAGTAAACCCTTTTGGCTTTACGTCAGATGGAGACACGTCCGGAGTGTCGGCAATGATCTTCTTGACGAAAATGCCGCCGCCAATTACTCCGATAACGGCCACAACTACAAGACAGAGTAGAAATGCCTTGAAAAGCCGTACGCCGACTCTTTTTCCCTGCATGGTAGATTTCGACGTTATTTTTTTCTGCTTTTGAGAAGCTTTTTTCTTACCATAATTCATGAGTTCAGGCCTCCTTCATACCAAGTCATTATAGCAAATAAACAGGCTTTAATAAAGAAAAAAATGAAAACTTCATATTTCAGTAGGAAAATCTTAAGAAATTCGGTATAGTAATAGATATAACGACTATGTAATGTACGAAAGGGTGACTATATGCTATCACAATATAAGACGGTATACAAAGGCGGCGAGGGCGAGATCACTGAAAAGAAATCCCGCTTTATCGCTACTGTGGTGCCAGTCCATACGGAAGAAGAGGCGCTTAAGTTCATCGAGGCGATGAAGAAGAAGTATTGGAATGCCACGCATAACTGCTTTGCCTATGTCATCGGGGAACATGATGAGCTGCAAAGGTGCAGCGATGATGGAGAGCCTGGCGGTACCGCGGGAAAGCCTATGCTGGATGTTCTCACTGGAGAGGAGATTCACAATGCTGCCATAGTGGTAACGAGATATTTTGGAGGAACACTGCTTGGAACCGGCGGGCTGGTCCGTGCCTATTCATCTGCAGCCAAACAAGGTTTGGCCTCATCAGTGATTATAACCAAAATTCCCGGAGTTAAACTTCGACTTGCCACGGATTATGCAGGATTGGGAAAAATCCAGTATATTTTTGGACAGAGGGGCATAAAGATTCTGGATTCTATCTATACGGATAAGGTGGAAATAGCCGCGCTGGTACCTCTCGATGTCTTAGAAGCCGTCAAGGCCGAGATACGCGAGGGAACCAATGGGCAGGCAGGAATGGAAGAAGGAGAGCAGTGTTATTTTGCAGAAGTATCCGGAGAAGTGCTGGTGCTGGAAGAATAGACAAAGGGGATGTCCCCTCCTACGGATCGACCATAGGAGGGGACATCCCCTGAATATTATCATTAAGAATATAAAGTTTGAAATTTTAGGAAAATTCAGGCTCGATCAGGCCGAACGTTCCATTTTTCCTTCTGTATACAACATTTACTTCATCGGTCTCTGCATTGCAGAATACAAAGAAATCATGTCCAAGAAGTTCCATCTGTACGCAGGCATCTTCCGGATACATTGGCTTGAAGCCGAATTTTTTGGTGCGGACGATCTTAATCTCGCCATCATCTTCGGAACGCTCGCCGCTGTCAAAGAATTCCTGCTTGAAATTTCCACTTCCTTCCTGGTGCCTTGCAATTAACTTGTTCTTATATTTGCGAAGCTGACGCTCAATTACCTCTTCAACCAGATCAATGGATACATACATATCGCTGCTTTCCTGCTCGGAGCGGATAATGCCGCCCTTTACGGGGATGGTTACTTCGATTTTCTGGCGTTCTCTCTGTACGCTTAAGGTTACGTGGATTTCCGTATCAGGAGTAAAGTACCTCTCTAACTTTCCTAACTTGTTTTCTACGGCTTCTTTTAAGCCGGGTGTTACATCGATGTTCTTTCCGATAATGATAAACTTCATGATGTCCAACTCCTTTTCGACATAATTTTCAGAAGATAAAGTCTGACAATTGATATCAAGACTGGTGATCTATCTGATATATGTAGTATATCATGTTTGGACATTAATGTATAGCATGTATTACTTCAATTCTTGAAATTTTTCCATCATGCATCTTGGCAACCCTGAGGCCACAGTCAGAAAAGTATACGCAGGCGCCTACGCCAGTCTCAATCTCATATTCTTCGAACTTTTTCGTGATAATCTCGTACAAGGTTTTTGCGCCCTCATAGGGAATGTCGATGCCCAGTATTTTGTTGACGGTCTTGATCCTGGTGCTTGCCCTAAAGACGATTTCATCGGATACGTCAAATTCGCAGAACAGGAATTTTCTGGTTGCAAAAAGTACGGCAATGGCGCATACGCCGACCAGGCTGCTCCAGATAGAAGAGTGGTCTACGATGATCTGGCGGGCGATTGCAAAAAGCAGAACCTCGAATACCGTGCTTGGCGTATGGGAATACATCATCCGTATTAATTCGACGCCGATAATCAGGTTAAAGCAGGTTTCCAGCAGGTCGTCATAATTAGGCCAGACATCCAGATTGGGGATGCTGCTTAAAGAAGTAGCCATGCGAAGGCACAGCAGGACGATACCGATGGCCAGCATGATGGAAATGACGAATTCCAGTACCACGGCCAGCCGTTTCAAAAAGATCGTTACATAGTGTCTCATACATTTCTCCTCAATAGTTTACTGAATAGATAAGGGTAGATTACCAATACCCACAACACCAGTATAAGATATTCCACCATTTTTGCCAAGATAGAACTTCCGAAGAGAAGCGAAAAGCCTTCCTTGATTATGAGCGCAGCCGCTAAACCAGCGGCCAGTTTCAATATCTGGGACCAGAAATTCCCAGTGCGGGTGTCAAAATTCAGACGGGTACGTTCTACGTACCAGCCGATGGCGAATCCGAGCCCTGCTCCGGCAGCCTTACAGCAGTCTGCCGCATATTTGACTTCGATCGTGCCATTTCGAAGCAGGATCAGGGAATAGGCGGCAACAGCCAGGGAGAGGCCGGCCAGGATAGCGGCGATCAGTTTCAGGTGCTTGGTGTCATCCAGGAAAAACTCCTGGTAGTGCCAGATAAGGGCAGATACCAGAAGAGAGATGCCCATGGATGCCAGCACATCTTTGGGCGTGTGGCAGCCCAGATACATCCGGGAGAATCCAATGGCAAGGAAAGCAAGGATACACAGAAACTTTATCCAGAACTTCCTTGCTTTTAGCGCCAGCGGGAAGAACAGGCAGGTAGCGCCCTGCGTATGCCCGCTGGGAAACGAGTAGCCTGTTGCGCCGGGAATGGCGCTTTCTACCGCATGGAAGCCAGGATCCAGAATCCAGGGCCTTGGAATGCGGAATGTGATCTTTAGGGACTGCACGCACAGTCCGGCCGTAAAATAAGTAAAGCCAAGCAGATAAGCAAAGCGCTTATCCGCGCACCAGTACAGTGCGCAGATAACCGCTATGATGATGATTTCCTGGCCAAAATATGTGATGAATTGCATCAGTTTGTCTAAGAAGGGAGTACGGATTCCTTCTAACAGCCATAAAAATGTCATTATTTATTTCCTCTTTTTCTCATTTTCGGATCCAGGATTTTCTTGCGGATCCTAAGATTCTCAGGGGTTACTTCCAACAACTCGTCGGTATCGATGAAGTCCAGCGCTTCTTCCAGGCTTAAGACCTTAGGCGTAGTCAGACGCAGCGCTTCATCGGCGCTGGATGAACGCGTGTTGGTCAGATGCTTGGTCTTGCAGACGTTCACTTCAATATCATCCGTCTTGGCATTTTCACCGATTACCATTCCGGAATATACCTTTTCGCCTGGTCCGATGAAGAGTACGCCTCGTTCCTGGGCACTGTACAAGCCATAGGTTACGGACTCGCCAGTCTCGAAAGCGATGAGGGAGCCTTGCTTGCGGTACTGGATATCCCCTTTATAAGGCGCATATCCGTCAAACGCGGTATTCATAATTCCATTCCCCTTGGTATCGGTGAGGAATTCTCCACGGTAGCCGATGAGCCCTCGGGAAGGAATTTTAAACTCCAGCCTGGTATAGCCGCCGCCGGTGGTTCCCATGCCCTGCAGTTCTCCCTTTCTCTGGCTTAGCTTGTCAATGACGGTTCCGGTAAATTCATCCGGAACATCAATATACGCAACTTCCATTGGTTCTAATAATTTGCCGTTTTCATCCTTTTTATACAGGACTTCCGCCTTGCTGACCGCGAATTCATACCCTTCCCGGCGCATGTTCTCGATCAGGACGGACAGATGCAGCTCGCCCCGGCCGGACACTTTGAAACTGTCGGTGCTGTCGGATTCTTCCACACGGAGGCTTACATCCGTGTTCAATTCCCGGAACAGGCGGTCGCGCAGATGCCGGGAGGTAACGTATTTTCCTTCCTGGCCGGCAAAAGGACTGTCATTTACGATAAACTGCATCGCGATAGTCGGCTCTGAGATCTTCTGGAATGGAATCGCCTTTGGCTCTTCCGGAGAGCAGATGGTATCCCCGATGGAGATATCGGCAATTCCGGAGATGGCAACGATGGAGCCGATGGTAGCTTCCTTTACATCTACCTTATTCAGTCCGTCGAATTCATAGAGCTTGCTGATGCGGACTTTTTCCTGACGATCGGGATTGTGCTCATTGACAACGATCGCATCCATACCCACTTTGATCGTGCCGTTGTCCACCTTTCCCACGCCGATACGGCCTACATACTCATTGTAGTCGATGGTGCTGATCAATACCTGGGTGGAAGCATCCGGGTCTCCTTCCGGCGCCGGAATATATTCCAGGATCGTCTCAAAGAGAGGCTGCATGTCCTTTTCTTCATCCGTCAGATCCAGGACAGCAATTCCGGATTTGGCGGAAGCGTATATAAAAGGACAGTCCAGCTGGTCATCGGAGGCATCCAGATCCATGAATAATTCCAGGACCTCATCAATGACTTCGTCAGGCCTGGCTTCCGGACGGTCAATCTTATTGATGCAGACGATGACCGGGAGATTCAGATCCAGTGCCTTGCGCAGTACGAATTTGGTCTGAGGCATGGCTCCCTCGAAAGCATCTACCACCAGGACGACTCCATTTACCATCTTAAGGACGCGTTCCACTTCACCGCCGAAGTCGGCGTGACCGGGCGTGTCGATAATGTTGATCTTCGTGTCTTTATAGTATACGGCAGTGTTTTTCGACAGGATGGTAATGCCGCGCTCCCGCTCGATGTCATTGGAGTCCATGACGCGTTCTTCTACTTCCTGATTCTCGCGGAATACGCCGCTTTGTTTTAATAATTCATCTACCAATGTCGTCTTTCCATGGTCAACATGGGCGATAATGGCTATATTACGAATGTCTTCACGTTTTGTCTTCATACAAATCTTCCTTTTCTCTACCTATTAATATATACAACTTCATTAGTTTATCACATTTTTCAAAATTTACAAGTATTTAGTTCTAAAATGGAATCTTGACTCATAGACTATGTAATGACTCAAAATACGATTCAGAGGAAGGGAGATTGTAAAATTATGTCAGATAAGATCATTGAAAACAACCAGGTAACCATTATGGGGGAAGTCGCATCGCCGTTTACGTTCAGCCACGAAGTGTTTGGAGAAGGCTTTTATATGGTGGACGTTAACGTAAAGCGCCTCAGCAATTCCGAAGACAGGATTCCGCTTATGATATCGGAACGGCTCATCGATGTGTCTCAGGACTACACCGGAGAGTTTATTATGGTAAGCGGGCAGTTCCGCTCTTATAACAGACACGATGAACAAAAGAACAGACTTGTATTATCCGTATTCGTAAGAGAAGTGTCTTTTATAGAAGAGGAGCTGGACGGGGCGAAGACTAACAACATATTCCTGGACGGCTATATCTGCAAATTGCCGGTATACCGCAAGACGCCGCTTGGGAGAGAGATCGCGGACCTTTTGCTGGCTGTTAACAGGCCGTATGGCAAATCAGACTACATACCATGCATCTGCTGGGGCAGAAACGCAAGATTCGCGTCGACATTCGAAGTGGGCGAGCATGTCCAGATTATGGGAAGGATCCAGAGCAGGGAATACATCAAGAAACTGACAGAGACAGAGACGGAGAAGAGAATCGCCTATGAGGTGTCTGTCAGCAAACTGGAATGCCTGGAAGAATAGAATCTCTGCGGCGGAAATTCTGCCTGAGACTTTCATTGACATCATATTTAATTGGTGATAATATTTCAATATATGAGTAGTGTGATAAAGTAAGTATGTCTATGAAAGTCAGGAGGAAAATTATGGCTATATTCAAGGGATCTGGGGTGGCTATCGTCACGCCGTTTAAGGAAGATGGAAGTATTGATTACGATAAACTGGATGAACTGATTGACTATCACTGTGAGAATGGAACAGATAGTATTATTATATGTGGTACTACCGGGGAGTCAGCCACAATGACAGAAGAGGAGCACATGGACTGCGTGAAGTTCGCCATTGAGCGTACAAAGAAAAGAATTCCTGTGGTTGCGGGAACCGGTTCGAACTGTACGAGAACGGCGATCGACATGTCCAAAGAAGCGGCAGAGAGCGGTGCAGATGGGCTGCTGGTGGTAACGCCTTATTACAATAAAGCGACGCAGGCAGGCCTGATCGCCCACTATACCGCAGTGGCAAAGGAGGCAAAGGCACCGATCATCATGTACAGCGTTGCAAGCCGTACGGGATGTAATATTGAGCCGGCTACTGTGGCTGCGCTGGTGAAGAATGTGGATAATATTGTGGGTGTCAAGGAGGCTTCGGGAAATATTTCTCAGATTGCAAAGATCATGTCCATGACGGACGGCAATATCGACCTGTATTCAGGAAATGACGACCAGATCGTGCCGTTACTGTCACTTGGCGGAATCGGAGTGATCTCCGTACTGGCCAATGTTGCCCCAAAAGAAACTCACGATATCTGCGCAAAGTTCTTTGAAGGCGATATTGAAGGAAGCGCAAAACTGCAGCTGAAGGCAATTCCTCTGATTGACCGTCTTTTCTGCGAGGTGAATCCTATTCCGGTAAAGAGAGCTATGAAGCTCATGGGAATGGACTGCGGACCGCTTCGCATGCCTTTGACAGAACTGACTGCGGAACATGAGCAATCACTGGCACAGGCTATGAAGGATTTTGGCATTCAGCTGGTATAGATATAGGTAGGAAAATATGTGAAAAGGATATCATAGGTTGAGTCCAAGCGGCGGATATGATATCCTTTTCTTGTACATTTTTATAAACAGGATAAAGGAGGACTCAAGATATGGTAAAGGCAATTATGCATGGCTGCAATGGCAAGATGGGACAGGTAATCACCGGCCTTATAAAAGCGGACGAAGCGATAGAGATCGTAGCGGGCATTGATACATATACGGGAATCGCCAATGACTACCCGGTGTTTGAGAGTATAGAAAAATGTGATGTAAAGGCAGATGTGATCATTGATTTCTCCAACTCAGCGGCAGCGGACCGGCTTCTGGACTTTTGCGTAGACAGGCAGATTCCGGTTGTTCTTTGCACCACCGGGTTATCAGAGGAACAGCTTTCGAAGGTAGAAGAAGCGGCAAAGAAGGTAGCGGTACTGAAGTCTGCCAATATGTCCCTGGGGATCAATCTGCTCCTGAAGCTTCTTCAGGACGCCACCAAGGTGCTGGCACCTGCCGGATTCGATATCGAACTGGTGGAAAGGCATCATAACCAGAAGGTAGATGCACCCAGCGGGACAGCTCTGGCATTGGCGGACTCTATCAATGAGTCCATGGACAACGCGTATTCCTATGTATATGACAGAAGCCAGGTGCGCAAGAAGCGTGACAGCAAGGAGATCGGAATCTCTGCGGTACGCGGCGGCACCATTGTGGGGGATCACGAAGTCATTTATGCGGGAGCGGATGAGGTGATTGAGTTCAAGCATACGGCATATTCTAAGACCGTATTTGGCAAAGGAGCCGTGGAGGCCGCCAAGTTCCTGGCAGGGAAACCGGCCGGAAGATACGATATGTCCGATGTAATCCAGTTCTAAGGGAGGAACTGTATTATATAAAACATTTAGTGGGAGGATGTTATGAAAGAGTTAGACGTACGTTACCTGGAAAGGCTTTCTCAACTGTATCCGACCATCGCGAAGGCATCGACAGAGATTATTAACTTGCAGGCGATTCTGAATCTGCCGAAAGGCACAGAGCATTTTCTTACGGATATTCATGGAGAATATGAGGCTTTTTCCCATGTCCTTAAGAATGGCTCTGGTTCAGTGCGCCGTAAAGTCGATGATGTATTCGGGAATACTATGAGTAGCAGGGATAAGCAGGGCCTTGCTACTCTTATTTATTACCCGAGGGAGAAGATGGACAGGATCAAGAAGGAAGAGAAGAACATTGAGGACTGGTATAAGATTACGCTGTACCGCCTGATTGAAGTGTGCAAGTGCGCTGCAAGCAAATATACCCGGTCCAAAGTAAGAAAAGCCCTGCCTCCGGATTTTGCCTACGTGATTGAAGAACTGATTACGGAAAAGGCGGAGATGACGGATAAGGAGTCTTACTACAATGCTATTGTAAGCACGATTATCCGGATCGGCCGGGCGGAAGAGTTTATCGTGGCCCTAAGCGAGCTGATCCAGCGGCTTACCGTAGATCATCTGCATATCGTGGGAGATATCTATGACAGAGGGCCTGGACCGCATATCATCATGGAAAAACTGATGGAGCACCATTCTGTGGATATCCAGTGGGGCAATCATGACGTGCTGTGGATGGGTGCTGCCGCAGGCCAGAGGGGATGCATCGCCAATGTGATCCGCATCTGCGCGCGGTATGGGAACCTGGATATCCTGGAAGAAGGCTACGGAATCAATCTGCTGCCACTGGCCACATTTGCCATGGCTACATATGGGGACGATCCCTGCGAATGCTTCCAGTTAAAGGGAGAGCCGAATTACAGTCAGACGGAGATGCTCCTGGATATCAAGATGCACAAGGCGATGTCCATCATACAGTTTAAGGTGGAAGGCCAGATCATCAAAAAGAATCCAGGATTCAAGATGGAAAGCAGAAATCTGCTGCATCATATCGACTATGAAAAGGGAACAATAGAGATAGACGGGCAGACTTATGAACTGCTGGATAAGAACTTCCCTACCATCGATCCTAAGAAGCCTTATGCCCTTACCAAGGAAGAGGAAGATGTAATGGACCGGCTGGAGCGGGCCTTCTTAAACTGCGAAAAGCTGCAGCGTCATATGCGCTTCCTTTTGAGCAAGGGAGGACTTTACAAAGTCTACAATAATAATCTTCTCTATCATGGCTGCGTGCCGCTCAAAGATGACGGAAGCCTGAAGACGGTCCGCATCTATGGACGCTCTTATAAAGGAAAGAGCCTGTACGAGGTCCTGGAAAGCTATGTGAGGAAGGGCTTCTATGCCGTGGATCCAAAGGAAAAGGAGCGTGGCAAGGATATGATGTGGTATATCTGGCTCAGCGAGAATTCCCCTCTGTTCGGCAAAGACAAGATGGCCACATTCGAGCGTTATTTTCTGGCTGACAAGGAAACCCACAAGGAGAAAAAGAATCCTTATTATTGTCTCCTGGAAAATGAAAAAGTAATCAATGGAATTTTAAAAGAATTCGGACTGCCGGAAGAGGGAACCCACATCATCAATGGGCATGTGCCGGTAAAAAGCAAGAATGGGGAGAACCCGATCAAATGTAACGGAAAAGTCCTGGTCATTGATGGAGGATTTTCCAGAGCATACCAGAAGGAGACTGGAATTGCGGGGTATACGCTGATCTACAATTCCTACGGACTGATCCTTGCAGCCCATGAGCCTTTTGAATCTACGGAGGCCGCCATAGAAAAGGAAAGCGATATCCATTCGGACAGTACCATTGTAAAACGGGTGGCCATCCGCAAGCTGGTAGGAGATACGGACATTGGAAAGGACTTAAAAGAGCAGATTGAAGATCTGGAAGCACTGCTTATGGCTTATAGAAGCGGACGGATCGCGGAGCGCATGTAAGAACGCGCATACAGGAGACTGTGTTAAAAACTTCCATTGGGGGAAAGGTATAAATTATCGTAATTTGCAGATATTACTAGCAACAAGTGATACTTGATTAAGATAATTATACATGAAAGGGAGATTTAACATGAAACAGTTCAAGAAATTAATGCTTATCCTGATGTGCACCGGAGTAATCATGGGCCTTACAGCCTGTGGCACGGACAAGAATGCCGAGGACAATGGCGCAACGAATAACACTACGACAACAGACAATACCGGTGAAGCCAATGATACCAACACCAATGATGCTACCGACGGCACAGGCGACACGAATAGCGTTACCGATGAGATCGGAGATGACATCCGTGATGGCGCTGATGATGTAAAGGACAGCCTTGACGGGGACAATGACCGCAATAACGCAGATGACAATGCAAGAAACAATGCGGATGATGCTACAAACAATACGAACCGATAGCATTTAAAACGTTTATTTATGCAAGCTGAAAGCAGCTGACAGGTATTTCTGCCGGCTGCTTTCTTTTCGTCGTGCGGCAGATATACGAAACTCTGGACTTTCTTACTTTACTATGATAAAATATCCCGATAGGAATATATTTTAATGTGAGGAGAATACATATGGCGAAAGAACTACTGATGGGAAATGAAGCGATCGGGCTTGGCGCCATCCATGCGGGAGTCGGCCTTGTGTCCGGCTATCCCGGGACGCCGTCTACGGAGATACTGGAGACGGTTGCCAGGTATAACGATGATGGAAGGATACATGTAGAATGGTCCGTCAATGAGAAGGCAGCCCTGGAAGTGGCGGCAGGCGGAGCTTATGCGGGAGCGAGAACCTTAGTGACCATGAAGCAGGTGGGACTGAATGTGGCTTCTGATCCGCTGATGAGCCTGGCCTACGTGGGTGTAAAAGGCGGGATGGTCATCGTGGCGGCGGATGATCCGGGTCCCATATCCTCCCAGACGGAGCAGGACACCCGGCATTTTGGGGCATTTTCCAAACTTCCGGTGTTTGATCCCTCCTCTCCGGAGGAAGCTTACGAAATGGTAAAGGATGCATTTGAATATTCGGAAAGATACGGAACACCGGTCCTGCTAAGGCCTACGACCCGCGTATGCCACGGCTGTGCGACGGTGGAATTAAAAGGAGAGGCAAAGATAAAAGAGCCGGAAGGCTTCCTAAAAGATACCAGCCGCTGGGTGATATTTCCAAAGCTTTCCTATCAGAACCATAGGAAGATCGAGAAGAGAAATGTGGAACTGTCCCATGTATTTTCTTCTTACAGGTATAATACGGTGGAAGGGAAGGCAGATTCCAGGAAAGGCATAGCCACGGGCGGCATCAGTTATGCATATGCCAAGGAAACTGTCCCGGAAGAGATAAGGCTTCTGCGCGTGGGGACCCCACATCCGTTTCCCGAGGATCTGGCAGTCTCGTTCCTGGAAGGGCTGGATGAAGTGCTGGTGATAGAAGAACTGGACCCGGTTATTGAGACGGAACTTTTGAAGATAGCGGGCAAATACCATCTTCCCGTGAACATCAAGGGCAAGCTGACCGGAGATACCAGGAATGCAGGGGAAAATAGTACAGAAAGCGTCAGGGAAGACCTGGGGCGCTTTGTTCCTGAATTTATGGCAGGGAATCAGGCAGAGGGAGCAGCCGCAGAAGAGATGCCCCCGCTTCCTATCCGTCCTCCGGTGCTGTGCGCCGGATGCCCGCACCGGGCTTCCTTCTATGCGGTAAAGCAGGCCGCAAAAGGCAGGAAGGCCGTGTTTAGCGGCGACATCGGATGCTATACCCTCGGCAATTCAAAGCCCCTAGATATGGTAGACACCTGTCTGTGCATGGGCGCGGACGTGACCATCGCCCAGGGACTTCATATCATAGAGCCGGATACGGTGAACTTTGCATTTATCGGCGATTCTACGTTTTTTGCCTCTGGGCTTACGGGCGTGGTCAATGCGGTCTATAATCAGACGGATATCGTGCTGGTCGTGCTGGATAATTCTACAACAGCGATGACCGGGCACCAGCCGCATCCGGGAACCGGCAAGACGATGATGGGAGAAGTGGTGGCCAAGGTGAGTATCGAGAAGATTCTGGAAGGGATCGGCGTAAGCCGGATCGTTAAGGCAGATCCTCTGAACCTGAACGAAGCGGTGGAGGCAGTGAAGGAAGTCATGGATGAGGCCGGGGTAAGGGTCGTAATATTCAAGTCCCCATGTATTGCCGTCACCAGACCGACCGCCAGATATCATGTGGCGGCGGATTCCTGCACGTTCTGCAGGCAGTGCATCCGGGAACTGGGATGCCCGGCGATCGTGATCGAGGAAGGCAAGGCCGCAATCGAGCCGTCTTTGTGCTCCGGATGCGGCATCTGCGCGCAGGTCTGCAAGTTTGACGCGATACAGGAGGTGGCTCATGATGAATAAAAATTGTCTGTTATGCGGAGTCGGAGGGCAAGGCGTAGTGCTTGCCTCCAAGCTGATCGCCTATGCGGCGATGGATAAGGGGATGGATGTACGTACGTCAGAGACCATCGGGATGGCCCAAAGAGGCGGATCAGTAGTCAGCCATGTAAGGATGGGAGAGGATATCCATTCTCCCATGATTCCAAAAGGAAGCGCGGATGTCATCATGGCTTTTGAGCCCGCTGAGGCAGTAAGATGCCTTCCTTATCTGAAGGAAGGCGGCGTAGCGGTAGTAAACAGGAAGGCCATGCAGCCTGTGACAGCCACGCTTGGCGGAGGCGGCTACGATGGCGAGGCAATGATCGCATATCTGAAGAAGCATGTCCATCAGCTGTATGTCATTGACGGGGAAGCCATCTGCCAGAAGGCGGGATCCCCCAAGGTGCTTAATGTGGCGCTTCTGGGAGTCGCGCTGGGGAGCAAGGTGCTGGATATCCAGATGGAGGATATGAAGGCGGAACTTGCCAGGAGAGTGAAGCCCCAGTATGCCAAGATGAATGTGCTGGCGCTGGAACTGGGGGCTGCTGCCGCACAGTCAAGAGATTATAATGAAAGATAAGAGGAGCAACTTATGCGGATGACAGAGTTACAATTCAGACTGATCAAGGAAAATTTGAGATTATTGACATCAAAGCCCTGCTTTTATAAAGAGAAGCTGCAGGATATTGATATTGAATCTATTAAGACCCAGGAAGATTTTGAAAAACTGCCGTTTACCTGGAAAGGAGACTTAAGGGAGGCCTATCCGCTGGGGCTGCAGGCAGTGCCTGACGAAGAGATTGTAAGGATCCATTCTTCTTCCGGGACCACAGGGACGCCGATCATCATCCCTTATACCCAGAAAGACGTGGACGATTGGGCAAAGATGTTCGCAAGATGCTATGAGATGGCGGGGATTACGGCGCTTGACCGTATCCAGATCACGCCTGGCTATGGATTGTGGACGGCAGGCATCGGATTCCAGCTGGGAGCCGAGCACCTGGGGGCCATGACAATCCCTATGGGACCGGGGAATACGGATAAGCAGCTGCGCATGATGCAGGATATGAAGGCCACGGTCCTCTGTGCCACCTCGTCTTATGCGCTGCTTCTGGCGGAGGAGATTGCCAAGAGAGACATGACGGATAAGGTCTGCCTGAAAAAAGGCGTGATCGGCTCCGAACGCTGGGGCGAGAAGATGCGCAAAAGGATCGCCGCGGAACTGGGCGTCCAGCTCTATGATATCTATGGGCTGACTGAGGTGTATGGCCCGGGAATCGCCATGAGCTGCGACTATGAGTGCGGCATGCATTACTGGGATGATTATGTATACTTTGAAATTGTTGACCCCAAGAGCGGAGAAGTGCTTCCGGACGGGGAGATCGGGGAACTAGTCATCACGACGCTTCGCAAGCAGGGAGCGCCGCTGATCCGTTACAGGACCCATGACTTGACCAGATTTATTCCGGGCGACTGCCCTTGCGGCTCACGGTTCCCAAGAATTGATACTTTGATCGGACGTACCGATGATATGGTAAAAGTAAAAGGCGTGAACATCTTTCCAAGCCAGATTGAAGAGATGCTAAAGGGCGTGGAAGAGGCGTCCAGCGAGTATCAGTTCATGCTGGACCATATGAATGGAAAGGACGTATGCACCTTATTCGTGGAGATCAACAAGGATGTGGAGCCAAAAACGGCGGCAAAGGTGATCCAGCAGGAGTTTAAAGCAAAGATTGGAATTATGACCAATGTAAAGCCGGTTGCAATCGGAGACCTTCCAAGAAGCGAGAAGAAATCCACCCGTATTTTTGACAACCGATACTAGGAGGCAATATGAGATTCAGACCGTGTATTGATATACATAATGGAAAGGTAAAGCAGATTGTAGGAGGAAGCCTCGCGGACAATGGAGACAGGGCGGTGGAGAACTTCTCTTCCGCCAGGGATGCCGACTATTATGCGCGTTTATATAAGGAAGACGGATTGAAAGGAGGACACGTGATTCTTTTGAATCCGCCTTCTTCTGATTATTATGAACGGACCAGGAGCCAGGCGCTAAAGGCGCTGTCGGCTTATCCGGGTGGACTGCAGATTGGCGGCGGGATCACCGCGGATAACGCCGGGGAATATATAGACGCGGGAGCAAGCCATGTGATCGTAACCTCCTATGTGTTCAGGGACGGGCAGATCCGTTGGGATTGCATGGAGGAACTTTGCCGCGCGGTGGGAAGAGAGCATGTGGTGATCGACTTAAGCTGCAGGAAGAAGGGCGGGGATTACTATATCGTCACCAACCGCTGGCAGACGTTTACCCGGGTGAAACTGACAAAAGGGGTGCTGGATGACATTGCCGGATACTGTGATGAATTCCTGGTGCATGGGGTGGATGTAGAAGGGAAGGCTTCCGGCATCGAGGAGGATCTGGTCTCCTTGCTTGGAAGGCAGGGACGCATCCCTATCACCTATGCCGGCGGCATCGGAAGCCTGGAAGACCTGAACCATTTCCGGGATATTTCGGGAGGAAGCCTGGACTTTACGATCGGCAGCGCGCTGGATCTGTTTGGGGGGGATATTCCCTATGAAATCGTGGCAAAGTATTGATGACAGTGAGATTAACAGTTTGTGAACACTTTATGCTAGCGTAAAATTTTACTCGGAAAAATGAAATAGAAATTAAAAGAGGACACCACTTTGTGATAAAGTATTTAGGCCGACAAGCAAAAATACACACAAAGGGAGGTGTCCTCTATGATTAAAAGTATAAAATATTTTGAGGAAGAATGCATTAAAAAATTTGAAAAACTTGTAGATGATTTTATGAAAGAGCCAACAAAGATAGCAGAGTATGTTCTTGGCGTAACAGATGAATTACACAAGCTTGGTCTGGAAATGATTAAAGAATCGCTGGAGTCTATGGATCAAATGCTTCAGGAAAGTCCCATTCGTAAGAAAAACTGGGTTGTAGAAGCTCATGATACAAAGCAACTCACAACGTCTCTCGGAGATGTGCAGTTTGCTAAAACATTATTTAAAAATCGGGAGACAGGAAAAAGTGAATATCTGCTAGATAAGATAATCGGACTCGAACCAAAGGAAAGAATGACTGAAGATGCAGAGGCAAAACTGCTAGAGGAGGCTGTGCAAACCTCATATCGTCGTGGAGGGGAAGCTGCCAGTTTAACTACTGATGTAACAAAACAGACTGTGAAAAACAAAATCCATGAATTGAAATTTCCTAAAAATGCAGAGAAACCAAAAATAAAGAAGGTGGTCGATTATCTATATATTGATGCTGATGAAGACCATGTATCCCTGCAATTTCGCGAACATAAGGGCGATTTGATAAGGAACGATAATAATCAGAAAAACAACTGCTTAATTACAAAGTTAATCTACGTGTATGAAGGAACTGAAAGAGAAGCTCCTAAGAGTCACAGGTACCGGTTGGTAAATCCTTACTATTTCTGTGGTGTAAACACTGGCGAGGAAAATCACAGATTCTGGGACGAAGTGTATGAATATTTAGACAGCCATTATGACTTAAGCAAAGTAAAGAAAATATATGTAAACTCAGATGGCGGGGCTTGGATAATGGCAGGTATTAAGCGAATTGAAGGAGCAATTCACGTACTGGATGGATTTCATCTGGAAACATATTTAACGAAACTCACAAGCCACATGAAAGATACAAAGGATGATGCAAAACAGGAACTGAGAGACTGTATACGAAGTCAAACAAAAGCAGACTTTATAAAATTGGTTGATAGGTTAGAAGAATACCCGAATGCAGGGCTAGAGCGAATGGAAAAAGCCAGAGAATATATACTGTGTAACTGGAGTGCCGCAAAGCGCAGATTAAAACATAAAGATGGTGTAAAAGGGAGTAGTACGGAAGGTCATGTAAGTCATGTTCTTTCAAGTCGAATGAGTTCACGCCCATTAGGCTGGAGTGTTATTGGTGCAACAAACATGGCTAGACTCAGGGCTTATTATTACAATGGTGGAGATATGCTGGAACTTGTACGTTTTCAGGAAAAAGAGATTCCGAAAGCTGCTGGAGCAGAAGAATATAATCTTCTAAGCAGTGCCCAGATAATATCATCAGAGAGAGACCGCCATGGCGAACTAGGAAAATATGCGGAAACAATTAGTCACAGTATATCATTACAAAGCAAAAAGAAAATGTATTTCAACAGTCATATCTGGGGCTTATAAGAAGCACATGAAATGTGAGAAAGAGGCTTATTCCTCCTGATTACAAATAGACCGAAGTATTTCCAGTTGTCAATACCATAGCCGCAATGCGGTGCGAAGCAGCATTGACAACTGGAAACCTTCGGTCAAAAGAACACCCAAGAGGAATAAGCCATAGGGTGCCCGCTTAAAATCGGGCTTGCTTGTGATACGCAAAAATAGTATAGTTAAACCACAAGTCATTGCCTGATACTTTATCAGAGCATCGTGGGTGGACTCTACACCAATTTTTCCGAAGATAAATTTACGCAGCCAACACTTTATAAATTAGTTGAATTGGAATATAGATAGTGCTAGAATGAGGAATAGAGTGGTCAGAGACTGGCTAATTTTAGCGACAAGGAGTATACGTCAATATGAGTTTGATACAAAAAATATTTGGTACACATAGCGAAAATGAATTGAAAAGAATCTATCCTATCGCGGATGCGATCGAGGCGCTTGAGCCTGTGATGCAGAAACTTACAGATAGCGAATTAAAGGAAAAGACCAGGGAATTCAAGAAGCGTCTGGCGGAAGGCGAGACGCTGGATGATATTCTTCCGGAAGCATATGCGGTGGTTCGGGAAGCAGCGGTCCGCACCTTGGGCATGAAGCATTACCGCGTGCAGCTGATCGGCGGCATTATCCTCCACCAGGGGCGTATCGCTGAGATGAAGACTGGTGAAGGAAAGACTTTGGTTTCCACCCTTCCGGCTTATCTGAACGCGCTGGCAGGCGAGGGCGTGCATATCGTAACAGTCAATGATTATCTGGCTAAGCGTGATGCCGAGTGGATGGGACAAGTGCATGAGTTCCTTGGCCTTACCGTTGGCGTCGTACTCAACAGCATGGACAACGACGAGCGCCGTGCGGCTTATAACTGCGACATCACATATGTCACCAACAATGAGTTGGGCTTCGATTATCTGAGAGACAATATGGTCATCTACAAAGAGCAGCTGGTACAAAGAGGCCTGAAATTTGCCATCATTGATGAGGTCGACTCCGTACTGATCGATGAGGCCAGAACTCCTCTGATCATATCTGGCCAGAGCGGAAAATCCACAAAACTTTACGAGGCATGCGACATCCTGGCCCGTCAGCTGGAACGCGGCGAAGCCAGCGGGGAATTCAGCAAGATGAATGCCATCATGGGAGAAGACATCGAGGAGACCGGAGACTTTATCGTCAATGAGAAAGAGAAGAATATCAACCTGACGGAAGACGGCGTGATAAAGGTTGAGAAGTTCTTCCATATTGAGAACCTGGCAGATCCGGAGAACCTTGAGATCCAGCATAATATCATTCTTGCCCTCAGAGCCCATAATCTGATGTTCAAAGACAAGGACTATGTAGTTAAGGATGACGAAGTGCTGATCGTCGATGAGTTTACCGGGCGTATCATGCCGGGCCGCCGCTATTCTGACGGACTTCATCAGGCGATAGAGGCCAAAGAGCATGTGAAGGTTAAAAGAGAGAGCAAGACGCTGGCAACGATCACGTTCCAGAATCTGTTCAATAAATATGAGAAGAAGGCAGGTATGACGGGTACCGCCCTGACCGAAGAAAAAGAGTTCCGCGAGATCTACGGAATGGACGTTATCGAGATTCCTACCAATGTGCCAGTCATCAGGAAAGACCTAGAGGATGCGGTATATAAGACACAGAAGGAGAAGTTCCGGGCAGTCTGCGATGCGATTGAAGAAGCCCATGCCAGGCATCAGCCGGTGCTGGTGGGCACCATTACCATTGAGAATTCGGAACTCTTAAGCGGCATGCTGAAAAAGCGTGGAATCAAGCATAACGTTCTGAATGCCAAGTTCCATGAGATGGAGGCAGAGATCGTTGCACAGGCAGGTATTCATGATGCTGTCACGATTGCCACCAACATGGCCGGACGTGGTACGGATATCAAGCTGGATGACGAGGCAAGGGCAGCAGGCGGGCTTAAGATCATCGGTACGGAGAGACATGAGTCCAGACGTATTGATAACCAGCTGCGCGGACGTTCCGGACGTCAGGGAGATCCGGGAGAATCCAGATTCTATATTTCCCTGGAAGACGATCTGATGCGCCTGTTCGGCTCCGAGAGGCTGATGGACGTATTTACGAAGCTGGGCGTTGAAGAAGGCGAGCAGATCGAGCATAAGATGCTGTCTACCGCTATTGAGAAGGCGCAGCAGAAGATAGAAAGCAACAACTTTGGAATCCGTAAGAATCTGCTGGAATATGATCAGGTCATGAATGAGCAGAGAGAGATTATATATGAAGAAAGACGCCGCGTCCTGGATGGAGAGAATATGCGCGACTCTATCTTCCATATGCTGAACGAGTATGTAGAGAACGTGGTGGATATGGTCACCAGCCCGGACCAGGATTATGATGAATGGAATCTGTCAGAGTTGAATATGACCATCCATAATACGATCCCGATGGCGCCAATCACAGAAGAGGATGTCAAGGAATTCAGCCAGAAGGAATTGAAGCATCTGCTGAAAGAACGCGCGGCGAAAGCTTATGAGGCGAAGGAATCAGAATTTCCGGAGCCGGAGCATATGCGTGAGATCGAGCGTGTAGTCCTGTTAAAGGTCATTGACGCGAAATGGATGGATCATATCGATGATATGGACCAGCTGCGCCAGGGTATCGGCCTTCAGGCATATGGACAGAGAGATCCGAAGGTGGAGTATAAGATGATCGGATACGACATGTTTGATCAGATGACCAAGAGCATTGCGGAAGATACGATCCGTACGCTGGCCCACGTAAGGATCGAGCAGAAGGTGGAACGGGAGCAGGTAGCCAAGGTTACCGGAACCAACAAGGATGAAAGCGCTGCCCATACGCCGAAGAAGCGTACAGAAAAGAAAATCTATCCCAATGATCCATGCCCATGCGGCAGCGGGAAGAAATACAAACAGTGCTGCGGGCGCAAATAGAATGATGAAAGAGGTGATTGAGTGGTTGAATTAGATCAGTTTAAGAGCATCATGAATGCTTATGAAGAACCCCTTGCCGAAATGAGGGATTCACTTTGACTTATCGGGCAAGATAAGAAGGATTGAAGAATTGGAGCGCAAAGTAGAAGAGCCGGGCTTCTGGGATAATCCGGAAGAATCCCAGAAACTGATGAAGGAGCTGAAGCATCTCAAAGAACTGGTGGAGACCATCCAGAATCTGTATGCTTCCTATGATGACATCAATCTCCTGATCGAGATGGGATATGAGGATGAAGACCCTTCCATGGCGCGCGAGATAGAAGAAGAGATCCGGGGATTTGAGACCTCATACGAGGAACTCAGGATCCAGACGCTGCTGTCCGGCGAGTACGATGCATGCAATGCCATCGTTACGATACACGCCGGGGCAGGAGGAACCGAATCCTGCGACTGGGCCAGCATGCTGTACCGGATGTACAGCCGCTGGGCAGAGCGGAAAGGATTCACGATCCAGGTACTGGACTATCTGGACGGAGATATCGCGGGCATCAAGACGGTAACCTTTGAGGTAAACGGAGAGAATGCCTATGGATATCTGAAGTCGGAAAAGGGAGTCCACAGACTGGTACGCATCTCGCCGTTTAACGCGGCGGGCAAACGGCAGACATCTTTTGCATCTTGTGATGTGGTGCCGGATATAGAGGATGAGATTGACATTGAAATTGCAGATGATGATTTGAAGATTGATACTTACAGGGCCAGCGGGGCAGGAGGGCAGCATGTGAATAAGACTTCCTCCGCAATCCGCATCACCCATCTTCCCACCGGGATCGTGGTACAATGCCAGAATGAGCGCTCACAGCATCACAATAAAGAGAAAGCGATGCAGATGCTGAAAGTAAAGCTTCAGCTGATGAAGGAGCAGGAACAGGCAGAGAAGGTATCCGATATCCGCGGCGAAGTCAAGGAAATCGGATTCGGCAACCAGATCCGCTCTTATGTAATGCAGCCATATACTATGGTAAAAGACCATAGAACCAATGTGGAGAACAGCAATGTGGGCGCTGTCATGGATGGCAGCATCGACATGTTCATAAATGCATACTTGAAACAGACGGTGAATAGTTAAAGGGAGGAACGTATGGTAAATATAGCAGTTATGGGATACGGAACGGTTGGTTCCGGAGTAGTGGAAGTCGTAAACACGAATGGCGCCCGGATCAACCAGAGGATCGGCGATGAACTGAATATCAAGTATGTGCTTGATCTGAGGGATTTTCCTGAGGATCCGGTACAGGAAAAGATTGTCCATGATTTTGAGACGATTATCAATGACGATGAGATTAAGATCGTGGTGGAAGTAATGGGAGGCATCGAGCCGGCCTATACATTTGTCAAAAGATGCCTTCAGGCAGGAAAAAGCGTGGCCACATCTAATAAGGCGCTGGTTGCAAAACACGGCGCGGAACTGCTCTCCATCGCAGAAGAGAACAATATCAACTTCTTGTTTGAAGCAAGCGTAGGAGGCGGGATCCCGATCATCCGCCCGCTGAACTCTTCCCTCACTGCTGACGAGATTGAAGAGATTACCGGCATCTTGAATGGAACCACCAACTATATGCTGACGAAGATGTTCTACGAAGGCGCTGACTATGATACAGTGCTCAAAGAGGCGCAGGCAAACGGCTATGCGGAGCGCAATCCGGAGGCGGATGTGGAAGGCTATGATGCCTGCAGGAAGATTGCGATCCTGTCCTCCCTGATATCCGGCCAGCAGGTCGACTTTGAAGATATCTACTGTGAGGGAATCACAGAAATAACGGTGGAAGATATGAAGTATGCCAAGGCTATGGGTACCACCATCAAGCTCCTGGCTTCCAGCAAGAGATACGCCGGCAACCGGCTGCATGCGATCGTGGCACCTTGCATGCTCTATCCCGAGCATCCGCTTTATAACGTTAATGGCGTATTCAATTCCATATTCGTCCACGGCAATGTTTTAGGCGATGCCATGTTCTATGGAAGCGGCGCGGGAAAACTTCCCACTGCCAGCGCGGTCGTTGCGGACGTGGTAGATGCCGCAAAGCATCTCAACCGCAATATTATGACCATGTGGAAGCAGGAGAAGCTGCACCTGGAAGACAAGGCGGACTCTAAGCGCAGATTCTTTATCCGAATGAAAGGCGATGCGCAGGAGATGCTTCCGTCGCTTCAGGACTCCTTCGGGGATATCGAGATCATAAGGGCTGACGGCCTGGAGGGCGAGTTCGGCTTTACGACTCCCGTCATGATGGAGGGCGATTATGATACCCGCGCTAACATCTACAAGGAGCAGATCTTACATATGATACGTATAGAAGACCAGAAGGAATAGGAGAGAGATTATGAAATATGTGGTATTGCTTAGCGACGGGATGGCAGGAAGGCCTCTTTTGGAACTGAACGGGCGGACGACGCTGGAAGCGGCGGCGACGCCTGTGATGGACTGTCTTTCCAAGGTATCCGAAGTGGGGATGGCCTCCATGGTTCCGGAAGGAATGGCTCCGGGAAGCGATACGGCCAATCTTGCAGTCATGGGCTATGACCCAAAGGTATATTATACCGGACGTTCTCCGTTAGAAGCGCTAAGCATCGGCGTGGATATGGAAGAGACGGACGTGTCTTTCCGCTGCAACATCGTGACGTTGTCGGAGGAAGACTGCGCCTATGAAGACCGGACGATCATCGACCACAGTTCCGATGAGATTAGTACCGAGGATGCGGCGATCCTTCTGGAAGCCTTAAGAGAAGGCCTTGAGAAGGAAGGATACCGTTTTTACGCCGGAACCAGCTACCGTCATCTTCTGATCTGGAAGAATGGGGACGTGGTGGAACTGACGCCTCCTCATGATATTCTCACAAAAAGAATCGGGGATTACCTTCCGCAAGACGAGGTGCTTAGGGACATGATGAAGAAAAGTTATGATATCCTGGAAAATCACCCGATCAATGTAAAGCGTAGAAGCGAGGGCCTTCATCCGGCCAACTCGGCCTGGTTCTGGGGCGCGGGAAAGAAACCGGCGCTGACCTCCTTTGAGGAGCGTACCGGCAAGCGCGGCGTGATGATCTCGGCGGTTGACCTGTTAAAAGGAATCGCGGTGGGAGCGGGCATGGACCGCATCATCGTGGAAGGCGCCAACGGAGGCCTGCATACCAATTACGAGGGGAAGGCCGTGGCGGCAGTCGGCGCACTTACAAAAGACGGCTATGACTTCGCGTATATTCACGTGGAGGCGCCCGATGAGATGGGACATCAGGGAAATATAAAGGATAAGATTACCGCGATAGAAAATATAGATAAAAAAGTACTGGGCATCGTAGTGGATGGACTTAGAGAGGCGGGAGAAGAATTCAGGCTTCTGCTTCTGCCGGATCATCCAACGCCCATTGAGGTACGCACCCATACAGGGGAGCCGGTTCCCTATCTTCTGTATGACAGTACGAAAGAAGAAGCAGGCCCGGAGGCGTATAATGAGAAGACGGCTTATGCGGCCGGCAGGAACTGGCCGGACGGATATCAATTAATCGGGCACTTGCTGCAGGAGGATATATGTTAATAGTAAAGAAATTTGGCGGCAGTTCTGTGGCCAACAAGGAGAGAATCTTCAATGTGGCCCAGCGCTGCATTGAGGACTATAAAGCAGGACATGACATTGTGGTCGTGCTTTCTGCCATGGGGGATACGACGGACAATCTGATCGAAATGGCAAATGCCATCAATCCTAAGGCAAAAAAAAGGGAGATGGATATGCTTCTGTCAACAGGCGAGCAGGTATCCGTATCATTGATGGCAATGGCAATGCATGCCCTGGATGTGCCGGCAGTATCCCTGAATGCGTTCCAGGTAATGATGCATTCCACATCCCGCTACGGAAATGCTCGTTTTAAGCGCGTGGATACGGAGAGGATCCTCCACGAGCTGGATTCCAGGAAGATCGTAATTGTAACGGGCTTCCAGGGCGTCAATAAATATGACGATATCACGACGCTTGGAAGGGGCGGCTCTGATACGACGGCAGTAGCGCTGGCAGCGGTGCTGCACGCGGATAAATGCGAGATCTATACCGACGTGGACGGCGTATATACGGCAGACCCAAGAATTGTGAAGGATGCAAAGAAGATAGACGTGATAACCTATGATGAGATGCTGGAACTGGCTAGCCTTGGCGCAAAGGTGCTTCACAACCGATCTGTGGAAATGGCGAAGAAATATAACGTAGAATTAGTGGTACGGTCCAGCCTGAACCGCTCAGAGGGAACCGTAGTCAAGGAGGCAAGCGAAATGGAAAAACTATTAGTGACAGGCGTGGCGGCCGATAAGAATACTGCCAGAATCTCAGTCATAGGAGTGGAAGACAAGCCAGGAATCGCGTTCCGCATCTTTGACACTCTTGCTGGCAACAATATCAATGTGGATATTATTCTTCAGTCAGTGGGAAGAGAAGGGACGAAAGACATCTCCTTTACGGTGGCATCCGATGACCTGGAGAATGCGATCAGGATTCTGGAGGAAAATAAGAAGAGGCTGACGATTCAGGATATCACATGGAATGAGAAGGTGGCAAAACTTTCCATCGTTGGAGCCGGAATGATGAGCAATCCTGGCGTGGCGGCAAAGATGTTTGAATCTCTGTACAACTCAAGGGTCAACATCAACATGATCTCGACTTCCGAGATCCGGATTACCGTACTGGTTGCAGAGGATGACATCGAGCAGGCCATGATAGCCGTTCATGATGGATTTGCGTTAGCTGATTAATCTGAATGTTTGGAATTGGAGTGTAGAAAGCCGGTAATAATCTGTTTATTCTCATTAGAAAGGGTGCGG
Organism: [Clostridium] scindens; assembly: GCF_019597925.1. Lineage (NCBI taxonomy): Bacteria > Bacillati > Bacillota > Clostridia > Lachnospirales > Lachnospiraceae > Lachnoclostridium > [Clostridium] scindens. The sequence goes on along the minus strand of NZ_CP080442.1, from coordinate 2,719,253 downwards.
AAATTAAGAATCATATCTACTTCTTCATCCGTGAGATAGATGGAATTGCCGGTCTTTTTATCTGTTGCGAGGGCATAGGGAATCGTATCCTCAGATATGCCTGATGTAGTGACATGCTTGTCTTTCAGGCTGCCAAGGACTAGATCGTTGAGACTGACGTGGTAGAATCCGGCCAGGTGAAGCAGCGAATCGAGATCTGGAGTACGCTTGCTTGTCTCATAGTTCGAGTAAGCCTGTCTGGAAATGTTGAGCATATTGCTTAAGGTCGTCTGTGTCAGATTATGTTGTTTTCTTAGATATCTTAAGTTATTGGCCAGCTGTATATTAGGCATAATCGTTAACCCCCACAAGTCATTTCACTTGTTAGTATAGCAATTTACCTAATAAATAGATATCTATGCATCAAAACGTTTCTTTTTGGGAAAAAGCAACAAAATGTTGCTATCACAGCGTGCTGAGATAACTGTTGTGGAACTTTCCGGAAAAGGTTACGTCTTCTCCGAACCAGGCGGGAGGAATAAAGGTATTGGCGTCTTCTTCTGTAGGAAATTCAACTTCCAGAAGGACCAGATGCGCAAGCCGGCCTTCAAATATATCCAGTTCAGCGGTCAATCCGCCGGAAAGAGGGATCATGTAACGCTTCTTTTGAATCAGATGTCCGTCTATTTTGGGCAAAAGGTGATAATAGGCTTCCCGGGTCAAAGGGAGATTATATTCCTGCCTTGCCATGGAGCCTTTGGATTTGTAAGTGATTTCATACTTATCGTTATCCCGCCGGATGCGGATGACGGGCTCTGTATTCAGATATCCCTGCTCTATGACGCGGCAGGGGTATTCCTCTAGATTATCGGGCAGTATAGGTACAAGATACTTGCGTTCTATTTCCATAAGCTTCCAACCTCCAGTCTGGATGATCGTACCATGTTTAAAGCAATCATAATATAGTTTACACAAAATGTAAACGGTGTTAATATGTAAAATTAAGGAGGATGATTTCAATGAAAAAAGTAAGTGTGATTTTAGCAGACGGATTTGAAGAAATTGAAGCCTTGACAGCGGTAGATCTGCTCAGAAGAGCCCAGATCTATGTAGATACTGTTTCGATTACCGAAGAATACACGGTCCATGGGGCGCATGGGATCAATGTTCAGACAGAAGACCTGTTTGAAGAGGTGAATTTTGTGGAGTCAGATATGATCGTTCTTCCGGGCGGCATGCCGGGAACGCTGAATCTGGACGCCCACTCAGGCGTGCGCAGGGTCGTAAAAGACTTCTTTGAAGAAGGAAAGTATATCGGCGCGATCTGTGCGGGCCCTACGGTGCTGGCGAACCTTGGCCTTTTGAAGGGCAAGCGTATTACATGCCATCCTACTGTGGAGCAGGATATCCAGGGAGCGGTCATCACAAAGGTTCCGGTAACGGTGGACAACAATGTTATCACCGGACGCGGCGCAGGCGCGGCAGTCGATTTTGCCCTTAAGCTGATTGAGGTACTGGCGGGAAGCGAAAAGGCAAAAGAGATTGGCGAGACGATTGCGTATGAAAAGATATAAAAAAATATTCCGGATTATGGCGCTGGTTCTTATGCTGGCGCTCTTTGTCACGGGCTGCGGCAAGGATTTTGATGCCTCCGGATATACGCAGGCTTTGCTGGATCTGACTTTTCAGGGTGATACATCAAGGGCCAGGACCTACATGGAGGATGCTACGGAGAATTCTCTGATGCGTCAGTATCAGCAGTCCATCGATAACTTTGTGGCAGCCAATATCACCAGTGAGATTGAGATGAACGAGACCAAGACGGCACAGTTTGCAGATCTGGTGTCCAAGATATTCGCTACCATGCGTTATGATGTAGGAAAGGCGGAAAAAACCGGAAAAAGGGAGTACGAAGTGCCGGTATCCATACAGCCTTCGGATGTGTTCGTAAACTTCCAGCAGTCTCTTTCGCAAGATTCCATCAAGATTACCCAGAAGATCAAAGAGGGAGGCTATGAGGGAACCACGGAAGAGGTGACGCAGCAGGTATTGAATGATATTGTCAACCATGCTTACGAACTGCTGGACGCTGCCTACCAGGACACTGCATATGGAGAAGAAGAAACGGTCATCCTGCATGTGCAGGCAGATAAGAATCATGAATATTCCATCGACGAGGATGATATGAACAGCCTGGTCTTAAAAATACTTCGCTTAGATGAAATTCAAGGCTAGATATTTACAGATGTTTGTGTTATACTTCTGGGGTGAATGTAATGTAGTATGCCCATCTTTTCGACTACCGAAGGGCGGGATAGAAACAGGAGGAAATAGTAAATGAGTTTACAGGTAGAAAAGTTAGAGAAAAACATGGCAAAACTTACCATCGAAGTTCCTGCCGATGATTTAGAGAAAGCGCTTCAGAGTGCATATATGAAGCAAAAGAACAAGATTTCATTGCCAGGCTTCCGCAAAGGAAAGGTTCCGCGCCAGATGATCGAGAAGATGTACGGCGCAGAGATCTTCTATGATGACGCTGCAAATGAACTGATTCCAAAGGCATATGCAGAAGCTTATGATGAAGCGGAACTTGATATCGTATCAAGACCGGAGATCAATGTGGTACAGATCGAAAAAGGAAAGCCATTCATCTTCACGGCCGACGTTGCGACAAAGCCGGAAGTGACGCTTGGCGAGTATAAAGGACTGGAGATAGAAAAGGTATCTACGCGCGTGACGCAGAAGGAAGTGGATGCCAAGATTCAGGAAGAAGCAGAGAAGAATGCAAGAACGATCACCGTAACAGACCGTCCGGTACAGGATGGGGACGAAGTGATCCTGGACTTCGAAGGCTTTGTTGACGGAGTAGCCTTCGAAGGCGGAAAAGGGGAGAACTATCCTCTGACCATCGGCTCAGGCTCTTTCATTCCTGGATTCGAGGAACAGCTGGTAGGCGCAGAAGCCGAGAAGGAGATGGAAGTCAAGGTTACTTTCCCGGAAGATTACCATGCAGAGGACCTGAAAGGCAAAGAAGCAGTATTCAAATGCACAGTTCATGAGATTAAGGCAAAGGAACTTCCGGAAATCGATGATGAATTCGCAGCAGAAGTTTCTGAATTTGATACATTAGAGGAATATAAGGCTGATATTAAGGCAAAGATTAAAGATCAGAAGGCTTCCGAAGGAAAGAGAAAGCAGGAAGACCAGGCTGTAGATGCTGCAGTCAAGAATGCGCAGTATGAGATTCCTCAGCCGATGATCGAGACTCAGGTTATGCAGATGGCCGATGATTTCGCACAGAGAATCCAGTCACAGGGCATTTCCCTGGAGCAGTACTTCCAGTTTACGGGAATGACTGCCGACAAGATGATGGATGAACTGCGCCCGCAGGCGATCAAGCGCATTGAGACCCGCCTTGTGCTGGAAGCGATCGCAAAGGCAGAGAATATCGAGATCAGCGATGAAAAACTGGATGAAGAGCTGGCTAAGATGGCGGAAAGCTATAAAATGGAAGTAGACAAACTGAAAGAATTCATGGGCGAGAATGAAAAGAAGCAGATGAAGGAAGATATGGCAGTACAGGAGGCCGTAACTTTCCTGGTAGAGAATGCTGTTGAAAAATAGGCCCATACAAGCAACATGTAGTTAGGAGGCATACACATGAGTTTAGTACCTTATGTCATTGAACAGACAAGCCGCGGAGAGCGCTCCTACGACATCTATTCAAGATTATTAAAAGACAGAATTATTTTTCTGGGCGAGGAAGTGACGGATGTGTCTGCAAGCGTGATTGTGGCACAGCTGCTATTTCTTGAGGCAGAGGATCCGGAAAAGGATATCCATCTGTATATCAACAGCCCGGGAGGATCTGTGACAGCCGGACTGGCAATTTATGATACCATGCAGTATATCAAGTGCGATATTGAGACGATCTGTATCGGAATGGCTGCAAGCATGGGGTCTTTCCTGCTGGCAGGGGGAACCAAAGGCAAGAGGCTGGCTCTTCCGAATGCAGAGATCATGATCCATCAGCCATCAGGCGGCGCACAGGGACAGGCAACGGAGATTCAGATTGCCGCTGAACATATATTAAAGACCCGTCAAAAATTAAATCAGATATTAGCAGAGAATACAGGACAGCCGCTTGACGTTATCCGGATCGATACAGAGAGGGATAATTTCATGTCTGCGGAAGAAGCGAAAGCATATGGTTTAATTGACGAAGTAATCAAGAGCCGTTAGTCTTGCGCATCGGTCCTTATTATTATGAGGTGAGAGTATGGTAGGAAAGAACGACGATCAGGTGAGATGCTCGTTCTGCAATAAGACGCAGAACCAAGTGAGAAAACTGATTGCAGGCCCCAATGGGGCTTATATCTGTGACGAGTGCATCGATGTCTGCGCAGAGATTATAGAAGAAGAATTTGAATATGATGATGGAAGGCATTGGAATCCATTCGCTGACATCAATCTCCTGAAGCCAGAAGAGATCAAAGAATTTCTGGATGAGTATGTGATCGGCCAGGAAGAGGCAAAGAAAGTACTCTCTGTGGCTGTCTATAATCATTATAAACGGATTATGGCCCAGAAGGATATGGGGGTAGAACTGAATAAGAGCAACATCCTGATGCTGGGGCCTACTGGCTGCGGGAAGACGCTGCTTGCCCAGTCCCTGGCCAAGATCCTGAATGTTCCGTTTGCCATTGCAGACGCGACTGCGCTGACGGAGGCAGGGTATGTAGGAGAAGATGTGGAGAATATTCTTCTAAAGATCATCCAGGCTGCGGACGGCGATATCGAGCGCGCAGAATACGGCATCATCTATATTGATGAGATTGATAAGATAACCAGAAAGTCCGAGAATCCCTCAATTACAAGGGACGTTTCCGGCGAAGGCGTGCAGCAGGCCCTGCTTAAGATCGTGGAGGGCACGGTTGCCAATGTTCCTCCTCAGGGAGGAAGGAAGCATCCTCATCAGGAACTGATCCAGATTGATACGACCAACATCCTGTTCATCTGCGGTGGGGCATTTGAAGGTATCGATAAGATTGTTGAAAAGCGTATTGACCAGAAATCCATCGGATTTAACGCCGATATTGCAAAGAAGCATGAGAATGATGTAGACAGGCTGCTTGCGCAGGTGCTGCCTCAGGATCTGGTGAAATTCGGACTGATCCCTGAATTGGTAGGCCGTATGCCGGTGACAGTCGCATTGGAGATGCTGGACAAGAAAGCGCTGATGCAGATTCTGTCAGAGCCAAAGAACGCGATTGTAAAGCAGTACCAGAAACTGCTGGAATTAGACGGCGTGGATCTGATCTTTGATCAAAAAGCGCTGGAAGCGATCGCAGAGACTTCCCTTAAGCGGAAGACAGGCGCAAGGGGGCTTCGTGCCATTATGGAGAATATCATGATGGATATCATGTACAAGGCTCCATCTGATGAGACCTTAAAATCATGCCGGATTACAGAAGATGTTGTAAAAGGAATCGGAGAACCGGAATGCGAGCATGCATCCGTCAGATCTGAGAGTGCATAAAATAGTATGGCGGGTGCAAGAAAGACGTTTGTGCCCGCCTGTTTTATAACTGGGAGAATAGTATATGAACAGAGAAACATTAAGCCTTCCTATGGTAGCATTAAGAGGACTGTCCATATTGCCGGAGATGGTGCGTCATTTTGACGTAAGCAGGCCCAAGTCTATCCAGGCGATAGAGGAAGCCATGCTGGGAGACCAGAAGATATTCCTGACAGCCCAAAAAGATGTAGAGACGGAGAGCCCGGGGGTAACGGATGTGTACCAGACCGGCTGCGTCGCAACCATCAGGCAGGTAGTCAAATTACCTAAGAAAATGCTTCGGGTGCTAATATCCGGAGAATCAAGGGCCTGCATCAACGTGATGGAATTCGAAGAGCCTTATATGAGGGCCAATGTAACGGTGATTCCGGACACGGATACATCCATTGAGGATACGGGCGCTGAAAAGAATCCTATGAATCTGGACGCCATGATCCGGGGGATGAAGGACATTTTCAAGGAATATCTTTTAAAAGATCCGAAACTGTCCAAGGAACTGGCGGTTCAAATTGAAAATATCGACGAATTGAAAAAACTGGTAGACGTCATAGCCGCCAACATGCCATTTTCCTATACGGATGCCCAGCAGCTGCTGGAAGAGCCGGATCTGATGCGGCGCTATGAACTTCTGTCCTATAAGCTGGTGAGCGAGATACAGATCCTCAATGTAAAGGAAGAACTTCAGAAAAAAGTCAAGGAGCGCGTGGACAAGAACCAGCGGGAGTACATTCTGCGGGAAGAGATGAAGCTGATCCGCGAGGAATTAGGAGATGACAATACGCTCTCAGACGCGGAAGAATTCCAGCAGGAAGCAGATGCCTTAAAGGCTCCCAAGGAAGTCAAGGAGAAGCTTGGCAAGGAGATCAAGCGGTTTAAGAATTCCATGAACAGCCCTGCGGAAGTGGGAGTGATCCGCACTTACATCGAGACCATGCTGGAAATGCCCTGGGATAAAGTATGCAGAGATCACAAGGATATCGCCTATGCCAAGAAGGTATTGGACGAGGATCACTATGGCCTGGAGAAAGTCAAGGAACGGGTGCTGGAATTTCTGGCAGTCCGGGCGCTGACGAAAAAGGGAGATTCCCCGATCCTGTGCCTGGTCGGGCCTCCGGGTACTGGCAAGACTTCCATCGCCAAGTCTTTGGCCAGGGCGCTGAAAAAGCCTTATGTGCGTATTTCCCTGGGAGGCGTGCGGGACGAGGCGGAGATCCGGGGACACAGGAAGACCTATGTAGGGGCCATGCCAGGAAGAATTGCCAGCGCGCTGAAGCATGCGGGTGTTAAGAATCCTCTGATGCTGCTGGATGAGATTGACAAGGTGAGCAATGATTATAAAGGAGATACCTTCTCCGCACTGCTGGAAGTGCTGGACAGCGAGCAGAACAGCAAGTTCCGGGACCATTATCTGGAAGTTCCGATGGACTTGTCCGAAGTGCTTTTTGTCACCACGGCAAACACGCTTCAGACCATCCCGCGTCCGCTTCTGGACCGGATGGAAGTCATTGAAGTCAGCAGCTATACGGAGAATGAGAAGATGCATATTGCCATCGAGCATCTGATACCAAAGCAGTTGGAGCGGCACGGCCTTGCGCCGGATCAGCTGACCATAAGCCGGAACGCGCTGTGGAAGATGGCCCGCAACTATACAAAGGAAGCCGGAGTCAGGCAGCTGGAGCGTAAGATCGGGGACATCTGCAGGAAAGCAGCCAGAGAGATCCTGGAGACAAAGAAGAAGGCGGTTCATGTGACCGAGCGCAACCTCCATCTCTATCTTGGCAAGGAACTGTATATCTACCAGATGGCCAATAAGGCGGATGAGATCGGTATCGTCCGTGGCCTTGCGTGGACCAGCGTAGGCGGAGACACGCTTCAGATTGAAGTGAATGTCATGCCAGGCGAGGGTGAGATCCTGCTGACCGGGCAATTGGGAGACGTAATGAAGGAATCCGCAAGGACCGGCATCAGCTACATCCGCTCTGTCAGCAAAGAGCATAAGATAGAGGAAAATTTCTTCAAGGAGCATGACGTACATATCCACATACCGGAAGGCGCCGTTCCAAAAGACGGCCCATCTGCCGGAATCACCATGGCCACTGCTATGATGTCGGCGATCACCGGAAGAAAGGTACGGGCAGATGTTGCCATGACCGGGGAGATCACCTTAAGAGGCCGCGTGCTTCCTATCGGCGGACTGAAGGAAAAACTGCTGGCAGCAAAGAACGCAGGCATCCGCACGGTGATCGTTCCGCAGGAGAATGAGCCGGATGTGGAGGAGATCTCTTCGGAGATTACCAGGGGGCTGGAGATTATTCCAGTATCCCATATGGATGAGGTATTGAAAATCGCTTTGGCAGAATAGGAAAGGGAAATAGAATGATTATCAGAAATATAAATTTGGAAACCGTGTGCGGGCTAACCAGCCAGCTGCCGGACAATCAGCTGCCGGAAATCGCTTTTGCGGGGAAATCAAATGTAGGGAAGTCATCACTGATCAATGCGCTGATGAACCGCAAGTCCTATGCCAGGATATCGGCGACTCCGGGAAAGACCCAGACCATCAATTTTTACAATATCAATGAAGAACTGTATCTGGTGGATCTTCCCGGGTATGGATACGCGAAGGTATCCGAACAGGAGAAGGCAAAATGGGGCAAGCTGATCGAACGGTATCTGCATGGATCCGCCCAGTTAAAAGCGGTATTCCTGCTGATTGATATCCGCCATGATCCTTCTGCCAATGACAAGATGATGTACGACTGGATCGTGGCACAAGGGTACAATCCGATCATCATAGCCACAAAGCTGGATAAGATTAAAAGAAGCCAGGTTGACAAGCATTTGAAGGCAGTAAGGCAAGGGCTTAATCTTGTTCCGGGAACCAAGGTCATTCCATTTTCCTCTGTGACCAAGCAGGGAAAAGACGATATCTGGACGTTTGTAGAGACGGAATTGCTGGGCAAAGAAGAGGTGGAGTAGCCATATGGAGACGAACTTTAAGGAACAGCTGCATGATACCCGTCCCTATTGGAAGGTGATCGTGAGCCTGACCTTCAGCCTGATAGCGACGATCCTGTTCATCTATGTAGGCTTCCGGCTGCTGGGCTTCTTTATGCCATTCGTGATCGGATGGTTTATCTCCTATATTGCCAGCCCAATCGTCAATTGGCTGGAAAAGCGGGTGAAAATCGTTAAGAAGCTGGGCTCCGCATTAATTATCATCGCGGTATTAGGGGCAGTCGGGATCCTGATCTATTTTATCGGAAGCAAGCTCTGGAAAGAGATCGCATCTTTGATCCAGAACATGCCAAAGATGTATCAGGACCTGGAGTCCGGATTTGGAGAGATTGGGAGCAGCTTAAATGGCGTGTTCAAAGTGCTTCCGGCGGGCCTTCAGGATGCATGGCATACCATGACCAGCAATCTGGATAAGACTATGGGCGACTTGATGGGAAGGATCAGCGAGCCTACGGTGGCGGCTGCCGGAAACGTCGCAAAACGGATTCCATCCGTCTTAATAGCAACTATCGTTACATTCATCTCAGCCTATTTCTTCATTGCGGAAAGGGATGAGGTGATCGAGTGGGCGAAGAAGGTATCGCCGGAACCGGTCGTGCGCCGCATGAGCATGGTGATCGACAATCTGAAGTTTGCGGTAGGCGGTTATTTTAAAGCCCAGTTTAAGATTATGGGAGTGGTATGCCTGATTCTGGTAATCGGCTTTGTAATTCTGAAGGTACACTTCTATTTCTTACTTGCGCTGCTCATCGCATTCCTGGATTTCCTCCCGTTTTTCGGGACAGGAACCGCTCTGATACCGTGGGCGCTGTATAAGCTTCTGGTGAAAGACTACCGGATGGTGGTGGGCCTGATCATCCTCTATGGGGTCACCCAGCTGGTACGGCAGCTGATTCAGCCGAAACTGGTGGGGGACAGTATGGGGATGCGGCCGCTTCTGACCCTTTTGTTTTTATATATTGGATACAAGGCAGGCGGTATTTTTGGAATGATCTTTGCGGTCCCGATCGGGATGATTATAATAAATCTTTATAAGGCAGGCGCATTCGACTATATTCTGGACGATGTGAAGATTCTTATGGAAGGGATCCTAAGCCTGCGGGAATAGAAGGAAGGCCAGCGCATCTTAGAAGCGCTGGCCTTCCTCTGTAAAATAATGGAAATGATTTTTTGTATGCTGACAGTTATACAAAACAGAAACAATCTATGATATACTATCTATAATTAGGCTTACATAAGGTAAAGGGGTAGAAGAGCATGAGCGTAAAAGAGTATAAGTGTCCTTGCTGCGGCGGAAACCTGGTGTTCAACAGCGACACCCAGAAGCTTCATTGCCCGAGCTGCGACAACGAGATGGATATGGAGACCTACCGGGAATATGCGAAGGCGGTCGAGTCCACGGAGCAGAAAGAAGATACCTACGACTGGGGAGCCACCGACTTTGGACGGTCAGGCGAATGGGTGGTCAAAGAGGATGGAAGCAGAGTATACAAATGCCCATCCTGCGGCGGTGAGATCGAGGCGCAGGAGACGACGGCCGCAACCAAATGTCCATACTGCGACAGCCCGGTCATTCTTCCGGAACAGGTATCAGGGGGATTTAAGCCGGATCTTATCGTGCCGTTCCAGCTGGATGCGAAAGCAGCAAAAGAAGCATATAAAGGATTCTGCAAAAAGAAGTCGCTGCTTCCAAGATCCTTCCAAAGCGACCAGAAGATCAAGGAGATCACAGGAATCTACGTTCCTTTCTGGCTGTTCAGCTGCCAGGCAGAGGGAACCATTAATTATAATGGACAGAGGATCAGGAAATGGAAGGATCAGCAGTACGAATACATACAGACAGACTATTATCTGGTATCCAGGGAAGGCTGCGTGAATTTTGACTATGTACCGGTGGATGGATCTGTGGAAATGGACGACGCCTATATGGAATCTATTGAGCCATATGATATGTCAAAGGCCGTTCCGTTTGACGAGGCATACCTGTCCGGCTACGAAGCGATCAAGTACGACGTTTCCAAAGATGAGAGTCGCGGCAGGGCGCAGGAGCGGATCAAGACCAGTTTCCAGGACATTTTAAAGCAGTCCGTTGACAAGAAGGAGTATGACATCCTGATGCTGAAGAATTCGCAGATCGGCTGCACCAATGGAGCGGTTCATTACGCGCTGCTGCCTGTCTGGGTAGTGAAGGTAGAGTATAAAGACAAGATGTATCGGTTTGCCATGAATGGACAGACCGGGAAACTGGTAGGCGAGCTGCCGATTGATTCGGGGCTGTTCTGGAAGAATGCCCTGGGCTTCTTTGCCGGAAGCAGTATTGTGGTATACTTGCTGATCATGCTTGTCCGCTTATTTTTATAATTGTAGGAAAGGGTAGAAGATGATGAAGAGATTACGGTTGATTGTGGCAGCCCTATGCCTGCTAGTTGCAAATGTCATTCCAGTGGCGGCCAGCGAAGGGACGGATCTGCCCAAAGTCATAGATGATGCAGGGATTCTGTCGGATTATGATGAGACTCAGCTGTCAAGCCAGATTGATGAACTGATCCAGCAATACCAGATAGACATTGTGCTGATGACGGAGAATCGGAGGCAGGAAGGCACAGCCCAGGCGGAGGCTGACCTGCAGTATGTGAATAGAGGATATGGGATTGGAGAAGGGAAAGACGGAATCATGTTTCTGCTGGACATGGGTAGCAGGGAATGGGCAATCTCCACCAACGGGGCGGCCATGACCATGTTTTCCGATTACGACTTGTCCGCATTGGGAGATCACGCGGCATCCGGATATTTTTCCTCTGACCAGTACTATCAGGGATTTCAATCTTACTTGAAGGAACTTAATAAGACGCTTGAGCGCAATCTGAATCCGCAAAAAGAAGAAAATAAACTCGGCGACGCCCTGGCCTCTGCTATCGCTGATGGGCAGAAGGAGGCAGAGAGCAAGCAGGAAGAAAAGGCAGAAGAAACGGCGGAAGAAACGGACGCAAAACCTAAGGAGCCGAAAGGCCCGGAGGATTATATCATACCGGCACTTGTCTGCGGACTGATTCTGACCATACTTTATATGGCATCCCTGAAGTCCGGGATGAAGACGGCAAATATGCAGAAAGACGCCCAGGGCTACCAGAGAGGAGATGCTGCGTCTCAGATACGCAAGAGAGATATCTTTCTTACCAGCAGCATCACGAAGAAGCCGATCGAGCAAAAGCAGGACAACAGACAGAATTATGGCAGTCGTAACAAGACCACGCTGCACAAGGATAAGCATGGGAATATGCATGGCGGCGCCAGCGGTAAATTTTAGAGCAGGAGGATACAGATATGGGATTGATTAAAGCGGCATTAGGATCAGTTGGAGGAGTGCTGGCAGACCAGTGGAGGGAATACTTCTATTGCGATTCTCTGGAGGACGGAGTGATCGTGACCAAGGGAGTCAAACGTACGACCAGAAGAGGCTCCAATAAAAAGGGAAGCGACAATATTATCAGTAATGGCTCTGTCATAGCAGTCAACGAGGGGCAGTGCATGATGATCGTAGAACAGGGCAAGGTGGTGGAATTTTCATCCGAGCCGGGCGAGTTCATCTGGGATAGTTCTACAGAGCCCACCATATTCTACGGAGGTTTTGGAAAAGGGCTTCTGGATTCCTGGAATACCCTTAAGAAACGTTTTACGATGGGCGGAGAGACTGGAAACGACCAGAGGGTCTATTTCTTTAACACAAAGGAAATGATGGGAAATAAGTATGGCACGCCGAATCCGGTGCCATTCAGAGTCGTAGACCATAATATCGGGCTGGATATGGATATTGCGATCCGGTGTTTTGGACAATATTCCTATCAGCTGAACAATCCGATCCTATTCTATAAGAATGTATGCGGCAATGTGGACGATGAATTTACGACAAAGGATCTGGACAGCCAGCTCAAAAGCGAACTTTTGACAGCGCTCCAGCCCGCATTTGCCAAAATATCCGAGATGGGCGTCCGTTACAGCGCGCTGCCGGGCCATACGATGGAACTGGCAGATGCCCTGAAGGAAGTCCTGTCGGATAAATGGGAGGACATCCGGGGAATTGAGATCGTATCCATAGGTGTGAACAGCGTGACCGCATCCGAGGAGGATGAGGCATATATTAAGGAACTGCAGCGGACGGCAGTGATGAAGGATCCGACCATGGCAGCGGCCCACCTGGCGCAGGCGCAGGCGGCGGCAATGCAGGCGGCGGCAAAGAATGAGAATGCAGGTCCGGCCATGGCTTTTATGGGCATGGGAATGGCAGGAACGCTGGGAGGCATGAATGCGCAGAACCTTTACCAGATGGGGCAGCAGACGGGGCAAGGACCGCAGAATGTCAAACCTCAGGCAGCGCCTTATCAGCCCGGGACCCCCGTGATGGATGGGTGGACCTGTGCCTGCGGCATGGCAGGGAATACTGGAAAGTTCTGCCAGGAATGCGGCGCGCCCAAGCCGATACCTGAGGAGGGCTGGACGTGTTCCTGCGGGACGGTGAACAAGGGCAAATTCTGTACAGAGTGCGGAGCGAAGAAGCCGGCGGGAGTCCCCCAATACCGCTGTGATAAATGCGGCTGGGAACCGAAAGATATGAAGAATCCGCCTAAGTTCTGCCCAGAATGTGGAGATCCCTTTGATGATGGAGATGTAGTTTAGGGCGGCAAAAAAGTAAAGGCAAGCAGGTTTTCTGAATATATTCGTCAGAAAGCCTGCTTTTTTGTACTTTTCTTGCAATTAATACGGTATTTGTATATTTAGAAACAGAAATATCGGTTCTGTGGATATAACTGCGGAAACTCAAGTTTTTCATTTATTTACAATTAAAATTAAATATGTTACAATTTTCTCATGAAAAATTCAATTATTATGAGCATTGAATGCTCCCAAAAGGTTATAACTAACAAGTGGAAACTACATATTATTTTTTATTTAGCCAGTGGCCCCAAACGTTTTGGAGAACTTTTATATCACAATCCCGGAATTACTCAACGCACTCTTTCGAATAATTTGCGTCAATTACTGGATGATGGAATGCTCATCAAAAAAGTGTATCCCGAAGTTCCACCTCGTACTGAGTATTCTTTAACTCCAATTGGAGAAGAATTCATTCCGGTATTAGAATCATTGGTTAATTGGGGATTTAAATATAGTGAAAGAAACAATACCAGTACCTCTTCTCCCTTTTCCGTAGACAATTTAGATTCTTAATTATTATACTAAAATTAAATCTGTTTATAAAAATTGAAACTTAAAAAGTATGTTTTTAGTGCCCTTCCTCATTCATAAGAGGCAGGGCTTTTTTGTACTACTTTATTGTAAAACATGCCCTCATTGTGGCGCATAAAGTTTGTTCCTTTTCGTTGTAAAAGTAGATTTTGCCCTACCTGTGGCAACACGTACAATCAACTTCGTTCTTTTCATATGTATTCCAAACTGGCTGCATTTGTTCATTGTCATTGTGTGTTTATGATTCTCAGAGAACTTCGTGTCTATTCAAACTTACTATTTGTTTCCAAAACTCTCCATGTAGAAGATTTAAGTTCCTGTTCGATTATCTGCATTTTCTTCCTAATTTCCTGCTGTGATAAAACATTTGTTGTAGAATCTTTCCTTCAATAGATGAACTATATTTGCATAGTGCAAAGCGGGACGCTGATATGAAGTAGTATCTTTTGAGATACTTATGGAAATAAAAGTGCGTACTTTTCTGATTTGATTTGGTGAAATATAATAAAAAAAATAGAAAATGAACAAAAAAATAGTAAAAGGAGATAAAAAGATGATTAAGAAAAAGGCTGTAATTGTGAATAAAATGGGATTACATGCAAGACCGGCATACTATTTTGTCGAAATTGCACAAGAGTTTGAAAGTGAAATAACTTACACAGCAAATGGTCAGATTCGAAATGCGAAATCTATCATTGACGTCCTTAGCAGCTGCATTGAATGTGGAAAAGAAATTGAATTGATAGTGGAAGGTAGTGATGAAAGGGAGGCGGTCAATAAGATGATAACAGAAATTGCTGCAGGATTGGGGGAAGAATAATTGGATAAACAGGAATATAAAGGGATTCCAATATCTCCGGGAATGGCAGTGGAAAAGCCTTATTTTATAGAACAGGAAAAAAAAGAAATTCCAAATGAAAAAATCTATGATGTAAAAGCAGAAGTAGGCAATTTCATTGAGGCATGCCATAAAACAATTACTAAGATAGAAAAAATGGAAAAAGAGGCAAAGAAAAGGGTTGGAGGTAAAGAAGCGGAAGTATTTGCTGTGCATGCAGCAATTTTAAAAGATCAATACTCATTTATATCTCCGGTACAACAGAAAATTGAGTGTGAAAAGAAAAATGCTTCGTTAGCTGTTGAAGAACAGCTGAAATTCATTGAAAAAACTATGAGTGAATCCGACAGTGAGTTGTTCCAAGCGCGGGCATCAGATATCCGGGATATTCGTAATCAATTGATTTCGGAAATTTTGCATTCAGAACTTGGGAGTATCCCAACTAAGGAACCTTGCATTATCGTCACCCATGAATTGACACCTTCTATGACAATGAAAATGGATTTTTCATATGTAAAAGGCATTGTGAGCGAAGTGGGTGGGCCGACTTCACATGCAGCTATTATTGCAAAATCATTAGGTATTCCGGCTGTTGCTGGAATTGCAGATGCAATGGAGCATATGGATACAGAGGAAATGATTATTTTAGATGGGGACGCAGGCAATATAATTATACATGCATCAGAGGAAGAAATTGAAAAAGCAAAAGATGATGTACGAAGACAAGAAGAGGAAGTGCATCAATTAAAAAAATACATTGGCTGTCCGTCGAAAACAAGAGATGGAAAGACAATTTCTCTTTACGGAAATATTGGAAATGGTGCCGAAGCACGGAACGCGCTTCAAGAAGGTGCGGAAGGAATTGGACTTTTCAGAAGCGAATTTTTATATTTGAACCGTGACACATTACCTTCTGAAGAGGAACAATTTCAAGAATATAAAAAAGCTTTGGAGGTGATGGGTACAAAGCGAGTGATTGTAAGAACACTCGACATAGGGGGGGATAAGCCACAAAAAGCAATTGATATTGAAGAAGAAAGTAATCCGTTTCTTGGTTTTCGAGCAATTCGGTTATGTCTAAAAAGGAAAGAACTGTTTCAAACGCAGCTCCGTGCATTGCTCCGTGCATCTGAATATGGGAATCTGGCTATTATGTTTCCTATGATTTCATCAATAGAAGAATTGGAAGCGGCGAAGGAAGAACTTCAAAATGTGGCAGATGCCTTGAGGAAAGAAGGCGTTTTGATAAAAGACAAAATTCCGGTTGGTATGATGATGGAAATTCCTTCGGCCGCCATTCTGGCAAATGAATTTGCAAAGAAGGTAGACTTTTTTTCAATCGGAACCAATGATCTGACACAGTATACATTGGCTGTTGACAGAGGTAATGAAGCGGTTTCAGAATTGTATACCATTTATCATCCTGCAGTTTTGAAATTAATCAAAAATATTGCAGAAGCCGCACATAAAGAGGGAATCGAGTGTGGAATATGTGGGGAAGCGGGAGGAGATAGACGACTGCTGCCACTCTGGATAGGGTTGGGAATAGATGAATTATCTACGGTACCAAAATCCATTTTAAAAATCCGAAAATCATTGGCAAAACTCGATTGTAAAAAATGCAATAAATTAGTGGATAAGGTGTTCAAAATGAATACTGCATCAGATATAAAAAAACTTTTAGAGGGAAAGGAGGAAAAGTAGATGAAAAAGTATGTGATGTATGAAAACAAGAATGAAATGATCGGGGTGATTGTATTAAGTCATGGGACTCTTGCACTGTCCATGCTGGATACAGCAGCATTAATTGCCGGCGGCATAGATAAATGTGCTGGCATTGCATTAGAGGCGGGAGATGATCCGGAAGAATTCCGACAAACATTTGAAGAGGTGTATGAGGACTTTGGGGCATCGATAGTTTTCGTTGATTTGATGGCAGGAACCCCTTTTAATCAAGTGTGTATGACATCCAGAGTAAAGGAGGAAAAAATGTATGTTGTATCGGGAGTGAATGTTCCAATGATGTTGGAGGTTCTGACCAGCCGAGGGAAAAGTACTCCGGAACAATTGCAAAAGATGGCAGTTGACGCTGGAAAAAGAGGTGTTGCAAATATTACAGAATGGCTGGAAAATTTATCAAAGCATAAATAAGGGAAGGAGAAATAAGGAATATGATTTCATTAACAAGAATTGATGCAAGGCTGATTCATGGTCAGGTTGCAGCTATATGGCTTAAATTTCTGAATGCAGATACAATTATTGCGGTAAGCGATATAGTTGCAAAGGATCCATTTATGAAAGAACTATATACTTGTGCAGTGCCAGATCCCAATATAGAAGTATTGATATGTACAACAGATGAGGCTGTTGCATTATACAAAGAAGGAAGAATGGAACGAGGACGGGTTATGTTAATCTTCCATGATGTCGCCACTGCAAATGCTGCTTATGAAGCGGGGCTGAAATACAAAGAATTAGATTTGGGACAGGGCCCAAGCGGGGCAGGAAAGAAAAAGATTTATATTACCTTTTATGTTTCAGAGGAAGAAGAAAAGACTCTGCAGCAGTTAAAGGGTAAGGGAATTAATATCTATTGCCAGGGGGTACCCGAAGATAAAAAGATAGTGTTCTAAACTAAAGGAGGAAAATCATGAGTGATAATATGTTTCTATTGGCGGTTATTGTAGGTTTGATTTATTTTGTCAGTTGGTCAGAACATACGCTGGCAAATATTTTACAGGCACCTATTGTATTGGGAGCAGTTTTTGGGCTTATTTTTGGGGATCTTTCGCAGGGGATTATTTTAGGAGCGGGAATTCAACTGATTTATATGGGGGCGTTTTCAATTGCTGCAAATATGCCATCCGATTATGGACTGGCATCCTGTATTGCGATTCCAGCAGCATTAGCGGCTGGCTTAGATGTAGAGACAGCGGTTGTGCTTGCAGTTCCATTTGGAGTCCTGGGTGGACTTTTGGATAATGTCCGCCGGGTAGTAAATGGTTATTGGGTTCATAAAGCAGAAAAGGATATTGATAAACTGGACATTCGGGCAATTGAATTTGATGCAACAGTTGGTCCACTTCTTGTTAGTTTTATTTTGAGATTTTTTCCGGTTGCAATCATTACATACCTGGGAGCAAATTATACAGCTACTTTAGTTGCAATGATTCCGGACTGGATGAGTGCTGGATTTGTAGTTTTGGGTGGAGTGCTTCCGGTAATCGGTTTTGTTATGGCGATTCTTGCCATAGGACGCCAGCAGCTGCTTCCATATTTTGTGATTGGTTTTATACTGTTGACACTTAATGGTGGTCTGTCTACAGTTTCGCTGGCGGTAATCGCTATTGCAATGGCAGTGCTTCATGTGCAGTTTACGAAGAGTAAAGCGTAAAAGGAGGAGGAAACAATGGAAAATAACGAAAACGTGGTAAGTGTTGAGGAAAGCAAAAGCGTAGTAACATCAAAAATTCGCAATAAGTGTATTAGACGTTGGATTTTCAGACAGCGTATTTCACAAAATCTGGAACGTTTTTATGCCTTGGGATTCTTATACAGTATGATACCAGCATTAACTAAAATCTACGAAAATAATCCGGAAGAACTAAAAGCTTCTATGCACAGACATTTGGAAGCACCATATATTACAAACCCTGGCTATGGTGCGTGTATCAATGGAGCGGTTATTGTTATGGAAGAAGAACGGGCAAGAGGAGCAGATATTCCTGATCAAATGATTAATGGGTTCAAAACAGGGATGATGGGGCCGATGGCTGGTTTTGGAGATAGTGTATATGTTACGACAATGCCATTGTTATTGTCATTCTTTATGCCATTCGCACAAAAGGGTATGATGATTGGTGTTTTAGGTCAGCCTATTTTCTGGCTTCATTTAATAATTATGGGTTTCGTCACTTATTATATGGGATATAATCTTGGACGAAATTCCATCATGAATATTTTGAAAAATGGAACAATACAGGCTTTTATTACAGGGGCAAGTGTACTTGGTATGTTTATGCTGGGAGCATTGTGCGCACAAAATGTTTCGCTTAAGCTGGCAAGTGAAACTGCACAGGGAATGTTGGATAATATGATGCCAGGCCTGCTGCCGGCCTTGGTTACACTTGGATGCTACCTGTATATGAAAAAAGGAGGGAAATATTTGTACCTTTTGGCATTTATTATTGTAGGATGCCTTTTGGGTGCACTGATTGGATTGTTTTAACCTGATTTAAAATAGTAAAATGGAGGATCAAAATAATGAAAATTGTTACGGTACTGGAAAGAGTTCCGATCATGCTTCCTATGGAAGGACCAATGGAACAAGGGGCCCGCTCTATGGGAGAGATAAATTATGTAACAGGAGACTGGATTGAAGAGCCTACGGATGATGCGTTTCAAGAAGCGGCACTTGCAGTTGAAAAGAAAGGCGCAAACGGAATGAAAATTCCGCAGATTCTGAAAGACAATACAGATGCGGAAATCATGATAGGAACATTCTGTCCGTTTTCAGAAGCCATAATGAAGAAATCTAAAAATTTAAGGATTATTGGTGTAGCGCGTGGAGGAGTTGAAAATGTTGATTTGGAAGCAGCCACGCAAAATGGGATTGCGGTTTTTAATGCAGCAGGAAGAAATGCAAATGCAGTATCTGATTTTACCGTTGGAATGATATTAAGTGAAATAAGGAATATTGCAAAATGCCATCATCAAATAAAAGAGGGAGTCACAAAACTTCGTTTTCCTAATAGCGATTTCACACCGGATATGAAAGGCAAAACGCTTGGTCTGGTAGGCTTTGGAAATATAGGGCGTCTGGTTGCAAAAAAAATGGCGGGCTTTGAAGTGAATATACTTACATATGATCCATTCCTGACGCAGGAAGCTTTAGAAGGAACAAATGTCACCCTGGTGGAAAAAGAGGTATTGTTCAGAGAATCGGACATTGTCAGCATTCATGCGCGTTTGACAAAGGATACTATGAATTTGGTAGGAGAAGAAGAAATTTCATTAATGAAGCCACATTCCTATTTCGTAAATACAGCAAGGGCAGGACTGGTTGATTATCAGGCTTTGTACGCAGCATTAGCGGCGAAGAAAATTGCTGGAGCAGCTTTGGATGTATATGATGTCGAACCTCTTCCCGCAGATAGTCCATGGATGCAGCTTGACAATGTGACGTTGACTTCTCATCTGGGTGGGGCCACCTACGATGCTCAGGCGAATTCTCCGCTTATCGTATATGAAAAAATTAAATCATTCATAAAGGATGGGGATACTCGCCATATTCTAAATAAAAAAGTCTTAGAAGATGAGAGACTGAAAAAATGGGCGGATGAGATGAAAGCAAAAATGTAAAAGGAGATGTATAAAAATGGAAAATTTTGAACATTATTTGCCTACAAAATTTTATTTTGGGAAAGATTCAGAAAAAAATATTGGGGCTTATGTTAAAGCGGCAGGTGGAACAAAAGTAATGATTGTAAGCTACGGAGGCGTATATCCGTCAGAAATCGCTTTGCTTGAAACTGTCAGAAAATCTTTGAAAGAGCAGGGAATTGGATATTTGGAGGTTGGAGGAGTCGAACCAAACCCAAAACTTCAACTTTGTCTGGATGCGGCTGAAACAGTAAAAAAAGAAAATATTGATTTAATCTTAGCTGTTGGGGGAGGAAGCGTAATTGATACTGCAAAATGTATTGCGGTTTCAGCTGTGTATGAAGGCGATGTATGGGAAGATTTATATGTAAATTGGGGAGAGAATCCGCAGCCACTTCCAGTAGGTGTTATCCTTACGATTGCTGCAACGGGTAGTGAATCATCGGCTGGGTCTGTTATTACAGATGAAAAAACAAAACTAAAAAGATTTATATATGATGATAAAAACAGGCCGACATTTGCGGTTATGAATCCGGAATTAACTTATTCAGTGCCGCCTTATCCTACAGCATGTGGGATTGCCGATATAATTGTACATGCACACGAACGATATTTTACAGAGCGGCATGATAACTATCTTACAGATATGTTAAATGAGTCGGTAATAAAGACGGTAATCCGGTACGGACCGATTGTCATGAAAGATCCTGAAAACTATGAAGCAAGGGCACACTTGATGTGGGCAGGGCGCCTGGCGCACAACAATGAATTTGGTGTTGGACGTGTTCTTGATAATGCAGTTCATAGTATCCAGGGTGAGATTGGCGGACTTTATGATTCGGCACATGGAGCGGGTGTTGGATTGCTCACAATAGGTTGGATGAAATATGTATACAAAAAAGATATTCCAAGATTTGTCAGATATTTTACCAATGTATGGGGAGTTGAAAATGACACATTTGATCCAGAGAGAACGATTTTAGCCGGGATTCAAAAAGTAGAAAACTTTATGAATGAAATAGGAATTCCAAAATACCTGGAGGATTTGGGGTATCAGGAAAAAGATTTGGATTTAATTGTAGAAAGAATACCGAGGGATATAGGGGATTTATGTGGCAATTTTTCGAAATTAAACGATGAAGATATAAAAGCTGTGATTAGATTATGCAGCAAGGTTGGAGCATAGGATAATAATTGAGAAAGAGAGGAAGAATATGTTAGTATCTATGAAAGAAATACTGGAGCATGCAAACGAAGAAAATTATGCAGTTCCGGCACCGGTGACACAGACAGAATTAAATGCCAGAACTGCAATTAAGTGTGCGGAAGAAATGAATTCGCCAATTATTCTATTAATTCCTTTAATCTTCGATTATGATGTGGATTTATTTGGTCGTTATTTGAAATCTCTTGCAGAAAAAGCTACAGTACCTGTAGCGGTTAATCATGACCATGGCAGTGACTTTGAATCAGCCGTTTCATGTATAAGAGCAGGCGTTTCTTCTATTATGACAGATCGCTCACAATTACCATATGAAGAAAATGTCGCACAGGTTAAGGAACTGGTAAAAGTTGCACATGCGGTTGGAGTATCTGTGGAAGCGGAACTTGGACATGTGGGTATGGCAAATAATTACAGTGAAGACCGGGATGCAGCTCTTACAGAGCCAGAATTGGCAAAAAAGTTTATTGATGAGACAGGAATTGATTGTTTGGCAGTTGCAATTGGAACAGCACATGGCGCATATAATAAAGGGCAAGAGCCATATCTCGATTTTGACAGGCTTGTAGAAATCAAAAAGGCAACAAATAATTTTCCGTTAGTTCTACATGGGGGATCGGGTACGAGTGATGAGGGGCTTGCCAAAGTCGCAAAGCTTGGAATTAATAAAGTCAACATTGGCTGTGACCTTTTTACATCTGCGATTTCAGCAATTAAAAATGCAGATACAGAGGGAAATGGAGCTTATGCATTGACTAATCTGATTGAAAAAGGATATGGAGACAGAGTGAAGCATTTTATCCGAGTGCTGGATTCTGAAAACAGAGCTTGGAAAACAGAAAAGCAATATGTAAAACCAAAAAAAATAGAACTGACAAAAAATACAGTTCTTTAGTATATTCTGGTAGGAAGAGGTAACTATATGTCGGATATTGTTTTTGCTCGTGTAGATGACAGATTAATACATGGACAGGTTGTGTTTCGGTGGATGGATTATGTTGGTGCAGCCGAATTAGTGATTGTGGATGATGAATTGTGTAAAGATACGTTTATTTATCGGGTGTTTCGTTCAATGTTAGCGCCGGGTATAGACTTGCAGATTATAAGTGTGCAAAACGCAATACAGTTGCTTCGGAATAAAACAGATTATACAGAAAACAGGAAGATGCTACTTGCAAAATCGCCAATTGTCTACCGAGAATTAGTAGAAAATAAAGTGGAATTAAAACAGGTTAATATTGGATGTATGGGTCATATGAAAGGGAGGAAAAATTATTATAAGGATTTATATGCATCGACAGAAGAAATAGATGCAATTCATTATTTGATTCAGGAAAATGTCAACGTGAGTTATCAGGTATTGGTGAGCAATGTGAAAGAAAAGCTATGTGATATAAACGAAAAGACAAATATGTAAATATATTTTCTAAAGAAGGGGCGTATGCTAAAGCAGATGATTCAACTGGTGGGGCAGAGTCCCTTTCTTTACGTACAAGAGATATAATCCTGTGTCAAACTCCCGTTTAGGGCGGCAAAAAAGTAAAGGCAAGCAGGTTTTCTGAATATATTCGTCAGAAAGCCTGCTTTTTTGTACTTTTCTTGCAATTAATACGGTATTTGTATATAATAGATAATAATGACTTTTGGACGGAGAGAAATTTTGTGCATTTTATTAGAGGAGGACGGGATTATGTATGAATTATGGGAAAAATTGGAAGAATTGAAAAAGTATCGCTGGATAGAATTATCGCATCCACTGAACAATCACAGCCCTTATTGGGCGGGGATACCGGAAGGTGCGGTAGAACTTGGGAAAACGGCCTATGACTGGGGAAATGAACTGGAATGTCTGATCCAGACCTTCAAGTTTCCGGGGCAGTTTGGAACGCATATTGATTTTCCAGGACATTTTGTGAAGGGGGAGCCGCTCAGCGAGCAGTATACGGTGCGGAATATGGCATATCCTCTCGTGGTGATCGATGTGTCCGAGAAGGTGAAGGAAGATGTGCACTATGCAGTTACCGTGGAGGATATCAAGGCGTATGAAGAGAAGTTTGGAGATATTCCAGATGGGGCGTTTGTAGCACTGCGCACAGGATGGAGCGAGCGTTGGCCGGATATGGATGCAATCTCCAATGTAGATGAGAATGGCGGGGAACATTTCCCGGGCTGGTCTATGGAAGCGCTGCAGTATATCTATGAAGTCAGAAATGCGGCGGCCAACGGGCATGAGACGCTGGATACGGATGCCTCCGCTCTGGCAGAGAAGGCCGGGGATCTGGCATGCGAAAGATACCTCCTGGGAAAAGGGAAATTGCAGGTCGAGGTCATGTGCAATCTGGATCAGGTACCTCCGGCAGGCGCCATCGTATTTGTGGCGTTTCTTCCAATCGAAGGAGCCACAGGACTCCCGGTCCGCATGTGGGCAATTGCGAAGTAGCATCGCTTAACCTGGGAAAGGAACGGATTAGAATTGAATAAAGGATTTGAGAAAGAATTAGAGGCAATCTTGCGAAATATCCCCAGCGGCGTATGCGTCTATCGGCTGGAGGACGAGAGGATATTCCCGGTATATCACAATCCCGCTTTTTATGAGATACTAGGCTATTCGAAAGAACATATTTCCCGAGTTGAGAAAAAGATGCCTTTTTCAGGCGTTCATCAAGAGGACATGCCTGAACTGGAGAAGAAATTTAAAGAAATGAAAGAAGAAGGCCGCGAGCTTCACCATACCTTCCGGCTATATAGCGACAGGGAAGCGAAGTACCACTATATCCATATCGATGGCACGATGAAGCGAGAAGACGATGGTACACGGCTGCTCTACGCTGTCTACAGCGACGTCAGCCAGCAGGTATGGCTGGAGAACGAACTGACAAGCGCCAACGAAAAGATGCAGGATATTGTGGATGCAATTCCCGGCGGCGTGGCAATCTACAAAGTATCGGATATTTTTGAGACAGTCTACTTTTCAGATGGAGTGCCGCAGCTTTCTGGGTATACGGTGGAAGAATACCAGAAGCTGATCAAACAGGATGCCGCCGGACTGACTTACAAAGAGGATACTAAGAAGGTCGTAGATAAGGCTATGGAGGTGATCCGTACCCGTGGAATTGCCGAGATAGAATTCCGCAAGCAGCATCGGGAAGGCTATATCGTATGGGTGCGGGCCCAGATGAAATATATCGGAGAGCAGGACGGCTGCCCTCTGATTCACTGCGTGTTCCATAATATTTCCAATCAGAAGGAAACGGAACTGGAATTAAGCCATCTGGTAAATTCCATACCCGGAGGAATTGCCAGCTACAGGGTTGAAGGCGAGAAGTTTATCCCCACCTTCTTTTCTGATGGCGTGATGATGCTGTCTGGGCACAGCAGAGAAGAGTATAAGAAAATGATCCGCAACAATGTCCTGGACATTATCTATGAACCGGACCGGGAGAGGGTATTTGCAGCAGCAAAGGCTGCGGTGATCAGCGGGGACGTCCTGGATGTGTCCTACCGGATGCGTCATAAGGACGGCAGCCTGATCTGGATTCATCTGAACGGGAGGCGCATGGGGCCGGTATCGGAAAATGCCAGGTTCTACGCGGTATTTACGGGAATGTCCGCCGAAACCCGGCTCTTTCAAAGCATTGCCAATGAGACGGCAGATGGCATCTATGTAATAGACAAGGAGAATTATGACCTTCTCTATGTCAATGAGTCCAAAGAATTGTTCAAGGACTGTAAAGACAGCGTTGGAAGAAAATGCTATCAAGCGCTTCAGGGTAGAAGCGAGCCTTGCAGCTTCTGCTCGTTAAAGACGCAGAAGCCGGACGGGGAAGAGCATGAGATGTGGGTGGAAGAGAAAGGGGAGTACTATAAGACCCGCTTCAAGGAAACAGAATGGAATGGGATTCCGGCTTACATCAAGTTTGTCCGGGATGTTACGCAGGAAGTGGAAATGCGTAAGGAGAAGGAGAGGCTGGAGCAGTATTTTCAGACGCTGGTCAGACACTTGCCGGGGGGCGTGGCAGTCGTACGCTATGAAAAGGACGGCGCGATGATTCCGGAGTTTATATCAGATGGATTTGCCGCTATGACAGAGATGGATATGGATGATGCATGGGAGTTATACAGCAGTGATGCTATGGCGGGAGTTCACCCGGAAGACAGGGAAAGAGTGCGCAAGGCAATGGAAAAGTACATCGCTGGCTGTGATAGCAGTTATGAGATCGTGTACCGTATTAAAAAAGGCAAGGATGGCTATCTGTGGGTAAAAAATACCCTTTCTCTTATCCAAAACCAGGGTGGCGACCATAGGGTCTATGCCGTCTATCACGATATGACAGAGGAGATAGAGGCACAAGAGCGGATGCGCAGCCAGTATAAAGACCTGATTATCCGGCATTACCGCGCTCCAGGGCCTAACGCGCTGGTGCTGGGGCACTGCAATATAACAAGGAATCGGATATTGGAAATCATTGACTATACGGACTCCAGCCTTCTGGAGGTGTTTGGCGAGGAGAGGGAGAAGTTCTTTACAGGACTTAGCAGCCTGATTGTAGAAGAGAAAGACCGCAGGAAGTTCCTGGAAATGTATTTGAATGAGCCAAGCCTGGCCGCATTTGAAAGAAAGGATACGGAGCAGATTCTGCAATGCTTTGTCAAACTGCCCAAAGAGGAGCAGGGGCGCTATGTCCAGTTTAAGATGAACCTGCTGGAAACTCCGGATACGGGAGATGTTACCGGAGTCCTTACGGTTACGGATATCACTGAGCAGACGATTTCCGACCGGATCATGCATCGTCTCTCCGTTACGGATTATGATTTTGTGGTGGACGTGGACCTGCATCATGATACATATAATATCCTGTCAAGCAGCGGCAAGGTTTGCTGCGCGCCGCCTGCACAGGGCAGCCATACGCAGTGGGTCAGCCAGATGGTTCAGACCCGGATCGTCCCCAAAGACAGGCAGCAGTATCAGGCATGCCTGGAGCCTGGCTATATTATGGATAGGCTAAAGAAGGAACACTCCTACACTTTTGGCTTTTCTATCATGGATGAGAATGGAAATATATGGGCAAAGAACCTTACCGTCTCCGCAATCGATTTAAGGCTTGGCAGGGTGTGCCTGTCAAGAACGGATATTACGGAGTCGATCCAGGAGCAGCAGGGTCTGCTGCATATGATCGCCTATACATTTGAACTGGCAGGATTTATCAATATCAGAAGCGAGCAGTTTATCATGTATACGCGGCAGACGGTGCTGGAAAATCTGTCTCCATATATTTTAGAGCAGTATAGCAAATCGGTAGATGGCTTTGCCAAGTTCTATGGGGTAGAGAATAAGGAGGAAGCAAGGCAGCAGTTTGAACTGAAAAACATGATCCGCCGTCTGGAAGAAAAGCCGGAAGGATATGACTTTGTCCTTCCCTATCAAGAAGAAGATCAGATCTGCTATAAGCAGATTAACGTATTGTGGGGAGACCAGAACCATAGCACGATCTGCCTGGTGCGGGCAGATGTGACGGATATGCTGGCATCCGAGCGGGAGGCCAAGCATGAACTTGAGAATGCCCTGAACATGGCGCAGGAAGCCAGCAGGGCAAAGAGCGAGTTCCTGTCTGCCATGAGCCACGACATTCGTACGCCTATGAACGCGATTGTAGGCATGACCACGCTGGCCAATGCCAATATCCATGACATGGAGAGGGTAAAAGACTGTCTGAAGAAGATCGAGACATCTTCCAGGCATCTTTTAAGCCTTGTCAACGATATTCTGGATATGAGCAAGATTGAAAATTCCAAGATCACCATCAACCATATGGCAATCCATATGCCGGGGCTGATCGGACAGCTGGCGGCCATCATCGAGCCTCAGGCGAAAGATGCCGGAATTAAATTCGAGATTCAGTCACGCATCAGCCATAAGAATTTTTATGGGGATTCGCTGCGTATCAGCCAGATCCTGATCAATATCCTCAGCAACGCGGTAAAATTCACGCCAAGTGGGGGGACCGTCGGATTTGCCGTTGAAGAGTCGCCTGCAAAACAAGGAGCACAATGGACCTGCTATCGTTTTACAGTGACGGATACGGGCATTGGGATGACGCAAGAGTTCCAGCAGAGCCTGTTCGAGCCCTTTATGCGAAGCCATGCGGCAGAGAAGGTAGAAGGGACGGGGCTTGGCCTTAGTATTACCAAGGGACTGGTAGATCTGATGGGAGGCCGGCTGACGGTTGAAAGCCAGGTGTCGAAAGGCTCTGTATTCCAGGTGGAACTGGAATGCGAGATCATGCCGGAGGAATGGCAGAATTCCCTGGAGTCAGAGACTCTGGGCCCAAAGAGGGAAAAGGAATTGGCGGGCAGGCGGTTCCTGGTGGTTGAGGATAATGATATCAATGCGGAGATCCTCTGCGAGCTGCTGGGAATGTTTGGCGCAGAGTCTGTGTTGAGGATGGACGGCAGGCAGGCGGTGCAGGCATTCGAGGAAGCGCCTCCGGGAGAATACGATGCCATATTGATGGATATACAGATGCCGGTGATGAACGGATATGAGGCTTCTGCGCGTATCCGGCAGACAGACAGGCCCGATGCGCGGACAATCCCGATCGTGGCCATGACTGCCAATGCTTTTGCCGAAGACGTACAGGCATCTTTGGAAGCAGGAATGACGGCGCATGTGGCCAAGCCTATAGATATAGACATATTACGGATGACATTGCACAAAGTATTGGATAGAGAGGAATAGGACAGATGGAACAGCAAGTTACGGCGAAGGCGACGCTTCAGGCGTTCTGCCAAGCCTGGTTTGAAGAGCGGAATCTGGAAGACGCTTTAGGGTATCTGACAGAGGACGTGGAATTCATAGGGACAGGAGATGAGGAGGAAGCCAGCGGAATTGAGGAAATGTCATCATATATCCGGCAGGATATCGATGAGATGCCGGAACCTTTTCTGTTCGAGATATTATACATGCGCGAACAGATACTGGCGGACAATGTCCATAATCTGTCTGCGAAATTCCGCTTAAGAAATACCATGTACCAGTGGCATCTGCGCGCGTTCTGCGTTTTGGGAAGAACTTGCGGGCAATGGAAGATCAGGAGCATTCATTTTGCAGAGCCCAGCAGGGCCCAGCAGAATGGAGAACATTATCCGGAGACGCTGGTTATCGAGCAGGCCGCAAAATTGAGGGAGGAACTGCTGGAAGAATCTATGCCCGGAGGAATGATCGGCTGCTATCTGGAGCCACGGCTGCCGCTTTACTTCATCAACAAGAGGATGCTGGATTATCTGGGATATGTCAACGAAGAGGAGTTCCAGGCCCAAATCCAGGGATCGCTTCTAAACTGCATATATCCGGAAGACCGGCAGAATATGCAGGCAGATGTGTTCCGGCAGATAGAAGAAAAGGGAGAGTATGCGGCGGAATACCGGATGCGGAAGAAGGATGGCACTTATATCTGGGTACATGATGCAGGAAGGGGAATGCAGACCGAGGATGACAGAGAGGTCCTCATATCGGTATGCATAGATATTACCCGGCAGAGGCAGTCGCAGGAAGAAGTGCTGAACATCTATAATAATATCCCAGGCGCAGTTTTTAGGTGCAAGTTTGACAATGTGTTTTCCGTGATTGACGCAAATGATGGGCTGTTTGAGTTCATAGGCTATACAAGAGAAGAGTTTGCAGCTATGGGGAACCATATGGCGTCAGTGATCTATCCGGAGGATCTGGAGATTATGGCTGACAAACTCAAGGATCAGTTAAAGCATGGGAATACGATACACAATGAGAATCGGCTGGTTTGCAAGGACGGGAGGGTGCGATGGATCTCCATCAAGGCCCAGCTCTTTGACGAGCCTGACGGGGAGCAGTATTTCTACTGCGTTTTCGTGGATATTACGGAAGAGAAGCATCTGCATGAGAGAGTCAGGGAACTGTACGAAAAGGAATTGGCCTATTTTGCGGAAATGCTTTCTTCTGGGGAGAGCATCCAGGGAAGGATAAATATTACGCAGAACCGTCTGGAAAGTTATGTGTCTTCCTCGGAAACGGCGATTGTCAGGGTCGGAGAAAATTATGACCAGGTTGTAGAACAGCTGGCAATGTCTGCCATAGATGAGGAGTCCGCAAAAGAAATACGTGCCACCTTGAAGCGGGAGAAGGTATTACAGGACTATGCCTTGGGCAGATGCGATTATCACTTCGAATTCCTGCGCAGGCGTAATGACGGCATGGCATTCTGGGGAAGCACGAATATGAGGACTTCCCAGAATCCGGAAACCGGCGATGTAATCATTTTCTTCTATACTTCCGACCTTACAGAGCAGAAAATGCAGGAACTGCTGCTTAAAAAACTTGCGACACTGGATTATGACGTTATCTCAGACATCGATATCGTGCGGGATACGCATCGGCTGATTTCCTTCGACAGCAGTCGCGCGGATACGATTCCCGTGCAAGGGCGGTTTCAGCAGTCGATCCGCAGGATCGCGGAAAAATTTATGGACGAGGAAGCCAGAAAGGAATATCTTGGGAAGCTGGACTTCCAATATATGAAGGAACAGCTGGAACATCAGGATTCCTATACGTTCCTGGTGGAATTTAAAGATCAGCTTGGCATGAAGCGGATGAAGCATTTCCAGGTATTTTATATCAGCCGGGCTACCGGAAGGGTCTGCATGGCCCGCAGGGACGTAAGCGATGTCATCCACAAAGAGCAGCGGCAGAAGGAGGAACTGGCTTCCGCGCTGGTGGCGGCGGAACAGGCCAATGCCGCCAAGTCGGACTTCCTTTCACGGATGAGCCACGAAATCCGCACGCCGATGAATGCGATCATTGGCATGAGTACGATTGCAGCCCAGTCCATCGGAGATGATGAACAGGTGGCTGACTGCATATCCAAGATTGGGATATCCTCTAGGTTTCTGCTATCACTGATCAATGATATCCTGGATATGAGCCGGATTGAGAGTGGGAAGATGCTGCTGAAGAATGAGAAGATTCCAACGGAGGAGTTTCTGAATGGAATCAATTCCATCTGCTATGGGCAGGCAGCAGCCAAAGGCGTGGAGTATGAGTGCATCGTAGATCCGGTGCTGGATGATTATTATATAGGGGACGCTATGAAACTGCAGCAAGTGCTGATCAATATCCTGAGTAACGCGATTAAATTCACCAATGAAGGCGGAAAGGTAACCTTCTCGGCATCCCAGAGAAAACGGAGCAAAAGTAGCGCGCAACTGCGATTTATCGTGAATGATACGGGAATCGGCATGAGCGAGGAATTTATTTCCCGTATATATGAGCCATTTTCCCAGGAATCCACAGGAGCCACGACGATGTATGGAGGCACTGGCCTGGGGCTGGCAATTTCGAAAAGCATCGTAGACATGATGGATGGGAGGATCGCCGTACGTTCCATCAAAGGCCTGGGCAGCGAGTTCACCATTGATGTGAAGTTGGGAATTACAGAGGAAGAGAAGCTGCGCCACAATCAGACAAAGACGAACCTCAATTTCTCGCATTTGAAGACTCTAGTAGTAGATGATGATGTGGCCGTGTGCGAAAGTGCTATGGCTACGCTAAAAGAGATGGGAATCAAGGCCGAGTGGGTGGACAGCGGCCGCAAGGCTATTGAGCGGGTAAAGGAACTTTGGCAGGAGAAGAAGTATTTTGACATGATTCTGATAGACTGGAAGATGCCGGAGATGGACGGAATCGAGACTGCCCGCCGTATCCGTAAAATAGTGGGCCCGGATGTGACGATTATCATTATGACGGCCTATGACTGGATCGCGATTGAGCACGAAGCCAAGCTTGCGGGAGTAAATCTGCTGATGAGCAAGCCGATGTTCAAGTCCTCCCTGATCTCGGCGTTTACCAGGGTATTGAACGAGAAGGAAGAAGAGAAGCAGGTGGCGGCTGACGTTTATGACTTTACCGGCAAACGGGTGTTGCTTGCGGAAGACAACCAGATTAACACGGAGGTTGCGGTAATGCTATTGGAGAGTAAGGGCTTTACTGTAGAAACCTCAGAGAACGGATTGCGCGCGCTGGAGAAATTCAGCAAGTCCGAGGCAGGCTATTACGATGCCATCCTGATGGATATACGCATGCCATTGATGGATGGACTGGCAGCCACTACCAATATCAGGCATCTGAGCAATGAGGATGCCCGGAAAATCCCAATCATAGCGATGACGGCCAATGCGTTCGACGACGACATCGAGAAGAGCAAGGCAGCAGGGATGAATGCCCATTTGGCAAAGCCAATTGAGCCAGAACGGCTGTATCAGGTTATGTATGATTTTATATTTGGAGGTGGACTGGCAGAATGAGAACGTTCAAGGAGATATTTGAAGAATACGGGGCAGATTATCAGAAAACGATTGCCCGTTTCATGGGGAATGAGAAAATGTATATGAAGTTTCTTGGAATGCTGTTCCAGGATCCGAGTATGGAAAAACTGGGACAGGCGCTGAAGGACAAGGATTACGGGGAGGCATTTACGGCGGCCCATACGTTAAAAGGGGTTACCGCGAATATGGGGCTAACGCCTCTATTTGATCGTGTATGCGCGATCGTAGAGCCTTTGCGCCTGGGAGAGGCAAGAGAAGACTATCCGGATATGTACCGGGAGATAGAAGACGAATTCCAAAGGGTAGAGGGACTCAGGGACGAATTGTCAGAAGTGATTTGATTTAAAAAAGGTTCCAGTTATGGAAAATTTTGTTGAAACATAAATGAAGCATATCTCACAGGGGATCGTGTTCTGAAAAGCACGGAATTCTGTGAAATATGCTTCTTGTAGATAGTATCCTAAAAATCGGGTTTGTCTGACGCTCCCTTATGCTTATGCTGGTACATTTGCTGGTCAGCCATAGAGATCAGGCTTCGGATGGTGATTTCCGGCAGATCTTCCGGCTTTTGGGCAAAACCGCTTGAAATGGACAGAGGGATATTTCTGGACGCGTTGCATGCCTGGATAGACGTTTCAAGATTTACGCGATAGGTGTCAGGCGTCAGCGTACAATTTTTCAGAATGACGATAAACTCATCTCCGCCAACGCGGTAGCAATCGCCAATATCCCCGTAAGCATTCCAGATGCATTCAGCAGCGTCCCGGATCAGGGAGTCTCCCTCCCGGTGTCCCCAGGTATCGTTTACAATCTTTAACTTATCAATATCCAGCATGATAACGGCGGTGTTCTGATTCAGCAGTATGATATCGTCCAGGGTTTCCAGTTTTTCCTCATAGGCAGTCCGGTTTCCCAGGCCTG
The DNA here is from genome assembly GCF_019597925.1 of [Clostridium] scindens. Taxonomy (NCBI): domain Bacteria; kingdom Bacillati; phylum Bacillota; class Clostridia; order Lachnospirales; family Lachnospiraceae; genus Lachnoclostridium; species [Clostridium] scindens. The sequence goes on along the minus strand of NZ_CP080442.1, from coordinate 2,686,718 downwards.
TAAGGATATCCTTATATGCCAGTTCCTGATATACTGCGGATTTGGCCGATTCTTCCGATATGCCGAGGAAGCGCCGAAACATAAGGAGCATTAGAATAATGATAAAGATAGTAAATCCCAGCGTAAAAAAGCGGGAGTTATCATTTCCCTTTGTTTTATAAAAAGATACAAGGGACAGGCAGGAAATTCCTACGAATAATCCCAAACCGATCAATGTCCACTTAGCATAAAGCGAGCGGCTATGATACAGTTCGACACACATGTATACAGCGCCGTAAGCGATATTCAGCAGCAGGATAGCATGGGTGAGAAGCAGCATCCGCATAAAATTGGCTGCGCCGAATATGTACAGCAGATTCTGTGCGATAAAATTCAGCACGCAGAGCCATTGAAACTTGCCAAAGGAGTTTTGGCGGCCACTAAATGTGCGGATAAAAGCAAGCAGCGGCAGCGGAAGCAGAAGGAAGGCTTCAAAAGAAACCACCATGACTAACAGGCTGTTGCCGAAGAAAAACTGTGGAAGGCCGGAATCAGTGAATACCCAAATTGCTGAATCAAGAATGAAAAGCGCCAGGTATAGCAGCATGTAAAAGTCGGGCCGGTTCTGGGATTTCTGCCGGCAAAGGATGAGGAACCCTATAAGCATCGCAATGCCGAGGCCTCCGATCATGATGAAGAATAAAAATGGTCGGATGTTTTCTATAAAAAGAGTATTAACTGCTTCTTTGGGCGTCTGAAGCCAGACGGGAGACAGTTTGCTATATGGACTTAAAGAGTCGCTTTTTATTGATATCCGAACCTCCTTGCCACAGTACTCTGGCAAAATATCCACAAAGCATCGGATCTTAGAGGGCATGAAGCGAGGATTCTCCTTGTCCTTCTGGTATTGGTAAACTAGCTGGCCATCTATATAAACTTTAATATATTGGTAACTATTGTCAAAGGACATGACGTATCCGGTGTTATAGCCTTCAGGTATAATATTATAAAAGTCGGCTTTCGAGCCGGTAACATTATATGGAAGCGGGGAAGCCGGTACTTTATCCGTTCCTTCATAATAATACCAGCCGTCAAAAGAAGCATCCAGGGATTTGGCAGGAAAATGGATTCTATCCTTTATATCAGGAAAGCCGGTGATGATGATCGAAGATGCCAAAAGCAGGATGCTAAGGATTATTGCTGCCCACGATATATATTTGCCTTGCATTTTTTACTGTGCTCAGCATTAGGTTTTCTCACAGATATACCTCCAGTCGGCAAGAGTTAAGTAAACATTATTGTAGCATAGAGGCTTATTGACTACAATGGAGAATGTTAAAATTTTTGCAGGAAGGAATATTACCTATGCGGCTGCCGCGCAGATAAAAAAAGAGATTCGTACTCCGGAATTAACTACCTTGGGGGAAAGCGAGAAAGGATGGATCCGGCAGATGAAATTTTAATGAAGATATAACCTTACAGAGGTTTTAGATGTATGAAACGGAGGACCCTTGAGTCAGATTTTATGACTTTGGGGTCCTCCGTTTCGTTTAGGTAAGATTTTTAATCACGATTGGAAGAAACCGTTCCTTCGTTATATTCTGCAATTTGATTGTTCCTTCAATCTGAAGCCAGTATGAAACACAGCCCTGGAACAAAGCCTGCATAAGCCATGCGGCTTCCTCAGCCGAATAACTAATTTTAAACTGTCCGGCATCTATTCTTTTCCTCAGAAATGGCGTAAGACAGCGCACCCCTGAATATTCATTATACTCATAATTACTCATCCATATATTGTTAAAGCGGTCATTGATATCTCTGCACAGGATATATCCGGCTTCATCAAGAATCGAAGATTTATAAATATAATATTCTGACAGAATCTCAACAGGGTCTGCACTTAAGTCACTGTCATCTAATATCTGATGTCCTTTTGTTCCCAGAGTCTTGGCATACTCCAGCAGAAAACTGTCCTTGTTTTTATAAAAGAAACAACTTACAGGGGTGAAAATAAGAACTTTAAAGTTTTGTTATAATATATAGTCGGTATGAAATTGAATTGGTATTTAGATGTGAGATCGACATTATCAAGATGAGTATGGAAAAATATGATAAAAGTTGAGTATGAACTATGAACAATATTTCAATTATCTTAGACAGGATGATTATATATTTAGGGGTAGTGTAGAAAAGAATGCTTTTTCTGCGAAAATAACTTAATTATTAATGAAAATACAGTTTAGGGTGTTAATGTCATCTTATAAAAGTAGTAGACACAAAAAGATAGTTTTTTATACATAGATATCGTAGTTTGGGTAAGAAATATTGCAATATTCTGTCGATAGATTACAATTTAATTATCAAATTAATTTGAGCGATAATTATAAAAAATCAGGAGAGGAGGGTTGCAACCCGAAGAATATAAACCCGAAGAATATAAACCCGAAGTATAGAATTGGTAAAAGAAACAAGATGTTCTGTTTAAGAATGAGAAAATGCAAGAACAAAAGTTATTGTAGGGTTATGGTAAATGAAAGAAGGTAATAACATGAAAAAAGTTTTACAATTTATCAGAACGAAAGTTTGGGTTAAGGTCCTGGTTTTATGTGCATCATTTGTTTTTCCTGTTCTATGTATTATGTATCTAGGTGGAAGTAAATTGGTTGTTTTCAATTTTATATGGGTTGCATTTTATAGTTCAGTGCTTACATGTGTGATATTTGAAACAAAGACAATAAAAATTTTTATATGCAGTTTGAATGCAGTTTTTGTAATTGGCATGATACTTCTTTTTTTAATGGGAGGAACTGAGATTATCCTTGGTGCAATTTGGAATGGAGTATTACCGTTTTTACCTAATCCGTGGTACTAAATACAAAAGAGAGGATTTTTTATAAAAAAAATTAAGAATAAGAATTTGATGTCTGTATTGTTAGTTTTGTCTTTAGTTTTTCTACTTAATATAACTGCGCTTGCGAGTGACACAGAACAAAATCTTGAAGAACAATCTTCGGTTACAATGCAATATGGGGATATCCTTTCTGTAGAAAACAAGGATATAATTCTTAAAGAATTGGGAAAGAGTGAAACGGAATTGACAACAGAAGAAATCGCATTGTTTGGTTCTGGCGCAGTGTGGAATGAGAGTTTTGGAGATAAACAATATTCTGCAAGAAAGACGTTATCTATGACGGCATCATTTTCTGCTAGTACTAGTTTGCCGTATACAACTGTTAAATATACAAATAGAAGTAGTTCTCCAGCTACAGTAATTGCATATAAGGGAACTGTTGGAAGCACGCAAATAAAAGTTATGACTGTGTTATCACTATTAAGGGGAAATATGGATTCCGCGTAGTTGTGAAATTTAATGACCTTACAGAAAAAGAATGTCAGCATTCCGGGTTTGTTTAAAAATCAGAAGCAGAAAAGGAAAGAGACAACGTAATTGTACAGCTTAATAGCAAAAAGTATGTCGTATACAAAGACGTGAAGCTGGAAGAATTATTGAACTACTGGTTAAAACATGTATGTGTAACAAGCCAAGATTGCAAAATCGAATTTGAACACGTCTTTGGAATTTGCGCTTTCAAAAAATTTGATTACTTATAATCCGGCAGCAGAACTTCAGTTGCCCAAGAATGCGGAAACTTCACCTTATCATGAGATAAGAATCGACTTAAGTAAGACATATACATTGGATCAGGTAAAAGTTCTATTAAAAGCAGCAAAAGGAACAAAAATATATATGTACATCTTGTTTATGGTATTGATGGGTTTAAGAAAGAGTGAAATAAGTGGTTTAAAATACTCAGATATTGACTATGAGAATCATACTATAAAAATAAGCCGACAATTCCTATTTCTGATTATGTGTTCCATGGCATATTAGAAGAACGCAAAATATGAAAAGAACAGGAGCAGACGGCAACATGGAGTGTGGGCTTTCCAGGATAAGGATTACATTTGCTGTTCCAGTTATGGAAGACCAAGGAGTATTTCCTACCTATATGAGCCTTATAAAGAGTTGATTGAGAGTATAAAGCTTCCTTATATCAGACCTCATGACTTGAGGCATACCTACACCACCCTGTTGATGAAAAACAATATCAATCAACGTGCAATAGCGGCTTCGTTGGGGCATGCCAGTTCAATAATCACAGTAGATGTATATACGGATAAGCAGGCAATCATAGAGGGTGCCGTTGAAGAAATGGAAGAATTTATTGATGAAGTACATCCGTATACAGAAGAAGACATCAGACTTTTGAATGAAAAATATGGAAAAGATCTTAGGAAAATTTCAGCATAGTTTAAAAGTAAGACTATTGTGGATATCTCGCAATAGTCTTATTTTTTGTGGAAATATGATGTAGAGGCGTTTAAAACAGGAAATTGATATAAGCAACAGCAGCATTTTGCAGTCTATTATTTGATTGGAAAATAAAAGCAATATAATTCTAATTTTCATATTGACTGTACGAAAAATAACCGTTATACTTGGGTGGGAACATATGTTCTCGAAACGTGTGAAAATGAATTTTAGTGTGTTTTTATATATGTCAATGATGACAGGTGTTGTAAAGGAATTTGGCGTGTGTCCAAGTTTATATAAGCCATGAATGTTTTAATATAGGATAAATTATGGTATACTATATCATCAATTTGTATTAAAAATTGCGTTGTGTTACGAACAGGAAAAATCCATTTTGGGTTAACAATAGAAATAATAAGGAGGTTTTTGGCAGTGGGAAAGTTTGAATTAGTATCAGAATACACCCCGACCGGTGACCAGCCACAGGCGATTAAAAAGCTGGTACAGGGATTTAAAGAGGGGAATCAATGCCAGACTTTACTGGGGGTGACGGGGTCTGGCAAGACCTTCACGATGGCGAATGTGATACAGGAATTGCAGAAGCCTACCCTTATTATTGCACACAATAAAACCCTGGCCGCTCAGCTCTATGGAGAGTTCAAGGAATTCTTCCCCAATAATGCAGTTGAGTATTTTGTCTCCTACTACGACTACTACCAGCCGGAAGCCTACGTGCCTTCCTCCGATACCTATATAGCAAAGGACTCTTCAATCAATGACGAGATAGACAAGCTGCGCCACTCCGCCACGGCGGCGCTGTCTGAGCGCAGGGACGTGATCATCGTGGCCAGCGTGTCCTGCATCTATGGCCTGGGCTCCCCTATCGATTACCAGAACATGGTCATCTCCCTTCGCCCCGGCATGGAGAAGGATCGGGACGAGGTTATCCGCAAGTTGATTGAGATTCAGTACGAGCGCAATGAGATGGACTTTAAGAGAGGAACCTTCCGTGTGCGGGGCGATGTACTGGAAATCATCCCTGCGCTTACGGAAGGAATGGCCTACCGGATCGAGTTCTTTGGGGACGAGGTGGACCGGATCTCGGAAGTGGACGTGCTGACAGGGGAGATTAAGAACGAGCTGAACCATGTCGCCATCTTCCCGGCATCCCATTACGTGGTGTCAAAAGAGAGCATGGAGCGTGCGATCCGTGGTATTGAGGAGGAATTGGAGGATCAGATCCACTACTTTAAGAGCGAAGGGAAGCTTCTGGAGGCCCAGAGAATCTCCGAGCGTACCAATTTTGACATTGAGATGATGCGGGAGACTGGCTTCTGTTCGGGGATCGAGAACTATTCCCGGCATCTGACCGGCCTGGAGCCAGGACAGCCGCCGCATACTCTGATCGATTATTTCCCGGATGACTTTATTATGATGATTGACGAGTCCCATAAGACGGTGCCCCAGATAGGCGGCATGTACCATGGGGACCAGTCCAGAAAGTCCACGCTGGTGGAATATGGATTCCGTCTGCCATCTGCCAAAGATAACCGGCCGTTAAGTTTTGAGGAGTTCGAGAGCAAGATTGATCAGGTCATGTTCGTATCCGCGACTCCGGGTCCTTATGAAGAACAGCACGAACTGCTGCGGGCGGAACAAGTCATCCGTCCAACTGGCCTGCTTGATCCGGAGGTAGAGGTTCGTCCAGTGGAAGGCCAGATTGATGATCTTGTTGGAGAAGTGAATAAGGAAATCGCGAAGAAGAATAAGATATTGATTACCACTTTGACAAAGCGGATGGCGGAAGATCTGACAGATTATATGAGGGAACTGGGCATCCGTGTCAGATACCTTCACTCGGATATTGATACTCTTGAGCGTACCGAGATTGTACGGGATATGCGCCTGGACGTGTTCGATGTGCTGGTGGGAATCAATCTTTTAAGAGAGGGACTGGATATACCAGAGATCACTCTGGTGGCAATCCTGGATGCGGACAAGGAAGGATTCCTGCGTTCCGAGACGTCCCTGATACAGACCATCGGCCGTGCCGCGCGTAACGCAGAGGGCCATGTCATCATGTATGCAGATAAGATTACGGACTCCATGCGCCTTGCCCTTGATGAGACCGAACGGCGCAGAAAGGTACAGATGGAATATAATGAAGCCCATGGGATTACGCCGCAGACCATCCAGAAGAGCGTCCGTGACTTGATCGCCGTATCTAAGAAGGTGGCGGCGGAAGAACTGCGCCTGGAGAAAGATCCGGAATCCATGAGCGAGAAGGAACTGGAGAAACTGACAAAAGAACTGACGAAACAGATGAAGAAGGCAGCCGCAGAATTGAACTTCGAGGCAGCCGCAGAATTGCGTGATAAATTAGTAGAATTGAAGAAACTATTGAAAGGATAAAGCAATGACCGAAAAGAATTCAAACAGACAGTTTATTAAGATCAGGGGAGCCAACGAGCACAACCTGAAGAATATTGATCTGGATATCCCCAGAAATGAATTGGTGGTATTGACGGGCCTAAGCGGTTCAGGCAAGTCCTCCCTGGCCTTCGATACGATCTATGCGGAGGGGCAGAGAAGGTATATGGAGTCCCTGTCCTCCTATGCCAGACAGTTCCTGGGACAGATGGAGAAGCCGGACGTGGAGAGCATTGAGGGACTTTCTCCGGCCATCTCGATTGACCAGAAGTCCACCAACCGGAATCCTCGTTCCACGGTAGGGACGGTGACGGAGATCTATGACTATTTCCGGCTGCTCTATGCAAGAATCGGAATTCCGCACTGTCCGCAGTGCGGGAAAGAGATTAAGAAACAGACGGTGGACCAGATGGTGGATCAGATCATGGAACTTCCCGAGAAGACCAAGATCCAGCTCCTTGCCCCGGTAGTGCGGGGAAGGAAGGGAACCCATGCAAAACTATTTGAACGGGCTAAGAAAAGCGGGTATGTCCGCGTGCGGGTGGATGGGAACTTGTACGAATTATCCGAAGAGATCGCGCTGGATAAGAATATCAAGCATAACATAGAGATCATCGTAGACCGTCTGGTAGTAAAGGAGGGCATTGAGCAGAGGCTGACGGATTCCATTGAGGATGTGCTGGCCTTGGCAGAAGGGCTATTGATCGTGGATGTCATTGGCGGGGAACCGATTAACTTCAGCCAGAACTTTGCCTGCCCGGACTGCGGGATCAGCATTGATGAGATCGAGCCGAGAAGCTTCTCTTTTAACAATCCCTTTGGCGCCTGCCCGGAATGTTTCGGTCTGGGCTATAAGATGGAGTTTGACGAGGATCTGATCATTCCGGATAAGAATCTGAGCATCAGCGAGGGGGCTATAACCGTCATGGGATGGCAGTCCTGTACGGATAAGAAGAGTTTTACTTATGCTATCCTGGATGCGCTTAGCAAAGAGTATAAGTTTTCTCTGGACACGCCTTTTAAAAAGTATCCGAAGAAAATTCATGACATTATCATCAACGGAACCGGAGGCAAGGAGATCAAGGTGCATTACCGGGGCCAGCGGGGAGAAGGCGTCTATGACGTGGCCTTTGAAGGCTTGATCCGCAACGTGGAGCGCAGATACCGGGAGACGTCTTCCGAGACGTCAAAGGCAGAATACGAAGAGTTCATGCGTATCACGCCCTGCCATGAGTGCGGCGGCCAGAGGCTGAAGCCAGGAGCGCTGGCAGTTACGGTAGGCGGAAAGAACATTGCAGAGGTTACGGCGCTTTCGATCGAGCGTCTTCAGAAGTTCCTCAGCCGCCTGAAGCTGAATAAGCATCAGATGATGATTGGAGGGCAGATACTGAAGGAGATTAACGCGAGAATCCAATTCCTGATGGATGTGGGCCTGAACTACCTGACGCTGTCACGGGCAACGGGAAGCCTGTCGGGCGGAGAAGCGCAGAGGATCCGCCTGGCTACCCAGATAGGCTCCGGCCTGGTGGGAGTGGCATATATTCTGGATGAGCCAAGCATCGGCCTGCACCAGAGGGATAATGACAAGCTGCTGGGAACCTTAAAGCATCTGCGGGATCTGGGCAATACGGTGGTGGTCGTAGAACATGACGAGGACACCATGCGCGAAGCCGATTATATTGTGGATATCGGGCCAGGCGCCGGAGAACACGGGGGAGAAGTCGTCGCCCAAGGGAATGCAGAAGAGATTATGGCGAATAAGAATTCCATAACTGGCGCATACCTAAGTGGGAGAATTCAGATACCTGTGCCCAAGGAGCGGGCAAAACCTACCGGATGGCTGAAGGTGATCGGAGCCAGGCAGAACAATCTGAAGAATATAGATGTGCAGTTCCCGCTGGGAGTGATGACTTGCGTGACAGGCGTTTCCGGCTCCGGGAAAAGTTCACTGGTCAACGAAATCCTGTACAAGCGTCTGGCAAAAGAACTGAACAGGGCCAGGACCATTCCTGGCAAGCACAAGGATATCATAGGAATCGAGCAGCTGGATAAGGTCATCGACATCGACCAGTCTCCGATCGGACGTACGCCCCGTTCGAACCCGGCCACGTATACCGGGGTATTTGACCTGATCCGGGATCTGTTCGCCGCTACGGCCGATGCCAAGGCGAAAGGCTACAAGAAGGGGCGTTTCAGTTTCAATGTCAAGGGCGGCAGGTGCGAAGCCTGCAGCGGAGACGGCATCCTGAAGATCGAGATGCATTTTCTGCCGGATGTCTATGTCCCCTGCGAAGTCTGCAAAGGCAAGCGCTATAACAGGGAGACGCTGGAGGTCAAGTATAAAGGAAAAAGCATCTATGATGTGCTAAATATGACGGTGGAGGAAGCGCTCCATTTCTTTGAGAATGTACCCAGCATTCGCAGGAAGATGGAGACGCTCAACGACGTGGGGCTGTCATACATCCGCCTGGGGCAGCCGTCCACAACCCTGTCAGGAGGGGAGGCGCAGCGGATCAAGCTGGCAACAGAGTTGAGCAAGAGAAGCACGGGAAAGACCATATACATCCTGGATGAACCTACGACAGGACTGCATTTTGCAGATGTGCACAAACTGACGGAGATACTGCGCAGGCTGTCTTCCGACGGGAACACGGTCATCGTCATCGAGCACAATCTGGATGTGATTAAGACCGCGGACTATATCATCGACATCGGTCCGGAAGGCGGAGATAAGGGAGGCACCGTTATTGCCCAGGGAACACCAGAAGAAGTGGCTGCAAATCCTGTGTCCTACACAGGAAAATATATCGACGCCATGCTGCGCCGATAAGGGCGGTTCACAAAGAATTAAGGAAAAAGGGGGTTTCCATTTTTCGGAAATTTGATTATAATGAAACGTGCACATAAGATGCGTTTAATTGGATAAACAAATGATAATCAAATAGATAGCATAATGAAAGGGGAATAAGGATGTCAGTAGATATTGGAATTGATTTGGGTACCGCCAGCGTTCTGGTATATGTCAAGGGCAAGGGCGTGATCTTAAAAGAGCCGTCCGTGGTGGCATTTGACAGGGATACCAACGCAATTAAGGCAATCGGCGAGGAAGCGCGCCTGATGCTTGGAAGGACGCCGGGCAACATCGTGGCTATCCGCCCGCTGCGCCAGGGCGTGATCTCAGATTATACGGTTACGGAGAAGATGATAAAGTACTTTGTGCAGAAAGCCATGGGCAAGCGTACATTCAAGAAGCCGCGGATCAGCATCTGCGTGCCAAGCGGCGTGACGGAAGTGGAGAAAAAAGCGGTGGAAGAGGCGACCTATGCAGCCGGTGCCAGGGAAGTCAATCTGATCGAGGAGCCGGTGGCTGCCGCGATCGGTGCGGGAATCGACATCTCCAAGCCCTGTGGAAATATGATCGTTGACGTTGGCGGAGGAACTTCCGATATCGCCGTCATTTCCCTTGGAGGAACGGTGGTGAATACTTCCATCAAACTGGCAGGAGATGATTTTGACGAGGCCATCGTGCGCTATATGCGTAAGAAGCATAATCTTCTGATTGGAGAGCGTACGGCTGAAGATATCAAGATTAAGATTGGGACGACCTATCCCCTGATCGAGGATGAAGCCATGGAAGTAAGAGGAAGGAACCTGGTGACAGGACTTCCAAAGACCGTTACGGTTACTTCATCCGAGACGGAAGAAGCGCTTAGGGAGACTACGGGACAGATCGTGGAAGCTGTGATCAGCGTGCTGGAGCGGACGCCGCCGGAACTGTCTGCCGATATCCTTGACCGTGGAATCATGCTGACCGGCGGGGGAGCGATGTTAAGAGGACTGGAAGAACTAATCGAAGAGAAGACCGGAATCAATACTATGACTGCCGAGGATCCGATGAAGGTGGTAGCCATCGGAACCGGCCAGTTTGTTGAATTCATGGGTGGGCGAAAAGATTTTTAATGGATAATATAAAAGGATATGTAGAACACATCGTATACCGCAATGAAGATAACGGGTATACGGTATTTAATCTGAATAATGACGACGGCGAGATGACCTGCGTTGGAAACTTCCACTATATTGAGGAAGGCGAACTCTTAAAATTGCAAGGAGAGTATACGACCCATAAACTGTACGGACTGCAGTTTAAGGCAGAGGCATCTGAAGTCTGCGAGCCGGAGGACTTGGTTTCCATTGAGCGGTACCTGGGATCCGGAGCGGTGAAAGGGGTAGGCGCAGCCCTGGCCGGAAGGATTGTAAAAAAGTTTAAGCAGGATACCTTCCGCATCATCGAGGAAGAGCCGGAACGCTTAGCTGAGATCAAAGGGATCAGCGAGCGCAAGGCCCGGGAGATTGCCACTCAAGTAGAAGAAAAGAAGGACATGCGCCAGGCAATGATCTATTTGCAGAAATACGGGATATCGACGACTCTGGCAGCAAGGATATACCAGCATTACGGGCGGAGCGTGTACCGTGTCATAGAAGAGAATCCTTACCAGATAGCCGACCATGTGCCTGGCGTAGGGTTTAAGACCGCTGATGAGATTGCATCCAAGGTCGGAATCCATACCGATTCCGACTATCGCATCCGCAGCGGTATTTTCTATACCCTTTTACAGAGCGTGAACGAAGGCCATGTGTATCTGAAAAAGGAAACGCTGACCTACCGTGCCGGCCAGCTGCTGGAAGTGGAAATACAGGATATCGAGAAGTATCTGATGGATCTGGCTATTGAGAAGAAGATTGTAATGAAGGAATCCCAAGAAGGCATGAGAGTCTATGCATCTCACTATTATTATATGGAAATGAATGTGGCGAAGATGCTCCATGATCTGAATGTCGCCTGCGAGGTGGCGGAGGCCAGCCTGATGAAACGGCTACAGGCTATTGAAGAAAATACCGGCCTGTATCTGGACGACATGCAGCGCACAGCGGTGATGGAGGCTGCCAGAAGAGGCATCCTGGTACTGACCGGAGGCCCGGGAACGGGAAAGACTACAACCATCAATGCCATGATACATTTTTTTGAGAGCGAGGGGCTGGATATCCGTCTTGCGGCCCCCACGGGACGGGCGGCCAAGCGGATGACCGAGGCCACCGGATATGAGGCTCAGACCATCCACCGCCTTCTGGAGGTCAGCGGAAATCCAGAAGATGAGACGGTCAATGGATTCGGGCGCAATGAAGAGAATCCGCTGGAAGCAGATGTAATTATTATTGACGAGATGTCCATGGTGGATCTTCCGCTCATGCATGCCTTGCTGGGCGCAATCGTCCCGGGGACACGGCTGATTCTGGTAGGCGACAGGAACCAGCTTCCGAGCGTGGGGCCGGGAAGCGTGCTGAAAGACATCATTGAGTCTCACTGCTTTCCGGTGGTGATGCTGACCAAGATCTTTCGCCAGGCAGGAGAAAGCGATATCGTGGTGAATGCCCATAAGATCAACCGTGGGGAAGAAGTCGTGCTGGATAATAAGAGCAGGGATTTCTTCTTCCTGAAGCGGCAGGACGCCAATGTCATCATCAGCGTGGTTATCACCCTAATCCAGAAGAAACTGCCCAAGTATGTCAATGCCCAGCCTTACGATATCCAGGTGCTGACCCCAATGCGCAAAGGCCTGCTGGGAGTGGAGCGGCTGAACCGTATCCTGCAGGAGTATCTCAATCCGCCGGAGGCGGGGAAGACAGAAAAAGAGTATGGAGACCGCCTGTTCAGAGAAGGGGATAAGGTCATGCAGATTAAGAACAATTACCAGCTGGAATGGGAAGTGGCCACCAAATATGGCATGACCATTGACAAAGGCATGGGAATCTTCAACGGGGATATGGGAATCATCCGGGAGATCAATACCTATGAAGAAACGGTGATTGTGGAGTATGATGAAAAAAGAATGGTAAAGTATCCATATGCTTTACTGGATGAGTTGGAACTGGCCTATGCCATTACCATACATAAATCACAGGGGAGTGAATATCCTGCAGTGGTCATACCGCTTCTGCAGGGACCTAGGCAGCTGTACCACAGGAATCTTCTGTATACGGCTGTTACAAGAGCAAGGCAGTGCGTGACTCTGGTGGGAAGCGATTCGGTATTCCAGGAGATGATACGCAATACCAATGAGCAGGACCGCAATACCAGCCTTGCACAGCGAATCCAAGAATTACAATGACAATCTTACGAAAAGTCTATGAAACTGTCCTCCGCTGGCTCTGGCCTGAAATATGCCCATTCTGTGGCAAGGCAAGCAGCCGGGGAATCTGCGGTGTCTGTCGGAAAGAACTGGAAAAACTGAAGATCCATGAGCCAAGATGCAAAGGGTGCGGCAAGCCGATTGCCCGTATGGAGCAGGAATATTGTCATGACTGCTCGCATACACATCATCATTATGACAGCGGTCTTGCGCTCTGGCTTCACAGAAAGCCGGTCAGCACGTCTATCTATCAGTTCAAGTATCACAATCAGAGAAGTTTTGGAGCCTGGTATGCCAAAGAAATGGCAGAGCAATTCGCTGTGTCCATCAGAAGATGGAATCCGGATCTGATCATTCCGATTCCGCTTCATCGAACGCGAAGAAGAAAAAGAGGCTACAATCAGGCGCAGATCGTCGCCTGCGAACTTGGCAGGAGGCTAGGGATACCGGTAGACGCATCCAGCCTTTGCCGGAGGATCCCCACAAGCCCCCAGAAGACACTGGGCCATGGGGAGAGAAAAGCAAACTTAAGGAAGGCCTTTGCGCTTGGGCGCGGGTTTGTTCCAGTGCCAACCGTACTGCTGGTGGACGATATCTACACCACTGGAAACACCATGGATGCGGCGGCAGATATTTTAAAGCGGGCAGGGGTTGAAAAAGTCTATTTTTTAACTATAAGTATTGGACAAGGGTACTGATATTTGTTATACTAAAAATGATGTTTAAATGACAGTGACAACATTTTGAGGTGGATTATGTTAGACGAAAAAAAAGTGAAGCTTATGACCCGTCTTGCTTTCTATGAACAGACGCAGGGAAAGGAAGATTTCAAGGTCAGCGCATATTACAGAAAAGATTATGCAAGCATGCATGGCATATGCTCTTTCCTCTGGGTGACGTTTGGCTATGTGTGCGTGGTAGGGCTGGCTATGCTGGCAGGCATGGAGCAGCTGCTTTCGAAGATGTCAAGCGGGCTTGTCGTAATGCTCGCGGTGATTATTCTGGCAGGCTATGTATTCCTGGTGGTCCTGTATACCGTGATATCCAGCCACATCTATAATCAAAAGCACAGGGATGCCAGACAAAGGGTGAAGAAGTATAACCATGATCTGACAAGACTGCTAAAGATGTATGAAAAGGAGAATAGATAGATGGATAGTATTTATGTGCTTCGTGGACGCCTGCAGGAGATATATGGAAGGAATTCCAAGATATTCGATAAGGTGCTCCAGTTTATCCTGGCTGTAGTAACATTTTCAGTAATTAACCATAATGTAGGTTTTATGAAGGCCGCAGCATCGCCGGTCGCATCCCTTGCCCTGGCAGTCATCTGTACCTTCCTGCCACTGATGGTTACCGTCGTAATGGCAACGGTTCTGATACTGGCCCATATGTTTGCGGTATCCTTGGGAACCTTGGCGGTTACGGCAATCGTATTTTTGATCATGTATATCTTCTATTTAAGACTGACGCCGAAGATGGCTCTGATCGTGCTGTTGACGCCGCTGGCTTTCGTGCTGAAGATTCCATACGTCATTCCCATCGCGTGCGGCCTGGTGGCAGCGCCGGTAAGCCTGGTTGCCATTGCATGTGGAACGATCGTATTCTACATGATGGAGTATGTGAAGAAGTCGGCTGCCGCCATTGAGGGGGCAGGCGCAAAAGGAATGCTCACCCAGGTCGCCAATTATGCCAAGCAGGTTTTCCAGAATAAAGAGATGTGGGTCATTATCGTGGCATTCATCATCTGCTTCTTTGTCGTATATACTTTACGCAGGCAGTCAATGGATCATGCCTGGAAGATCGCCATCATCACAGGCGCGATTGCCAGCATCATCGTGATCGCGGCCGGCGACATTGCGCTTGGCGTACATACTTCCTATGGAGCCTTGATCGGAGGAAGTATTGCGGCCGTCGCAATCGGACTTGTGCTGGAATTGTTCTTCTTTACGGTGGATTATGCAAGAAGCGAGAATCTCCAGTTTGAAGATGATGAATATTATTATTATGTAAAAGCAATCCCTAAGGTCTCCATCTCTACACCGGAGAAGACGGTGAAGAGGATCAATGAAAGGCAGGAGACGGAGATCATCAATACCGAAGAGGTGCGCAGAAAATCAGGGAAAGGGCAGGGCAGGAATGTAGCAGCGCCGTCCCAGAAGAAAGCGCCAAGGAAGCCTTCTGCAAAGAAGGGGCCGTCAGCAAAGAAGCATGATATGAGGGAAGTAGATAAGATGCTTCTGACCCAGAGTCTTCGAAAAGACTTGGATTTAAAAGATTAAGAGGAAGCCATTCCCTCAAGGGGAAAGGAATCATAGAAAGAAGGAGGTGAAAGAATGGAACAGCAGATCACCAGATTTGCAGAAAAATATGTCACAGGGTTTTATTTCCCGGAGATCCAGCTGACCGATGTGATCGAAGTATTGATCCTTACATTCCTGATATATCAGATCATGGTCTGGATTAAGAACACGAAGGCGTGGATGCTTCTAAAGGGAATCATCGTGCTTGCTGCATTCATTCTTTTAGCCGCCATATTCAAGATGCATACCATATTGTATCTTGCCAAGAATGCCGTAACGGTCATGGCGACGGCAGCAATCGTGGTATTCCAGCCAGAACTAAGGAGGGCCCTGGAGAAACTGGGAGAAAAGAAGTTTCTCAGTTCCGTGGTGCCTTTTGAGACGAACAGGGAGAAGGTACGTTTCAGCGAGGAGACAAGAGAGAGTATCGTAGAAGCGGCCTTTGTAATGGGAAAGGCTAAGACCGGAGCGCTGATCGTCGTTGAACAGGCAATCCGTCTGACCGAGTATGAAAGTACGGGAATCCAGATGGACTGTCTTGTGTCAAGCCAGGTTCTGATCAACATATTTGAGCACAATACGCCGCTTCATGATGGGGCGATCATTATCCGGGGAGACCGGATCGTATCGGCTACCTGCTATCTGCCGCTGTCGGATAACATGGGCATCAGCAAAGACCTGGGCACCAGGCATAGGGCTGCAGTAGGAATGAGCGAGGTAAGCGACGCGCTGGTAATCGTGGCGTCTGAGGAGACGGGCGCAGTATCCGTGGCACAGGGGGGCCAGCTGTTCCGCAATATCAGCCAGAAAGAATTGAGGGAAAAATTAGCAAGCATTCAGGATAAAAAGGCAGAAGTCAATAAAATAGCGGCATTATGGAAAGGAAGGCATAAGCATGAAAAAAAGACTAATGGATAATCTTGGTCTTAAGATATTAGCCTTTCTGATTGCCGCTTTTATGTGGCTTATTGTGGTTAATATCGACAATCCGGTGACGGATAAGACCTTTTCCGGCATCCCTGTCACGGTAATGAATGAAGAGATTGTAACGGACAACAACAGAACCTACCAGATTATAGACAATACCCAGGAAGTAAGCGTTACCGTAACTGCGAAACGTTCCGTCCTTAATAATATCAAGGCGGACGACATTATGGCAGTTGCAGATATGAAGGAACTGACTTTGGGAACCCAGGTTCCCATCGAGGTGACGATACCGGGCTACAAATATGAAAAGGCCTACTCGACGCCGCGGAATCTGCAAGTACAGATTGATGACGAGGCAAAGAATAATTTCCCGATCACTCCAACTACCACCGGCACGGTACGGGAAGGATATATGGTAGGAGAGATGACGGCGAATCCGGAGAAGGTTACCTTAAGAGGGCCTAAGAAGGTGATCAACAGCATCAATAAGGTGGTGGCCGAGGTAGATGTCTCAGGATTATCCGAGAATTCGAACCTTGAGGCAAAACTTGTACTGTATGACGCGAATAATAATGTGATTGACCAGACGCTGCTGGCGAATAATCTGGGCAAGGATGGCGTCAGCGTAGAAGTGACTCTTTATCAGATCAAGAGTTTACCCGTCAAGCTGGATACTTCCCAGGTAACTGCGGCGGAAGGCTATAAAGTAAGCGGAATTACCGTTGAGCCACAGGAAGTCCGGGTATCCGGGGAGAAAAAGGATCTGGCGGGACTGACCGAGATTGATGTCCCCGCGGAGGCGCTTAAGGTATCTGAATTGACCCAGAGGACGGAAAAGACGGTAGATATCTCACCCTATCTGCCGGAAGGAGTCACCCTGGCAGATGAGAATGCCAGCAATGTGGTGGTGTCCATTTCGATCGAGCAGCCGGGAGCGAAGATATTTGAAGTCTCGACCAGTTCCATCATGGTCAATAACCTTACCGATGGGCTGCAGGTAAGTTATGACAGCACAGTAGATCTGGAGATACAGATCAAAGGCCCCAGCGCGGTTCTGGATGTGTTCTCCATCGCAAAGAAGGTGAGCATAGACTTGAAGGATTACACGGCACCCGGAACTTATCGGGTACCGGTAACCGTGGAACTTCCGGATGGGTGTTCCCTGGTAAATGAAGTCAGCGTAGAGGTGGTTTTGGAAGAAGCGGATTCTAATGCTCCTGCTGGCGAATAGTATAGCAAGAAGGATAAACGGAGGAGATTATGGTTAGGCAGAAAGTTACAATTATTAACCCCACCGGACTACATCTGCGGCCGGCTGGAATATTTTGCAATACAGCCAGCAGTTTTAAATGCAAGGTGACGTTCGAGTATGACAATACGACTGCAAACGCGAAGAGCGTTTTAAGCGTGCTTGGCGCCTGTATCAAAAAGGGCGACGAGATTGAACTGGTATGTGAAGGGGAAGATGAAGAAGCGGCGTTAAAGGCAATGGTGGAAGCCATTGAGAGCGGCCTGGGCGAATAGGGAAGACTGTTGAAAAGGCGGCCTGTGCATATGCATAGGCCGCCTATTATGATATTTTCATACTACAAAATGCGACAAAATTCTACATAATGTGAAAAGTCGACCTGTTTTAGGGAGATGTATAGTATTTTATATATGGTATACTAATAAGGTTTCTTAGTGTAGGGCAGCTAAAGGAGTGAGCAGCAACGGAAGAGAGCAAGCACATGTATATTATGAGCGAGGATTATTTATGGATGAAAGTGTCGCTGAAAGATATCTACTATTTTGAAACCATTAAATCCTCCCACTATTGCAAGGTCGTCCATAAAGAAGGCACAGGCAAGATCCATGCGGATGTAAAGCCTTTGTATGAGAAGGTCGCGCCCTATTTTTTTCAGACAAAATCATCTACGCTTGCGAATCTGGATCTAGTCTGGAAAGTAGATACCAGGAATCGGATTCTTTATTTTGAAGAAAACATATTCTGTACTTATGCGCAGCGTTTGGGCAGGGAACTGAAAGAAAAACTGGAACTCTATAATTACAGAAGTTATCGGAAAAAGGCCAATGAATAAAAAGCACTGGGATAATACCATAGTGAAAATACAGTTATAGCTTGATACCCTGGCATTATATGTCCCGAAAAGGGGCGCCAATTCATCTATGGATGGGCGCAGGGTATCGGGTCTTTTCCGCCGGATAATTATTAAGATTTTATGGATGTAATAGACATTTTCTCCAGTATCGTATAAACTAGATAGCATATTAAGAATGTTATATAATCAGGGGGAAAATATGATTCGAAATATATTAGAGTATCTGGAACGATCCGAAAACAAGTTTCCGGACAAGACAGCCTTCGCGGATGAAGGGGCATCCTGCACTTATGCGGAACTTAAGATGAGAGCCAGGGCCGTGGGAACCTGTCTTGCACAGAAGGTAAGCCCCAGGATGCCGGTTCCCGTATTGATGGAGAAGAGCGTAAATGCGATCTATTCCTTTATGGGCGCGGTATATGGGGGCTGTTTTTATGTGCTCCTGGATCCGAAACTGCCGTCCCAACGGCTGAGGCAGATCCTGGACACGCTAAAGGCCAGGGTATTGGTGGCGGATTTAAAGTATAAAAAGCAGTTGGATGGCCTGGGCTTTGAAGGAGTGGTCATAGATATAGAAGAGGCAGTAAAGACGCAAGAAGACCCCGTACTTCTGGAGCAAATCAGAAGCCAGAGGCTTGACATTGATCCGCTTTATGCCAACTTCACCTCCGGTTCTACAGGCATTCCCAAAGGCGTGGTGGTAAGCCATCGGTCGGTCATTGACTTTATGGAAGATTTTACGGAGATTTTTGGAATTACCGACAAAGATGTGATCGGAAATCAGGCGCCGTTTGATTTTGACGTATCGGTAAAGGATATCTATTCCACCCTTAAGACAGGCGCTGCCATGCAGATTATCCCTAAGAAACTCTTTTCGTTTCCCACGAAACTGCTGGACTATCTGGTGGAACGGGAAGTGACTACCTTGATCTGGGCCGTCTCCGCGCTGTGTATCATTACGACGCTGAAAGGCTTCGAGTACAAGGTGCCTTCCAAGGTAGACAAGGTAATCTTCTCCGGCGAGGTAATGCCCGTAAAGCATCTGAACGAGTGGAAGCGATACCTGCCGGATGCCAGGTATGCCAACGTTTACGGTCCTACGGAGATTACCTGCAATTGCACGTACTATAAGATAGACCGGGAGTTTCAGCCAGGCGAGAACCTGCCGATCGGCCAGCCGTTTCCCAATGAGAAGGTGTTTCTTCTGGATGAGGAAGACCGCCTGGTTACAGAGCCTTCTAAGAAAGGAGAAATCTGCGTATCCGGCACGGCGCTCTCGCTGGGGTACTATAATGATCCCAGGCAGACGAAGGCTGTGTTTATGCAGAATCCTCTGAATGGGCAGTATCTGGAGCCGATCTACCGGACGGGAGATCTGGGCTACTATGGAGAAGACGGGTATCTGTATTTTGCATCCAGGAAAGATTACCAGATTAAGCACATGGGCCACAGGATCGAACTGGGAGAGATCGAGACTGCCTTGGAGCGGGTGGAAGGAATGAGGCGCGGGTGCTGCATCTATGATGAAGAGAAGAACAAAATCGTGGCATTCTATGAAGGAGAATTGGAAAAGCGCCAGATTGTCAAAAGCCTGGGGACGGCCTTGCCAGCGTTCATGGTACCAAATGTATTCATAAAGATGAACCGGCTTCCGATTACAAATAATGGAAAGATCGACCGCAAAGGACTGAAAACGCAGTATAAGGAGGGATTGCATGGATAGAGATCTATTAAGGCAGATTGCCGGAAAATATGAGACGCCGTTCTATGTATTCCATATCGATGAGTTGAAAATAAGAATTGCCATGATCCGGGAAATTCTTGGAGGAAAGGCAAGCCTCTGCTATGCTATGAAAGCCAATCCTTTTCTGGTAAAGCCTTTAAAGGACGTGGTTGATAAATATGAAGTCTGCTCTCCAGGGGAGTTTGGCATCTGCGAGATGTGCCAGATCCCCATGGAACAGATCGTGCTCTCCGGCGTGTATAAGGAGGAGAAGGACGTTGCCCATGCTATGCGCAACTATGGGGATAAGGGAACCTATACCATAGAGTCCGCCAGTCATCTGGAACTTCTGGAACAATGCGCCTGCAAGGAAGGCATCCGTATCCGGGCACTGATCCGCGTGACCAGCGGCAACCAGTTCGGGATGGATGAGGCAGAGATCTGCCGGATCATAGAGCGGCGAAACGAGTATTCCCATATAAATATCATAGGCTTGCAGCATTATTCCGGAACTCAGAAAAAGAAACTGGCAAAACTTAAGAAGGAACTGGCGCATCTGGATGAATTGATAGCCATGCTGAAAGAAGCCTATGGGTACGAGGCAGAAGAATTGGAGTATGGTCCTGGATTCTATGTGCCATATTTTTCTACAGACGAAGAAGTTGATGATGAAGCCATGCTGAAGGAATTTGCAGGATTTCTTTCAGAACTTCGATTCCAGGGTAAGATTACTTTGGAAATGGGCCGGTATCTGGCCGCTTATTGCGGATGCTACCTGACCGCCATCGTGGATCAGAAGGTAAATATGGGACAGAAGTACTGTATCGTGGATGGAGGCATCCATCACCTCACCTATTTTGGTCAGGCAATGGCAATGAAGCACCCTCATTATCGTCAGTATCACGAGGAAGAGGGCAGATATGAAGAAGTATCTGTGGATAAAGGCAGTAAGCAGGAGGATATTAGTCAAAAGGATGTAACGGAGTGGAACGTATGCGGCTCGCTGTGTACCGTCAATGACGTGATTGTGAAGAATCTGCCCTTGCAGGAGGCGAAGATTGGAGATATACTGGTATTTGAGCGTACGGGGGCCTATTCTGTGACGGAAGGCATGTATCTGTTTCTGAGCAGGGACCTTCCACAGATCCTGTTCTATTCAAAAAACGAAGGCATCAAAGTGGCAAGAAGACGCCGAAGTACGGACGAGATCAATTGTATAGAGGCAGAACAATAGACATGAAAAGTAAAAAAAGATTTAAAATTATAAGGATCATCCTGTTCCTGGCTATCTGCGAGGTACTGTCCGGATGCCTGAACTGGATTACCATGCCGCCTAACGTGGTGTGGATGAATCTGCATAAAGTAAAAGAAGAAGGGCCTTTTGACTATCTATTCATCGGCACCTCTCATGGACAGTATGGGATCAGCCCCGGGAAAGTCGACGAGGTGACAGGAAAGAAGAGTTTCAACCTGTGCATGGCAGACGAGTATCCGGTGGATACTTATTATCTGATGAAGGAAGCCTGCAGAAAGCAGAAGCCAGAGAAAATCATCTATGAACTGGATCCATCTTACTGGATTCTGGACCAGAGACTTGGCTCTACGTCCATTTTCTTTTATAAGGAGTTCCCATGGTCGCTAAATAAGGCAGAATACTTTGCAAATAAGATCATGGAACTAGAATTCAGAGGAACGCTGTTTCCCTGGAGTTACTATAAGAATAATCTCCTTCTAGCCAAGGAAACGGCCAAGAAGAAGCTTAGCCCCGCATATCAGTCGCATGACCCGAAGATCCTGGACGTGCCTGGCGGTCATTATGCGGACCGAGGATTCCTTTATCAGGACAAAGTCGAAGGGGCGGATAAGGGAACTTTCAATAATGTTCCCTGGGACGAAGGACAGATACGTCCGGCGGCGCTTGAGTATTTCAGAAAAATGGTCAGATTCTGCAAGGAAGAGGGAATCGAGCTGGAAGTGATTACTCTGCCGGTCCCTGCGGACACGATAGCGAATATGCCGGATAGCTTCCGGCAGTCGGATGCATATTTTAAAGCCCTGACCAAGAAATATCAAGTCCCGTACAAGAACTTTAATTTTGATGATGGACTGAACATCGATCGGAGCATGGAAGGTTATTGGGACTATGACGGCCATATGTACGGCGAAGAGGCAGAAAGATTCAGCGCAGAGCTGGGAAAATATCTGTCTGAGAATGAGACAAAAAAAGAAAATTAAAAGGAAACGATAAAATAGGAGAGAAAGAATATGGAAAAATTATTGGAAATCTTAAATGACATCCAGCCGGATGCGGACTATGAGACCTGTACCACATTGATTGATGACGAAGTGCTGGACTCATTTGCGATCCTGTCTATTGTAGGAGAATTGGAAGAAGCATTTGACATCGAGATCACGCCTGTGGATATCGTGCCTGAGAATTTCAATTCGGCACAGGCGCTGTGGGCTATGGTACAGCGTCTTCAGGAAGCCTAAATAGCGGAGGAGAAACATGTCCCTTATATCAATGGAATTCCTGATATTTGTGGGAATCGCGGTAATCGGCTACTATCTGATTCCGAAAAGATTCCAGTGGATATGGCTGCTGATCTTCAGTTATATTTACTATGCATCATCGGGAATCAAGATTCTGTTCTTCCTGCTCTATACCACCATCACCACTTATGGGACAGGAAGACTCTTAGATCGGGTGAACCACAAAGAACTGCCCAGGAATGAGGCGAAGTCGAGAAAGCGGAGAATCCTGATTGGGTGCCTGCTGCTTAACTTCGGCATGCTGGCGGTCTTAAAATATACCAACTTTGCGATCGAGAATGTAAACGCTATATTCCATGCAGGAATCTCGTTCCAGAAACTGATCCTGCCGCTTGGAATCTCGTTCTATACATTCCAGTCCATGGGATATATCATCGACGTATACTGGGGAAAATATGAGGCTGAGAAGAATCCGTTCCGATTTGCCTTGTTCGTATCTTTCTTCCCCCAGCTGCTGCAGGGGCCGATCGGCAGATTCGACAGGCTGGCCAGGCAGTTGTATGAACAGCATTCCTTTGATCTGCTGAAGGCCCAGTACGCGCTTCAGCTGATGCTATGGGGATTCTTTAAGAAACTGGTGCTGGCAGACCGGGCAGCGGTGGTGGTAAATCAGGTGTTCCAGAACTATACCCAGTATTCCGGCGTGACGAATATCGTTGCGGTCCTGATGTATTCCATCCAGCTGTATATGGACTTTTCCGGCGGCATGGATGTAGTCATGGGTGTTGCCGCGCTCTTTGGCGTAGAACTGGATCAGAACTTTAAGCGGCCTTACTTTGCAACGTCCATCACAGACTTCTGGCATCGCTGGCACATTACGCTGGGGACCTGGATGAAGGACTATATCTTTTATCCAGTATCTCTGTCTAAATGGATGGGCAAGTTCGGCAAATGGTCCAAAAAGGCCTTTGGCAAGAAGACCGGGCGGGTGGTTCCCATCTGTGTCGCTAATATCATCGTCTTCCTGGTCGTTGGCATCTGGCACGGCGCCGCATGGAAATACATTGCCTATGGTCTGTATAACGGCCTGATCATCGCGGTCAGCAGCCTGCTGGCCCCGCTTTACCGAAAAGGATTTGAGAAGTTCCATATCAATCCCAAGTCCGGAGCCTGGCATGTCGTGCAGATCCTTCGAACCTTCCTACTGGTGAATATCAGCTGGTACTTTGACATGGCTGTCAGCCTGTCGGCCGCATTTGCCATGATGAAAAGCACGGTGACAGGGTTCAGCCTTGCCACGCTTACGGATGGCTCTCTGATGATGCTGGGACTGGACAAACTGGATTATATGATCCTGGCGATGGGCTGCCTGGTGGTATTCCTGATCAGTTTTTTAAAGGAGAGGGGAATTCAGATCCGGGAAAGTCTGGGAAGGAAGCCTTTGGTGATTCGGTGGGCCGTGTATGGAATGCTAGTGTTCGGGATTCCCATGTTCGGGTATGTGATGACCACCACGGGCGGATTCATCTATGCGCAGTTTTAGATTTCGAATATTTGCAAGGAGCAGGTGCTTAAAACCTGCTCCTTTTTGATGCTCCAAAATGTTGTAAACTTTGCTGATATGTTGAAATGTTCTGCTGGACATATTCACTAGGCTTGTCAGGCATACCAGTAAAACGGATTGCCTATATCAGAGAAATATGTTACAGTAATCTCACAAATCTAGTTTCTAAGTTATCTATATAATCCAATCTGACGTTCGTCAGGATTATCCGATTTGTAATTCAGACAGAAATGTGGTGATGCCTATGAATGAATCTGTCCATTGACCTTGCAAGAGAAGAAAAAATTAAATATAATGGAGGTACCAGATGACAGATAAGGTTTTACAATGGCATCCGGGATTCTGCGCAGCATTGCAGATTGAATTACAGGAAGAATTCGGGAATCTGGAGTTCTACCCGGAGTACGAATTGAGCAAGAAGCCGATGCGTATAGACACATTGATTGTAAAGAAAATGACCGATTCCCCGGTACGCAAGAATATTGGGAGAATTTTTCGGAAGCATAACCTGATCGAATATAAAAGTCCGGGGGATTATCTGAGCATCAACGACTTTTATAAAGTTTACGGATACGCCTGCTTTTACCAGTCAGACACGGAGAAGGTGGGGTAGATCCGGTTGGAGGAGATTACCATTACCTTTGTGTGCAACCACTATCCAAGAGAGATGCTAAGAATCTTAAAGAAGGAGCGGAAGATTGCCGTAAGAAAGATTGAGAACGGAATCTATTGGCTGGAAAATGAGTTTCTGCCGATTCAGATCATATTAAACCACGAACTATCCAGCGATGAGAATCGATGGCTTAATAGCCTCAGGACGGATATAAAGGCAGATAAGGAGACAGACCGGCTGATTAGGGATTATAAAGAGCATAAGGATTCAAAATTATATCAGGCGGTAATGGACCTGGTGGTACGAGCAAACCAGAAGGCGATGAAGGAGGCGAGAGATATGTGCGATGCGTTAAAGGAACTGTTTGCAGACGAATTGGAGGAAGAGGCTAAGAAAAGAGAGAAGCGTTTGACCTCATTAATTTATAGGCTGCTTAACGACAACCGGGTGGAGGATATAAGAAGGGTGAGCGAGGATGAGGCGTTCCGTGCTTTGATGTACCGGGAATATGGGCTATAAAGTTAGAACAATGGACAGATCATAATATTCAAACGGCTTTTCCACAAGTTGAAGTGTGGAAAAGCCGTTTTCTATTCTTCATACAGCCATCGGCTTACCGCTTTCTTGAATTGCCGGTCGTTGTCCCTGTCCCAAGAATCTTCTGCCCTATAGGCAGGGATGTACTCCGGATAAGCAGTTAGCTGGCAGCCGCATTCCTGCCGATTGTACAGTGCCTTGCCGCAAGAAGGGCATCTACGGATATTCCAGACGAACCGTCCTGCGGATGAATGGTAAAAGTGCTGGTACATCTGCTGGTCCAGCGTGGTCATGGAATAGCGGGCAACCCTTGCGTGCCATTTCTGATAGTCGGCAAATGCATTGGAAGCGGCCTCGTAGGAAAGTTCAAAAATATGTGCCACATCGGAAGCAGAATGGCAATGGGCGTGGTGAATTGCCATGCGTGGAGCCAGAAGATTGCTGGCAAAGGCATTGGCTTCCCGCTCATTCCGGGCAGAATTGCCTACATGTGCAAAGACATGGTGGCCCAGTTCATGCATCAAGGAAAAACGGCTTCTTCCGGCAGGCTTGTCCTGATTGTAGGCAATGATGCCGGTGCATCCATCTTGAAATGCATCGTCGGAATAGCCCATGCACATCTCATACAATTCGTTATTCTTCATTTTTAATTCCTTATAGGTGTATACCTTATATCCATAGTGCCGAAGCAGACTGCAGCAGTCCACCGGAAAAGAGCGCACTTCGCACTCCTGAAACACTTCTAAAGTTGCGGCGATAATCTTTGTATCAGCCAATAAAACCAGTCCTTTATGAATCAATTTCGGACAGCAGCTTGATCAGGCGCATCTTCTGTTCTGTGGAAAATTCCTTTCCATTCCTTGCGATCAGATGTTCCACATCTTCATAAGTAGGCTCGTATTCTTTGACAGGGGTACCCTTTGCCATTGCCTCCAAGTCTTTCATCTCGATTCCCAGATTCCGGCATATTAGGTTGACATTGTTGACGCTGGCGCGTCCTACTCCGTTCTTAATAATCCCATATAAGGTTGTATAGGGCATGCCGCACTTGGCGGCGAAAGATTTTAGATTATAGCCCTGTTCCTTGATCAACTGTTCTAGGATTCTTGCTTTATCCATAATTCCACCTCATTTTATACTCTTTCCAAGGTATATAGATTCATTATATACTCTTGAACATATTTTGTAAATGATAAAATTCGGAAAACCGAATAAATACGGAAATCAGAATTTATCGTATTGACATAATACGAAATAAAGAATATAATCAGGTTAACAAATTCGGAACTACGAATTTGAATAATCTTGGAAAGGAGTAAAAAATGCTGGTTTATCAAAATCTGCTTGAGGCAATGAAAACAGAAAAAGTTACATTTCTGCAGATGGGAAAACTTCTGGACTGTCAATATCAGACGGTCAGCAGCATCGTGAACGGCTCTACCAAAAAGGGATTCTATTATGAGGATGCATATAAGATCCACAAGACCCTGTTTGAAAAGTACAACTTCCGATGGCTGTTTACAAGATATGACCCATCACCTGATCAGAACTAATGTTCGATAAAAACAATATAGCATTATGTAACTGGAGAGTCAATTAGCAATATTGCCAAAAGTAAAAAGCATGATACGGAGGTGGTGAGTTGGCGCAGGAAAAGACGATTTTGGAAAGCATACGGGAATATCTGACGACCTGTCCGGTGTTTAGCGGAAGCGTTATCCATAAGGATTATCTTCCCGATGGAGAAGGCTATTCCGTTAATACGGCAAAAGGAGAGCCAGTTTATAAGAAGTATGCAGATGGGAAGGTACTGAAACAGTACTGGTTTACCGTAACTATGAAAGCGCTGGATACAGAAGACGCAAGCCGTACGGTTGACGGCATCGGGAACTGCCAGTATCTGGAGGAATGGCTCGAGAAGCAGAGCCAGGATGGAAGCCTTCCGGAAATGGAAGGAGTCACGCCGGTCAGAATCGACACGGTAAAAAGTGGATACCTGGATTCCAGGGAAGCCGGATACGTGAAGTATCTGATGGAATGCAGGATGGTCTATCTTGACAACAGATAGGCGAATGTAAAAATGGCGACAGCAAAAAAGACAGCAAAAATTTTTTAAAAGTAGAAGGAGAGAGAATTATGACAAACAATCAGAAATTAGTAGGAAGACACAAGAGACTGGCCTTTATGAAGGTAGGAGCAGAAGGAACTTATGACAGGATTACCGGATTCACCTCATTGATCGAGGGCAAGGAGGCAAAAGAATACGCGCGCCAGTATATCGATGAGGCAACGGAGAGGACTGACGTAGTCGGCTATGCTACCGGAATCGAGTATGCATTTGACCGCTATACCAACAATGCAGTACATGAAAAGATCGCCAATATTACAGACGACGAGCTTCTGGGCGTAGACGCGCAGGTAGAGATCGTAAGCGTGGATGTATTCGAGGAGAAGGCAGGAGGCAAATATCCGGCCAGAAAGCGTACATACAGCGTAGTTCCTGATACGACAGGAGACGGCACGGATGCCCTGATCTACAGCGGAAACTTTAAGGCTGTATCTGAAATCGTAAAAGGATACTGCACAACGACAGATAAATGGCAGACATGCACATTCGTAGAGGGCGAGATCCCGGCAGAAGCCTAAGAGAAAGAGAGGAATCAGTTAGATGAGTTTGTGGAAATTCGGAACATTTGAACAAGAGATTGACTTTACAGATGCGGACTTCATGGACGCCCTGGAGGAAGCCCAGGAGCAGTTGGTCATCCAGAGCAAAGAAACCCCAAAGGTGGGAAAGAAAAGCGACATTATCCGCGCGCAGGTAGACTGTTTTGCCCAGTTCTTTGACCATATATTTGGCCCGGGAACCAGTGAAAAGATGTATGAAGGAAGAGTCAGCCTGGAACTGGCGATCCAGTCAGCAGAATCATTTTCCCGGTTTGGAGAACAGGAAGGCGGACGGATGGATCAAAGCTATAGCAAATATTATGTAACTGCGAACCGTAATACGCAGCAGAGGCAAGGCGGCCAGAAAGGGCAGCATCATAACAGGTGATTCCTATGAACCCTTTATATGAAAAGTTTCCTGACTATGTGGAAGTCAGAGGCAAGCGGTACCGCATTGTGACAGATTTCCGGGAATGGATCAAACTGGTAGAACTTCTGGATGACGAGGGAGTTCCCGGCAGAAAGAAGGCAGAACTCTTATTGCAGTGGTATATCGACTGCCCGGAAGATACGGAAGAAGCAATATATAAACTGGGAGAGTTCCTGGCAGGCAATGTGCTTTACCCTGAGCCAAAGAAGACTGATTCCTCAAAAAGCGAAAGCGAGCCGGTGTTTTCATACACCGAAGATGCCGGCTGCATCTTCGCTGCTTTCCTGGAGTACTATGGCATTGACCTTGAACGGGTGAGGTACATGCACTGGTGGAAATTCCTGATTCTATTCGAAGGCCTGCCGGAGCAGGCGGAGATTAAGCAAAGAATGATGTACCGCAAAGCAGATCTGAATTCGATTAAAGACAAGGAAGAAAGAAAGCGGGTAAAAGAGATCAAGAAACGGGTCGCGCTCCACAGAAAGAAGGGCAGCGTATCCGATTATGAGATAGGAGAATTATTCTCATGACAAAGCAGATTGAAAAGGTGCTGAAGATTCCGGTTGTGCGGAAATGGTACCGCTGCCCCAATCAAGAATGCGGGCAGAAACTATTGATATATGACAACACCGCACAGTGCAGCGGAGTGTATATCCGATGCAAGAAGTGCGGGAGAGAGGTAGAAATCAGAATAAAAAATTAGAAGAAGACATATGTGAGCCAGTGAGCCGTGTTAATCAAGAAAGGATGATAACATGGCAGAAGAAAAGACAAACAAAGCGTTAGATGACATTACCGGCATAGTAGATAATATGGGAAAGATTGTAACAAACGCAAATACCATATTTGCCCAATTGGCAGAGTCATTGTCAAAAACCGGAGTATCATTTGATACGCTCAGTTCAGACATGGCAGGCGTAATGCCGAATATATTAGGCGTAATTGCAGGTTATGAAAGTGTAAAAGGTGCAGTAGGGATTGTGACTGGTGGCATTGGCAATGCGATAGGAGCAGTAGACAAAATAGGTAAGGGAATGATGAAAATCCCAGAGATATTTTCGGGAATTGGAGATAAGATAGGACTTTTAGGATCTAGTTTTTCAGATTTTACAAAAGTACTGATAAAGCCGATACAAGACTTTGCCCCTAAAGTGATAGAGACTGCGAATAAAATAGGCTCAACCGTATCATCAATAGGGGAGAAAGTTGGAGCCTTTGGTGGGAAAGTTTTATCCAAATTCCAAGGACTTACAGGCAAGTTAGGGGAAATAGGCTCCTATTTAGGAAAATGGGGAACGGAGGTTAGTTCGTCTTTTTCAGTTGTTTTGGATAAAGCAGCTAGTTTTGGGATGGGGTTCCTCAAATTAATGGGGATAGGCGCAGGTATCGGACTGGTTGTCGCTGGTTTAGGCCTGTTGCACCAGGCATATGGTGATGAGATTGATGGATTGCTGGAGATGATGATGACAAAAGGTCCTGAGATTATTACAAATCTGTGCAATGGAATTGTAGAAGCATTGCCCGCATTGATGGAACAAGGAGCACTACTTCTTAATAGCCTGATGTTGGCGATAACGGCCAATCTACCGGCCCTTTTAGCAGGAGGATTCAGTATACTATCCGGGCTGATTGAAGGAATTGCGGCACAACTCCCTATGCTGGTACCGACAGCGATTACATTAATACTAACATTGATCCAAGGACTGCTTGACAATATCCCGCAGTTGATCAGTTCGGGCCTAACTTTACTTATGGGATTGGCGCAAGGACTGATTAACGCAATACCAATATTGATTGCAATGGCTCCGGGCATAATTCAGAGTCTGCTGACTGGAATATTGACGATGATTCCTCAGATTATCCAGACAGGCATAGTGTTGATTGGTCAGTTGGCTATTGGATTGGTGGAGGCGATACCGAAAATTATTGATGCGATACCGCAGATTATTGATTCAATAAAATCTTCCTTTAGCAGCGTTGATTGGGGGGCGGTAGGACACGATATTATCGAAGGTATCAAGAATGGTATTGGAAAGGCTGCCTCCATGCTGCTCGATATGGTAGTGGATGTGGGACACAAAGCATTTAACGCAATAAGAGACTTATTTAAAATCAATTCCCCATCCCGAGTTTTCCGTGACAAAATAGGCAAGATGATGGCATTAGGCATGGGAATCGGATTTGAATCCAATGTTCCTTTGGGAGAAATGAAGAAAGGACTGGGGCAGGCGTTAAAGACGCTGGAAGGCCAGGCAAGCGTGGCTATGTCCACCTTTGGAGGCGGAATCTCTTATCAGAATTCCATCCTGTCCGGCGGCAGCGCAATGCAGGGATTCGACTTTGATGAGTTCGAACGCCGGCAGAGAAAGATCAACAATGAAAGAACAGACAGGCCTGTATTCCTGAATGGACGTCAGGTAAACAGAGCATTAAAGAAAGGAGTGCCAGTGACAGTATGATGAATGTGTATTATAAGAATCATTTTGGCGAGGTGGTGGATCTAAAGAGCGGACCCTATCATTTGCTGGCGGGAGATCTGCTGGATTATAAGTGGAACGCCCTGTCATCTGCAAACCAGATTACCGGGTTTGAAAAGGAGATCCATGAGAAAAGTGTTACCTTTGAGGTATTTGCGTCAAAAGCGGAATATCACAGAGCACTGGACTTGGTGACAGAGATATTTGAGAAAGACATACTGGCCGGCGTGCCAGGCAGGCTGTACTTCAACCAGCAGTATCTAAAATGTTACATTACTGAGTCCAAAAAGACGGAATGGGAGTCGGATGTGCTTGCGGTGACAGAACTTGCGGTGACCACGGACTATCCTTATTGGATAGAGGAAAAAGAGATGCATTATGAGCCGACAGATACCATGTCAAGGGATAACAAGAGATATCCACTGCGTTATCCATACCGCTACTCTAACGGTCTGTCAGATATGACAATACTAAATGAACATTATACGGAAACGGATTTCCGCATGGTGATATTCGGACCTGCCATAAGCCCGGCGGTTTTCATAGGAGACCAGTTATATCAGGTGAATATGAAGATCGAGGCAGGAGAGTACGTGACAATAGATAGTTCCCAGGGAACGATTATACTTACGAAGACAGACGGCAGCAGGGAAAATGCATTTAACAGCAGAGAGAAAGAACAGAATATCTTTGCCAGAATTCCACAGGGCATGAGCCGGGTAAAATGGAACGGGGATTTTGGATTTGACATTATCCTGTTCCAGGAAAGGAGCCAGCCAAGATGTGCATAAAAGATATGATTATTGCCAACAGCAGAGGGCAGGAAAAAGGATTTCTGACAGAATCTGCACAGTTGGACATTGATCTGGGAGATACCAATGATTTTGAACTCCAGATGGCGTTTTCCGAATATATGAATCTAGGATATCAGCTGGGGGATCGGATCTACCTGCCAGGCACCGAATACGGAGGTCTAATCGAAGATAAAGAGACCTCGACTTATGAAGACTCCGTATTCTTAAGAGGCTATACCTGGAGAGGACTGATGCAGCAGAAAATCATTTGCCCAGAAAAGGGACAGGAAAAACTAACCATATCTGGAGAAGCCAATGAAGTATTGGCAGTCCTGACAGAAGGATGGTTTGACGGCCTGATGCAGGTAGATGATGTTGACAGCGGCATCCAGATACAAGGCTATGAGATGGATGGCTACGTGGATGGTCTGGAAGGATTGACCGGGATGCTGAAGTCCGCAGGAGCAAAACTGGAACTTGTCTATGAACAGCAGAAGTTTTCCGGATGCGTAGTGATCCGGGCGGTGCCCATCGTGGATTATTCAGAAAATATAGAATATAGCAATGACAATAAAGTGCATTTTACCACACGGGATTATCAGATGGGAACCAATCATCTGGTCTGCTATGGCAAGGATAAGGAAGAAAAATTAATCACAGTCCATCTGTATGCGGATGAAGAAGGAAATGTCAGCGAAAAGCAGTCCTTCTTCGGAGCAGACGAAAGGGCGGCAGTGTATGAGGTAACAAGCCAATCCGACCGGGCAAAGATGATTGAAGACGGTACGGAAAAACTGAAAGATGCAGGAAACTATAAGGAACTAAGTATAACAATCCAGGATATCGAAGTGGCAGTCGGAGATATCGTGGGCGGCCGCGAGAGAATCACAGGATTGTACATGAAACAGCCTGTAACAGGCAAAATATTGAAACTCGATGTTAACAATAAAACTATAGAATATAAGGTTGGTGAATAATATGGGATTAAAAGGAATTACAATTGAAACGCCGCCTCAGGCGGAAGCACACATTAACGCAGCAGACGACAGAGCCATATGGGAAGCAGTTATCGGTATGGATGGAGTCGTAAATGTAGGACAGAAGTTAAAAGCAACTTTGATCTCCAATAACCTGCTTCGGGTATATGACGGAGCACTGGTAGTAGGAGGAGCAGTCGGACGCATTCCGTTTGGGGAATATGAGGACATTACGATTAATAATGGCACGCAGAATCAGTTGCGGAATGATCTGGTAGTCGCGCAGATAGAAGCAAATGGAGCCATTGAAAACATGAAACTCCATTATATCCAGGGAGTACCGGGAGAAGTGGCAAAAGACCCGGATTATACCGCAGGAAATGTGTATGAAGGCGAGACGCTCAGGCAGTATCCGCTGTATCGGGTGAAACTGAATGGACTGAATGTGGAAGCGGTGGAACCGCTGTTTGAAGTGCTGCCGAATTTGGGGAAGGTGAAGGATGAAGTTGGTGAATTAAATAGAAAATTTGTATTTAAGCGCCGAAACAGCAGCGAAGCGGGAATATGCACACCACATCATGATTATGGGGACTAGCGTATTGCAAGGCGCAAATGCGGATTATAGACAATTGTTTTTAGCTTCGGACTTGCTGTCTAAATTAAAATTCTATGATCCATCTATCAGTAATTTTGACGAAAGAAAATGTGTCATCACTACCAATAACGGGGATGGAAACGCTGCTGCTATTCATTTCTATGCCCCAGAATGGTGGGGAAGTAATAATGCATATTTTCAGTATTTTTATCCTGCGACATCGTCCCCGATACGAGTCAACTATTGTATTCATTATCTTAAACTATAGGTTAGCCTTTTGTTTTATAAGAAAAGTTTAGGCATCCGAATGTATTCGCTCCTGCTAATACTATATCCATTGCGTTATTATTTTTTGTTATAACTCCGCGTCCAGTATAGCCAGTTGTTGGTTCAGATGAACTATTTAAACCGATGACAGGAAACCAGGTCTGTTCTATTGCCTTGTATGGCAACGTAATGCTAATTCTTTGTGAATTCATGGCTACTACACCTTGTACGGCAACCATAGTACCTCTTTTGTGAATAATAACATTTGGTTGAGTATCTAAAGTAGTTGCTACATCAGATATATTTCTATTTAGTTCAGGAATAGCCAGCAATATTTGCTACAATGGAAAGCAAAAAGGAGTTGGAATGATGGAACAGAAGATTATGGAGGTGTTGCGGAGGATGCAGGCCATTCTGGACGAGGCATGCCTGAGGGACCTTAAGACGGTCCTTCAGGTGGTGTTCGAGGGGTGCGAGATCTCGCAGGAGAAGCGGGAACTGCGGATTTCAGACAGGAGCTGGGCCATAGACCTGGAGGAATACCTGATGTCGAAGGCCCTGGAGGGAAAGTCCCCCGGGACGGTGGACCGATACCGCTACGAGTTGCAGAGGCTGCTGTCCTATGTGAACAAGGCAGTCCGGGACATTACGGAGGGGGACATCTCCGGGTACATGCGGGCCTACAAGGCGATCCGCCAGGTGTCCAACCAGACGCTCAAGAACGTCCGGGCGGTCTACAGCAGCTTCTTCGCATGGCTGCGGGACCGGGACCGGATCCGGAGGAATCCCATGGCCCTGGTAGAGGCGATCAAGGTGGAGCAGAAGATCCGCAAGCCCTACACGGACGAGGAGAGGGAGATGCTGCTACGGAACTGCAGCACGCTCCGGGATAAGGCGATGATGGAGTTCTTCTACAGCACGGCGGTGAGGGTCTCGGAACTGGCAGCCCTGAACCGCGACGACATCCGCTTCACCAGCAAGGACCTGATCGTATTCGGGAAGGGAAGCAAGGAAAGGCGGGTCTACCTGAACGACAGGACGAACTTGTACATGAAGGAGTATCTGGACAGCCGGACGGATGGGAGCCCGGCGCTGTTCGTATCCACTAGGAGGCCGCATAGCCGTCTGTCGAAGACGGGGATCGAGGACATCATCCGGCGAACGGGCCAGCGGGCGGGAGTCGATAAGGCCCACCCGCACCGGTTCCGCAGGACATCCCTGACCAACGCCCTGAACCGGGGGATGCCGCTGCAGGAGGCCATGGTCATGGCGGGCCATGCGAAGCCGGAGACGACGATGGGCTACTGCACGGTGGACCAGGAAGGCATCAAGTATCATCATCAGAAGTATTTAAGCGCATAGCAAGAGGGGAATAAGGATATTTTTACATCCGGCGAGGGTCGGGTGTTTTTGTTGTACGCTTTTATAGACGTAACTAATAACAAGTTTCAAAGAGGGATACTGAATTAATTAGAAAATTAGAAAGTAGTTTTAAAAGCATTGAGATATTGGCACACGCTGTAACAAGCGGTACATTTCCAATCAAAGATATCACACAGTTTAAAACAATGTATCTAGCATTTTTTTATTCCGGTACATACTTTTTGACTGAACTCAACCCACATATCATGCTGTTTAATGATTCTTTTATCGGTAAAAACCTTGAATTTGGGAGAGTAGGAACAAATACAGGTTATAGTATTGGTGGAAGCGTACGGTTTGCATCTACTACATCGTTTGTTATGGGTAACTGGACTGTAAATGGCTGGACGTTTAGCAGTTGGATGTTGATAGGAATCAAATAAACTATAGGTTGATTACATCTGATGTAGGCCAACTGGCAGAAGTAACGTAGCTGAGAGGATCACTATGTGTGATGGAACTTATCACATTAATGCTGCCTGTGGAATTTGCGACGAGCCACCAAGTACCTCTAATCTTGTTATTTCCGTCTGTAATTAGTCCCGGGATAGCGGAAAGATCAAGAACTGGACGGTATCCCATTGGGATGGACCCCTGATTAGTGTAGACATGGCCAGCCTCAACGACTTCAAGAATACTGTTATGTGTCATTAATACTTCGTTTCCACGGCGCAAAAATGAAAATCCCATGACCTTTGTCGATGATTCTTGATCCAATTTTCTATTTAATTCAGGTTTGCCTATCAAAAGTAAATTTGAAAAATGCTATTAGAGTATATTTATATTGACTAATAGAGTGTATTTGCTTATAATGGTGAAGAAAATGAATAATAAAGCAGTGAATACATAGGGGAAAGAGAGGAAGAAAAATGATTTGTCCAAAATGCGGAAGCAACAACGTAACAAGCCATGCTGTTACGGAACAAACAACTGAGGGAAAGACGAAAGGATTTGGCTGGATTAAAGCATGTTTAGGAACTTTGATTGCAGGACCATTTGGCTTTTTATGTGGCTTATGTGGCATGGGAAAAGGAAAAAGCAAGACGACTTCGGAAACTAAGGTGATTAATGTATGTCAGGATTGCGGCAATCAGTTTTAGAAACGATTAGAATGATCGGAAATTATTCCGGTTGTCATCAAATGCCAGAACGAAGTTTTTTTTATAAAGGCAAGCAATTTCCAGTGTGTGCAAGATGCACTGGAGTGATTATTGGTCAAAGTGTGGCTTTGATTATAGGAAAATTTAAAGATATATCATTTAGGAAAGCGTTTTTATGTTTGGCGGTTATGGGAAGTGATTGGGGGCTTCAGGAGAGCCGGATTAAAGAATCAACAAATTTTCGGCGTTTGATAACAGGATTTTTAGGGGGATTTGGCTTTTACTCTGTTTTAGTACGAATTTTTAAAGAATGTATTACTTCTAAAAACATGGAGAAAAACTAAATATGGAACGATAGCGCCATATAAGGATGACGCATATCGTTCCGCCATAATAGTTGTTACTATAAACTATAAAGATATTTCTTCGTGGAGGGTTAAATAATGGTACAATATGTCAATGAACTCCCCATTTGTTGGTTTTTGAGTCATATTATAACCGGATATTTTGATTAAAAATTTACGGTCACCTTTATCCCAGCAAGTAGATACAACTGTTCGCAGACAGTGCTCAACGTTATCTTTATTAACGTTGTAATGTTTTGCTACATCGGCATATAAACGAGTATATATTGACAAAAGATAACTATCATCTTGTATACAAAGAGTTAAAGCGTAGGCAAGATAAAGGAATCCTTTGTAGGTAGAACGTATGCCGAGACGTAATATTAATTGTTTGATTTTATCCATAAAATATCCTCCTAAAAAGTATTAGATTGAGATATTGTAAACATAAACCTTAATTAATGGAAATAAATGGATAAAATTCGACAAAATAGTATATTATTCGAAATGTAATAGAAGAGTTAATGTATCAAAATAGATATGATTTATTTATAAATGGTTCTTTATTTTTGATATTGTGTAAAAAAGAGTCAACAATTCTGGTGTATGTATGATTTATAAGATTATTGAGTTAGCCTAAATATAATGAGTTTCTTGGAGTTTTTTTATTATAGAATAGTGGGATCGGGCAGTGACATTTAAAAAGATGATCCGACCTTTTTATTAAGGAAAACAGAAACTTGGGGAGCAAAGATGTCACATAAAAAGTGATAGAGAGATTCGACATATTACTCCATTCAATAT
This sequence comes from [Clostridium] scindens, assembly GCF_019597925.1. Classification (NCBI taxonomy): domain Bacteria; kingdom Bacillati; phylum Bacillota; class Clostridia; order Lachnospirales; family Lachnospiraceae; genus Lachnoclostridium; species [Clostridium] scindens. Next base: position 2,649,664 of record NZ_CP080442.1, on the reverse strand, counting down.
TGTAAATCAGCATGCATTAATGTGGATTATGTAAAGGCTTGTTGTAATCTGATTGAGTTGGGTGGAACGCCGGGAACCAATATTATGGACACAGGCGCGCCAAATATATATTATGGGGTTGATGCCTAGATGCTGAATTAAAATTATGATATTGTAAGAATTGCAGGCAGAAATCTGGCAAGCCTAGCAAATTCATAGGCTGTTGCGGCTGCAATTGCTGCTGCACAAATGTCGCTGCTGGAAGCATAAAACCCAGTTTGGATAAGTTGGTAATAGGGTGAGATTAAAACACTGTTCATAAACGAAGATTATGAAGGATTCGTTTGTGAATGGTGTTTTGTTTTATTTGAGTGCATAAAGATTTAGTACGGATTAATGATGAGTTATAGAATCTTGGCATCCCCTGACTCAAATAAAATATACAGAATTGTTGAATTCATTTAAAACCATGGGTATAATAAGAGGAAAGTTAAGCGATTAAGAGTCTTAATCAGGTTGAGCGTTTCCGGCATGCATATATGCCTAAAAAGGAAATTGTAGGATTACTATAAAAGTGTGATAAAGAGGAGAAGCATGTGGAGATATAAGGTCATTAAAACTTTGGGATTTATAGTTGTATGTTGTGTATTAACAGGCTTACTGAATTTTGGCTCGCTACAGTATAATATTGCCAGAGTAAATGTTCATAGGATTACGACACAGAAATATGATGATATATTTGTGGGCACGTCGCATGGCCTTAGCGCTATTAATCCGCAAATTGTAGATCAGGTGACGGGAAGGAAAAGCACAAATATCTGCATGCCTGATGAACATATAATAGATTCTTATTTTCTGGTAAAGGAAGCGTGCAGGTTTCATAAACCAAAAAGAATTATTTACGAATTGGATCCATCCTACTGGTCTACGAGACAGAATGATGGAGCAAATTCCGTGTATATTTACAAGGAGTTTCCTTTTTCAAAAATTAAAATGGAATATTTTAATCAAAAAATAAAAAAAATGGATGCCAGAGTAACGTTAGCGCCTTGGTTTTATTATAGGAATAAGATTCCACAGTTTGTCAATACATTTAGAATGAAATTAAGCAAGTTATATAAAAACTATGATATGAAACCACTTAATTCCGGAACTCAGCAATATACGAAGGAAGGCTATATGTATCAAGTGGCGGATCCCAATGCAGATAAGGGGGAGTCCTAATATTATTTTATGGAATGAAGACAAGATATTAGAAGTCGAAAAAAAGTATTTCCTTAAACTTGTGAATTTTTGTAAAGAAAAAAGTATTGAATTGATTGTAATTACAACACCAGTACCTCAAGAAACATTAGAATTGTATTCTCAAACTTTTGAAAGGGCACATGAGTATTACAATAAAATGATGGAAAAGCATCGAGTCCCTTTTTATGACTTCAATTTCATTAAATTAAACGGTTTTAACAGAAGCATTAAAGGATACTTGGATTATGAAGGTCATATGTCGGGAGAACTGGGAAATGAGTTTAGTAAAAGGCTAGGTGATTTTTTACAATCTAAACGAACTTATGAATAGATAAAAGTGTAATATTGATTACATTTTAACTTATGGTAAATTCTTGAGAGAAATGGTGCCCATTGTGGATTCAAAAGTATCTCGGTATACTATGATCAAGATGTTATCGCTGCTTTTGATGGAATAAAAAGTTTAAGTATAAAGCCAATACGCATTATTACTAGTCTGGGGATATTTGCTTCTTTTGTGTATTTTTTTATTATTTGGACTTTAATTAGTTCCTTTATGGGCAATACCTTACAAGGACAAGTACATGCACATTGGTTTGTTTTATTGGAGGAATTTAATGGGTGTGTCATAGAGTAACCGGGGAGGATATTTGTAAAATTTATTTGGAGATGAAAGCACGTCGAAAAAATATAATAAGCGAAAGGACAGATGATGAGGAAGAATAATCATTTATGTAAAGTATTGGATACTACATTTTGGAAGTTTGTCTTAGTAGGAATAGCGAATACGATTGTCGGAACGGTTGTTATGTTTGCGGCATATAATATGTTTCATTTTAATTATTGGATTTCATCGGCATCCAATTATGTTGTTGGGAGCATGCTTAGTTATTTTTTAAATAAATATTTTACTTTCCAAGATCAAAAAAAGTCTTGGAAGCAAGTAGTCGTATTTGTGGTTAATATATCAGTATGTTATGTGATGGCATATGGATTTGCTAAACCACTGACGTTATGGATATTAGATAAATATGAGAAAGTAGTGCAGGAAAATGTTTCTATGTTGATTGGAATGGGAGTATTTGTTTTATTAAATTATTTTGGTCAACGGTGGATTGTATTTAGGAAACAGAGATAAAGAAGATAGAATAGTCTATTGATTATATTGAAAAAGTAAATTTTATCACCTTTCATTTTAGATATTAATATAGGAAATTCTGACGTAAAATCTTAGGATATCTGATATAATTAAAAGATAAGTAAGTTTTATCATAGTGGTGCATAAAAAGTTGATAAATCATAAAAAATATGTTTACGAAAGAGTGAGAAAAGAGTGAAAAAGATTAGAAAACCATTAATAAAATTAATAAATTCTCTAGGTACAGTTTTTGTTTTGATTTTAACCGTTTTAGCTACGGTACTGTGTTTAAGTATTAGATGGATGTTTGATACTTGGAGTAATTTAACAATAGATGAATTGTTGTATCATCTATCAGCACCTCTAGATGGCACGAATCTAGAAATGATAAAAGAATATATAAATTATAGTATTGTGCCAGCGATATTAGTATTTATACTATTTCTTATACTTTTTATTACATATAGGAAGCAGAAGAAATATTTTGTTATTATGGGAGGTGGTACCTTTTTGGCTTTGATATTGTCTGCTTTTTTTATATATAGTGCATGGGAGCAATTAGACGCAGGAAGTTATGTTAAAGCGCAAGGCGTATATTCAACTTTTGTTGATAATTATTATGTTGACCCTGCGGACACGGAAATTATATTTCCCGAGAAAAAAAGAAATTTAATATATATTTTTTTAGAATCTATGGAAATAACTTTTACCGATCAACAAAACGGAGGAGGACTTAGAAAAAATATAATACCGGAACTTTCCAAACTAGCAAAAGAAAACGAAGATTTTTCGGGCACAGATAATGAATTAAATGGTGGCTATGCGATGCCTGGGGCCACATGGACAATTGCAGCTATGTTTGCTCAGACCTCAGGGTTACCGCTTAACATATCTATAGATCCAAACGGTATGGATACACAGGAATCATTTTTTGGGAATACGGTAACATTAGGAGATATTTTGGAGCAAGCAGGTTATTCTCAAACGTTAATGATTGGTTCGGATGCAACGTTTGGAGGAAGAAGACTTTATTTTACAGAGCATGGAAATTATAATATTCTGGATTATAATTATGCTTTAGATGAAGAAATGATTCCGAAGGACTATAGAGTTTGGTGGGGATATGAAGATCAGAAATTATTCAACTTTGCTAAAGAAAAATTGTTAGAACTAGCAAAACAAAAAGAACCTTTCAATTTCACGCTGTTAACAGTGGATACGCATTCAGAAGATGGATATATTTGTGAAAGATGTAGAAATGATTTTGCGGATAATCAATATGCTAATGTGTTAGCGTGTTCAAGCAGGCAGATTAATGATTTTGTAAAATGGATACAGCAACAGGATTTTTATGAGAATACGACAATAGTATTGGTGGGAGATCATCCAACAATGGATAGTGATTTTTGCGAGAATGTTGCTAAAAATTATGATAGAAAGGTGTATACTTCTTATATAAATGCATCTGTTGACACTGATTGTAAAGAAAAAAGAAGTTATTCAACCTTCGATTATTTTCCAACTACATTGGCTGCTATTGGAGTTGAGATTCAGAATAATCGTTTAGGGTTAGGGACTAATCTTTTCTCGTCAGAACAAACGCTAACGGAGAGATTCGGAATAAATAAAGTTAAAAATGAACTTAACAAAAAATCAAAACGAATTAAAGAACTTGCAAAATTGGATGATAAAGATCAAAAGGGGAAGATTCAAGAAAAGGAATCTGGAGATCCAGTGGCAAGTATATATGCTGGTGATTATCAGTTTGAATTAGGCATACTTCCAATAACTGTTACAAACATTAAAAATGTACAAGATATAAAAAAGATTCTTATAGCAGTGTGGACAAAAGAAGATCAAAGTAATTTACAATGGATACAGATGGATTTGGCAGATGATGGGACGTATTATGCAAATATTAATGTACCAAATTTTAATTATGAAACTGGACCATATTTTGTTCAGGCTTATACTGTAAACGGTTCAGGAGAACAATTTTTTGTTGGCACTACTATTGGCTATGTGAATTGAGTGGTTACAATTTCTAGGTGCTTTGAATGTTAATAGATAATTAGAACTATCATTAAGGTAGTTTAAGTGTTTGGGGTATTTCACCTTATATCCAGTTCTTGATTTTTTTGGATGTTAGAATTCTTATACCTATGCTGGTTTTGTTATGTTAAATTTCTTCAAAGTCTTACATTGGAGTAATTCGATCAAATGAATAAAATATTAAATAATTAATATTGGCTGGATATGATTATATGGTGTCATGCAAATTGATAGGTAATTGTTTTTTTAAATGGGAGTGCTGCTAGTGCATATTATTTATATCAAAAACTGTGGAAGATTGATGTTTCGCTCATATAACAATCACTACGAATATGCCAAATCAGGAGGTTACTCTGATCCCGTTCTGGAAAGAATGATGTATCCCATCTATATCAAAATATTTCTATATGCTAATTTTTGTCTGGAAATGCAGGGTATCTGTATAGAAATTGAAGAGCAATCAGGTACAGAGGTTGTCGGTAACACTCTGCTTGCGTAAAATGTGTTAGGCAACCCGCCTGGGGGCAAGGTTCTTCTGGTAACAGGCCGTACAGATATGTGTAAAAGTAATGAAGGTTTAATGGCAATTATCACGAATGCTTATGAGATGGTTTGATATGGCAATCTTTTATTCTTATCTATGGAAAATGCTGTTACAAAAAGGCGTTGCACTTTAAAAAAGGGTTTTGTCACTTATACATATGCTGCTTGATAATGGATAGGGACAGTGGGGAAGGAATTCTTTGTAAGTTAGGAATCTTACTCGAGGAATTGTTTTGGATTTTAGAAAACATTACTATTGACCGACTGAAAGATATACGATTTGTAGAGGAGAGGAATTTTTGTGCTTGCGTAAAAGAGAGAATATTTCTTAATTCGTTTTTCTTAAAAAAGTACTTGTCGAGGAGTTATATATGCACTTAGATGACAGGAGGTTTTATTGATGGATACTTAATTTTGTTACACCTGTATTTATACCTGGAAATTGGAAACCTATATACATTTCCACTATGGTTAGGGGGCCATTTATGAGAAGATGCAAAAAATAAGGAAGAAACGGGTAATAAAATACAAAACTATTGGAGAACGTTAGGAATTAAGCATATTACATTTACAAATAAACAATTTTACGTTAAGGCTTGTTTGTTAAATATGAATGTTGAAAGGTTTGTAAGTAATATAGGTAATAAAAGGGACACATTCGACATATCGAAATGGATGTGATACAATCGTTTTGAAATATAATTCAGGAAAGACTAGTAATTGGAGGAAGGATAATGGGAAAGGCAACATTAGTAATAATGGCGGCTGGTATTGGAAGCCGTTTTGGAGGAGGGATAAAACAGTTAGAGCCTGTTGGACCGAATGGTGAGATTATTATGGATTATTCGATTAAAGACGCGTTAGAGGCTGGTTTTAATAAAATAGTATTCGTTATTAGAAAAGATATTGATAAAGATTTTAAACAAATAATAGGAAAACGTATTGAGAAAAATATTGAAGTTAAATATGCATATCAAGAAGTAGATGATATACCCAGAGAATTTAAAACTAAATTTATAAATCGTAAAAAACCATGGGGAACAGGTCAGGCAATTCTCTGCTGTAAGGATGTTATTCAGGAGCCATTCTTGGTTATAAATGCGGATGACTATTACGGCAAAGAAGCCTATAGGATATCTTATGAGTATTTAATTGAACTAAAAAATAATCAAAATGTTAAGAAATTATCTGCCTGTATGATAGGATTTGTGTTAAAAAATACCTTAAGTGAAAATGGTGGTGTTACACGAGGTGTTTGTACAGTGGATAAAAAGCATATGCTTTCAGAAATTGTGGAAACACATAATATAGTTAAAACAACGGCTGGTGCACAGGTGGAAAAAGGGAATTGCAGTATACCAATAGATATAGATTCAGTGGTGTCTATGAATATGTGGGGGTTTACCCCGACTTTTTTTGAAAGTTTATCTTTGGGGTTTAAAAAATTCCTTAGTGAATTGCAAGAAGAAGATCTAAAGACTGAATATTTGCTGCCCACTATTATTGGAGAAATGTTAGAAAATGGCCTTATTGAAGTGAAAGTATTAGAATCTTCAGATAAATGGTTTGGAGTTACTTATAAAGAAGATAAGATTGAAGTTATGGAAGCAATACGTAAGTTGAATATAGAAAACAGGTAGACATAGAGAGGAAACCAATTGAGCAAATATTGGTTTGGCTGTTTAATAAAATATTAAGATTAATAAGGATCACTATTGGTGGTTAAGATTGCTACCGATAGTGTCTTTATTAAATTTTATCTTTATATAATAATAAAATTTTCGTTTTTGCTAGGGTTTGACTTTTAACTTATTATTTAATATAATAAATCATGGTATTTTGGGGGAGAAAGGAAATAACAATATGTTTACAGGAGCAGATCATACGTTTGTAATATGTGCATATAAGGAAAATGCATATTTAGAAAACACAATAAAAACTTTATTGAGTCAATCTGTTAAGAGTAGAGTCGTGCTTTCAACTTCTACTCCTAATGATTATATTAAAAATATTTGTGGAAAATATAATATTCCTATCATAATTAATTCTGAACCACACTTAGCAGGAGATGATTGGAATTATGGTTACAATCAGGTAAACACTCCGTTGGTGACGATTGCCCATCAAGATGATTTATATGCGAAAGATTTTTTGAAAGGAACATTAGAGGCTTTAAATTCTGCAACTGATCCCCTCCTGAGTTTTACGGATTATTGTGAATTGAAAAAGGGAAAAAAAGAGACAACAAATTTGTTGTTAAAAATAAAAAGAATTATGAATTTTCCTTTGAAATTCAAAGTGCTACAAAACGTAGTCTGGCTTAGAAGAAGATTGTTGGGATTAGGATGCGCGATTTGTTGTCCCACTGTTACATTTGTAAAAACAAAACTTGGAAATGATATTTTTGACACATATTATAAAAATAGTTGTGATTATAAGACGTGGGTTGATTTGGCAAAGGAAAAAGGGGGATTTGTTTATATACCTCAAAAGTTACTATTACATAGGATATATCCGGAATCAGCGACAACATTGAATCTTAGTGAAAATATACGTAAGAAAGAAGATTTTGAAATATTATCTACATTATGGCCAAGGCCAATCGCATATTTAATTAATAAGTTATATGCAATTAGTGAAAAAAGTAATGTAGTATAGTAAATTAGTAAAGGAGAAAGAAATGAAAAAAATATTGGTTACTGGGGCATCTGGATATATTGGTAGACATATCGTGGAAACTTTGCTTAAAAAAGGACAGCAGGTCTTTGTGACAGATCTAGATATGTCCTGCTATGGAGATGAAGTTACAAAAATGGACATCCCTTTATTTGATGGCAACGTTAATATTTATAATGAAATGGACCGTCCTGATATATGCATACATTTGGCTTGGAAAGATGGCTTCTCCCATAAAGCCCATTCACATATGGAGAATCTATCTAGTCATTATGTTTTTATAAGAAATATGCTTTCAGGCGGATTGCCTCAAATAGTTGTGATGGGGTCAATGCATGAAGTAGGATATTGGGAAGGCGCTGTTACGGAAGAGACACCTGCAAATCCATTATCATATTATGGAATAGCAAAGAATGCCTTGCGAGAAGCTACTAGAGAATTATGTAAAGAATATGGAGCGACATATCAATGGATACGAGCATTCTATATTTTAGGAGATGATATGAAAAATCATTCCATTTTTACTAAAATTATAGAGGCTGAAAATGAAGGAAAAAAAGTTTTTCCATTTACAACAGGTAAAAATAAATATGATTTTATAGATGTAAATGAACTATCAGAACAGATAGCATTAACAGCTATGCAGAAAGAGATTAGCGGAGTAATTAATTGTTGCTCTGGAGTACCTGTAAGTTTGGGAGATAAAGTAGAAGAATTTTTGAGAAAAAAAGGTTTTAAGATACAATTACAATATGGTGCTTTTCCGGAAAGGCCATATGATTCGCCGGAAATATGGGGGGATAATAGTAAGATTAAAAAAATAATAGAGAATTACCGAAACACAGGAGGAATCGAAAATAGTGAGTGTTAGGTTAGGGGAAGTGCAAGGAATGAGTCATAATCTACATTTTTTTAGATTTGCTGCGGCGATTCTAGTAATTATGAGTCATTCTTTTGCATTATCTTCAGGAAATTTTGAAGGGGAATGGTTTTATCATTATTCGGGTGGACAAGTAACAATGGGAGCCTTTGCTGTTGGAGTTTTCTTTTTGTACTCAGGATTTTTAATAACAAGAGGTTTTAAAAAGGCTCCAACGGGAAAAGAATTTTTTGTAGTAAGATGTGCTAGGATTTTTCCACTATTGTTTATGACAGTTAGTTTATCCGTAATAATACTTGGACCGCTGATGACCCAAGTTAGTCTTACTGAATATTTTAAAGATATAAATACCTATAAATATTTTCTGAATTCAATTTTTGTTTTACAGCATGATCTACCAGGGGTATTTAAAGATAATATTTATACTGCGACGGTTAATGGAGCATTATGGACATTGCCGGTAGAGTTTTTGTGTTATGTTATATGTTTTGGTGGGCATAAACTAAAAATATTAGTAAAAGGTAGACTGTGGATGACAATACCGTTTGTTATATTGGGGAGTTTAGGAACGTGTTATATTGCCGCTAAGGTAGAAATGCCTATGTTGACAACTGTTCTTTTTCCTGTGTTATGTTTTTGTGTAGGAGTGCTTTTTGCAATTTATAGAGACTGTATTATAATGAATTATTGTTGGTTTATAGTGCCTTTAGTTCTTTTTGGCATCTTGGGGTACCTGGGATATTTGAAATTAGGATTTGTTTTGTTCTTTTCTTATAGTTTAATATATATTGCGTTTGGAAGTAGAGAATTATTTCCTCATATGTGGAAAAGTGGCAATTGGTCATATGCGATGTATCTATGCGGATTTCCAATCCAACAGGCAGTTGTTGCAATAAATGGAGGAAGAATGAATCCATATATTAATATGATTATCACTATACCGATTATTATTTTTATTGCAATTTTGCTTTATGAAACCATAGAAAAAAGAGTATCAGAGAATTTAAATAAATTAAAAGCAGAAAGAGATTAGAATTATGAAAGAGTATATTAAAGATGTAATTGATGAGAAAAAGATATGTTTAGAAAAAATGCAAAGCGATTATTATATAGAAAAGATTGTTCAAATTTCGGAAAGTGTAATTAATACATTGAAAGCAGGACATAAATTATTAATCGCGGGGAATGGGGGATCAGCAGCTGATGCACAGCATTTTGCAGCAGAATTAGTTGGACGCTTTGAGACGGAAAGACGAGGGCTGCCTGCCATTGCATTAACTACTGATACATCTATTCTTACAAGCGTGGCAAATGATTATTCGTTTGGGAATATATTTTCCAGACAGTTAGAAGCAATATCTCAAGAGGGAGATGCATTTATTGGCATATCAACAAGTGGTAATTCTGAGAATATTATTAAAAGTGTTAGCCTGGCTAGAGATAAGGGAATATTTACAATAGGATTGTTGGGAAAAGATGGAGGAAAGTTATGCGAAGCCTGTGATTTGTCATTGATAGTACCTGCAGATAAAACGGCGAGAATACAGGAGTTACATGAAATGTGTATCCATATTATTTGTTCATTTGTGGATCAAGCATTTAAAGAATATTAATGGGTATATGAGGAATTAAGAATGAAAGATAATTCATATAATATTTCTAATGTTTTTTTGAAAATTAATCAAACACTTTGGAGAGTATCTTCTTTACAGAGAATAAGAAGTCTGTTTTACTTTATCGATAGAATATTGCTTATAGGTTTAAACAAGAAGAAGAGTATAGGTTTATCGAGCAAAAAGAAGGTGCTAATCGTATATAATATGGCTTTGGGAGATGGGATTATGTTTTTGGGAATTGCTCATCATTATAGGAAATTGTACCCAAAAGACAAGTATGAATTATCTATAGCTTGCCAAAGTGCTTTTAAATCTTTGTATGAAAAAACTGGATTATTTGATTATGTACTTCCGTTTGATTTTGCCGATGCAATATTAAACTTAAAAAAGAGAAAAATATTATTTAAGAGGATTAGGTCCCAAACTTATGATATTATAATAGATCCTGTAGGTTGTGATAGTTGTACAACAAATGTTTTTATAACACGTGCTGCGTTAGGAAAATTCAAAATAGGAGTGATTGATAGTACCCTTCCACATGTCCAATGTCCAAAGTGGATGAGAAATAGAATATATGATAAGGTTATAGAACTGGATAGACATAAAATGCATCTTATAGAATTTTATGCTGAATTTATTAAAAAACTAGGGGATGAAACATGCATTCCTCATCCGGCGAATTTCCCAACTGTTAAATTAAAGTTAGACTTACCACAAAAGTTTTTTATAATTTTCCCTACTGCTAGTATGGCAGTAAAACGCTGGCCGCTAGATAGGTTTGCTTATTTAGCAAAAAAAATCCAGAACAAGACAGGAATGAAACTGGTTGTTTGTGGAACCAATCATGATTGGCCAATTATTAAACAATTTATTGAATTGATTCCTGAAGTAGACAAAATGAATTTTGTTGGAAAAACAGATATTTGTGAGTTCGTTGAATTAGTGGGAAGAGCATCTTTGGTTGTTACAAATGATACTAGCGCTTACCACATAGCGGTAGCCAAACAATGCGATGTGGCTTTGATTTGCGGAGGATACACTTATACTCGATATGCAAATTATGACTATGCTAAAGAAGGGTATAAAAATCCTAATTTGATTTGCAATAAGATGGAGTGTTATGATTGTAATAATTATTGTAGATATAGCAACAAAGAAATTTTCCCTTGTATTGAAAATATTACAAAAGAGATGGCTTGGGATGTTGTAAGTAAAATGTTAACGAAGGAGTAGTAAAAAATATGAATGCTGAATTTTTGCATAATATAAAAACTTTAAATATATTAGTAATTGGAGATTTTATGGTTGACAAATATATTGAGGGCAATGTTAGCAGAATTTCTCCCGAAGCACCTGTTCCAGTGCTCGAAGTCACGAATAAAATAAGTAAACTTGGAGGGGCAGGGAACGTAGTAAATAATATAGCGATGTTAGGAGCGAAGGTTAGAACTGTAGGATGCATAGGGTTAGATATTGATGGTCAATGGATAAAAGGAGAATTGAATTCGAAAGATATAGATACAAATTTCCTTATGCAAAGTGAAAATGTCAAGACTATTGTGAAAACGCGTTTGGTTTCTAAAAAGCAACAATTTTTACGTTGTGATGAAGAGGTGATCCAAGATGCTTCTGATGAATTTTATGGTTTTGTTTCAGAGAATATAGATAGTATATTTGAACAGGTAGATGTGTTAATTATTTCAGATTATGGGAAAGGAACTATTCGAAAAGATATAGCGCAACTATTAATTAGATATGCAAATACAAAACATATAGTTAGTGTTGTTGATCCCAAAGGTACAGATTATACAAAATACAGTGGTGCGTTTGTCTGTACGCCAAATATGAATGAATTGCGGCAGGTTAGTAGAAAAAATATAAAAACTGAGATAGAAATTGAAAAGAATGGAAGAAAACTAAAAGAAGGATTACAAATAAAAAACTTAATGATTACTAGATCTGAAAAAGGTATATCGTTGATCGGGAATGAAAATATAAAAAAGGACTTTCCGGCAATTGAAAAAGATGTTGTAGATGTTACAGGTGCTGGTGACACAGTGGTATCGGTTGTTGCTGTATGCTTAGGAGTTGGATATACAATAGAAGAGTGTTGCATTGTTGCAAATATTGCAGCATCAATAGTATGCTCAAAATTTGGAACATCAACGCTATCTTTAAATGAATTAATAAGCAGTATTATTACTAGTGGTGAATTTAAAGAAATTGATCTACAAGTGGCTAAATATATCGTGTCGGGATTGCATGAAAAAGGGAAAAAACTGGTATTTACAAATGGGTGTTTTGATCTGCTTCATGCAGGTCATATACATTCTTTTTTGCAAGCAAAAAAATTTGGAGATGTTTTAATTGTTGCAGTAAATAGTGATTCATCAGTAAAAAAAATTAAAGGCGATAAACGACCTATTATAAGTCAAGAGAATCGAATAAAAATGTTATGTAGTATAGAGTGTGTGGATTATGTTGTAGTCATGGATGACACGACACCAGAAAGAATACTTAAGATTTTGCAACCTGATATAGTAGTAAAGGGGAAAGACTGGGAAGGAAAAGAGATGCCTGAGAAGACGATTATAGAGTCCTATGGAGGAAGTATGATATTTATAGATTTGGAAAAAGGTCTCTCAACTACTAATATAATCAACAGAATATCCGAGGTATATAATTAATGAAAAGAGGAGTTTCAGCAGTCTTTCTTGATAGGGATGGGACAATTAATGTAGATTATGGCTATGTTTACGAAAAAGAAAAATTGCAATTTATTGACGGAGCTGTACAAGGATTAAAACTGCTTCAGGCTGCAGGCTATAAATTAATTATTGTGACAAACCAATCGGGTATTGCTAGAGGTTTTTTTTCAATAGAACAAATGGAGGAGTTTCATAAAAATATGCTCGATAAATTAGCGGAAGAAGGAGTTGTAATAAGTCGAATATATTATTGCCCTCATTTGAATGGATGTGAGTGTAGAAAACCTCAATTGAAATTATTTTATCAAGCACAGAAGGAATTTGACTTAGACTTTGCAAAATCATATGTGATTGGTGACAAATTGAGGGATTTGGCACTATGTGAAAAAGAACCAGTTAAAGGATATTTGATAAACGCAGAAAAGAAAATTATTGCAAAGGATAAGAATATTATAATTTGCAATAATTTGTTGTCTGCGGCTAAAGATATAGTGGGTTTCAAAAATCATGAAAGTTATTAAAGATATAGAACCAACAGATAAACAAAATTTTATATGGAATATGATTGGCAGTGGTGTATATTCCGCTTCATCAATGCTTTTATCTTTATTTGTAATTAATATAGTAGGCGCTGAAGAAGGTGGGATGTTTTCAATTGCATTAACTCTTAGCCAAATGCTTGTCTATATAGCTTATTTTGAAATGAGAACATATCAGATTACAGATTCGAAGAATGAGTTTAAATTTTCGGAATATCATATGGCCAAAATTATCTTATGTGTTATAATGCTCATAGTATCTCTAGGATATATCCTAATAAAGAATTATAATTTTGAAAAATCCATTATAGTTATGCTTGTATGCTTCTTGCGGTTGCTTGATGGTTACGCAGATGTTTATGAATCACATTTCCAAAAAATTGGTAGATTGGATCTGGCAGGAAAGTCCCTGGCGTATAGGACAATTTTATTTGTTTTAGTATTGCTTGTGGGATTACTATTATCAGGGAAATTAGTTATATCATTAGTTATTGCTGATATAATAGCGATATTTGGTGTTTGGTATTATGATATAAGAAGAATGCAGATGTTTTGTAAAATAGAAGTGAGTTTTGATATAAGTAAAATAGTTAAAATAATCAGGAGTTGTTTTCCCCTTTTTATTGGAGTGTTCTGTTGGACTTATATTTTAAGTGCGTCAAGAATAGCAATAGATGGGAATATGACGAATAAATATCAGGCATATTATCAGATTATATTCATGCCGGTTTCAGTAATAAATCTATTTGCAGGATTTGTTCTTAGGCCATTGTTACCACGGTTGTCTGAAAGTTTTTATACTAAAAAATTCCATGATTTTAAAATGATTCTGACGAAAGTGTTTTTGGGGATGGGCGTTATTACTTTGGTTTGTATGATAGGTGGATTTTTACTAGGGATACCAGTTCTTTCTATGCTATCTGGATGCAATTTAACCCCATATAAAGGGATTTTGGTCTTTTTACTTTTTGCAGGTGGAATTAATGCCGTTGGCTTTACTATGTATTATATATTGACAATAATGAGATGTATGAAAAGTGTTTTAGTGGATTATATTGTTGTTGCTATTGTAGCAGGCATAATATCAGGTCCTTTAGTTAGATTAGATGGAATCCGAGGCGCTTCAATAAGTTTCTTTGTGACAGTAGTTTTACTTTGTATACTATTTGGAGGATCCATATTTATTGAGAGTTATAAAATACATAAGTCAATGGCTTGCCAATAGTAATAATATAGTTAAAACAAGTAGAGCGTTATACGTCAATATAATTTTTCGAGATATTATTTCTGGTGTTTGTGCGTACGAGTAGGATAGATTATGCAAACTAACAGATGATAATAGATTATTCAAGTCATAAAGTTACTTGTTGTTTTTTATTTTGTGTAAGTTTATTTAAACGATAGTATGTCTTTAAACGACAAGGAATCTGTTCCAATATGTGATATTGTTTTTAATGACTGTCATTTTTATTTGTATTATAATATATTGCTTGTCAATATCTAATAAATAGTATTTAAACTTAATGTGATGTTAGGAATGACTTATAGAGAAAATCAAATTTTGACAACGGTGCCTGTAATAATATGATTTCTTCGTTTTTATGTTAATTTGTTTAGTGAATAGGGAGTTGAACAGAGATTTATATTGGAAAGTTATGTGTTACTTTGTGATTTTTATTCTAGTTCTTATTGCATCTTAGTTGATATTCAAAATATTGTCTAGAGATTTGTCAAGAACTATGCAAAATGATGGACTTTTCTATAATTATATTACAGTATTTGTATTTGGAGTTTCTTATGCTTGTTTTTGTTATTTAAATTTATTGATTTAACTTTTGTAGTATATTTTTGTATCAATTTACCAATTTTAGAGGTTTTATGTGTAAAAAGATAATTTCATTACAGCAATTAGGAAGCAGTAACTAGTATTGCATTATATAATTTTGAGTGTCACTATTGTGCTTTTATACTGTTTTATAATAGAATACGTGTGAAAAGGAATATTTATTAAATTAAATGTTTCTGATATACTGAATAGGTATAGGCAAAAAGGTAAAGTGTTGGAGAAATAGAATTTCTTCGATAAATGGGTAGGAAAACTATTAATGTCTTTAGCGAATTAGGGGGAACTGATGAAAAAGTTAATTATTATACCTGCATATAATGAAGGTGAGAGTATAAAAGAGACTATTGAAGAGGTAAAGAAAAAGGCGCAAGACTTTGATTATGTTGTCATAAATGATTGCTCTGTAGATGATACAAGGAAAGTTTGCGAAAATAATGGTTATAATATTATTAATTTACCTGTAAATTTAGGAATTGGCGGAGCTGTTCAGACAGGATACAAATATGGAATTAAAGAGGGATATGATTTGGCAGTCCAAATAGATGGCGATGGGCAGCATGATGCTGGTTTTTTGGAAAGTATGTCTGATTATATGAAGGATAAAGAAGTGGATATGGTAATTGGATCTCGCTTTATTAATAAAGAGGGGTTCCAGTCATCAAGTACAAGAAGAATTGGAATAAAATATTTTACAGGGTTGATAAGGCTGCTAACAGGAAGAAAAATCACAGACCCTACTTCAGGACTAAGAATGGTAAATCTAAAGGTAATGAAAATGTTTGCGGAAGACTATCCAAAAGATTATCCCGAACCAGAGAGTGTTGTGGCAATTTTAAGAAATGGAATGAAGGTGGAAGAAATTCCTGTAATAATGAGGGAGCGAAGTGGGGGGATTTCTTCCATTTCTGTAAAGAAATCAATATATTATATGGTGAAGGTATCTTTGGCAATTTTAATCGAATGTGTTAGAAAGTAGGTGGGGAAATGAATATAAAAATACAAGTTTTTGTTGCTCTTTTTATTATACTTGCATTGGTTATTATAATTAATATGATACGGAAAAAATCTTTGGAATTGAGATATGCACTTGCTTGGTTATTGGTGGGTATCAGTATTTTTATTCTTGATATGTTTCCACAATTAATTACTTGGATGGCAAATATTGTGGGAATAGGCGTGCCGGTTAATATGTTATTCTTTTTGGGCTTTTGTTTTTCTCTTGGTATAATATTTATATTGACAATTGCTGTTTCAAGAATGTCAATTAAGGTTAAAAACCTGGCGCAAGAACTGGCTTTATTTGAAAAAGAAAGTAAAAATAATGAAGAAAACGAGCGTAAAACAATTGATCAAGAATTAACAAAGCGATAAGGAAGGGTTAAGAGAGGAAGAAGATGTGGTGTTAAATTGGGAAAAGTATAGTAAAAAGATAAAAAAAATAATTTTAATAATAGTTTCGATTCTAATATTAATTGCCACCTCTTTATATACATATAAAGAGTCTATTATTCCATCTAGTGTTGAAGGAAAAAATCTTATTGGGTGGACAGAGAATGATAATGAAATTGACTTAATACATGGTGAAACGATAAGCCAAGAGATATACATTGCTGATGGCAATATGTCTAGGATAAAATTATGCTTTAGAAAAAAGAATAGTAAAAAATATAGTGGTAATATAAATATCTCTATCTATAAGAAAGAGAATAATGAATTAATTCAAAGTTGGGAAAATCAAATAAGAGATTTACCAGTAGATGCAATTAGTACTTTTGAATTAAAAAAGCCATTAAAAAGTATTAATGAATCGTATCTTTTGAAAATATATGTAAACGAGGCAGCCTCTGGCAGTATAAGTGTTGTGTATTCTGAGAAAAATGAGTCTCTAGGGCTGAAAAAAAATGAGACTTATATAAAAGGAGGACTTAATCTCTCTATTGTTGCACAAGGAAATGATATTATTAAAAAAGTCTATGTATGTTGTCTAATACTATTGTTTTCTACATTAGGTTTAGGAATTTGGGGAATAATTAAAAAATTTAAGACTGAAAATATTTTTCTAGTAATGGTTCTTGGAATTGGCTTGACATATATTCTCATATTCCCAACAGGTACTGTGCCAGATGGTAGAACGCATTTTGCGTCTACGTATTCTGAATCAAGTAAGTTGCTAGGACTTGAAAATATAGATAGTAATGGCAATGCGATTTTATATGAGGAAGGGTACTCCTTATACACACATCCTAATAAAAGTTCTTATATAGATCTTTACGAAGATTGGGATGCACCTAACACGCATACAGAAGAGAGCCTTAAGGCCGCTTCTGTTATAGATAGGGGCTTAATCTTTTATTTACCGCAAATATTAGGGATAACTCTGGCTAGGATTCTTTCTTTAAATGCATTTAGTGTAATGATATTTGGAAGAGTATTCTCTTTATTTACGTATGCTTTTGTGATAAGATACGCAATAAAATTGATGCCTTTTGGGAAAATGGTGATTTATTTAACTTCTTTATTGCCAATGACATTAGAATTAGGGACTTCTTATTCATATGATAGTTTTTTAATTACACTGTCATTTTTTACAATAGCATACAATTTTTATTTGATTTATACTAAGGAAAAAGTTCAAATAGCAGACTGGGTGGTTTTGTCTTGTTTATGTATCATTTTGTCTGCTATAAAGATAGTCTATATTTTTATACCTATGATGTGTCTTCTTATAAACAATGCTAAGTGTATAAGAAAAAAGACAAGTTGTATAATAGTTGCATTGGCAGGAATAATTAGTGTAGGTGCTACCCAATTAAGTAGAATGTTGGGGATCTTAAACGGCGGTAATACTATCGGTATTGGTAGCGAGGGAGCGGTAAGTCATTACACACTAGGTCATATTGTTAAAAACCCTTTGAAAACATTATGGATTTTTTATTCTACATTAGAGGAAAAGATTGATTTTTATTTTTCCAGTATGTTGGGGGCAAACTTGGGGTGGTTAGATATACAAATACCAATAGTAATTGCTATTGGCTTTTTCCTGTTAATTTTATTATCAGCAATAAAAACTGAAAAAGATGTATTGCTCATAGATTCCAGTCAAAGAGTTTTTTATATTGCTATCTGTATATTAATGTTTTTCGCAATCCTGACAGTGCTTATGCTTGACTATACACAATTAGGAGGGAAGGTTGTTGAAGGGGTACAGGGCAGGTACTTCCTGCCATTTCTTCCAATATTTGCAATAGGTATAATGAGAAATAATACAGTTGTATTAAAGAAATCCTTGAATGATTTTATGATATGGTCAAGCATGATGCTTCAGTTTTATGTTGTTCAGCATATAATTAGAAGAATTGTAATGAGATAAAGATTATTTAAATTAAACTTGTAATTTTTTATCATTGCATATAGTAAGTAAAAAATGTAAGTTGATAATCTTTGTTAAGGGTGCTATAATTAAAAAGATTATTCTGAGAATTAAATTTAATAAAAAGTCAGGATTTGAATTTAATAAGTATCTTTTAAATGAAGAGTGGTTTTAAAATGTTATTTAATTGTAAAACAGTAATAGTTATTAATTAATTTGATTAACCAGCAGTATCGTTAGATACTGCTAGTTTGTGTTATTTCATATTTAAGATTAAAAATAAAATAGTTAATAATTTTAGGAGGTACAATGTGACACAATATGTACAAAATTTTTTGAAGTTCAGACCATTATTAAGTGAACTTGTTGCTAGGGATATAAAAATTAAATATCGCAGATCCATTTTGGGAGTTTTTTGGACATTATTGAACCCTCTTTGTATGATGGCTGTTCTTTCAGTAGTCTATATGAATTTATTTAAATTTGCAGTTGATAATTTTCCGCTGTACTTATTATGTGGTCAAGTTGTCTTTAACTTTTTTTCTGAGTCTACAACCTCTTCAATGGGAGCCATTATAGGAAATGCTTCTTTAATTAAGAAGGTATATATGCCTAAATATTTGTTTGTTCTATCTAGAATAGTTTCCAGTGTGATTAATTTAGGCGCTTCTTTCTGTGCACTGATCGTTGTCATGGTAGTAACAAGATCAGAATTGAATTGGACAGTTTTATTGTCGTGGATCCCACTTACTGTTTTAGTGGTATTTTCGGTAGGAATGGGGTTGCTCTTAGCAGCATTAACAGTTAAATTTCGTGATATTATGCACTTGTATTCTGTTTTTGTCACAGCACTGATGTATTTAACTCCAGTAATTTATCCAATGAATATTTTACCAGAATGGTTGTCTAAGATTGTTTTATTAAATCCAATTACTAACATGGTAATGATGTTCAGAGATACTATCATGTATAATTCATTACCGGGGGTTAAAAACTTGATGATATCTATCATTGAGGCTGTGATCATGGTTGCCATTGGAATGTGGGTATTTTATAAAAACCAGGATGATTTTATATTAAATGTTTAGGAGCAGATTATGGAAAAAGAGCATATGATTGTTGTCGACGATGTTTCAATGAAGTTTAATTTAGCATCAGAAAAGTTAGATAGTTTTAAAGAATTTGTAATTAAGACATTAAAGCATCAAGTGACTTATGATGAGTTTTGGGCATTAACGAATGTCTCTTTTACTGTTGATAAAGGAGATGCATTGGGACTAATTGGATTAAATGGTTCAGGTAAAAGCACGATGCTGAAAGTAATTGCTGGCGTTTTAAAACCTACAAAGGGCTCAGTACAGGTTTATGGATCGGTGGCCCCTTTAATAGAGTTAGGGGCAGGATTTGATATGGATCTGACTGCTAGAGAAAATGTTTATTTAAATGGCGCGATATTAGGATATCCTAGAAAAGAAATGGAAAAACATTATGAAGAGATTGTGGAATTTTCTGAATTGGGTGAATTCATGAATGTACCTGTAAAGAATTTTTCATCAGGCATGGTTTCTAGACTGGCTTTTGCAATAGCAACGATAGGAACGCCGGATATTTTAATTGTAGATGAAGTTTTATCAGTTGGTGATTTTAGATTTCAGGAAAAATGTGAGCGTAGAATTCAAAATATGATTGATAAAGGCACTACTATATTATTTGTTTCACATAGTATTTCCCAAGTAGAAAAACTGTGCAATAGAATTGTATGGTTAGATAGCGGATGCGTTAAAAGAATAGGAAATGTCAAAGACGTTTGTAATGAATATAAAAATTCATAAGGGAGATTAGAAATGAAAAGGTATTTGCAATGGATAATAATTATTAGTGTTTTGTTAGCGTCGTGTTTTGCATATGCGCATATAAATAAAATGCATTGTATGTATAATGTAGATATTGATCCAAGCGATTATGTAGCAATAGGAATGGAAGAAAATAAAATATATGAGCAGACATTTATATGTGGAGAGGATAAACTAGATGGTATAAATGTGAAAATTGCTACTGCAGGAGAAAGTCTTGAAAATGTCGTTTTGAAATATGAAATCCGTAATGGACAGGGGGAAAAGGTTGGAGCAGGAGAAATCCAAGGGAATCAGATAAAGAATAATAAGTTTAATAAATTGAAGATTAAACGAATTGAGGAAACTAAAGGGAAAAAATTTATTATTCGAACCAGTGTAGAAAATATTGATTCAACTAATGCAGTTAGTTTATATCAGGCGAATAATAATCTTGTTATGAAATATTATGTATTTAGGTTTGATTTGGAGACATTTGTTATTGGCTGCAGTTTTTGCTTATATATTTTCTTTTTCATGAAATTGTTATTTAAGTTGTTTAGGGAGTAGAAAAATGGATGTTACAATTGTGATTCCAACGAAGAACGCTGGGAAAATCTTAGAAAGAGTATTGGATATGGTTTTTAAACAAAAGACTCAATACTCTTATGAGGTAATATGTGTGGATTCTGGATCAAAAGATGGAACGTTAAATGTTTTAAATAAATATCCATGTAAAGTTTATGAAATTTTACCAGAAGAATTCGGACATGGGAAAACCAGAAATTTTGGGGCATCGAAAGGTAATGGAGAGTTTATAGTATTCATTACACAAGATGCAGCACCAGCAAATGAGAATTGGCTACAAGAGTTAGTTAATGCTATGAAGTTAGATGAAAAAATAGCTGGAGGATTTGGTATTCATTATCCTTATGAGGATTGTAATATCTTTGACAGAAGGGACTTATTGGCTCATTTTAGAAATTGGGGGACAGATAACACTATTTCTTACATCGAAGACTGGGACCGATATAATAAAGAACCGTCGTATATGCAGCATTTAGCATATTTCTCAGATAATAATTCTTGTATTAGAAGAAGCATATGGGAATTGTATAATTACCCAGATGTTGATTTTGCAGAAGATCAGATTTGGATGCGGAAGATGATGGAATTGGGATACAAGAAAGTTTATTGTCCTTATGCAGCAGTTTATCATTCACATAATTTTAGTCTAGCAACTTATTACCAAAGATACTATGATGAGTATAAAGGGCTTTATAGTATTCATGGGTATGTGGTGGCAAACCGTTGGATTGAATTACCATTTTTATGGCTAAAACACATTTATCGAGATTGTAAATATGTACATTTGCTTCCTATTACTACACGGGAAAAAATATATTGGATATATTATAGTATATGTAGAAATTATGGGAGATATTTTGGGGGCTATAAGGGAGGAAGGTACACTAGATATTCTAAGAGAAAGCAAGAAAAACTTGATAAAAGATTTTCGCAGCAATATAAACAAAGAAAGGCATAATTTATGAATAGATTTTTTAAAAGGTTATTAAAAAAAAGAAATAATAAAACTTGTCAAGATGATGACTATATGTTGCGAGCCTTTCCAACAGTAATTACTTCTGGTACTAGTGAGAATGAGTTACTTGAAAAGCCTCAAATTGCCATCCAGGTTCATATATATTTTGTGGAATTAATGGATGAGATGTTAGAGGCGGTAAATAATATTATATATCCATTCGATTGTTATATCTCTACTGATACAGTAGAGAAAAAAGAAATAATAGAAAAACAATTTGTTCCATTCTGTAATGCAAAAAATATAATCGTTGAAAATATTGAGAATAGAGGACGTGATGTTGCTCCCTTTTTGTGTCAGATAAAGCCTGTAATTAAAAAATATAAGTATATAGGCCATATCCATACCAAGCGATCTTTACATACAGATTTTGGCGAGGATTGGAGAAAATATTTGTTGAGGCATTTAATGGGGAGTCCCGAATATGTAAAAGGTGTTTTTAATCTGTTTGAGGCAAATCCAGATTTGGGATTTATTATGCCGGATGTTTATCCTGTTATAAAAGAGTATGTAAAATGGGATGGGGCAAAAGACTCTGTAAAAGAGATAATTAATAAAATAGGCTTGGATATTGATTTGCCTAATGAACCAATATTTCCAACTGGAAATATGTTTTGGGCTCGTTGCGAAGCCATAGAACCACTTTTTAAAGTAGGCTATACAATGAAGGATTTCCCGAATGAAGAGGGGCAATTAAACCTTACTTTGGCGCATTCTATAGAACGTTTGTGGATTTATTTAATGAAGGCTCAAGGATATTCTTATAGAATATGTGTAAACAAAATTACGAAGAATGATAAGAAAAGCAGAAGTTCGTATAACAGGCTTTTTGTTTATTCAGGAAGTGGTATGGAAAAGCAGTTAGAGGAATACGGAAAAGTCTATCGGCATAGTTATGAGAATTTGTCGATAGACATATTAAAAGAATACTCGCAAATAGTTTTTGTTGATGAGTCGTGTTTAGGACCAATTGATGATTTAGAAAATATTTTTGAAATTATGGATAGCCAAGAAGTCGATATGTGGAGTATGTTGGCAAAACCTATTTATTTTTTGGTTTTAAATAAAAAGATATTGGAATCAAGTATTTGGGAGAGGGATTGGAAATTAGAAAAAAAGCCAGAAGGATTATGTCAATATCTGTATGCAAATCTAATGAAAGAAGGTTATTCTTTTAAAACTTTTATTCATGAGAGTGAATATATTGATCAATGGGTTCATACTGATTCACCCCAAAATGAGTTACCATATGAATTTTTGTTATTAGGAGATCCGTTTATTAAAAAGGATGCTGTAGATTCATTAGAGAGTATGGAAAAAGAAAGATTAAAGTCTTTTTTAATGCAATTACCTAATGAAGAAAGGATAACTGAATTATATGAAAAATTTATTTAAATTTATTAAAAAGGCTGTTCGTTTTATAAGAAGAAGAGGGCTCCGAGGAGTACTTGAAAAAATGAAAGTAACTACTCCCCAAGTCGAGGTACTTAAGCATTTAGAATTTATTATGGACAGGAAGGAAATACCTTTTGAAAGAAAAGATTTCGAATTACACAAGGACGATAAAATTTTTCTTTTAAATTGGATAATACCTGAGATGGGAATTGGATCTGGGGGACATATTAACATTTTTAGATTTATAAGTAATTTAGAAAAGATGGGATTTCATAGTCGAGTTTACTTATATTTATCACCGAATTATAGAGATAATGAATCTGTTAGGAAATTTACTAAAGAACATTTTAGTATATTAGATTCAAAAGTAGAACTTTTTTATGATGTTTCCGAGATTAATTTTGCGCATGCGACAATTGCAACTTCTTGGCAAACAGCCTATTTCCTTAGAAATTACAAAAACACTATTACAAAATGCTATTTTGTTCAAGACTTTGAGCCATATTTTTACCCGATGGGATCATGCTACCAATTTGCTGAGAATACGTATAAGTTCGGCTTAAAAGGGATAACAGCAGGAGATTGGCTGAAGGAAAAATTACACGATGAGTATGGTATGGATACGGAAAGTTTTGGGTTTTCATATGATAAAGATTTATATAAGCCTCAAGAGAAAAAGACTTCTAAAAAAAGAATTTTCTTTTATGCACGGCCATATACAGCGAGAAGAGATTTTGAATTGGGGTTGTTAGCATTAGAGGAAATAACTAAGAGAATAAAAGATGTAGAGATTGTTTTTGCCGGGGAGGATATTAGTAAATATGTTATTCCTTTTAAACATCAAAATTTAGGAATAGTAAATATTGAAAAATTGTCTAATATATATTCACAGTGTGACCTATGTTTGATTATATCTAATACTAATTTATCCTTACTTCCTTTAGAAGTTATGGCATCTAACTCGGTTGCTGTTTGTTCAAAAGGGCCAAATAGCGCATGGCTGGTAAACTCTTGTAATGCGATATTAGTTGACTATGATCCCGTAGAAATTGCTGATACTTTAGAGTATTATTTGAATCACCTTGATAAATTGAAAGAAATTCGAAAAAAGGGAGTTGAGTTTGCGTCTAAAACATCTTGGACACAAGAGGCAGAAAAGGTTAGAGATGCTTTAATAAAGTGGATAGTACAAGATAAAGAGCAATATTTAAAATAAAAGGGGTAAAATATGGGTAGAAAAAGCGTTTTGATAATAGGTGGAAATGGTTTTATTGGTAATAATCTGGCGAGGGAATTAGTCAAACAAAATGATTTGGAAATATATAGTTTTGATCTTAATTTGCCTAAGGAACCAGTAGAAGGGGTCGAGTATTTAGCAGGAGACTTTTTTGACGATCTTGTTTTGAGAGATATGATAAAAGAAAAGGATTTAATAATTCATGCTATCAGTACAGTTAATCCTGGGAATTCAAATCAAAGATTTATGCAAGGTTATGGTAGAGATTTTATACAAACAGTTAAGTTATGTAATATGCTGATTGAGCAAAATAGTAATATGATTTTTTTGTCATCCGGTGGGACTGTTTATGGAATTCAGGAAATCCAGCCTATAAAGGAAACTGCGCTGCCAGTACCCATTAACCATTACGGAAGTATAAAGTTATGTATTGAGAACGTAATTAGAACCTTTAATACTCAATTACATACAAAAATGAGAATTGTCAGGATTGCAAATCCGTATGGACCGGGCCAAGATTATCACAAAGGTGTTGGTTTTATTGATGCTGCTATAAAAAAGGCTTTAAATAAGGAGCCTCTTGAGATATGGGGAAATGGAGAGATTATTAGAGATTATGTATATATAGGAGATGTCTGCAAAATGATTAAGTCACTTGTATATTATGAAGGGGATGAAGAAGTCTTTAATATAAGCACATGCCAGGGAGTTAGTCAAAATGACGTTATTAAAGAATTGCAGAATTTAGGAATATCTCTTGATCTTGAGTATAAAGAAAAACGAAGTGTTGATGTTGAAAAAACTATACTGGATAATTCAAAAATCAAACAAATTTATACAGACAAAATATTGACTTTTCATGAAGGTATGACAAAGTATTATAATTATATTAAAGAGACATTAGATTTGAAACATTAAAAATGGAAAACTTTAGACTACTTAATGAATTTGTCAAAGGGAGCAGCGTATGATGAAAAAATTAAAAAAATTGGTTACTTTATTGTTAATTATAAATATACTTGTTACCACAAGTATAGGTTTTGATGTTTATGCACAGGATCCGACTGCAAAAGAAGGGGCAGAGAATACAGAAGAGCAGATTGAAGGCACTCAGGAGAATATAGAGAATGAGGAAACAATTAATGGTGAGGAGATTATTGATAGCGAAGAGGGAGGGAATGAAAAGCAGGCGGAGTATGATACAAGTATAAGAAATGCGGACGATGCTATAAATAGTAATGAAGATAATGGTTTTGTGTCAAATGCAAGTTGT
Organism: [Clostridium] scindens; assembly: GCF_019597925.1. Classification (NCBI taxonomy): domain Bacteria; kingdom Bacillati; phylum Bacillota; class Clostridia; order Lachnospirales; family Lachnospiraceae; genus Lachnoclostridium; species [Clostridium] scindens. The sequence goes on along the minus strand of NZ_CP080442.1, from coordinate 2,623,732 downwards.
CTTATAAACTATTTATGTGTTGGAGAGACTTACTTACAATCGCCTCAGGAGCAATATATTTTGGTTTCATTGGGTGAGGGATCTGAGAATGTTTCTGATTTAAAATTGTCATTGATTAAAGATGATGGTAATGAAATCGAATTGTCGATGGAAAGCAAGGAAGATAATATTTTTCGGTTTTCAAAGACGTTTACAGATGCCGAAAGTGGAGTATATACGCCAGAATTACTTACATTTTTGCAAGATGGTGAAATGATTAGCGTGGATCTAGAATCTATTGGAATAGTAGCTAGGTTTGGAGTTGATGTTGAAATTCCGCAGACAGTAGATGATGGAAATCTAAATCAAAATTCTATTGAAATATCAGTTGCTTCTATTGATACGGATGATGAAGAAAAAGTATCAGAGGAAGTAGAGACCACATTGAAAGAAACGGGAGATTCAAATGTAAAATCTCGTATGCGGACAGCAAAAAGTGGAAATACTGTAGTAGTGCTTGATCCTGGACATGGTGGAAGCGAATCTGGTGCCGTGGCAAATGGGTTAGTAGAGAAAGAACTTAATCTTAAAATAGCTCAATATTGCAAAAATGAATTAGAAGAATATCGAGGCGTAACTGTATATATGACACGATATAATGATACATATGTTGGGCTAGAAGAACGTGTTGCTATCGCAAAGAGTTATGGAGCAGATTTTTTTGTAAGTATACATAATAATTCTACAACATCTGCAAGTCCTAATGGAGCAGAAGTATGGTACCCTAACTCAAGTTATAATGCCTCGGTCTATAATGAAGGAAAAGCTTTGGCAGAAGAAATACAATCTCAATTGGTGGCTTTAGGACTAGGTGATAGAGGTGTTCACTACCGTAATTCAGAGTCAAATACACGTTATCAAGACGGCTCTATTGCAGATTATTATAGTGTAATAAAAAATAGTAAGCTTAATGGTTTTCCTGGAATAATTGTTGAACATGCTTTTATAACTAACGCTACAGATGCCGCTAAATTAAAAAGTGAGTCTTTTTTACAAACTTTGGGCAAAGCGGATGCCACTGGTATAGCAAATTATTTAAAGATATCTAAAGTTGATTACTCTCCAGTATTTGATTTTGAATATTATATAAATAGGTATGCAGATGTTAAAGCTGCTTATAGTAATGACGAAGAAGGTGCCCTGGCACATTTTATAAATTTTGGCATGAAGGAAAAAAGACAAGGAAATGCTGAATTTAATGTAGTATCATACAAAAATAGATATCAAGATTTAAGAAAAATGTATGAGGATGACTATAGGCAATACTATTTCCATTATATCTATTTTGGAAAAAATGAAGGGAGAAAAGCTACAGGAGATATTAAACAAACACCAGTTACGGTATATGAGGGTAGAGATTATTCTGATGTGTATAATTATGATTTCTACATGAATAGACAGGCCGATTTGCGGGATACATACTCAGATAATGATGTTGGGGCGTTAAGACATTTTGTTAACTTTGGAATGGCAGAAGGTAGGCAGGCTAGTGAAGAATTTAATGTTTTTAGTTATAAAAATAGATATCCGGATATAAGAAAAGCATATGGAAATGATTTGAAGACATATTACATACATTATATTACCATGGGCAAGAAGGAAGGAAGAATAGCTACTGGAAATACAGATGTGGTAGTCGATAAAACGACAGTATATAATGGAGTGGATTATTCAGATATTTATGATCCGGATTATTATTTAGATAAAAATCCAGATTTAAAAAAGATATATGGGACGGATTATGATGCACTTATTGCACATTTTGTTAATTGTGGAATCATTGAGGGCAGAGCATCGATATCAACCTTTGATGTTAAATCTTATAGGAATAAATATCAAGATTTAAGGATATCTTTCGGCAAAAATTGGTCTTTGTACTACACTCATTATATGAATTTTGGTAAAAAGGAAGGAAGAAAAGCAACTGGGGTATCAAAGATCACAAATCCTGTTACAGAATATAATGGAGTAGATTATTCAGCAGTATATGATTTTGAATACTATGCAGAGAAGTATTCAGATATAAAAAAAGCATATTCTGATGATGATGTTGGAGCCATCGCGCATTTTGTTTATTTTGGCATGGCAGAAAAGAGGACAGGAAATAAAGAATTTGACGTGATTTCTTATTGGAATAGATATCCAGATTTGAGAAAGAGTTTTGGAAATAATTGGACGTCTTATTATATTCATTATATGAATTTTGGAAAAGATGAGGGCAGAAGTGCAATTGGTACTACTGAAATTATTGGGGCTATAACTCAGTATGAAGGAGTGGATTATTCGTCCGTTTATAACTTTAAATACTATATAAATAAATATCCTGATATTAAAAAACTTTATCAAAATGATGATTTAGGAGCCATCTGGCATTTTGTTAATTTCGGTATTTCCGAAGGACGACAGGGGTGTGAAGATTTCTGCGTAAATATTTATAAAAACAACTATGCCGATTTGCGCAATTTATATGGTGAAAACAATAGTTTGTATGTTTGGCATTATATGAATTTTGGACTGAATGAAGGAAGAAATGGCAAGACGGCATTTTACCATATGATAATGGGAGAAACAGAAACAACAGTTCAGCAAATGGTTAAATATTATAATTCGAACGCCCAATATCCAGCATTTTATGCAAACACGGATGCACCTAATATTACACGTTTTTGTGAACTGTACGATTTAGAGTGTAAGCGTGAAGGTATAAAGACTGAAGTTGCTTTTTCTCAGGCGATGAAAGAAACAAACTTTTTGCGCTATACTGGGGATGTCAAGATAGGACAATTTAACTTTGCAGGTTTAGGCGCAACAGGAAACGGTGTACCTGGCAATAGTTTTAAAAATGTGCAAATTGGAATTAGAGCCCATGTGCAACATTTAAAGGCATATGCATCTAGTGCAGGACTTAATAGCGAGTGTGTGGATCCAAGATACCAGTATGTTAAAAAAGGTAGCGCGCCATATATAGAATGGCTGGGAATTCAGGAAAACCCTAATCCTAATTGTGGCTGGGCTATGGCAAAAGGATATGGTTACAGTATCATAAATGGCTATATGGCAAAATTATTAAGTTATTAGTTTAATAAGGGGAGAATCTTCAATGAGACATTAAAACTTTCGAGGATTCTCCCTTTGTTTATTAATAGGAATAAAAAATAGGCATGGTATAAAAGATGATTGATGAGAATCCCGATTAGATGTATAATTGGTCTTAGTTCTTGATTTAAGTGTGTATTTAGAATTAATGTTAAATTGGAGGATAATAGTGTGGAAAAAGTAACGATTTGGCTAACTTCATATAACCATGAAAGATTTTTAGGCCCATGCATAGAAAGTGTTTTAAATCAGACATATAAAGATTTTCAGTTATTTATTGTTGATGATTGTTCGAGTGATAATAGTTGGAATATAATTACTAAATATGCAAAATTAGATAAAAGAATTACAGTTATAAGACATGAATTTAACCAAGGGGGATCTGGACTGAAAGATCAAGTCGAAAATTTGCCTGGAGAATATATTGCTATAGTGCACAGTGATGATATTTGGGAAAATACGAAGTTAGAAAAGCAAATTAGAGTGTTAGATAATAATAAAGAGATAGCAGCATGTTTTACCAAGGTAAAATTTATTGATGATGAGGGAATAGAATATTCACAAGAATTTGACCAGGAATTTAATATATTTGAACAACCCAATAGAAATAGATTTGAGTGGTTGCATTACTTCTTTTATCATCGTAACTGTTTATGTCATCCTAGTGTTCTTATAAGAAAGGAAGTATATATTAAGTATGGTATAATATCAAGTGGGTTACACGGGTATCCTGATTTTTTTCAATGGGTGAGGCTTTGTAAGTATGCAGAAATTTATATTATACAAGAAAGATTAGTAGGCTTTAGGAAACATAGAGATGAATCCAATACTAGTGGAGAAAGGATGGAAAACATAAAGAGAATTCATACTGAAGAAATCTTTGTTCTTAGGGAATATAAAGGCTTGTTGGAAAGTCATGAAGTATTAAATGTCTTTCCTGAATGTAAAAAGTATATTATTAATGGAGAAATGGTGGAGGAATTTGCTCTTGCACAAATGTTTTTGACAGGACCAGGGCATGCGCACTGGCTGATAGGACTAGAAATCTTGTATGAAATTTTTCAAGATAGAGAGAAAGTAAGGTTAATACAAGAAAAATATAATTATTCTAGCAAGAGTTTTAATATAGATAAACAAAAGTATGATTTGTTTAATATAATTAATCCAGACCGATGTTTAGATGTTACTTTATTCTTTAATACAGGAAAAGGATATAACATAAAGGAATGTATAAAGAAGAAAGTATTTATTCAACACTTAGGTAGATGTATATTTACAATACAATTAGACGATTTTCAATGTAATGATGTGGTTGAAACTCGCTTGGATTTAGACGAAGGGCGATACCGAAGATTTAACATAGTATCTCTCAATAATAATGGTAAAAAAGTCGATATTTTAGGATCAAATTGCATAAAAAAAGAAGAGTGGGATACTTTTTATACTTCCGATCCCCAGTACTTTTTATCCAGTTTAGAACCAGGAGAATTAAAGGTAGAAGTATATACTGAATTGATAGAATTACAAGAGATAGAACAATATTATAATAATGTCAATCAACAAAAAAGTGAATTATTATCAGAGTTAGATAAAATAAAAGAAAGTAAATTCTGGAAACTTTATAGTCGGGTTAAACGACTTAAAGGGTAATAAAATAGTTGAACAAAAGTTACTTCTTATTATAATAGGAGATTATTTTAAATGGAGAAATTTACTACACCAATTATGAAAATGAATACAGATTTGACGGGTGTTCATTTATATATAAAACGTGATGATTTATTACCTTTTTCATTTGGAGGGAATAAAGTAAGAATTGCGCAAGAATATTTTCGAGACATGGATACAAAGGGTAAAAACTGTATGATTGGCTATGGGAATGCTCGATCTAATTTATGCAGAGTACTGGCGAATATGAATTACAACAGAGGTGGAATATGCCATATTATATCTCCGGCAGACCCAAATGGTCAGCGCACTTATACTAATAATAGCAAACTGGTAAATGCTTGTGAGGCTATATTCCATACTTGTACAAAAGAGAACGTGGCAGAAACTGTTCAGAGAGTATTGGATGAATGCCAAAAGGATGGTCTTGATCCATATTATATATATGGCGATAAATACGGACAGGGAAATGAAGCAGTTCCTGTAAGAGCATATGAAAAGGTATACAATGAGATATATATATACAAAAGAGTGGCATGGGAATAGAATTTGATTATATCTTCTATGCAACAGGGACAGGAATGACTCAGGCAGGATTGATTGCTGGCAGATCAATTAAAGGTGGCACAGAGAAAATAGTAGGAATTTCAGTAGCAAGGCCATCGCTTGATGAACGTAAGGTTATTAGAAAGTACATAGATGCTTATTTCCAAAATATTTCTGTTGACTTAATTAGTGAATCTGAAATAAATGTCATTGATGATTACTTATTTGGCGGATATGGGATTTATGGCAAGGAAATTATTGAGATAATAAGAGACGTATATAAAATTAATGGTATTGCTTTGGATCCAACATATACAGGGAAAGCTTTTTACGGAATGATTGATTTCTTGCAGAAGCAAAAACTTCGGCCGTTAAATGTGCTTTTTATTCATACGGGTGGATTACCATTATTTTTCGATAATATTGACAAAATAGTGTGAGGTAAGAAATGAATATTAAAATTGTTGCTTGTACAAAACTAGATATTAATGAAATCATTTCTTTTTTAAAGGCTATGGACAAGGAATTTCCGACTCCATTATCGGAAAGAGTTGATCTTGACAAATATACTGTTAAACTTTGTGGGAAGGGAAGTGTAATTTGTGCCTTATATCAAAATAAGATTGTGGGGCTGTTAGGTGGATATTGTAATAACCATGAGACAAAAAAAGGGTATATTTCAGTTCTTATCATTGATAGGGCCTTTAGAGGAAATAAAATTAGCAAACATTTACTGGAAGATTTTATTCAAAAATGTAAAGCAAGTGGAATGAAGCAAATAGAAGTGCATACTTATAAAACTAATATAGAGGCAATAGGTTTATATGAAAAATTTGGATTTGAGAAACGAAAAGTTTCGGACGAAGGTTACATTTATTATATAAAAACTGTGAGGTAACGTAATGAAAGACGTTTTGGTAACTGCTATTGGTTCTTTTTCGGCAGATATAGTAATTAAAAATCTGCATAAACAAGGATATAAGATTACAGGTTGTGATATTTATCCAAAAGAATGGATCGCTGATGCGAGTCAGGTGGATAATTTTTATCAGGCACCTTATGTGGATGATACAGAAAAATATTTATCTTTTATTCAAAGAGTCTGTATTAAGGAAGACATTAAATATATTATTCCTCTGACAGATGTTGAGGTAGATGTGCTTAATCACCATAGAGAGTGGTTTGAAGAGAGAACTATATGTTTGTGTATGTCACCAAAAGAGACATTAGATATATGTAGAAATAAAAAGGCACTACAATCCTTTGTCTGTGGTAAATTTGGAATTAATACAATTCCTTCCAAGTTGCTTAAAGATTTTCAGGGACTACCCAATGAATTCCCTGTTGTATGTAAACCATTTGATGGACGCAGTAGCCAGGGATTAAAATATATAAATAATATTTCTGAATGGAATGCTTATATTACTGAAGCAGATAAGAAGCGAATAATAGTTCAACCTTATATTAAAGGTCATATAGTAACGGTTGACGTTGTGCGTCAACCTTCTGAAAAGGATACAGTTGCGATAGCGCGAAAAGAACTATTAAGGACGCTGAATGGTGCGGGCACATCCGTTTATGTATTTTCAGAACAGAAACTGGAAAATCAGTGTATAAATTTAGCCAATGCCTTAAATATTGCTGGATGTGTAAATTTTGAATTTATCGTAGATAGTCGAAATGATTACTATTTATTAGAATGTAATCCGCGTTTTTCGGGAGGGGTAGAGTTTTCGTGTATTGCTGGCTATGATTGTGTAAAAAATCATATGCACTGTTTTTGCGGCGAAAGAATTGATGCGGCGCCTCAAATTAATAATCAATATATTGCAAGAAAATATGAAGAGTTTGTTACTTATATTGAATAAGATAATGATTTTTAATAGTAGAAGGAAACAATTTGAAGAGGTTAGAAAACATGGATGAAAGAAAAAAGAATAATAAAATACTTGTAACAAGGTCTTCAATGCCACCGATAGATGAATATATAGAAGAAATTAAGGGATTGTGGGATAATCATTGGTTAACCAATATGGGGGAAAAGCATAAAGAATTAGAAGGTAAATTAAAAGAGTATCTAGAGGTCCAGGAACTTTCTCTGTTCTCTAATGGGCATATGGCATTAGAATTGACTATACAGGCGATGAATTTATCAGGGGAGGTTATTACCACACCTTTTACCTTTGCTTCTACCACACATGCTATTGTAAGAAATGGATTGACTCCAGTGTTCTGTGATATAAATCCGATTGATTATACAATTGACGTTAATAAAATTGAAGAGTTAATTACTGATAAAACATCTGCAATAATCCCTGTGCATGTTTATGGAAATATTTGTGAAGTTGAAGAAATAGAAAAAATTGCTCAAAAATATAATCTGAAAGTAATCTATGACTCAGCTCACGCCTTTGGGGAGGCCTATAAGGGGAAGGGGATAGGGCAGTATGGAGATGCATCTATTTTTAGTTTTCATGCAACAAAGGTCTTCAATACAATTGAAGGAGGTGCAGTGGCTTATACAGATAAAGAATTGGGTCTAAACTTGTATAGATTAAAAAATTTTGGAATTAGGGGACCTGAGATTGTTGATTGGGTTGGAACTAACGCGAAAATGAATGAATTCCAGGCAGCAATGGGAATTTGTAATCTTCGCTATATTGATCAAGAGATAAAAAAAAGAAAAAGGGTAGTTAGGAAATATCTTGAATTATTAAATGGGATTCCAGGAATAGTATTTTGTAAAAAACAAATTAATGTGAAAGAAAATTATTCATATTTTCCAGTAAGATTTGATGAAGAAATATTTGGTGTAGGACGAGACATAGTTCTAGAGGAGTTAAAAAATGAAGGGATTTTTGCTAGAAAGTATTTTTACCCTTTGACAAGTCAGTTTGAATGTTATAAAGGAAGATATTTAGGTAATACACCAATTGCTGAACATGTTTCCAAACAAATATTGACGTTGCCACTATATGCAGACTTAAAAATGGAGGATGTTGAAAAAATTTGTATGATTATAAAACGATTAAAATATAAAAAGAAAGGCAACTAAAATGAAAAAAGTATGTGTAGCTCTATCATGCTATAATCAAGAATTGTATATAAAAGAATGTATAGAACATCTTTTGGCTCAAAAATGTAAGGCAAAAGTAGAAATTTTAATATGTGATGACGCCTCTGATGATGGAACTATAAAAATTATTAAGTCAATTATTGACAGAAGGGGATTACCAAATGGATGGTCAATAAAAGATTATTCTAATAAAGATAATCAAGGGATGCCTGAAAATACGAAACGTATACTCCGATTGCTGATGAATTCAGAGGCAGATTATGGCTGTATTCTAGAAGGAGATGATTATTGGGCTAGCCCATTTTGGATACAAAAGCATATAGAACCAATGGAAGTAGATGAAGCCATTTCATTAACGAACAATTATTTGTTAATGTATAATCAGGAAGATAATTTTTTTATTGTTCGCCAATATCCTGAAAAAATCCATTGTAGCCCGTATATTACTTCTGAAATGCAGGCAGAAGATAACTATACTGGAAATTTTTCGTCAAATATGTATCGCATAGTTTCTTTAAAACAGATTCCAATAGATTTTTTGGATCAGCCGTATGTAGATGATTGGTTTGTGAATTTGTTAATCTCGCAGCAAGGAAATATATACTCTTTAAAGGAGCCAATAAGTGTTTATCGAGTGCATAACCAAAGCGTATGGAATGGTAATAGAGAAAGAAGAATAGAAAAGGGGAAAGAAAGCACCATTACGCAAAGGATACGTTATATGCATAAACATTATCCAAATAAATATTTGTATGAATTATCCAAATTTTCGGAGAAATGGGTGAGAATCCCTATGATGGGAAAAATCTATTATGATACTGGTAGAGGTTTTAATGAAGAGCAGAGCCAAATAGTCTATACTATGTTTGAAGATAAAACAAGTTTTTGGGTGGAGGTTGAATTGAATACTTTACCAAAGGAAAATATAAAGGCACTTCGATATGATCCAGAAGAGGGCTATACCTGTTCTTTTAAGTATTGTGTTTGTTTTGCCGATGAAATAGAGATACCAATTATAGCTGAGAACGGTAAAAAAATGCAAGGAAAAATAAGATTTGACACTAAAGACCCTATATTTCTTTTATCCATATCACCACAACAAATTAAAAATATACAAACTATTAGAATAGAAGGAAATATAGAATTTGATGAAATATTAAATTAGGTGTCATGTTTTTAGTTTTAATAATTGTAGGATAAATTTTCTTAAGTTGATTGTAAGCAAGTCTATTGGGTACTATATTCAAAGAAAGTGAAAATGAAGGTATGAATAAGTCTAGAAGAATTAGATTGGCTGTATTATTTTTTTTATTAGTTATGAATATGACTGCTTGTAATAGAAATAGTTCTGAAGTAATTGAGCAGACAGAAAAGCAAGACTTATATAAGTCTGAAGAAGGGAATAAGGATAAAAAGAATGATAAGAACCAAAAACAGAAAGAAGATGAAGAATTGAAACAAGAGCAGACGCAGGAGACAGATAAGTCAATATTAAATATCTATTTTAGTAATGATGATGCAACAGCCTTCGTCTCCGAAGAAGTTCAAATTGATGCACTAACTCCAGAAGCGGTACTGAATGCTCTTATTTCGAAAGGTGCTGTGGCAGCAGATGTCCAGATACTGGCATTTAATACGGTTACGGTAGACAATAAGCCAAGTGTAGAGATAGACTTCAACCCTGCATTTTCGACCTTTGTAACTAACATGGGTTCAACGGGAGAGTACTTTGCTATTGGCAGCGTATGCAATACGTTCCTTAATGCCTATAACTGTGAGCAGATTAAAATAACTGTAGAAGGACAAACTCTCACCACCGGTCATGCAGAGTACCCAGGCTACCTGACGGCGTTTGAGTAAAAGAGAGACATAAATAAAATGAAAAAACCAGGCTACTATTCCTCCGGCGAATTCGCCCGCATGGCCCACGTAACCCTGCGGACAATTCGCTACTATGACAAACAGAATATTCTAAAGCCCTCGTATGTAACGGATGCGGGGGCAAGATTTTATACGGATGAGGACTTTGCCCGTCTCCAGCAGATCCTGCTGCTGAAATACCTGGGATTCTCCCTGGACGATATCCGGGAGATGACGATTGCGGATTCCGACTATCATTTTATGCTGAATTCCTTGAATATCCAGTTGAAACTGGTTCAGGACCGGATAGAGCAGATGCAGTTGGTGGAGAAGGCTATTCAGGATACTGCCGATGCGATCCAGGCAGAGCATACGATTGACTGGAGCCAGATGCTGAATCTGATTCACCTGACAGGCATGGAGAAGAGTCTGAAAAACCAGTATCAGAATGCATCTAATATCTCCGCTCGTATCAATCTTCACAGCCTGTATTCGCAGAATGAGCAGGGATGGTTTCCATGGATCTACGAACAGTTGAAGATCCGACCAGGAATGCGCATTTTGGAAATTGGATGTGGGGACGGAACGCTTTGGAAGGACAGACGTTCAGTCCTTCCGGAAGATATTCACATCGTGCTGTCTGACATTTCAGAGGGAATGTTGCGGGATGCAAGGCGCGCCATTGGAGCGGAGGATAAGAGATTTGAATTCCATGTCTTCGACTGCCATAGGATCCCTTATGAAGAAGGGGACTTTGATCTGGTAATTGCCAATCATGTGCTGTTTTATTGCGAAGATATCCCGAAAGTTGCCAGAGAAGTCAAAAGAGTGCTCAAACGGGACGGAAGATTCGTCTGCAGCACATATGGGTGCAGGCACATGATGGAAGTCAGCCGGCTCGTGCAGGGATTTGATGAAAGAATCGTGTTGTCCGCGGATAAGTTGTATGAGAGGTTTGGCCGCGAAAATGGCGGGAATATCCTTGGACAGGATTTTTGCAAGGTAGAGTGGATGTCTTATCAGGATTCCCTGGTTGTTCCTGATCCGGAACCGCTGATCTCTTATGTCCTTTCCTGCCATGGCAATCAAAGCCAGTATATTCTGGATCACTACAATGAATTCCGTTCTTACGTAAAAAAGAAGACGGACGGAGGCTTCTATATTACCAAGGATGCAGGGATATTTATTTGTGAAAAATAGACAAATTTAGTGAAATTGAAAAAAAGTACTTGAAGGTGACCTTGGGTCACCTTTTATAATGCAATTATGCTAATGAAATATGACTGAAAGAGAATACTAATCTTATAAAAGATACTAAGGAGGTTCCACATGAAAGGAATTATTTTAGCGGGAGGTTCCGGCACGCGCCTTTATCCTCTGACCATGGTGACATCCAAGCAGTTATTGCCGATTTATGACAAGCCAATGATTTATTATCCGATGTCCGTACTTATGAACGCAGGCATCCGGGACATTTTAATCATCTCTACGCCCCAGGATACGCCTCGCTTTAAGGAACTGCTGGGAGACGGGCAGCAGTTTGGAGTGAATCTTTCCTATGAAGTGCAGCCAAGTCCTGACGGACTGGCACAGGCCTTTATCATCGGAGAAGAGTTTATCGGCGACGAGCCGGTAGCGATGGTTCTGGGAGATAATATTTTTGCCGGCCATGGCTTAAAGAAGCGTCTGAAAGCCGCTGTGGAGAACGCAGATTCCGGAAGAGGAGCGACCGTATTCGGCTATTATGTGGATGACCCGGAACGCTTCGGAATTGTAGAATTCGATCATGAGGGAAAAGCCAAATCCATAGAAGAAAAGCCGGAGAAGCCAAAGAGCAATTACTGTGTGACCGGATTATATTTCTATGACAACAAGGTTGTGGAATATGCAAAGAATCTGAAGCCAAGCGCCCGCGGGGAGTTGGAGATTACCGATCTGAACCGCGTGTATCTGGAAGAGGGCAAGCTGAATGTGGAACTGCTTGGGCAGGGATTTACCTGGCTGGATACCGGGACGCATGAGAGCCTGGTGGAAGCAACCAATTTTGTTAAGACGGTAGAATCTCATCAGCACCGTAAGATCGCATGTCTGGAAGAGATCGCTTATCTGAATGGCTGGATCACGGAAAAGGATGTATTGGATGTGTACGAAGTGCTTAAGAAGAATCAGTACGGCCAGTACCTGAAGGACGTACTGGACGGAAAATTCGTAGACGGACTATACTAGACAAAATGAAAAGAGACAAAAGGAGATTAGAGATTATGACGATTATTGTAACCGGCGGAGCCGGATTCATTGGAAGCAACTTTATATTTCACATGCTGGATAAATACCCGGATTACCGCATCGTGTGCCTGGACTGCCTGACCTATGCGGGCAATCTGTCAACGCTGGCGCCGGTGATGGAGAACCCGAATTTCCGTTTCGTGAAGGAGAGCATCACAGACCGTGAGGCGGTCTACAAATTATTTGAAGAGGAGCACCCGGATATCATCGTCAACTTTGCGGCAGAGAGCCATGTTGACCGTTCCATCGAGAATCCGGAGGTCTTCCTGGATACCAACATCAAGGGTACCGCAGTTTTGATGGATGCCTGCAGAAAATATGGAATCAAGCGTTATCATCAGGTTTCTACAGATGAAGTATACGGCGATCTTCCGCTGGACCGGCCGGACTTATTCTTCACAGAAGAGACTCCGATTCACACCAGCAGCCCATACAGTTCTTCCAAGGCGGCAGCAGACTTGCTAGTGCTGGCTTACCATAGGACTTATGGACTTCCGGTGACGATCAGCAGATGTTCCAACAACTATGGACCATATCATTTCCCGGAGAAGCTTATTCCGCTGATGATTGCCAATGCGCTGAATGACAAGCCGCTTCCGGTATACGGAAAGGGCGAAAATGTCCGTGACTGGCTGTATGTAGAGGATCACTGCAAGGCGATCGACCTGATCATCCACAATGGCCGTGTAGGCGAAGTCTACAATATCGGCGGACACAACGAGATGACGAATATCGATATTGTCAAGATTATCTGTAAAGAATTAGGAAAGCCGGAGAGCCTGATTACTTATGTAGAGGACCGCAAGGGCCACGACATGCGTTATGCCATCGACCCGACCAAGATCCACAGCGAATTGGGATGGCTTCCGGAGACGAAGTTTGCAGATGGAATCAAGAAAACGATTAAATGGTATCTGGATAATAAGGAATGGTGGGAGACGATCATCTCCGGAGAATATCAGAATTATTATGACGAGATGTATGGCAGCCGAGAGGGGATGAAATAATGAAGGCTTTAGTGACAGGAGTAGCAGGACAGTTGGGCCACGACGTAATGAACGAACTGGCAAGGCGTGGGTATGAAGGAATTGGTTCCGATATCAAGGAAACCTACAGCGGCATCCAGGACGGGACGGCAGTGGTAAGCATGCCGTATGTCCAGATGGACATCACGGATGAAGACTCAGTCAGGAAAGTGCTTGCAGACGCAGCGCCGGATGTGGTTGTACATTGTGCGGCATGGACAGCCGTAGACCTGGCGGAAGACGAGGATAAGAAAGAGATCGTATATGCGGTGAACGCGACTGGAACAAAGAATATCGCGGATATCTGCAAAGAACTGGATTGCAAGATGGTATATCTCAGTACCGACTATGTATTCGACGGCCAGGGAACCGAAGCCTGGCAGCCGGATTGCAAGGATTATAAGCCGCTGAATGTATATGGCGAGACGAAGCTTGCCGGGGAACTGGCGGTATCAGAGACATTGTCCAAATATTTTATCGTGCGGATTGCCTGGGTATTTGGAAAGAACGGTAAGAATTTCATCAAGACGATGCTGAATATCGCAAAGACGCATGACAAGATCACGGTTGTCAATGATCAGATCGGAACGCCCACATATACTTTTGACTTGGCGAGGCTTCTGGTGGATATGATTGAGACCGACAAGTATGGATATTATCATGCTACCAATGAAGGCGGATATATCAGCTGGTATGATTTTACCAAAGAGATCTTCCGTCAGGCAGTGGAACTTGGACATGAGGAATATTCGGAAGACAAGGTGAACGTCATTCCAGTGACAACGCAGGAATATGGCGCATCTAAGGCGGCAAGGCCATTTAACAGCAGGCTGGATAAGAGCAAGCTGCCGGAAAACGGATTTACCCCGCTTCCTACATGGCAGGATGCCTTGAATAGATATCTGAAAGAAATTGAATTTTAAGGAGATCGATTGACATGGGACAGATAAAAGTTGAGAAGAACGTAGGCGGAATCGAAGGGCTTTGCGTCATCGAGCCTGCTGTTCACGGGGATTCCAGAGGATATTTTATGGAGACCTATAATCAGAGGGACATGGAAGAGGCAGGACTTACCATGAATTTTGTCCAGGATAACCAGTCCTGCTCCACAAAAGGGGTCCTTCGCGGGCTGCACTTCCAGAAGGAATTCCCCCAGGGGAAACTGGTAAGGGCGATAAAAGGGTCGGTATTCGATGTCGCGGTTGACCTGCGAAGCAATAGCGAGACTTATGGAAAATGGTTCGGCATCGAACTGACAGAAGAGAATAAAAAGCAGTTCTATATACCGGAGGGCTTTGCCCATGGATTCCTGGTATTAAGCGAGATCGCAGAATTTTGCTACAAGTGTACGGATTTCTACCATCCTGGAGATGAAGGCGGACTTGCGTGGAACGATCCTGAGATTGGAATCAAGTGGCCACAGTTAGTGGGCGAATATCAAGGAAGTGCTTCCGCAGAAGGATACCATCTGGAGGATGGCACGGCTTTGAACTTAAGCGATAAGGACCAGCTTTGGGTAGGAGTGAAAGATACGTTTCATTTCTAAAATGAAAGAACACCATCAGACTATTTAAAGTCTGGTGGTGTTTTTGTCATCGTTTCAAAAGTTTCCGTGTAAGCCAATCCTTCGCATAGGAAAAGGTATGCACGATTAATTCAATTTCAATCATCAGATAATTGGGCAGGTGCTTCAGGCGGAAGGGAACTTTTTTCTGAGCCTTCATCGTCTTCAGGCCTTCCGTTACGCCTTCTTTATAATCCTTTCCCCAACCTTTTTTCAGAAAGAACGCATATTTTACCAGATATCCCAATACCAGCGGGATAAGATTCAGGATCAGCTGAAGCAGCGGCATGTTCTTATAATTCAGATACACGCTGTTGCGGGCGGACAGTTTTACCTTGAAGGAATTATACTTAGAGCCGCTTGTTCCGCTTCCCACATGGTAGACCAGCGCGGTCGGGCAATACATGTTTTTATAGCCATAGATCTTGGCGCGGTAGCCCACATCGATATCTTCCAGATAGGCAAAATGGCTCTCATCAAAATATCCGATCTTTTCAAAAGCCGAACGGCGGTAGATTGCCGCGCCGGCGCAGGCGGTAAATATCTCATCTGCCTTGGTATAATTGGCCACAGGCCTTCCAGTGCCACGGCAGATACCCCAGCCGATCACTGTATACAGGTCTCCGGCGCTGTCGATGAGTTCCGGGTGATACATCTGGATCATCTTGCTGCTGACCGAGAAGATTCTGGGGGAGCGTTCAATAGCGCCTACCATTTCTTCAACATAATGAGGATCTACGGTAGTATCATTGTTCAACAAGATTACGTAGGGCGTCCGGGAGTGGCGGATGCCGACATTGACCGCTTTGCTGAAGCCATAGTTCTTATCTAAGGCGATCACTTCGATATCCGGATAATTCTCCTTCATATATTCCAGGCTCCCGTCGGTAGAGGCATTGTCTACCACAAGTATCTTAAAATCATGGCATGTCTGCCTTTCCAGAGAAGCCAGGCAAGGTTCCATGAAGTGCTTGCCATTATAATTCGGTATTACGATCGTTACTTTCATATACATACTCCGATTCCTTAATTTCAATTACTGCATTATTATAGCAAAATTTCAGGATATATGCTATATTAACTTACGGTATTGTAAAGGAATGTCTTTTTATAGGAGTAAATATGAAGCAGGAATTCAGCAATCGTATCAAATATTATAACTTTATACTGTGTATCCTGGTGATTTTGATTCATGCAGAGAACTCAGGGATATTTCTGGAGCGCGTGGAAATGCTAAATACAATAGAATACATTGTGGTGGAGAAATTTGCCAGACTGGCTATCGCGGGCTTCTTCCTTTGCTCCGGATATCTGTTCTACCGGAATTTTACGATGGACAAACTGGGGGCAAAGTGGAAAAGCCGTTTTTTCAGCACCGTGATTCCTTTTGGGGTATGGAATCTGCTGTACTTCCTTTTACATTACGTCCTGACGAAGGTTCCGGTGTTAAGCGGCATATTCGGAAATGAGGCGATTACTTTGAATCTTCGAGAGATTCTGGAGGCCCTCTTGTTTTATACGTATAATCCAGTATTCTGGTTTCTACAGTTTCTGATCGTATTTATCTACATATGTCCATTGATTTATCTGATCATTCGGAATAGATGGACCGGACTGGCGGGAATCATAATCTTATACTTCGTTGCGTCCAGCCAATGTCTGGATGCTTACAGCGGTACGGTGTCTGCCATGGCGAACTGGCTGTTTATCTATATGGCAGGAGCCTATATCGGAAGGCATTGGAGGCAGACGATCGAAGAGGGGCTGCATCAAAAGGCGATCGCGGCAGTTCTTTGCATCTGCTCTGTCCTTTCTTTTATCATGCTCCAGCAGCATCCGAGCCTTTACTGGACCTTGCTGTATTATTTGAGCGGAGCCATGCTGATCTGGTATCTGCTATGCCTGATCCGACTGCCGCAGGCAAGAGAATGGATGGGGAATACCTTTTACATCTATGCGGTGCATTTCATGATCATCCAGTTTGGCAACAAAGTCGTCCATAAAATGGCAGGAGACAGCATGTATATCGGCATGCTTCTCTTTGTGGTCCTGCCTGTCGTGGTCGTCGTATTCTGCTATTATACAAGTCGCTTTATGGCGAGATATACGCCGGGAATATGGAAGATTCTTTCCGGAAACCGGTAAATGTTTCAGAGATATTAAAGAAATGTTAAGAAAAAGTGTACTGCAACGGGTTGTCGATTCTGGCAAATTATTGTATTATAAAGTGTAATGACCAGTAGCGGATGTGGAATTGACATCTGCGCGGCCACAATATCTAGTGAAAATCGGGTGGAGAAAAGTGATTAAGGACAATCAGAAATTGTTAAATAGACTTCATGTAGTGATAGATGCGCTGGTAATTATATTCTCATATACAGCGGCGTGGTACCTCAGGTTCAAGAGCGGCATCTTTGAACTGGATCCCTGGTTCTTATCTTTGCAGGAGTACATGAAGGCGTTGCTTATTATCGTGCCGGGATATCTGATCCTGTACTATGCCTTTCAGTTATATACGCCGAAGCGGGTACAGGGCAGGCGTTATGAAGCCTGGCATATCGTTCAGGCTAATACCATCGGCCTGATGGCGTATATCCTGTTTCTGTATTTGACGAAGCAGTCTGATTTTTCCAGAACGATGTTTTTCGTGTTTTTCTGCGTAAATGTCTTTTCTGAGGTGACGGTGCGCAATATTATCCGCGAAGGTTTGCGGAATATGCGAAAGAAAGGGTACAACCAGAAGCATATCCTTTTGATTGGCTACAGCCGTGCCGCCGAACAGTATATCGACAGGATCCTGTCTAATCCGGAATGGGGATATATCGTCAGGGGAATTCTGGCGGACAATAAGCCTAGAGGCACGGAGTACCGGGGGATTAAGGTGCTTGGAAGGGTGGAAAACCTGACCATCATTCTGCCGGAGAACAAGCTGGACGAGATTGCCATTACCCTGGGGCTGGCAGAATATCATAAGCTGGAGCATATCGTAAGCATGTGCGAGAAGTCCGGCGTGCATACCAAGTTCATCCCGGATTATAACAATATTATACCGACCAAGCCTTATACGGAAGACCTTCTTGGCCTTCCGGTCATCAATATCCGCCATGTGCCGCTTAGCAACGCGCTGAATGCGTTTACCAAGCGCTGCGTGGACTTATTTGGTGCCATTGTGGCGCTGATTCTATTTTCGCCGGTTATGGCTGTGGTGTCTGTGATCATCAAGGCAACTTCGCCTGGACCTCTGATATTTAAACAGGAGCGCATTGGCCTTCAGAATAAGCCTTTTCCTATGTATAAGTTCCGCTCCATGGTAGTGCAGGATGCGGCGTCGGAGAAGGCAAAATGGACGGTGCAGAATGATCCCAGGGTGACGCCCATAGGAAAATTTATCCGCAAGACGAGTATAGATGAACTTCCTCAACTGTTCAACGTGCTCAAAGGGGATATGAGCCTGGTGGGGCCAAGACCGGAGCGTCCGCAGTTTGTGGAGAAATTCAGGGAAGAGATTCCCAGATATATGGTGAAGCACCAGGTACGTCCGGGGCTGACAGGATGGGCCCAGGTCAATGGTTTTCGGGGGGATACGTCAATTCGGAAACGGATCGAGCATGACCTGTACTATATTGAGAACTGGACGTTGGGGTTCGATTTTAAGATTTTATTTCTGACATTTTTCAAGGGATTTGTGAACAAGAACGCATATTAATCCGCAAGGGAGATACGTATGAGTAAAAAGAAGCGCATGAAGAACAGAATGACACGTGCAGAGAGACAGAAATTAATGCGCAAGAGGCGCAGGAAGAGAATCGCCCTTCTGGTTACAGAGGTGCTGATCCTGGCGGCCTTATGCGTGACGGCCTACGGAATATTCAAACTGGATAAGCTGGATTTTAATATCCTGAATGACAAGAACCTGGAGGCGTATAAAGATACCGGGCCGTATACGAATATCGCCCTGTTCGGCCTGGATTCCAGAAACGATGAACTGGACGGCGGGGTACAGAGCGACTGTATTATGATTGCAAGCATCAACAATGATACGAGCGATGTGACATTGACCTCCATCTACCGGGATACCTTGCTTCAGCAGAAAGACGGAACATATGAGAAGGCCAACTCGGCGTATAACCGGGGCGGCCCGGAAGAGGCGATCAGTCTTCTGAACCGGAATTTCGACCTGGACATCCACAATTATGTCAGCGTGAACTTTACCGCGCTGGTAAATACCATCGACCTGCTTGGCGGCCTGGAACTGGATATGACCGCGGAAGAGGCCGACTGGTGCAACAAGTATGCGGTGGAGACTGCGGAAGTGGCTGGAAAGGACTGGGAGGATATCGAAGTAAAAGATGGAACCCAGAAGGTGGACGGCGTGCACGCAGTGGCCTACGCCAGAATCCGGTATACCGAGGGCATGGACTTTAAGCGGACGGAGCGCCAGCGAATCGTTCTGGAGAAGACGGCGGAAAAGGCTAAGAAGGCGAACCTGCTGACATTGAACAAGATGATCGATGAGATCTTCCCGATGATCTCTACCAGTTTTTCCACCCAGGATCTGCTGGGATTTGCAGCCAACGCTTTGAATTATAATATCGTGCAGACCGGTGGATTCCCTTATCAGGTAACCACCAGGGAGGACGTAAGGAATCATGAAGGCTCTTATGTCGTGCCGATCGGATTTGCCAATAACGTAACGCAGCTTCACCAGAACCTGTTTAAAGAGGATTCCTACGAGCCATCGGAGAAGGTAACGCAGATTAATGACGACATCATCTATCTTACCGGAGTTACGGAAGATACGGATGCGATGAATACCACGTTTGAAGGAGACATAAGCAATGAGGGAGCGCAATAACATTATAATGGAATATGGCACATATATGCTGGTGTTTCTGGCCAGTTATATTGCTTCCCTGGCAGGGCTTTATTACCTGTCAGGCATATTGCTGATGGGCGAGGCCCTCTACCTTTATGTCCACTGGGTAAGGGAGACCGGAAGCCTGGTCGAGCTTCGGGCGCTTTTTACTTTGGCCTGGGTTGGCGGACAGGGAATCGCCTGCATGCAGCTGAGCAAGCTGCAGAGTGACTGGCAGTATATTACCTGGCTGAGTTTCTTCCTGATCTATATTGGTTTTGGCATCGGATATGAATGGGGACGGAAGTATGGAAAGGTAGAAGAGCGGGAACTGGAAAAGAACGAATTCCAATCAGGAAGGCTATTCCTCTGCATTATAGGGCTGATGGCGGTCTCGATCGCATGTTTTGTTTTCGAAGCGATTAAGGTGGGATTTATCCCCCTATTCTCCGACGAGCCTCATGCCTATTCATATTTCCATGTATCAGGAGTTCACTATTTTACCATCAGCTGTATTCTGATACCGGCCATCACGATCCTGTACCTAAAAGTGAGCAGACACATCGGATGGAAGAAAATAGCAGCACTGGTACTGGCAAACTTTACGGCCGTAGCAGTGCCGTTCTTATGCGTATCCAGATTCCAGCTTCTGTTTGCCGTAGGATTTGCGGTAGTTACATATATCATGGTAAATAAAAGGATCCGGCTTCGGACGATGGTAATACTTCTGGTGGCGCTGGTGCCTGTATATATTATACTGACGGTGTTCCGCCACCATGATGTGACATACTTAAATAGCATATTCGAGATGAAATATAGCAAGATGCCCATCTTTATCACCCAGCCCTACATGTATGTGGCCAATAACTTTGAGAATTTTAACTGCATGGTAGCACAGTTGACGGAGCATACCTATGGATTAAAGATGCTGTTCCCGTTTTTTGCGCTGACCGGGTTAAAGTTTCTCTATCCTCAGCTGGTGTCTTTCCCCATTTTTCTGACGAAGAAGGAACTGACCACGCTGACCATGTTCTATGATGCCTATTATGACTTTGGAATTGTCGGCGTATTTATATTTGCGGTGATTATAGGAGCGGTTGCGAAGGTTTTAATGAGCGTTGTAAAGAAGAGCCAGAACCCGGTATCCTATCTGTTCTACGGGCAGATAGCGATCTATCTGGGGCTTGCATTTTTTACCACCTGGTTCAGCAATCCTACGACTTGGTTCTGGCTGATTCTTACAGGAATGATGTGCTGGTTTGTAGGATACGATAAGAATAAGAAAAGGGATGAACAAAAAGATGAATAATCCAGAGCGGGTAGATGTAGTCATACCAACCTACCGGCCGGATGGGAGGCTGGAAGAACTGTTGAAAAGGCTTGGAAAGCAGAACTATCCCATCAGGCATATCTATGTCATTAATACACGATCAGATCGTTTTCCCGAGGATGTCGAGCATATCCCGGGAGTCATCGTCTCGCATATTGATCAGGAGGACTTTGACCATGGGGCTACCAGGAACCTGGGCTTTTCCATGTCAGATGCCAAGATCGTGGTTTTCATGACCCAGGATGCCATGCCGGCAGATTCCAGGCTGATCGAGAACCTGATCGAGCCGCTGGGGGAGGAACTTGTGGGGGTATCCTACGCACGGCAGCTTCCGGCTGGCGATTGTGATTTCATAGAGCGATATACAAGGAAGTTCAACTATCCGGAGGAAAGCCGGATCAAGGGAAGAGAAGACATCCCGGAACTGGGGATCAAAACTTTTTTCTGTTCCAACGTTTGCGCGGCGTACCGCAGGGACGTATATGAAGCGCTGGGAGGGTTTTCAAGGAGAACGATTTTTAATGAAGACATGATTCTGGCGGGCCGAATGGTTCAGGCAGGGTATAAGGTCGCCTATGCGGCGGAGGCCAGGGTGATTCATTCCCATAATTATTCGGGACTGCAGCAGTTTCACAGGAACTTCGACTTGGCAGTGTCTCAGGCGGATAACCCGGAGGTGTTTTCCCAGGTTCGCTCAGAGAGCGAGGGGATCCGGCTGGTAAAGAATACCATGGGATATCTGTTAAAGAGCAGGAAGCCATATCTGATACCAGTTCTCGTATATAAGAGCGGATGCAAGTATCTGGGATACAAATTAGGACAAAATTATAGAAAACTTCCTCAATGGGTAGTAAAGTGGTGTTCCATGAGCACGACATATTGGGGCAAATAGGCGAAAAACCTGGATTTTTAATTGAAGTTTGGCAGGAAATAGGGTAATATAGTGTAAGGTGTTATCATAAGCAAGGTGAGAAGAAAGGATATTGGATAATGGCAAAGACGAGAAAACATTACAGACGCGGGCGCAGATCCAAGAGGCGTGGATTTGCTTCCTGGTCGTTGGGTAAGAAGATTGGAGCCATTCTTGGTGGAACGGTAGCATTGGTTGCCACAGCCGGAGCGGTGATTCTGGCCAGCAAACTCTCCAAGATAGAGACGACGAAACTGGATCCGGAGGCGCTTAATGTATCCGAGGAAGCCAGGCAAAGGGGAACCGGATATCTGAATGTAGCGTTGTTCGGCGTTGATTCACGGGATAATGAACTGGAGAAGGATACAAGGAGCGACACGATCATGATCGCAAGCCTTAACCGGGAGACCATGGAAGTGAAGATTTCTTCCGTATACCGTGATACGCTTTTAGAACAAAGCGACGGGACGCTTAACAAGGCGAACGCAGCCTATTCTTTTGGCGGGCCGGAAGCGGCAATTGCTATGCTGAATAAGAATCTTGATATGGATATCGAGCATTATGTTACGGTGAATTTTAACTCCCTGATTGATGTCATAGACGCTGTCGGAGGCGTGGAGATTGACGTACAGGAAGAAGAGATTCCTTATATCTGCGGCTATGCGATGGAAATCATGCGTGTGACGGGCAAAGAATCGGCCGGGGTTACAGAGCCGGGACTGCAGACATTAAATGGCATCCAGGCGACAGCCTATGCCAGGATCCGCTATACCGCGGGCGACGATTTCAAGCGGGCAGAACGTCAGAGGGATGTGCTGACGAAGATTGTAGGAAAATTACAGGGCGCCAGCCTTGCGCAGATTAATAAGATTATTGACAAGGTATTTCCTGAGGTATCCACGAATTTCACATTAGCGGAGATATTGGAATACGCAAAGGATGCATTTGATTATAAGTTAGGAGAGACCATCGGCTTTCCATTTGATAAGACTACGGATACACTGGCCAACATTGGAAGCGTCGTCATTCCTGTCACGCTGGATAAGAATGTGGAGCAGCTTCATAAATTCTTCTATGGAGAAGGCGATACATATTCGCCGTCCTCCACGGTGAATACGATCAGTGGAAAGATTGTGGCTAAGGCCGGAGACCGGCAGGCGGATACGGACGAAGCAAGCCAGGGAGTCATGCAGCAGCCGGATGAAAGTTATACAGGTGGCGGCACCAGTGGCGGAACGAAGACGCCATCTTCCGGCGGCACGAGTGGCGGCACCAGTGGCGGCGGAAGCAGCCAGCCGACTCCTACGCCCACGCCAACCCCTACGCCGGAGCCAGACCCGCAGCCGCAGCCTGGTCCAGATGATGGCGGCGGAGGCGGAAGTGGAGGCGAGACATCCGGCGGCGGGTCGGAAGGCACCCCGGATGCAGGCACCCAATAGCTGATCATAAAATGGAGTATAGAGAAAACGAGGTAGAATACATGAGGAGAATTAAGAAAGCACTTGCGGCATTCGCTGTGGTGTGCATGCTAAGTCCGTGCATTTCCATGATTGTCCATGCGGCATCTGCGGAATTACGATTTACAGACCCTTCTACAACGGTAGGGGCAGAGGTAGAAGTAACAGCAAAGTTAACATCATCTTCCAATCTTCAGTCTCTGGATGCGACACTGACTTATGACTCCAGCATGCTGAAATTCATCAGCGGAGACAGCGTATCCGGCGGCGATGGGACCCTGAATATCTCGGGCAGCGGCTCCGGAACCACGCTGGAATATAAGATAACCTTCCAGGCGCTGGCAGAGGGAACCGCGAAGGTGGAGGTATCAGATGCCTCCGGAACGGATGCATCCGGCGGAGCGCTTCAGATTACAAAGGGAAGTTCTTCAGTAACCATTGGCCCTGGAGATCCATCCCTGATTCAGAACGAGGATGAAGGAACTGCGGCTCCGACCGGCGATGGATCACAGGTTGAGGTTGACGGCGTACAGTACAAGATCAGCAATGATTTTACGGATGCATTGATCCCGGAAGGATTTGTCAGAGGCGAGACGACATTCGAAGGCGCAACTTGCCAGGTAGTTACCCAGGAAGCCAGCGGCGAGTCGGCCATGTATCTGGTACCGGTAGATGGCGGAGACGGCGACTTTTTCCTCTATAACAGCAATGACGGCTCCTTCTCTCCTTTTGAAGAAATTGAGATATCTCAGGAGAGTTATATCGTCTTATTGAGAGACGATGGAAGCGTCAAACTTCCAAAGCAGTATCAGAAGACTACATTTACCTTGAATGGCAAGGACTTTACAGCATGGCAGGATACGGATAATGCAGAGTATTATGTGATGTACGCCCTGAATAAAGATGGACAGAAGGGCTTGTACCAGTATGATACGGTAGATAAGACTTATCAGAGATACCTGAAGCATTCCGGTACCGATGATACAGCCGATAAGGCATCGGCAAAGGGACTCTGGGGGAAGATCCTTCAGTTTATTGAAGATTTTCTGGACATTCTGGTTATCGTGGCGATCGCGGCCTTCCTTGTATTGGTTGTGGTATTGATTGTAATCGGCGTGAAACTACACCACCGCAATCTGGAACTGGATGACCTGTATGATGAATATGGAATCGATCTGGACGAGGAAGAAGCGGTTCCTGCAAAGGGCAAAGGCAAGAAAGCAAAGGCGGTTGCAGCAAAGGGCGAGCCTGCTGTAAGAAAGCCTGTTCAGAAGGCCAAGGTTCAAGACGAGGATGACTTTGACGATTTCGAGGAGTTTGAGGATGACGACTTTGACGATTTTGGAGAAGAAGCAGATCTCGAAGAAGAGTATGACGAAGTGGATTATGAGGAAGACTATGGATTTGATAATGACAGCGATGAATCTGAGGAACTGATTGATGACCTGGATGAATTGCTGAGCAGCCAGCCAAGTAAGAAGCGGGGTCATATGGAAGAAGACGATACATTTAAAGTCGATTTTATTGATTTGGATTAAGAGAAATGTTAAAACCGCCAAAATGGTATACCATTTTGGCGGTTTTTAGTTAAAATATCCTATATATTGACAAGTTTTACATAAAATGGTATACTATCTGCAAAAGCGAGGGATATGCATGGAATTGAAACTGGAAGGAAATTATTCATTACTGAGTACTTGCGTCTATAATACGATTAAGGATGCAATTATTGCAGAAAAGTTGGAGCCAGGGAAAAAGGTATCGGAGACTGGACTGGCGAAGGAACTGGGGGTCAGCAGAACGCCGGTAAGAGAGGCGCTTAGAATTCTCTACACGGAAGGTTTTGTAAAACTAACGCCTAATTCAAGTTTTGTAGTAAGTATGTTTACCCAGAAAGATGCCATAGAAATTCTTCATGTGCGCAGTATTCTGGAGAGCGAGGCTTCCAGGATGGCGGCGATGAATATTGACGAAGAAGGCAAACGAAAGTTAAAGAAGGCCATTAGTCTGATGGATAAGGTATATGAACTGGAAGGAGAAGAGAAGGCAGCTGAATTTAGCAATGCCGATATTGAATTCCATAAGGTTATTTTTGAAATCGCAGGAAATTCCAAGATGTTGATGGTCAGCGACTCCCTGCATGACCGTCAGATAAGGCTTTATATATCTACCCACTCGGCGAATACAGAATTAATGGATGTCTGCTCCAGGCAACATCGACATATTATGGATGCCATAGTAATTGGAGATGAGATTGGCGCTGAAAAGTATGCGAAAGAACATATTAGTTATATAAAAAAAATGATATCCTCTTTTTAGTTTTAAAAAGAGATATTATTTTTTGATAATACGGTATACTGTATACTGGTTTGGAACGAAGAGAAATCTTTAAATACGTATAGTATATGTTTTTTTTAATAAAAAACGGTATACAGTATTCTAAAAATACCATTTTTGCTTTAATTAAGCAATAATGAAGATAAATAGTATACGAAAACAGAGGAGGTATGAAAATGAGTGAAGAATTTGGAACTGTGCTAACGGAACAGGAACTGAAGGACCGGTCAAGTATTGTATGGCCATATAAAATATTTGATCCAGGAAAGCCTGTTGATACGGAAGAAGTCGATGAATTGCTGAAAGGATTTATTGATATCCATGTTCATGGCGCTCCTGCCGGGGCGTGGCTGAAGGGCAGGCCGACTATGGTACAGAACAGTATTGATGCATCCAATAGTCATATGGCAGCATTAGTATTTAAGGATCATAACTGTATGAATAATAACTGTGCCATTATTGTAAATGAGTTAATGCAGAGGCTGAAGGAAGAAAAAGAAGCCCGGGGGCTTGAATTTACTCCAACCAGGATATACGGCGGGGTAACATTAAATGAGCCAGTGGGTGGAATAAATGTGAAGACGGTACGCACGGCTCTTGGCTATGGAGACTGCGTCTCCGTATGGCTTCCTTCTTTGGATTCCGGATATCAGAGAAAGTTAATGGGAACGGATGGAGGAATCTACATTTCCGAGAACGGAGAACTAAGTGGCGATATGAAAGCAGTATTGGATGTCATTGCCGAATATAACGACAATACGGAAGGTGCCAGATGCGTATTAGCTGCGTGCCATGTATCCAATAGAGAAAAGTTTGATCTTCTGCGCTATATCAAAAAGAATGAGATGGACATCGATGTAGTGATAGACCATATTACGCAGGAACTGACGATCGCAACGGAAGAGGAATGTCTGGAGATGATAGAGCTGGGCGCCTATCTGCAGTTTTGCGAAACCAGTTGCGTACCATGGACTGGCATGCAAAACTGGATCATCAACTTTGATTATTCGTTCCGCCTGATTAAATCGCTGATTAAGAAGAAGGGTACGGATCACCTGGTGCTTGCCTCGGACAGCGGACAGCCCGGCCATGAATATATTCCGGGGGTCCGGAGTTTTATCAAGACGTTATTAGCACAAGGCGTATCCAAGGAGGAGATCAGGGCAATGTCTGCAACGGTTCCGGGCATGCTGATCGGCCATAAATAACTAGATATACTGGAAGGAGGAGAAGATTTGTCTGAAAAGGTTTTTATGAAAGGAAATGAGGCGATTGGCGAGGCTGCGATTCGCTCCGGATGTATGGCATACTATGGATACCCAATAACGCCTCAGAATGAATTGACTGAGTATATGGGGAAGAACATGCAGGAAAAAGGCCGCGTGTTTATTCAGACTGAAAGCGAGATAACAGCAATCAATGCGGTATTTGGAAGTTCCGTAGCAGGATTCCGGGCTATGACATCATCTGCCAGCACGGCGATGAGTCTGAAGCAGGAAGGAATCTCCCATCTGGCGTATCTCGAGATACCGGCGGTCATTGTTGATATGATGCGTGGCGGTCCTGGCCTGGGGAATATACTGGCAACTCAGGGGGATTATAATCAGGCTACAAAAGGAGGCGGGACTGGTGATTATCATGTTATCGCGCTGGCTCCCAATTCTGTACAGGAGGCGGCAGATCTTACCAGGCTTGCCTTTGAGTTATCTGATAAGTATAGGAATCCGGCCATGGTGCTTGCGGACGGTACGATTGGACAGATGGTGGAACTGGTGGAATTTCCTGAACCAATCAATCCAAATGAGATACCAGAACGGAATTTTGCTTTGACAGGATGTGTGAATAGGGCACCTAGAAAGGCGGAACCTAAGAATTCTGCAGAAGATCTGGAAAAGCATAATATTGTCTTGCAAGAGAAGTACAGTCAGGCTGCTAGGACGGAGAAACGCTCGGAAAGCATTATGACGGAAGATGCGCAGATCGTAGTTGTGGCTTTTGGATTTGTGTCACGGATTGCCCATGAGATGGTGGCACGGCTTAGAGAGGAAGGACGGAAAGTAGGATTATTCAGGCCTGTCACCTTATGGCCATTTGATGAAGAAGGACTTGCGGAGGCGACAAAGAATGCGAAGTCAGTGGTAGTGCTGGAAGGCAATGCAGGGATGATGTGCAATGATATCCGTATGTATTTGGGAAAAAAGAAGCCGGTGTATTTCCATGGTCGGATGGGTGGAAGCATTATTAATTCGCTGACGGTGAAAGAAAAAATCATAGGGCTTTTGGAAGAAAAGAATGATTGGAGGGAATTGGATGGAAAACAAGGTTTATGGAAGGCCTTCTAGTTTAAATGACAAAGTGAATACATATTGCCCAGGTTGTGGACATGGACTGATTCAACGTCTCCTTGCGGAAGTGATCGATGAAATGAAAATTGCAGAGCAGACCATAGGCGTCTGCTACGTAGGATGCGGAGGAATGATCTATGATTTTTTCAATGTGGATTTTGCATTCCCCCTCCATGGACGGTCTCCTGCAGTTGCTACTGGCATTAAGCGGGTACGCCCGGAGAATATCGTAATCGGGTATCAAGGCGACGGAGATCTGGCAGCAATTGGAACGGCGGAGATTATACACGCGGCTGCCAGGGGGGAAAAAATAACGGTAATATTTGTAAATAATGGAATCTATGGAATGACGGGCGGTCAGATGGCTCCTACTACACTGATCGGACAGAAGGCGACTACCTGCGTAAATGGACGGGATGGAGAATATCACGGAAAGCCGATTCGAATGTCAGAGATGCTTTCGCAGTTGGATGGCGTATGCTATGCAGAACGGGTTACAATTGATACCCCTGCCCATATACGCGCAACAAAGCAGGCCATTCAGAAGGGAATCCAGTATCAGATTGAGAAGAAAGGCTTTTCGATTATTGAAGTGATCAGTCCTTGCCCGGTTCAGTGGGGCCTGTCGCCAAATGATGCTTACAAGCGAATCGCAAAGGAAATACTGCCGTTTTACGGGCTAAAGAAGTTTAAGGACATGGATGAAAGGGAGGCTGTAAATGAATAGAGATTATAAAATTGTGTTTGTAGATAAGATTCTCCCAATTTCTGAGTATGAAAAAGAAATTATAGAAGAATTTGGCTGTACAGTAAGCCAGTACGACGCCATCGCGCCAGAAGAAATTATTAAAGTGGCAAAAGACGCAGATGCTATTATGACGGTAGGAGGAAAATTTACGAAAGAAACGATTGACGGGCTTGAAAAATGCAAGGTGATCGGACGCTATGGAGTGGGCGTTGATAACGTGGATCTGACGGCGGCCACAGCGAAAGGAATCGTCGTGACCTATGTTCCGGTTTACTGCCAGGAAGAGGTGGCAATGCTCACGCTTGCACTGATACTGGCATGCGACAGGAAGTTGCTGATTGCAGATAAAACCGTAAAAGCAGGGAATTGGGCCGATACTGTAAATGTGATCGAGGGAGCTAGAAGCCCAAGGGGAAAGGTATTTGGACTTGTAGGCTTTGGAGCAATTGCCAGATCAGTGGTGCCTTATATCAAGCCATTCGGCATGAAGATTGTCGCTTACGATCCTTATATGAATCTGGAACTGTGCAAGGAACTTGGAGTCGAGTCAGTCACTTTTGAGGAATTGATTGAAAATGCCGATTATATATCATTGCATGTGCCACTGCTTCCATCGACCGTTCATATGCTTGGAGCGGATGAATTCCACAGAATGAAAGATACGACTATAGTGGTGAATACAGGAAGAGGGGCGCTAATCGATCAAAAGGCTCTGGTTAAAGCGATCAAAGAGGGGGAGATTGCGGCTGCAGGGCTGGATGTGCTGGAGTTTGAACCGCCGGATCCGGAAGATGAGATATTCAGGCTGGACAATGTGATCACAACGGGGCATATAGGCGCGGCTACCACGGAAGCGTTGATTCGGCTAAGACAAAGCGTGGCAAGGTCGATTGTAGATGTCCTGAGTGGAAAAAGGCCGAAGGATATTGCCAATCCGGACGTGTTAGAGAAGGTGAAACTGGAATAGGAGAGTGCACATGGGAGAGAAACTGCAGAATTTTAAAGAGATGGAGGAAATGGTTTTAAGGCAGGGAAAACAGAAAATCGCTGTGGCAGCAGCCCAGAGCGAAGAAGTCTTAATTGCGGTAGAGTACGCAAGAAAGAAAGGAATTGTCGATGCCTTATTAATCGGAGATTGTCAGAAAATAGAAGAAATCTGCCAAAGGAACGGAATTCTATTATCAGAATATGAGACAGAGGAAGTGGAGGAGCCACAGGCAGCGGCCATTCGGGCGGTTGCAGCCGTAAAGGAGGGAAGAGCCCAGCTGCTGATGAAGGGCCTGCTTGAAACCGGAGATTTTCTAAAAGCCGTACTAAATAGAGAGACGGGAATAAGGAGTGAGAAGCGACTGTGCTCTGTGGTGGCTATAGAGAGCCAGGCCATATCCCGGCTGCTTGTATTGGCGGATGTAGGGACGAATATTGCTCCAGACCTGGATATTAAGAAAAGCATATTGGAAAACTGCATGGAGGTGGCCCAGGCAATGGGAATTGACAGGCCAAAGGCAGCAGTACTTTGCGCACATGAACATGTAAAAGAGAAGGACATGCCAGTTACGATTCAGGCAGCGCTTCTGTCCAAGATGAATGAAAGAGGCCAGTATGGAAAGCCTGGAATCGTAGAAGGGCCAATATCTATGGATATTGCAGTCAGTCCGCATGCGGCAAAGATCAAGAAATTTCAGGGAAAGATCAAAGGAGATGCAGACATCTTGCTGGTACCGGATCTGGAGGCTGGAAATATCCTGATCAAAGGGCTTATGTATCTGACGAATGATATCAGAGTCGCGGGTGTCGGGATGGGAGCATTGGTTCCGCTGATTCTTACATCGCGGGGAGATGATCATGATACAAAGTATTATTCGATCGTCCTGTCCAGTCTGATCAGCCAGTTCATTCAAGTGTAGGAGGCGAAGGATGGTAAAAACAGCAGTAGTGATCTATTGGCATGAGAACGCCGTTACAGTCAGAGCCGGAGATCAAAAGAAAGAGAAGTTTGTACGAAGGGATCTGGAGAAAATTGCCGAAGAGATTATAAAGTGGCTAAAGAGAAGCCATTTGCTGGAGATGACAAAAATAATCGCATGTCCCGGAGCAGTTCTTAAACCATTAAAAAAGGGATGCTATATCATCAATGATCAGGCAGCTATGGAAGCAGAGGGAAATTCCTATGGAAAACATGTCTATAACTGGCTTACGGTTCTTGCATATAAGATCGGAAAGGCATGTGGCCTTCCGGCAGTTATGATGTACCCGATGTCCTGTGATGAACTGCTTCCGCTTAACAGGATTACCAGTAATGCATTCATAAAAAAATATAGCCGTTACCATGCCCTGGAACATCAGGCAGGGCTAAGAAGACTCGAGGAAATTCTAAAAGCCAGGATGGACGATAGAAACTGTATTATTGCATATGTTGATGAACTTACCAGCGTCGGGGCCTATGAGAGAGGAATCTGCCTGGATGTGAATGACTGTATTGGCGCGGAAGGCCCTATGGGGCTTAACTCTTCCGGCGATATACCGGTGGCCAAGGCAGCAGAATATTTTCAAAGTATGGGAAGCACATATGAGAAGATAGAAGACCTACTCCTTTGCTCCAGTGGCCTTAGACAGTATACGGGTATCAGCAATATAAGGATGCTGGATAAGGAATACTGCAAAAATGAGGCGGTTAAAGTCGCATGTGAATCACTGGCCTATCAGGTGGCAAAATGGATCGGAAGCTCTACACTGGTATTAAAAGGAAAGGTGGATGCCATCCTGCTTGCAGGCAGGGGAATGGAGTCAGAAAGAATATCTGCACTGATAGAAAAAAGGGTGGAAAAAATTGCGCCGGTTTTCACGACTCCAGATTTAAGAGTAGAAGAATGGATGGAGGAGGCCGCAAAACAGCTAGGGACGTATGCATGCCCTTTATATGAGTATTAAGGAGGTACTTGATGAAGAAACGTATCTTATGTATTAATCCAGGCTCTACCTCCACAAGGATCGCGATTTTTAATGGCCGGGAAATGGAATTTATATCTGGCATAACCCATACGAACGACCTGCTGGAATCATTCGGAAGCGTACAGGGACAACTGGATTATAGGTATCAGATGATTTGCGATATTTTAAAAGAGAAGCAGGAAGACTTAGAAGAACTGGATGCGGTCGTCGGAAGAGGAGGAGCATTGCGGCCGATGGAAGGAGGGATATATTCGGTTAATGCGGATATGCTGGAAGACTGCAGGACAGCGAAATATTCAGAACACCCGGCCAATCTGGGATGCCAGCTGGCATTAAGGTTCGCGCAGGAATACAAAGTGCCATGCTATGTGGTGGACCCTCCTTTGATCGACGAATTTGATGAGGTTGCCCGTCTGTCAGGATATAAAGACATTAAGAGAAGAAGTGCATTTCATGCATTAAATGAGAAGATAGTCGCACGTTATATTGCCGGTGAACTGGGCAAAGAATTGAAGGATATTAATGTCATTACCGTGCATCTGGGAAGCGGAATCTCTGTAACAGCGCAGAAACACGGAAGGTGTGTGGATAACACGTTTGGGTCCGGTGGCGACGGCCCTTTCTCCCCGGAGAGATGCGGAAGACTTCCGGTACTGGAACTGTTAAAGTATCTGGAACAGAGGAAAGAAACGGATATAAAGAAGTTTTTTACAAAAGCAAGCGGGCTGGTCTCATATCTTGGCACGAATGACGTACTGGAAATTGAAAAGCGGATGGGAAATGGAGATCAGGAAGCCAGGAACGCATTGGATGGAATGTGCTATATGGTCGCAAAGGAAGTGGCGGCTTATGCGACCATATGCGAATGGAATCTGGATGCAATAGGAATC
Source organism: [Clostridium] scindens (assembly GCF_019597925.1). Taxonomy (NCBI): domain Bacteria; kingdom Bacillati; phylum Bacillota; class Clostridia; order Lachnospirales; family Lachnospiraceae; genus Lachnoclostridium; species [Clostridium] scindens. The sequence continues at coordinate 2,590,748 of NZ_CP080442.1, read as the reverse complement.
ACAGGGGCAATTGCCAAGAGCAAATATATTACAAGCAGCTTGAAGCGCGCTATCGAATTCATTGCCCCCGTCTATGTGTACCCGGGAGAATTTGAAATGGAAGGGCTGGCCATGGGAGGGGTAAGAGCGCTGGAAGGAACGGAACAGATAAAACAATACATAAAGTAATGAGGTGATAATGTGAAAATGTTGGAAAAAATATTGTTCGCCGGATTCGGGGGACAAGGAATTCTATCCATAGGAAAGATATTGGCAGATGCGTGCGTTGAGAATCATCTGGAGGCATCCTGGCTTCCTTCCTACGGGCCTGAAATGAGAGGAGGAACATGCAACTGCCTGGTGGTGACATCCAATGAGAAGATACTAAGCCCGTACTTTCTAGAGCCGACCAATGCGATCATTATGAACCAGGCATCTTTGAATAAATTCCTGGATAATTTGAAGAGTGCCAAAATGGTAGTCGTAAATACTTCTTTAGTTCATTTGACGGAAGAGCAGAAGTCGATATTAAAGAATGTAATGATCATAGAAGTAGATGCCACAGACATTGCAATTCGTCTGGGTTCCGTCAAATGCGCCAATATGGTGATGCTGGGAGCCTACGCGAAACACAGCAGCGCCCTTGACTTAGAACGGCTAAAACTAAGCGTAGTGAGAAAATTTGATACAAAGCCAAAAGTCGTGGAGATGAATCAGCAAGCGCTAAATGAGGGATATAAGATCGCATAAGTGGAAGGAGGGAGAAAATGGCATATGTAAAAGTAGACCCAAGTTATTGCAAAGGATGCCAAAGATGCATGGAAGTATGCAGGCAGAATTGTCTGAGCCTGTCCGGCCTTAGCAACTCGAGCGGCTATGATTATGTGGAGTTTAAAGAGAGAACACAGTGCATAGGCTGTGGATTATGCTATATAGTATGCCCAGATGTAGCGATTACGGTGTACAAGTAACAGCAGCGCAATGAATATGGAGGAAAACATATGAAAAAAAGTTAATGAGCGTAACGATAATTGTAGTAATGGTAATGTCGCTGTTGATTGGGTGTAACGGAAACAAAGATAAGGATGCTTCCGGAGGTGGCGGAGGAAAAGACGCGAAAGCGGATGCGGGCCGGTCAGCCGTATGGAAGGTCTCTGCAATAGGAAGTGAGACGAATCCTACTACGCAAGGATGGTACATATTTGAAAAAGAGATTGAGAAGCGCCTGGATAATGTGGACGTGCAGGTGTTCATTAATGGGCAGCTGGGAACCAGCGCCGACCAGTGTATCGGGGGAATGCAAAATGGGATTATCCAGTTCAGTGACATTTCCGTAGGAAATGTGGCGGAATATACATCGGCTTTTCTGCCATTGGATGCCCCATTCTTGTTCGAGGACAGGGATACGGCGCTGTCCACCGTGGACGGAGAAGCCGGGAAGGCTATGGCGGAGCAATATCTGAAAGACACGGATATTAAACTTCTTGGATATTGGGATTATGGCTTCCGTAACGTGACTAACAGCAAGAAGCCAATCAAAGGCGCCGCGGATTTCTCGGGACTTAAAATCCGTACCTTAAATAATAACGTGTATCTGGATATGCTGACATGTCTTGGGGCAAACCCCTCGACGATGGCTTATGCAGAGGTATTTACCGGCCTTCAGCAAGGAACCATAGATGGTCAGGAGAATCCTAACAGTACGATTGTGGATGCGAAGTTTTATGAAGTACAGAAATACCTGACGCTGACGGAGCATGTATATGGATTCCTGGGACTGCACATGGGCAATTCTTTTTATGAGGGATTAAATGAAGAAGAGAAAAAAGCGGTAGAAGAAAGCGCGCAGATCGCAATCGAGCAGCAGCGCGAAATCTGCAATAAGGCGAATGAGGATGCGCTTGCGACGATTAAAGACGCAGGAGTCGAAGTTACGGAATTGTCGGCAGACCAGAAGGCGGAGATGCGCAAAGAAACATCTTCTGTTTGGGATACCATCGCTGACAAGTGTGGCAAGGACCTGTTTAAAAAGGTAGTTAAGGCAGCTGGCCAGGAATATTAATTCCAGGCCAGGCTAGCCTGGAGAGGAGCGCTTATGAAAACAGTAAGGTGGCTGGATGAGCATTTGGAAGAATATATGGTAGTTATCCTGACTTCCATAATGACGATCCTATTATTCCTTCAGGTACTGTTCCGTTTCGTCCTGAATCTGCCTCTTGCCTGGGTGGAGGAGATCAGCCTTTATTCCATGGTCTGGCTGTGCTATTTTGGGTGCAGTTTGGCAATTAAGAAAAGAGAGCATCTTAAGATGGAGATTATCACAAACTTTTTGAGGCCCAAGGCCAAAAAGGTATTTGACTTGATATCCCTTGTACTGTTCTTTGCGTTTGCTGTATTTGTGCTATATCATGTGACACTCCTTACAGCAGATATTTTACAGAGGGGACAGGTTACGGCAGTGCTGGAGATTCCAAAGTGGATTCCTTATGCAGGAGTGCCGGTGGCATTTCTTCTGATGCTGATACGGATGATACAGGATTTCGTACGTACAATTAGCGAAATGAAAGAACTTGGCCAGGAAGAGGCATAAACCTTTAAAGAGGCTAAGGGAAGAGAGAGGAGGCTCATATGGAAGTTGGCTTGCTAATGGGGCTATTTGTCCTATTTATGTGCCTGAGCGTGCCAATTGGAGTGTCAATCGGCCTGTCAATAATTATTACCTTAATTATTACGCCGGTTACTTCATTAGCATTTGTTGGGCAGACGATGGTTACCAGCATGGTTAGTTTTCCTTTGCTTGCGGTTCCATTCTTCATGCTTGCCGGATCGGTCATGGAGACAGGAGGACTGTCAAAGCGTCTGATTGCGGTGGGAGAAGAACTAGTTGGCCGTTTTACCGGCGGCCTGGCAATCGTAACAATTGTGACGTGTCTGTTTTTCGGCGCGATTTCTGGTTCTGCGCCTGCAACGGTGGCTGCGATCGGGACAATTATGATCCCGGCTATGGTGGACAAGCATTATTCTAAGGAATACTCTACCGGACTGTCGGCAGTGTCCGGCGGCCTGGGAGTCATTATACCGCCCAGTATTCCGTTTGTATTCTATGGCTTGTCGACAAATCAGTCGATCGGGACCTTGTTCATGGCAGGCATTGTACCAGGATTTTTAATCGCCATGCTGCTGATCCTGGTATCCAGCGTAATCTGTAGAAAACGTGGATATAAGGGAAATGGAAAGGCATTTAGCTTAAAGAATCTGTTAAAAGCCATCTGGGATGCAAAATGGGCATTGCTGGTGCCTGTGATCATCCTCGGAGGCATATACGGAGGCGTATTTACGCCTACGGAAGCCGCTGTTGTGGCCGTAGTCTATGGCATTTTTGTAGGGAAATTTGTTTACAAGGAACTAAAGTTTAAGGATCTGCCAAAGATTTTTATAAAAAACGGCGTATTATTTGGGGCTGTTGCCATCACCATTGCAACAGCGACAGCCCTGGGGACCGTATTTTCGATGCTGCAGGTGCCGGCACAGATAGCGACTGGAATCCAGATGATCTCTACAAACAAGTATGTCATTCTGCTGATCATTAATCTGTTCCTGCTGGTTGTAGGCATGTGTATGGATGTAGGAGCGGCCATTCTTATTTTGGCACCGGTGCTATACCAGGTTATCCTGCCACTGGGAATCGATCCGATTCATTTTGGCGTCATTATGACCATTAACCTTGCAATTGGAATGGTTACGCCGCCTGTGGCGATTAATCTGTTTGTGGCTTCCAGCATCTCCGGGCTGTCGATCAATAAGATAGCCCGGGAGGCAATCCCATTTATTGTCGCATTCCTGATTGGACTTGCCTTTATTGTACTGATCCCCGAGATATCCTTATGGCTGCCGGGCGTATTTCAGTAAGAGGAAGCGAGGGAATCAGATTGGGAAAAGAAAAACAAAAGAAATTAACGACTCTTGATGGATGGGCGATGGGAACAGGAGCAATGATAGGGGCAACCGTTTTCGTTGCAAGCGGGCTGATGGCAGGCGTGGCCGGTCCGGCATCTTCCTTATCTTTCGTTATAGCGGCAGCAGTCACACTGATTATTGCAAGTTGCTACTGCGAGATTAGTTCGGCATTTCCCCGTTCAGGAGGCGCCTATATCTATCCTAAGGAAACGATGGGAAAGGCAGGGGAGTCTGTATCCTTTCTTACGGGATGGGCCTTTTACGGGGGGCAGGGACTAGGCTCGGCAGTATTGGCACTGACGTGTGCCTTTTATGTAGAGTGGACGCTGAATCTGATTGGAGTAGGACTTCCGGTTGGGACAAATGTATTTGCAATTCTGACGATACTGGTATTTGGAATTGCAAATATGATAGATACTCGACTTGGCAACGCGATCCAGCTGGTATCTACTTTTGCAGTCATTGCAGCCTTGCTTATTTTCATCATATGGGGAGGGGCGAATGTAGATAGAAAACTGCTGACTCCGTTTATGCCAAAAGGATTTGGCTCGGTCTTATCGGCTGCGACCCTATGTTGGGCAACTTATGGGGGCTGGTCTGCCATCCCCAATATGTCCAGCGAATTCAGAAATCCTGCCAAGGATGTGCCAAGGAGCATGATCCTATCCCTGGTTACTTGCGGGGTAACCTTTGGAATCATAGGGGTGGTTATGAATGGCCTGATGCCTTATGCGCAATTAGCCAAAGAAAGCGCGCCTCTTGCGGCTGCGGCTGCGACATTTACTTCCAAAGGCGCATTGATTATAGCGATGGGCGGGATTTTTGCTGCAGTCTCAACTTTGAATGGCTTAATGATGAGTGGCTCCAGAATGATATATGCAATGGGAAAGGAAGGTTCTCTGCCTAAGATGCTTGGAAAAGTAAATCCAAGGAGCGGCACGCCTGTGACTGCCTTAGGCGTAACGATGCTGGGAATGCTGTTTCTAGCCTGGACAGGACTGGTAAGCATAATATTACAAATGGTTGCGTTTGTTACGGCATTTTCCTGGGTGATCTCCTGCCTGTGCATCTTTGCCTTGAGGAAAAACCGTCCGGAGGTAGTTCCGGCATTCCATGTACCTTTTTATCCGGTGACTCCGGTAATTGCCATTATCCTCAGCATCTTTATGGTGACAAGAATGGATGGAAAGGCAATACTGATCGGAACCGCCTGGATCATAATCGGCTTTATAGTATACTGCCTGTTTCATAAGACTGGACTTAAAAGATTCTGCGTAATCAAAAAGGAAGAGGGATAAGATGAAGAAAAAAGTTTCATTTGTAACGGTTGGCCATTCGCCCAGAGAAGATATTATGGATGAATTACAGAGCCATCTATCGGAGGAAATTGAAGTACGCCAGTTAGGAGCGCTGGATAGTCTAAGCATCAGGGAAGTAAAAGATCATTTGACGCCGGTGCCCAAAGAAGCAGTTATGACATCAAGACTGTCAAATGGCGAGATGATGGACTTTTCGAAAGAGAAAGTCATGCCGCTGCTTCTTCAGGCAATCCGCAGAGAGGAAGAGGAAGGCGTGGCAATGATTGTAATATTGTGTACCAACGTATCTGACAGGCTGCATAGCCGCGTGCCAATTATTGTTCCTTTTGATCTTCTACATAAGATGACGGCAGCGGTGAGGTCAGACTGCAGGGTAGGCGCATTATTCCCATTTAGACAGTTCGCAGAGCAAATGAAAGAAAGCTGGATTAGAGATGGCGTGGATGTCACTTACGAATGTATGGCTCCAAAAGAACTGGACAGGGGAAGGTACCTGGATTTCTTTAAAAAACAAAGGGCAGATATGCTGGTTTTAGACTGTATTAGCTATACTTATGAATGCAGGGATTATTTTGTCCGGAATCTGGGAATTCCGGTGATACACCCCAGGACGGTTATTGTCAGTACAATTCACGATATGTTGGGAATAGGTTAGATATATGCATATGTCCCCCAGATATTTTGCATATTTTATCAATTACTTTGCTTGGGATAGGGCGCTTTACCGCGTCCTATCTTTTCATTTATTTCAAGGCTTTTATTTACATATCCTTAATAGTTTGCTACAATACAGGATGAAAATGCAAAAAAAGTGGTAATTTGTGCAAATACAAGGCAAGGAGTAGAAAACATGTGTGGAATAGTAGGATACATAGGCAACCAGCAGGCAGCGCCGATTCTTTTGGACGGTTTATCCAAACTGGAATACAGAGGGTATGATTCGTCCGGTATCGCTGTCTATAATGGAAATGAGATTGACATGGTAAAGTCCAAGGGCCGGCTGAAAGTGTTAAATGAGCTGACCCATGACGGGGCAACCCTTCCAGGCACTCTGGGAATCGGACATACGCGATGGGCGACCCACGGATCACCGTCTGATATCAATGCGCATCCACACTTTAACAAGGATAAAAGCATTGTGGTAGTGCACAATGGAATTATTGAGAATTACCTGAAGTTAAAGAAAAAGTTAGAAAGTCATGGTTATGAATTCGTATCGGAGACGGACACAGAGGTGATCGCCCATCTTCTGGACTATTATTATCATGGTAATCCGCTGCAGGCAGTGACGAAAATCATGCACCGGATGGAGGGGTCCTATGCTTTGGGAATTATTTTCCAGGATCATCCGGGAGAATTATATGCCGTCCGCAAGGATAGCCCGCTGATCGTAGGACATACGGACGGGGGAAGCATTTTGGCGTCAGATGTCCCGGCAGTCCTTAAGTATACCAGAGACGTATTCTTTATTGAGAATGAAGAGATCGTTCGCATGACGGAAGATTCCATGGAGTTTTTCAATGTGGATGAAGAGCCTATAGAAAAGCAGGCTACCCGTATCGAGTGGGACGTGAATGCAGCGGAAAAGGGCGGATATGAGCACTTCATGCTGAAGGAGATGTATGAGCAGCCAAAAGCCATCACAGATACATTTTCCCCGAGGATCAAGGAGGGGAAGATCGTGATCGAGGAACTGGGGATGACGGATGAGGAGATTCTGAAGATCCAAAAGATCCAGATCGTGGCCTGTGGCTCTGCCTCCCATACCGGATATACCAGCAAATATATATTTGAAGGACTGGCACGGATTCCGGTGGAAGTAGATGTTGCTTCTGAATTCCGCTACCGGGATCCGATTCTGGATGAACATACGCTGGTCATCGTGATCAGCCAGTCCGGGGAGACTGCGGATACGCTGGCAGCCTTGCGCGAGTCTAAGGAAAAGGGCGCAAGGGTCCTTGGGATCGTAAATGTGGTTGGAAGTTCCATTGCAAGGGAAGCAGACAATGTCATGTATACCTGGGCAGGACCTGAGATTGCGGTTGCCACGACCAAGGCATACTCCGCGCAGTTGATCGCGCTCTATCTTCTGGCAATGAAGTTTGCCCATGTTAAAGGGATGCTAGACGAGGCAGGCCTTGCAGGAATGCTGGAAGATCTGAAGGCCATTCCTGCACAGGTGGAGATGCTGCTCAATAATAAGGTGAATATCCAGAAGTTTGCCAACCGTTATCTGGCAGCGAGGGATGTGTTCTTTATCGGACGTGGAATCGACCATGCCATCTCTATGGAAGGATCTTTGAAGTTAAAGGAGATATCCTATATCCATTCTGAGGCATACGCGGCAGGAGAATTAAAGCATGGCACCATCTCCCTGGTGGAGGACGGCACGCTGGTAGCATCCGTGCTGACCCAGAAGGATTTATATAAGAAGATGATCAGCAATATGGAAGAAGTGCGTACCCGGGGTGCCTTCGTCATGGCGGTGACCACGGAGGGCAATACGGAGGTGGAGCGTGCCGCCGATTATGTCATCTACATTCCGGAGACAAACAAATACTTTACCAACTCGCTGGCCATTATTCCGCTGCAGCTTTTTGCGTATTATATTGCGGTGGGACGCGGCTGTGATGTAGATAAGCCGAGAAATCTGGCAAAGTCGGTTACGGTAGAGTAGTAAAAATTCTATAACGGCCGACATAGAAAGAACTGGAGGGATGGCTGTTGAGCAAGTTAAAGAAAGAGCTGCTGCTGATGGGAAGAAAATGGGCGGATGCGTTTCCGACCATTTTCGTATCCATCTTTTTATTCCTGACAATCTACCGGATATTTGGCATAACCCAGATTATCCTGGTATCATTCCTTACGCTATTATTCCGGATCAGAAGCAGCAAGGGGTTCGATATATGGGAACTGCTCCGGTGCTATCTAATTCAGCTTGTCTTATTTATCGTGGCATATCTTGCGACGCTCAATCTGGTTTTCTGTATTATTTTGAATCTTGTCGTCCCATTTCTTCTGGTCTTTCTGCTGACAGATAAGTTTAACCCTAAGGCTTACTTTGTATATGGCATGGAGTTTGTGCTTCTGCAGATGGTCCCCATTGCCAGGGGACAGATTCCGGCCAGGCTTCTGGCACTGCTGTATGGCTATTCCTTTGTAACGCTGGCGCTTTTCTTTTATTCCAAGGTGATCAAGAAACGAAGGAATTACGGGACGGTAAGAAAAGGAATCAATAATCTCGCAATACAATTGGAAAAACTGGCGGATGGCCAAAAAGATCCGGCAGATACTTACGAACTCGTCAAGATGATGTACCACATGAACCAGGTGATATATTCCAGCAGGAATTATAATTATCTGGCTACCGGATATGGAAGAATCAATTATTATTTTATGCTGGTCTTCCAGCGTTTCCGTTATTTTGTGGAAAATGTCCTGGATGATGCCAGCCTTGGGAGCGAACAAAATCAGTCATATTTCCGTAAACTAAGCGGCGTATTCTATGAGATAGAAAAGGAAATCAATCAGTCTGATAACAGCGCTTTGGCCCGCAAGGTACAGAAAATCCTGGCAGAAGAAAGCCTGGACAGCGAAAGAGTGAATGAAGGGATGATGAAGATCCTGAGACTGCTGTCTTTTGCCCTTTTGAAGATGACCGAGGTCAGCAAGAACAGATCGGAAAAGGAGTGGAAGATTCCAGACATCACCCATAAGATCAAAGGGGCTAAAGGCCAGTTTCATCTGAGCCAGTTTCATATCCGCTTTGCTCTAAGACTTTCAATTGTCCTATGCATTACCTTTTCTTTCTGCAGGGCAACCAATCTGGAACACAGCTATTGGTACCCAATGAGCGCGTTTTTGATGCTGATGCCGTATTCGGAAGAGAGCGTCATGAAGATCAATAACAGGGTGATTGGAACGGTCGGGGGATTATTTGTCACGTTTTTCCTGACAGGGATATTCAAGTCCCTGAATGCCCATATTGTGATTCTGCTGATTATGACCTGCCTGATGTATGCGGCGCCGGCTACGTCATGGACGATGAGCATGTACAGCACCTGCTATGGGCTGTCGCTTACGACTTTGAGCCTTCCGCAGGGGGAGGCCATCGAACTTCGGCTGGTATATGTGCTTGCGGCCGTGGCTACCGTACTGCTGGCCAACCGGTTCATTCTGCCCAATACGGCCAAGGAAGAATTCCTGAAAAGCGTGAATGCGCTGCTGGATATCGATGAGGCAATGGTGCGGGAAGTAAGAAAAAGCATGGCCTGCCAGAGCGATCGGAATATGCTGCGGGAACTGATGGTGCAGTTTAATCTGGCATCAGAGGATATAGAAAACTATATAAAACGGAATATGAATAAGGAGGAACAGGAATTCTACCAACAGTTCCTTCCTCTGAACCGCCGCCTGGTGACGGAGATTGAGCAGATTGATTCATATATTCGGGAGAATAAGGCGCCTTTGGAGGGCAATATTATCCTGAATGAGATTTTAAGAAACATTGAGCGGGCATTTAAGAAGATTCGGAAAAGTTATACGAAGAAGGAATTGAGCAGTTCTATCATGACGGGAATGGAAGAAAAGACCTATGGATCCATGGATGATGCTCTGTATTTTAATAACTTGGCGCTGAACTGCCTGGAAACGACGAATAACATAGTGGCCTTGCTTAATCAGAATATTCAGGGGCAGGAAGATGAGGAATAGAACGGATTATTCCTCATCTTTTATTTTCACATATCTTTCACAGTTCTCACACAGAATCCTCTTAATTTTCCTATAGAATAAACGGAGTCAGTAACAGGAAAATTGCGGAAACAGGAGGAAATCATGGAAAATCAAGGATCAGCAAAAAGAGGCATCCAGAATACGGTTCGTTTGCTACGAAAAAAGAGATCATTCTGGGCTGCCGTTGTGATTGCCACCGTGCTGGTGGCAGCGTTGATCGTGGGATTGATCGCGCGGGCAAGAGGAGGCAGTGCAAAGGAGGCGGAGATAACGGTACAGTCGGCAGAGGCCGCGAAGGGGAGCATCAGCACTACGGTGGTAGGAACAGGAACGCTGGCAGGCGGGGCCTCCACGGATGTGGTAGTTCCTGCCGGAATCAAGGTAAAGGAGGTGCTGGTGGAAAGCGGCGACATGGTAGAGGCAGGGCAGATTCTTGCCACGCTGGATGAGGCGTCTATTGCCAGTCAGCTGCTGGAAGTGAAAGAAAGCATGGAAGAGGTACAGGAGCAGATGGAGAGCCTGTCGGATGACGCGCAGGATCCTGATTCCACGGAATACCTGGAGGCAAAGGTGCTAAACGGCCAATGGACAGAGTTGAATGAGGTAGAAGCCGCGCTGGAGACATTGCTGGAGACCCAGGCGATTACGGCTGATTGTGCCGGTACGGTTGACGGCGTGAACGTATCAGCTGACACGGAGATTACGCAGAGCAGCGCATCTTCATCCGGAAGCAGCGATTCTGGAAACGCTACCGGCGGTTCTTCCGGCTCTGATGCCGCTACCTCAGGCAATTCCTCCGGCGCAAGCCAGATGTCCGGCAAAAAAAGCGCTACAGGAATCCTCCTACTGTCTGCAGATGTAGGAGAAGAAAGCGCGATGGCGGCATCCGGGGCTGCCATATCCGAGTGCAGTATTGACGTGGAAGCGCCAAAAGCAGGAAGCAAGCCGCAGACAAAGATTGAAGATACAGACCGATATAAGGGGACGATCTCCTGGAACTGCACGACGGACACGTTTCAGGAGAATACGGTATATACGGCAACCATCAAGCTGACTGCCAAGGAAGGATATGCGTTTTCCTCCAGCATTCTGCCAGAAGTAAAGGGAGCGGATGTTACAAGCGAGGTGATTACAAGCGATGCGGGCGAGAGCTTCCTGCAGGTGAAAGCGAAGTTTGCAAAGACAGGGGCAAGCGTAGATAGCGGAAACAGCCAGACAAATGGACAGTCAGGAAATACGGCCCAGGGATCCGTATCAGGAGATTCCGGCGGGAATCTGGCATCCGGGTCGTCGGGAGCATCCGCATCCGGAACCGGCAGCGCCTCATCTGGCGGATCCTCTGGCGACGGCGGCAGCGCCTCATCTGAGATTTCGTACAGCGTCTATGAAGCGGCTGCGTTTACCATTGCTTCCAATGAAGAGGTGACGGTTTCCATCAATGTAGATGAACTGGATATTCTATCCGTGGCTGAAGGTCAGACGGCTGCCGTCACTCTGGACGCCCTTGAGGGGGAGACGTTTGAAGGGACGATTACCTATGTGGCGGGAACGGCATCTTCTGGCAGCAGCAGCGCAAAATATCCGGTGAAGATTACCCTTAAGAAGACAGAAGATATGAAGCTGGGTATGAGCGCATCTGCAACCATTCATATTGATGAATCGGAAGACGCTGTGCTGATCCCTGTCAATGCGCTCCAGGAAAAGGGCGACAGCGCCTTCGTATATACTGGGCAGGATTCCGATGGAAATCTGACCGACAAGGTGGAAGTGGAGACTGGATTATCGGACGGAAGCCAGGTAGAGATTATCAGCGGTCTGGAGGAAGGAGACACCGTCTATTACCTGAAAGCGAAGAGCACGGATAGCAGCGAAGGATTCGACATGGCGGGAGGACAGGAGAAGGCCATGCCAGATGGAGAAGGATTTGGAGGAGAGATGCCAGATGGCATGCAGATGCCGAATGGAAACGCTCCAGGCGGCAGCGGACAAGGAAGCCAGGGAAGACAGTCACAGTAGCGGAGGGCATGAGGATGATCAGATTCAATGATGTTTCGAAGATTTACCATGTAGGGGGAGTAGAAGTAAAGGCGCTTTATCATGCCAGCATGCAGATCGAAGATGGGGAATTTATCAGCATTATAGGCCCGTCAGGCAGCGGAAAGTCTACGATGATGAACATTATCGGCTGCCTGGATATGGCGGACGAAGGCCAGTATCTGCTGGATGGTCAGGCGATTGAAGAGTATACGGAGACGGAACTTGCGAGAATCCGGAATCATAAGATCGGCTTTATCTTCCAGAGTTTTAACCTGATTGGGAATATGACGGCACAGGAAAATATAGAACTCCCTTTAATCTATCAGAAACTGCCTAAAAGCGTAAGGAAAGAACGGGCAGAAGAGGCACTGGAAAAAGTTCGGCTTAAAGGGAGAGGGTTTCATAAGCCCAACCAGCTATCCGGTGGGCAGCAGCAGAGAGTGGCGATCGCCAGGGCAATCGCGGCCAGGCCATCTATATTTCTGGCGGATGAGCCCACCGGCAATCTGGATTCCAGCACAGGGGCGGAGATTATGGGACTATTCCATGAACTGCATGATGCAGGCAGCACCATCGTGCTGATTACGCATGATTCGGCTGTGGCAGGCCAGGCCAGCCGCAGCATCCACATTCTGGACGGACAGGTGAAGGAGGAGAAATTATGATTCTTCAGGCAGTAAAGATGGCGTGGAAGTCAATCGCATCCAATAAAATGCGCTCTTTTCTGACCATGCTGGGCATTATCATAGGCGTAATGTCGCTTGTCGTTCTGGTATCTCTGGCAAGCGGCACCACGGATTCTGTGACAGACCAGATTTCCAGCATGGGGAGCAATCTTTTGACGGTGAACATACAGGATGATAAGGGAAATCCTTTAAAACTGTCGGACATATCCGCGCTTACCGAGGAGGATGAGATAGAGGAAGCGGCTCCTGTGTCCCAGGCAAACACGACCGCGTCCAGTACCTATTCTGAGGAAGACGCCACAGTATACGGAACCACGGGAGCATACCAAAATATACAGAATCTGGAACTGGCCCAGGGCCGTTTCCTAAAAGGCACGGATGTACAGAACCATACGAATGTGGCGGTCATAAATGCGGGACTTGCCAAAGAAGTGATGGGAAGAATGGATGTGGTAGGAGAAAGCATAAAACTGGATGGAGTGGAATACTTGATCGTCGGAGTTCTGGCAGCAGATGAGAGTGATTCATCTACCACGGAAAATTATGAGGCGTATATTCCCTATACGTCGCTGATCCGTCTTACAGACAGCGTTTCCCCGGAGGTGTCTACATTCTGCGTCTCCGCCACAAGCCAGGATTCTCTGGAGGATGCGCAGACGGTGCTTGAACGTATGATGTTGGAGCGTTTTGGACAGGATGAGGATGCATTTACAATCAGGAACCAGTCCACCATTATGGAGGCGATGGAGAACGTTACCAATACGCTGGCCCTGCTTCTTGGGGGCATTGCAGCGATCTCTCTGCTGGTGGGCGGAATCGGCATTATGAATATCATGCTGGTATCCGTGACGGAGCGTACCCGGGAGATCGGGATCCGTAAGGCAATTGGCGCAGGGAGAGGGACAATCATGCTTCAGTTCCTGATTGAGGCGTTGCTAATCAGCCTGATTGGATGCGCCATAGGGATATTCTTTTCCTGGGGAACGCTGCGGATCATCTCCGGTGTGGGCGGAGAGGACGCCAATTATGCCTTATCTGTAGGCGTTGTATGGATTGCCATTGTATTTTCCATAGGGATAGGGGTTATCTTTGGAATCTATCCGGCGAACAAGGCGGCTAAGAAGAAGCCGATAGACGCGCTGCGGTACGTGGGTTGATTCCTTTTGCCTGAGAAAGGCCGCTTTGGCAGTGAAGGCCGCTGCCATGATGTCAAGTCTTCCTCCTGAATACAGTTTCCTTATCCATCTTTTTGAAAAATATGGTAGAATATAGCCTGTACAGGAGGAACGACGATATGAAAGTAAAAGTATTCCATACATTACATAACTATCACCTTAAGGATCTTCCGAAGGATATCCTGACAGGAATTATAATAGCAGCAGTTTCGATCCCAATTTCCATGGGATATGCGGAAGTATCAGGGATTCCGGCTATTTATGGCTTATATGGATCGGTATTTCCGATTATTCTATTTGCCCTGTTCTCTACGTCTCCCCAGTTTATCTTTGGGGTGGATGCCGCGCCTGCCGCTATCGTGGGGGCTGCGATGGCTACGCTCGGGATTCCGGCGGGATCGCAGGAAGCCATGCAATACGTGCCTATGATGGCTCTTTTTGCCGGACTATGGCTGCTTTTGTTCTATTTTCTGAGGGCAGGACGTATGGTGGACTTCATCTCTACGCCGGTTATGGGCGGATTTATCAGCGGAATCGCGGTTACCATCATCCTGATGCAGATTCCGAAGGTTCTGGGAAGCGGCTCTGGCTCGGGAGAACTTCTGGAACTGCTTGAAGATATACTGGAAGCGCTTAGACATGTGAATCTGCTGTCCGTTGCGCTTGGAGGCGTATCGCTTACGATCATCGTGGCAGCCAGAAGATTCATGCCGAAGTTTCCTATGGCGGTGGTCATTATGGCAGCAGGCGTGCTGCTTACCTGCGTAGGACATGTGGATCAGCACGGGGTAAGGCTGCTGTCCGAAGTAGAGCCGGGCATGCCAGGACTGGTGCTTCCGGCTTTTGGAGACGTTGATTTAAGCCAGGTGGCAGGACGGGGCCTTATGGTGGCAGTGGTGGTGATGGCAGAAACGCTGCTGTCAGAGAATAACTTTGCCTTTCGAAATGGCTACAAGATTGATGACAATCAGGAGATTTTGGCCTGTGCCGCCGGAAATATCGCGGCTTCCCTGGTCGGCTGCTGTCCGGTGAACGGAAGCATCTCAAGGACTTCCATGAATGATCAGTATGGAGGCAGGACCCAGGCCGTGTCAATCGTCGCAGGATTATCCATGGCAGCGCTTCTTCTATTTGGCACAGGGTTTATCGGCTATCTTCCGGTACCTGTATTGACGGCGATTGTGATATCAGCGCTGATGAAGGTAGTAGAATTTGATCTGGCCAAACGACTGTACAGGGTAAGCCGGAATGAATTCTATATCTTCGTTGCAGCCTTCTTAAGCGTACTGATGCTTGGAACCATCTATGGCGTCATTATCGGAATCCTGCTCTCCTTTGTGGCCGTGATCCTGAAAGCTACCAACCCTCCCAGAGCCTTTCTGGGGGTGATTCCGGGGAGGGATGGATTCTATGATATGGGCAAGAACCGGTATGCCTATGAGATTGAACATGTAGTAATCTATCAGTTCAGCGAAAGCCTGTTCTTTGCAAATATCAAGATGTTCCAGGAAGATATTGAAAACA
Source organism: [Clostridium] scindens (assembly GCF_019597925.1). Classification (NCBI taxonomy): domain Bacteria; kingdom Bacillati; phylum Bacillota; class Clostridia; order Lachnospirales; family Lachnospiraceae; genus Lachnoclostridium; species [Clostridium] scindens. The sequence continues at coordinate 2,575,337 of NZ_CP080442.1, read as the reverse complement.
GTATCCGGGAGGATACAAAAGTAGTAATCGTGGACGCCGGTGGCGTTACCAACATAGACATTACAGCGGCAGACCGTCTGGAAATGCTGGCGGAAAGCCTTAGAAAACGGAAAATCCGTTTCTATATGACAGAGCACAGGGATACGGTGAATGCCCAGATGCGGGGACTTGGCATCGGTCATCTGATTGAAGAAGGACGGGTGAGAAGGACGATCACGGCGGCTCTTCATGATGCGGGAATTGTGGAGCCTTATCCCTTGGAAGGGCTTGATGAGAAGGAACGAAGGCTCATTTTAAGCATTCCTGCGGAGGCTGAGAATACGTTGGAGGAATTCGCCTGGGCATTCGGAGACGATACGGTGGCCCAGATTGAAAAGCGGGTGCATCATGTCCTGCAAGGCATCCACCAGCTGCCGGATCTGGAAGAATTAGCGGAAGAAGGATTGGAGAAGCGCCTGGAGACCTGGCATAGCCTGGGAGCCATAGATGAAGATGAAATCCTCAGGCGTATGGAACTTCATATGGATGAATTGCCGGATAATATGACGGAAGAAGATAACCGGACGGTGGTGCTGGAATTGATCGAGAAGAGAAGACGGCGGATTATGGAGCAGCTTAGAAGAGAGAATCCGGATGTACTCGAAAAACTCAAGGCCAGCAGGGCCAGGCTGGAGCGCCGTCTGGAAAAGCAGAACCCGGAGGCAGCAAAAAGGTTGCATGAGTGGGAGAAAAAAATGGACTTGTAGTCTGAAAATATTTGTGTTAATCTAATCATATCAAATGGCGGCATTCTTGCCGCCAGATATCTTTCATTCTCAAACTTCGAAATCGAAGCAATTACCCAATCGTGAAATTAAGTAAAACAAAGTTTTAGGAAGGAAAAGGAGGCAATCTGTATGGCTGAAAGTATGCAAAAATATTTTCCTGCTATTCGTACTGCACAGGAAGTGCTGTATGATATTCAAAGCAGTAAGGAATTGCGTATAATCTTTGAAAACTGGACAGAAAAGGAGCAGAGGGAATTTCTGGATATATGCACGGGAGTCCGGGGAGTAAAATTACTCTATGATTCATTTTTTAAAGAAATTATGAATCCGGATACAGCGCCAGAAAGGCTGGAGGAGTTCCTGTCTCTGCTAATTGGACATAAGGTGAAGATATTAAAGATGCTTCCGAATGAATCAGGGAGGATTGCATCAGAAGGCTCACTTCTGATCATGGATATTGTAATAGAGTTAGAGGACGGAAGTATTGCAAATGTAGAGGTGCAAAAAGTCGGCTATCTGTTTCCAGGCCAGCGCAGTGCCTGCTATTCGGCCGATTTATTGTTAAGGCAGTACAAAAGAGTAAAGAGTGAAAAGAAAAAATCTTTTAGTTATAGAGATATAAAGAAAGTCTATACGGTTATTCTATTTGAGAAGAGTACGAGAGAATTCCATAGTTTTTCAGATATATATATCCACAGGAGCAAACAGATGTCTGATACGGGAATAGAATTAGAACTACTCCAAGAATTCGTTTTTGTGGCACTTGACATCTTTCGTAAAAACCAGCACAATAAAGGTATCAGAAACAAGTTGGATGCATGGCTGGCCTTTTTTAGCATAGATGATCCAGAAGTGATTGTAGATCTGGTAGAGAAATATCCCTATTTTCGCTCTATGTATGAAGAGGTATATGAGATGTGCAGGAATACGGAGAAGGTGATGAATATGTTTTCCAAGGAATTGCGCGAACTGGATCGCAATACAGTACAGTATATGATTGATGAGATGCAGGAGGAACTGGAAGGAAAGACCAAAGAACTGGAAGGAAAGGCCAAGGAACTGGAAGGAAAGGCCAAAGAACTGGAGGAAAAAGGCCGGGAACTGGAAGAAAGCAAGTCAGAAAATACAGAATTGAGAAAGCAGATTGAAGAATTAAAGAAGCGGCTGGAAATATAAGCGGGCTTGGCAGTGTGTGGATTCGTCCGCAGAAGAGCAGATTGCATCTTCTGCGGACTTTTTCAATATTTTTTATTATTTGCCAATCAGCTGGTCCAGCGACTTAAACGTATATCCCATTTCTTCCCATTTGGCTAGCAACTCATCCAGAATCTCCGCATTGGTCTTGGAGGTGCTGTGAAGCAGCACGACGGCGCCCGGATGGATACGGGTTAGCAGTTTGTCAAAGGCTTCTTCCTTGCTTGGCTGCTCGTCTTCAATCCAATCCACGTAAGCCAGGCTCCAGAAAAAGGTATGGTAGCCCATATCCTTGGCCATCTGAAGGTTTTCGATACTGTATTTTCCTTGCGGAGGACGGTAGTACTTGGTCATGGCTTCGCCAGTGATTTCTTTATACAGATCCTCCACACCTTTTAATTCTTTTTCAAACGCGTCCTTGGTGGAGATGCTGGACATATCCGGGTGATGGTATGTATGGTTGCCTACTGTATGGCCTTCCTTATTGATACGCTTGACGATATCCGGACTGGTAGAGAGGAAGTTGCCGACTACGAAAAAGGTGGCTGGCGCCTTGTGCTTTTTCAGGGCATCCAGCATAGGCTCGATATTTCCATTTTCGTAACCGCAGTCAAAGGTCAGATAAAGGACCTTTTCCTGGGTATCTTCAGCGTAGTAGGCATCGTATTTTTTTAATTCATCAATGGTAGCATTGCCCGTTGGAAGCTTCCCGTCTTCCTGGAAGCCCAGCCCCCAGTTTTCAGGGGCAGGCACGATCCGGGCAGAATCTGCCGGGGCGAACCTGGCGGCAGCCAGCCTTCCTCCGAAAAAAGCTATGGTGAATAGGAGGATGACGCCTGCGGCCTTAAAGATTTTATTTCTGGATGGCATAGGAACTCCGATATATATTTTTACAACATATATATGAGGAATTTTGCATATTTACCACAAAAGCAGGCTGGTCTTGAAAAATAGAGGAAATAGGAGTAAAATATATAAAGACTATGCATGAATTGAGAGTGATTTTATGAATGATAATATGAAAAAAGAATGGATTTGGCGCTTGTTGATTTATACGGCAGGAATGGTAGTGCTGGCGGCAGGAATTACCCTGAATACCAAGACCGGGCTGGGCGTATCGCCAATTATATCCATTCCGTTTACGATATCGACGATATGGCATACGGACTTTGGAATGACTACTTTTGTCATCTATTTTATATTTGTGGGGATCCAGCTGGCACTGAAGGGAAAGAACTGGCTGATCCTTCTGCAGGCTCCGATTAGTTTTGTATTCAGCATGCTGCTGAATGTCTTTGGCGATCTGCTGGATATCAAGTATGACAGCCTGTGGCAGAACCTGTTGCTGCTTCTGGCGGCAATCGTGGTCACAGCCCTGGGCGTGGTGATGACGGTAAACATGAAACTGGTGCCTAATCCTGCGGACGGACTGGCCCAGACGGTAGGCGAAGTGCTTCATAGAGGCGTCGGATTTGGGAAGAATGTGATTGATTTTACCAGCGTGGGAATCTCCCTGGTATTGGGACTTGCCATTGCGGGAAGACTGGAGGCAATTGGCATTGGCACGGTGATTGCTATGGTCGGGGTTGGAAGATTCATCGCCTTGTTCAATTATTTCTGGAAAGAGAGGCTGGACCGGCTCGCGGGACTTCTTCCCCAGGAAGCGCAAATGGAAGGTCCCGTGGATATGGAAGGAACCTTGGATTAAGAGTGGAGGAAGATTAGATGAAAAATAGAGAATATCGGCTTCTGCGGATAACTTCCGGGTTTGCGGCAGCAAACTTGGCGCTGTTTGGCCTGATGTTCCGAAAGCCAAAGAAGCGGTGGGAACAGGATGCCTATGACTGCGCGGTTGTCTGCGGCTGCCAGGTAGGGGCGGACGGCACGCCTTCTAAGAGGCTTGCTGCCCGCGTGGAAAAAGCAGTAGAACTATGGAAAGATAAGAAGGTAAAGTATCTGATTATGTCCGGAGCAGCAGTATCCAACACGTTTGTAGAGGCATCGGTCATGAAGCGCTATGCAATGGAACTGGGAGTCCCGGAAGAATACATACTGGAAGAGAAGCAGGCAGTCAGCACATATCATAATCTACTGTATGCCAGCCAGATGATGGAACACTGCGGATTTAAAGATTGCGTAGTAGTTACCAATGGATGGCATCTGCGAAAGGCAGACCACTATGCGAGGAAGGCTGGCGTCAAATATGTAATGGCGGCTTCCAAACGGCCGGAAGGGGATGGCCTTCTAACGACGATCGGCCTCTATCTCAAGACGGATATCCACATGTATGTAAATATGTGGAAGGGATATTATTAGACAGACCCGCAGGGCCTGCTCCTAAGAGGGCAGGCTCTGTTTTTTTCGGGCGTGAAGGCAGATTCCGATGGCCAGGCCCAGAAGGGCAGGACATATCCAGCCCATTCCCTGCTCAAAAAGAGGCAGGTATCTGGAGACCCCGGCCAGCAGCGGCTTCAGATGCAGCAGGTTCTTAAGGCCCTCAGGAAGGGCATTGAGAAAGTCCAAGGCTGCGGCAAAGATGGTGCAGGCAGTGACGCTGATATAGACCTTCTTATCATCGGCAAAGAACTTTCCGGCCAAACTTAGGAAGATCAGCGTGATCGCCAGGGGATATAAAAACATCAATACCGGAAGAGAGTAGGCGATGATAGAATTTAAGCCCAGGTTGGCAATCAGCAGGGAGAGCGCACAAAACAGGACGGCCCATTTCTTATAATTCAGCGTCCGGGGGAACATGGCGCAGAAAGTCTCGCTGCAGCTGGTGATCAGTCCGATGGAAGTCTTAAGGCAGGCAAAAGTGACGGTGAAGGCAAGGATGAAAGCGCCAGCCCTGCCATAATAGTGGCTTGCGATCAAAAGAAGCGCTTCTCCTCCATTGGAACTGGCCTCGTACATCCCACGGCTCTGGGTTCCTACGATCGTAACCAGCAGATAGATGACGGCCATTAGGATCGTGCTGAAAAGCCCGGCTTTTACCGTACATTTTGCCACATCGCCGGAATTCTCTACACCCAGGCTTTTGATGACATTTACCACGATGATCCCAAAAGCCAGCCCTGCCAATGCATCCATGGTATTGTAGCCTTCCAGGAAGCCCTGGGAGAAGGCGTGGGAAGCATAGCCAGCCTGGGGAGCGATACTTCCGATATCTCCCATAGGGCGAAGAAGGGCAGTGATCACCAGCAGTCCAAGCGCGGCAAGGAAGATCGGATTCAAGATCTTGCCGATCCAGGTAAGAATCTTGCCTGGCCTTAAGGAGAACCATAAGACCGCAAGGAAAAAGAGCAAGGAAAAGACAGCCAGCGGCAAGGCATCCGAGGAGCCTTTTCCGAGAATCGGCTCGATTCCCACGGCAAATGGAACGGTGGCGCAGCGGGGAATGGCAAAGAAAGGCCCAATGGTCAGATAGAGGGCGCAGGTAAAGAAGGTGCCATACTTTTTTCCGATCCTCCGGCTCATCTGTGCCAGGCCATTGCAGCGGCTCATGCCCAGGGCAGCCACTCCAAGAAGGGGCAGTCCCACCCCGGTGATCAGAAATCCGAGAATAGCCGGCCATACGTTGCGCCCGGCCATCTGCCCCATGGAAACGGGAAATATCAGATTTCCTGCACCAAAAAAAAGGCCGAACAGCATGCTGGCCACAGCGATATATTGTTGAAATGTAAGTTTACGCTTCATGATTTTCTCTCTCTTTTCTTTTGATTCTAGAATGTAAATATTCCCATGGTTATCATTATAGCAGATTTTGTGGTACAATAATACCTGTTTAATATATTGCGAGGTTGGTTTTATGTGGAAAAAAGAAACGGGACAGATATGTCCAAAGATTCATTATAAAAAGACGGATCAGGGAGTCGAGATTACAGGATGCTATGGTACCCAGGGCGAACTGATCCTTCCAGATGAGATAGAAGGGATTCCGGTTACCAGGATTGCAGACTATGCGTTTGCCGAAAAGCCCGAGGAAGAAGGAGAATATGTATTCGTCAGTGAAGGCGGCAGTCTATCCGGCGCTGAGAGCAGGGTCTGCGCATCCCAGGTAACGCAGATATGGCTTCCCTCCCAGGTGACGGAGATTGGAAGATACGCGTTTTACCGATGCAGGAACTTAAAACGGCTGATCCTTACGGACAGCCTGCTGGATATCGGAGGAGGGGCATTTACCGGCTGCCATCTGGAAGAAGTGGAGATCCATTTCTATCAGGGAGAGAGAAGCTGCCTGAAGTCTATCGTGGATGAGATTCGGTTTGCAATCCGTGCGAAACTTTATTATCATAAGAAAGAGGCAGGCAGAGAAGAATATATAGAGACGGCAGAGGTATTATTTCCAGAACACTATGAAGAGGCGGTGGAGAATACGCCTGCCAGGATATTGGAGACGCGTCACCATGGAGCTGGCGGATACTACAGGCAGTGCTTTTATAACCGGGAGCTGGACTATAAGAAGTACGACGAGCTGCTGTACCGGACGGTGGCGGAAGAATCTTTGCAGACGGCGGCGGAACTGGTGCTTGGAAGGCTGAGGCATCCTTTTCGGCTGGCGGAAGACCGAAGGGAGGCATACGTCTCCTATCTATGCGCCCATCGGGAAGAAGCGGTGGAATTTTTAGTAGAGACAGATGATATGGAAGGCATAAAATTCCTTGCCAGGCAGGGGTATCTGACGGTAACTGCTCTGGATTATGCCCTGGAATGGGCGGCAAAAAGCAAGAAGACAGAAATGCTCAGTCTCCTTATGGATGAGAAGCAAAGGCTGCATCCTAAGAAGAAAAAGACATTTGATTTGTAATTGAATCGATAGAATAGGTGTATGGAAGTGACAATGGAAAATAAAATCGATATGGGAGAAAAACTGGATAGCATAGGCAGAAAGATTCTGGCTGCAGCCCGCAATGAACTGTATCTCAAGATGCGGTTCATGGATGTGGCGCTTTCGAGCCTAATCTTTGTCCTGGACGAGGGGGCTTGCGGGATGGGAACCGATGGGCTGTATCTGTATTACCACCCTCAGTATCTGGGCGGTTTGTACCGGGAGGACCGGATCATGGTGAACCGAATTTACCTACATCTGGTGCTTCATGGCATATTCCGCCATATGATCCGGCGAAAGGGCAGGGAGGAGGAACGATACAGCCTGGCCTGCGATATCGTGACAGAGTCGATCATCGACGGCATGCAGCACCGGTGCGTCTTAAAAAGCCGATCCTGGCTCAGAAGAGAGACTTACCGAAGACTTGGGAAAGAGATGAAGGTGCTGACGGCGGAAAAAGTCTATGGCGCCTTGGAGAGATGGAATCTTGAAGAAGCAGATTTTGCGCGCCTGGCAGGCGAATTCCGGGTGGATGACCATAGTTACTGGCCGGCAGATGATGATCAGAAGAAGCAGAGCCAGATCGAGAACCAGTGGCAGGATATCAGCGAGCAGATGGAGACGGATATGGAGACATTTTCCAAAGAAGCATCACAGGAATCCGGCCATCTGATCGATCAGGTAAAAGTGGAGAACCGGGTACGGTTTGACTACCGCCAGTTTCTGCGGAAATTCTCGGTTCTGAAAGAAGAGATGGCAGTGGATGAAGATACGTTTGACTATGTATTCTACAGTTATGGCCTTTCCCTATACGGGAACATGCCGCTGATCGAGCCTCAGGAGTGGAAGGAAGTGCAGAAGGTAGAGGAATTTGCCATTGTGATTGACACGTCCATGTCCTGCTCCGGCGAGCTGGTCAAGAAATTCCTGGAGGAGACTTACGGGGTCTTAAGCGAAAATGACAGTTTCTTCAGGAAGGTGAACATTCATATCATCCAGTGCGATGATCAGGTACAGACGGATCAAAAGATTGAAAGCGAGGAAGACTTGAAGAATTACATGGAGCACCTGGAACTGAAAGGAGAAGGCGGAACGGATTTTCGCCCGGCTTTTGCCTATGTGGAGAATCTGATGAAGCAGCATGCGTTTGAGCGGTTAAAAGGACTGCTGTATTTTACGGATGGAAGAGGCGCCTATCCGTCTAAGATGCCCCCATATGAGACTGCCTTTGTGTTCATGAAGGAAGACTATGAAGATGTAGACGTTCCACCGTGGGCCATGAAGCTGGTGATTGAAGAAGAAGACCTGCAACGGCCATAAGCGCCGCCAGAGACTGAGGAAGGAAGAAGAGAAAGGATTACAAGACAATGGACATAAAAAGAGCGAAGAGGGAAATTAAAGATTCCATAGAGGCATATCTTAAAAAAGACGTCTATGGGGATTATATGATACCGGCAATCCGGCAGCGGCCGATCCTGCTGATGGGGCCTCCGGGGATCGGGAAGACGCAGATTATGGAGCAGATTGCCAAGGAGTGCCAGATTGGCCTGGTTGCCTATACCATTACGCATCACACCAGGCAGAGCGCCATCGGGCTTCCGTTTATACAGGAAAAGACTTTTGGAGGGAAGAAGTATTCCGTGACGGAATATACGATGAGCGAGATCATCGCGTCCGTCTATGAAAAGATCGAGGCCACCGGGATTGCGGAAGGCATCCTGTTTATCGACGAGATCAACTGCGTATCCGAGACGCTGGCCCCTACTATGCTCCAATTCCTGCAGTGCAAGACATTCGGAAACCAGAAGGTGCCGGAAGGCTGGATTATCGTTGCAGCGGGCAATCCTCCGGAGTATAATAAGTCGGTAAGGGATTTTGACGTGGTAACGCTGGATCGAATTAAGAAGATAGATGTGGAAGAAAATTATGATGTTTGGAAGGAGTATGCTTATCAGGCAGAGATCCATCCGGCTATTCTCTCTTATCTGGAGATACGAAGAGACCATTTCTACCGCATCGAGACTACGGTAGACGGCAAGATGTTTGCAACGGCCAGAGGATGGGAGGACCTGTCGCAGCTTCTGAAGTCTTACGAGGCGCTCCACAAGAAGGCAGACCGGGAAGTGGTGCACCAGTATATCCAGCACTGGAAGATTGCGAAGGATTTCGCGAATTATCTGGAATTATATGAGAAGTATAAAAAGGATTATGGCCTGGAGAAGATACTGGAAGGCTATTATGACAAAGATACGCTGGAGCAGTTAAGATACGCATCCTTCGATGAGCGCCTGAGCGTGGTCAACATGCTGCTGGGCCAGCTGGGAGGCTTGTTCAAGGAGTGCTATGTCTCGGATCGCTATGTAACCATTCTATATGATGTCCTTCGCCGTTATAAAGAGGATCTGGATCTTCCCGGCGCGATTCAGGAGTTTGCAGAAGCCTATGAACGCTTAAGAAAGGCGGAGCAGCTGACCAGGCAGGAAGACCGGATTCGAAGAAAGGTCTCCGATACCCTGGAGGGATACCGCCAGCTGGAGAAGGCGGAACATCTTGATAAAGAGGCGGCATTTGACCGGGTGAAGGAAGAATTTACGAAAGAGACGGACGAGAGGGAACGGATGATCGAGAAAGCGGCAAATGCACTTGATCATGCCTTTGACTTTATGGAGGATGCTTTTGGAGACAGCCAGGAGATGGTGGCCTTTGTAACGGAATTGAACACCAGTTATTACAGCATCCAATTCCTGAAGGAAAACGACTGCGACAAATATTACCGTTACAATAAGCGCCTGCTGTTTGACGAGCAGCAGCAGGAGATCCTCAAGGAACTGGATGAAGTGGAGCAGGATTTGAACACGGCGCTGAAATAAAGCCTAGATAAATAGAAGGAGGAATGTACAGATGTTATTCGTATGCTATCCAAAATGAACAACCTGCCAGAAAGCCAGGAAATGGCTTCAGGAGAAGGGAATGGAGTTTGAAGAAAGAGATATCAAGATTCAGAATCCAACCAAGGAAGAATTGAAAGAATGGCATGAAAAGAGCAGCCTGCCGCTTAAGAGATTCTTTAATACCAGCGGCATGCTGTATAAAGAGCAGAAGTTAAAGGAACGCCTGCCCCAGATGACGGAAGAAGAGCAGTATGAGGTACTGGCTTCGGACGGCATGCTGGTAAAACGCCCGATTCTTGTGACACAGGATACGGTTCTGACAGGCTTTAAAGAAAAAGAATGGGAAGAACTTCTATGAATATGTCAAAGTTTGGACAGATAGATCTGCATCTTCATCTGGATGGCTCCCTGCCGGCAGAGACCATATTGCGGATCGCGAAGGAAGAAGGAATCAGGCTTCCGGCAGATACGGCGAAGGGATTAAAGCCTTATATCTGTGAGGGGATGGACTGCAAAAGCCTGAATGAATATCTGAGATGCTTTGATACTGTGCTGAAGGTCCTGCAGACGGAACGTGGACTATGCCAGGCCGCGAGGGAACTGGGCGAGAACCTTAAGGTGAGAGGGCTGCGTTATGCCGAGGTGCGTTTTGCCCCGCAGCTGCACTGCCAGAAAGGCATGAGCCAGGAACAGGCGGTCACAGCGGTGCTGTCTGGGCTTTCTAAGGCGCAGGAAGACAGCGATATCCGGCTGCGGACAATTCTATGCTGCATGCGGGGACAGGATAATAAGAAAGCGAACCTTCAGACGGTGCGTCTGGCTTCCAGGTATCTGGGCAAGGGAGTGGTAGCCGTTGACCTGGCGGGGGCGGAAGCCTTGTTTCCCACGGCAGATTATGAAGAAGAATTTGCGCTTGCCAGGAAACTTGGGGTTCCGTTTACCATCCATGCAGGGGAGGCGGCAGGGCCTGCCAGCATCCGCAAGGCGGTAGAATTTGGCGCGGCCAGGATTGGGCATGGGGTCCGGGCAATTGAGGACGAGGAACTGATGGAACTGCTGGCAAGCCGGGAGATTCCTCTTGAAATGTGCCCTATCAGCAATCTGCAGACCAAGGCAGTAGAAAAGATAACTGATTATCCTTTGAGAACCTATCTGAGGCGGGGAATCAAGGTGACGGTAAACAGCGACAATATGACGGTATCAGATACCTGGGTAGGGAAGGAATTCCAATACCTGGCGGATTCTTATGGGCTGACGGAAGCGGAAGCAGAACAACTGCTTGCCAATGCCCATTTTGCGGCTTTTGAAGCGTAAGAGATAGAAGGGTCATGATGATTAAAAAGAGATGGATTAAGACATTGTTTGTATTGCTGGCGGTCCTGCTTGCAGCAGGGTGCCAGGACACGGATAAGAAGGAAGAAGCGAAAGACCAGGCGGATGGAAACAAGGAGGTCTACCAGTTTGTAGATGTGCTGGGGCAGCAGTATGAGGCCGAACTTCTGGAAGCGGTGCCGAAAAATACATACGATCTGAAACGGATAAAAAAGAAAGACGGATACCAGCACTATACCGACGAAGCGGGAAACATTATTTCCAAGGTCGGGATAGACGTGTCCGAATATCAGCCGTCCGTAGACTGGGCTAAAGTGAAGGCAAGCGGCATAGACTTTGCGATCATACGCGTAGGCTTTCGGGGATATGGACAGGAAGGAAAACTTGTGGAAGACGCCATGTTCAAAAGTCACATAGAGGGCGCGCTTGCGGCAGGCCTTGACGTGGGAGTCTACTTCTTCTCGCAGGCGGTAGACAAAGAAGAGGCTTATGAAGAGGCGCAGTTCGTACTGGAACGAATCCGGCCTTACGCTATCACTTATCCGGTGATATTCGATACCGAAGAAATCAAAAATGATGAAGCCAGGACAGATCATCTGAAAAAAGAGCAGTTCACCGCAAACTGCATCACATTCTGTGACGCGGTTGAAGAAGCCGGATATGAGACAATGATCTATGCCAATATGAAATGGATGGCATTTACGCTTGATCTGAACGAACTGGCAGGATATAAGAAATGGTACGCGGATTACGAGCCCCTTCCCCAGTGCCCTTATGAATTTTCCATGTGGCAGTATACGGAAAAGGGCAAGGTGCCAGGAATTGAAGGAAACGTAGATCTGAACCTCTGCTTTGACAGATTTGGCTCAGAGTAGCCGTCCGCAGAAGGCGCAAGAATGTGCAGAGCACATTCTTTGTTCTGTACCATGAGAAAAAGGTTAGGAGAAAGGACATGAATATAATAGAATTATTCCTGATAGCAGTAGGGCTTTCCATGGACGCGTTCGCAGTATCCGTCTGTAAGGGTCTTGCGATGAAGCGCTGCACATGGGGCAAGGCAGGTATCGTAGGCTTATATTTTGGCGCGTTTCAGGCGCTGATGCCGCTGATAGGCTTCTTTCTGGGAGTCCAGTTTAAAGATGTGATTACTTCGGTAGACCATTGGATCGCCTTTATCCTGCTGGGAATTATCGGCGTCAATATGATACGCGAGGCGTTTGGCTCCTGCGATGAGTGCCAGGACGCGGATGCGTCACTGGATGTCAGGACCATGCTGGGACTGGCTGTCGCAACCAGCATCGACGCTCTGGCGGTAGGGGTGACATTTGCCTTCCTGCAGGTGGAGATTGTGCCTGCGGTAAGTTTTATTGGGGCAATTACATTTACTTTATCCGTGGCAGGTGTTAAAATAGGCAATATATTTGGGACGAAATACCAGTCCAAGGCAGAACTGGCAGGAGGCGTCATCCTTATACTGATGGGATGCAAGATCCTGCTGGACCATCTGGGCATTATATAAGATGAAAGGGGACGAATTATGAAGTGGAATCAGTTTCGGCTACAGACGACGACGCAGGCGGAGGACATCGTCAGCAGCATGCTGATGGATCTGGGAATCCAGGGCGTGCAGATCGAGGACAAGGTGCCTCTTACGAAGGAAGATAAGGAGCAGATGTTCGTGGACATCCTGCCAGATATTCCGGAAGATGACGGCACGGCTTATCTGACCTTCTATCTGGACGAAGAAGAGGATAAAGGAACGATCCTTTTGAACATAAGGAAGGAACTGGATAAGATGCGCGCTTATCTGGATGTAGGAGCGTGCATGATCGAGGAATCCCAGACGGAGGATGTGGACTGGGTCAACAACTGGAAGCAGTATTTCCACCAGTTCTACATCGATGATATTCTCGTCATCCCTTCCTGGGAAAAGGTAGAGGAAAAAGACAGCGATAAGCTGGTGATCCATATAGATCCCGGCACTGCGTTCGGGACAGGCATGCATGAGACTACGCAGTTATGCATCCGCCAGCTCAAAAAGTATGTGAAAGATGATACGGTGATCCTGGATGTAGGCTGCGGAAGCGGCATTCTGGGGATGCTGGCGCTGAAGTTCGGAGCCAGGTATTCCGTGGGTACGGATCTGGATCCATGCGCGATCGACGCGACCCATGAGAATATGGAGGTCAACGGAACCCGAAAAGACCAATACGAAGTCATGATTGGCAACATCATCGACGACAAGGACGTACAGGATAAGGCAGGGTACGAAAAATACGACATCGTGGCGGCCAATATTCTGGCTGACGTGCTGGTACCGCTTACGCCAGTTATCGTGAACCAGATGAAGCCTGGCGGAATCTACATTACCAGCGGAATTATCGAAGATAAGGAAGAGACGGTGGTCCAGGCAGTGAAGGAGGCAGGCCTTGAAGTGCTGGAGGTGAACCACCAGGGAGAATGGGTATCCGTAACAGCCAGAAAGAATCAGGAGTAGCAAGATGCAGCATTTTTTTGTAACGCCTTCCCAGGTGGAGGGCGAGAGGATCTATATTGAAGGCTCGGATGTGAATCATATGAAGAACGTACTGCGCATGCGCCCGGGAGAGGAAGTAGAAATCAGCGACGGCGACAACCTGAAATACCGGTGCTTGGTCGAAGGGTATGAAGAAGGCCGCGCGGTCCTTGCGATACAGCAGAGAATGCCGGTGGATACAGAACTTCCCTGCCGTATCACCCTGTTCCAGGGACTGCCTAAGCAGGATAAGATGGAACTGATCGTGCAGAAGGCGGTGGAACTGGGGGCAAGCCAGGTGGTGCCGGTGGCCACCAGGCGGTCGGTGGTAAAACTGGATGAAAAGAAGGCCGCAAAAAAGACGCAGCGGTGGCAGCAGATTGCCGAAAGCGCGGCTAAGCAGGCCGGCCGGGGATATATCCCGCAGGTATCTTCCGTCCTGTCCTACCCGGAGGCGCTTCAAATGGCAGGAGAACTGGACGTTCTTTTGATTCCGTATGAATTGGCGGAAGGGATGGAGGAGGCCAGAAAAGTGGTAGCATCCATTGCGCAGGGACAGTCTGTAGGAATCTTTATCGGACCGGAGGGCGGATTCGAAAAGGAAGAGGTCGATGCGGCTATCCGTCAAGGGGCTAAGGCAATCACGCTTGGCAGGAGGATCCTGCGCACAGAGACGGCGGGGCTTGCCATATTATCCATCTTAATGTTCCATCTGGAAGGGTAGGAACATACTCTAGTAGTAAGAATATAGAAATAGGAAGTGGAAAGCATGAAAGAAATCTATCTGGACAATTCCGCCACCACCCGGGCGTATGACAGCGTGGGCGAACTGGTGCGAAAGGTCATGTGCGAAGATTATGGAAACCCGTCTTCCAGGCACACGAAAGGCGTGGAAGCGGAGCAGTATATAAAAGAGGCGAAAGAGACTCTGACAAAGATCTGGAAGGTGCAGGATAAAGAGGTATTCTTCACCTCCGGTGGGACAGAGAGCGACAATCTTGCGCTGATTGGCGCGGCGAGGGCCAATCAGAGGGCAGGAAAGCATCTGATCACGACCTCCATTGAGCATCCGGCTATTATCAATACCATGCGCTATCTGGAAGAAGAAGGATTCCGTATAACCTTCCTGCCAGTGGACCGATATGGAAGGGTGAAGCTGGATGCCCTGAAGGATGCATTATGCGAAGATACCATCCTGGTATCCATCATGTACGTCAACAATGAAGTGGGCTCCGTCCAGCCGATCCAGGAGGCCGCCAGCATCGTGAAGGCCTATAACAGGAACATTCTGTTCCATGTGGATGCGGTGCAGGGGTTCGGCAAATACCGCATCTATCCGAAGCGGCTGAAGGTAGATATGTGTTCCATCAGCGGCCACAAGATTCATGGTCCTAAAGGAACAGGCGCTTTATATATAGGAGAAAATGTAAAGATCAAGCCGATCGTATTTGGCGGAGAGCAGCAGAAGAATATCCGCTCAGGAACGGAGAATGTTCCAGGGATCGCGGGGCTTTCCCTGGCAGCCAGGACCATCTACCAGGATCTGGACGTGAAGGTGGCTAGGATGCGCAGGCTTAAGCAGCATTTTATCGAGGGCATCGGTCAGATTGAGAACACGACGATTCATGGACTGTATGATGAGACGTCCGCGCCTCACATTATCAGCGTAGGATTCGGGGGAATCCGAAGCGAGGTGCTTCTCCATGCCCTGGCAGAAAAGGGAATCTATGTATCTTCTGGCTCGGCCTGCTCCTCGAACCATCCGCAGGTGAGCGGCGTCCTGAAAGGAATCGGGGCAAGGCAGGAATTCTTAGATGCCACATTGCGATTCAGCATGTCAGAATTTACAACCCGTGAAGAGATTGACTATACCCTGGATACACTATATAATATAGTACCGATGCTTCGAAAATATACCAGACGCTAAAAGAATCTGTAGGAAGATTAGATTAGGAGAATAGATAAGATGAGATTTCACACATTTTTGTTAAAGTACGGAGAGATTGGAATTAAGGGAAAGAACCGGTATCTGTTTGAAGATGCGCTTGTCAGGCAGATACGGTTTGCCCTTAAGGACGTGGACGGCCAGTTTGACGTGCATAAGTCCCAGGCCAGAATCTATGTGGACTGCGAGGGCGATTACGACTATGAGGACACGGTGGAGCACCTGAAGCGGGTGTTCGGCATCGTGGGAATCTGCCCGGTAGTGCGTATGGAAGACCAGGGGTTTGAGAAACTCAAAGAAGACGTCGTTTCGTATATGGATGAGATGTACCCCGATAAGAACCTGACGTTCAAGGTAGAGGCGAGACGTGCCAGGAAGACTTATCCCAAGACCTCCATGGAGATCAACTGCGATCTGGGAGAAGTAATTCTGGAAGCATTTCCGGAGACGAAGGTGGATGTCCATCATCCGGATGTGATGCTGAATGTGGAGATTAGAAATGAGATCTATGTATATTCGCAGATAATTCCCGGCGCGGGAGGCATGCCGGTAGGCACCAATGGAAAAGCCATGCTGCTTCTTTCCGGCGGAATCGACAGCCCGGTGGCAGGCTATATGATATCAAAAAGAGGCGTGGGAATCGAGGCTACGTATTTCCATGCGCCGCCGTATACAAGCGAGCGCGCCAAGCAGAAGGTGGTGGATCTGGCCAGGATCGTATCCAGATATTCCGGGCCCGTGAAACTGCACGTCGTGAATTTTACGGATATCCAGCTCTATATCTATGACCAGTGCCCGCACGATGAACTGACGATCATCATGCGCCGTTATATGATGCGGATTGCGGAGCATTTTGCAAAGAAGGACGGATGCCTGGGACTGATCACGGGAGAGAGCATCGGACAGGTGGCAAGCCAGACTATGCAGAGCCTTGCGGCTACCAATGATGTATGCACCGTGCCAGTGTACCGTCCGGTCATTGGCTTTGACAAGCAGGAGATCGTTGACATCGCAGAAAAGATCGGGACTTACGAGACTTCGATCCAGCCATTTGAAGACTGCTGTACCATCTTTGTGGCAAAGCATCCGGTAACCAAGCCCAATGTAGAAGTGATCCGGCGATCGGAGGAAAAACTGGCGGAAAAGATTGACCAGCTGGTGCGAGAAGCCATCGATACGGTGGAAGTCATAGAAGTGAAATAGAAAAGAAAAAAAGAGGGCCAGTCCCTGTCAAGTTACGGGATGGCCCTTTTCTTTCAAACATATAAATCAAACAAATAAATTAAACTAAATATGGCTGTAATGCTGCCAGAACTTCTTCTGCACCATCATTTGCATGGATGTTCAGTTCGATCGGCTTGGACAGATCCAGGCTGAAGATTCCCATAATAGACTTTGCGTCTATCACATATCTGCCGGATACCAAGTCAAAATCGCAGTCAAATTTTGAAATATCATTTACAAAAGATTTTACCTTATCGATAGAATTTAAACAAATCTGTACTGATTTCATTGGACATACCCTCCTTGGTTTCTTTTCATGTTCTATAAATATCTTAAGAGCAAGGGGTATAAAAGTCAAGGAACAAATTGCCAAAGAATTTGTAAGAATTTCGTTAGATGTTACAACAATGTGCATAGAAAGGATTGGAATAGGATATGAAGAAAGTAGCCTTACATAATCTGGGTTGCAAAGTAAATGCATACGAGACGGAAGCCATGCAGGAGTTGCTTGAACAGCATGGATACGAGATTGTGCCTTTTAAGGAGGGCGCGGATGTCTATATCATCAATACGTGCACGGTAACGAATATGGCTGACCGTAAGTCCAGGCAGATGCTGCACAGGGCCAGGAAGATGAATCCCGGCGCTATCGTGGTTGCCTGCGGCTGCTATGTCCAGGCAAAACGGGACGAGATTGATGAGTGCATTGACATTGTGGTGGGAAATAACCGGAAGAAGGATATTATAGAGATATTAAGGGAACATGAGGCAATGCAGGAAGGCGTACAAAAGGAACTGGTAGACATCAACCATATTAACGAGTATGAGGAACTGCATCTGAGCCGGACGGCGGAACATACAAGGGCATATATCAAGGTGCAGGATGGCTGCAACCAGTTCTGCTCTTACTGCATCATCCCTTATGCGAGGGGAAGGGTCAGAAGCCGCAGCCATGACAGCGTGATACGGGAGGTAGAGGAACTTGCCAGGAATGGATATAAAGAGGTGGTGCTTACCGGCATCCACCTAAGTTCCTATGGAGTGGATACCGGCGATGACCTGCTGTCTTTGATCCTCTCTATCCATGAGATAGAAGGAATACGCAGAATCCGTCTGGGATCGCTTGAGCCCAGGATCATCACGGAGGAATTTGCAAAGACCATCGCAGGCCTTCCCAAGATGTGCCCCCACTTCCATCTATCCTTGCAAAGCGGGTGCGACGCGACGCTCAAACGTATGAACCGGCGTTATACATCGGAAGAATACTATGAAAAATGCGTTTTGCTGCGCAAGTATTTCGACAATCCTGCGCTGACCACCGATGTGATCGTGGGCTTCCCGGGAGAGACGGAGGAAGAATTCGCACAGTCCAAGGCGTTCATCGACAAAGTGGACTTCTATGAGACCCATGTATTCAAATATTCCAAGAGGGAAGGCACCCGGGCGGCGCAGATGGAAGAACAGGTGCCGGAAAGCGTGAAGACGATAAGGAGCAATGAACTCCTGGAACTGACGAGAAGGAAGCAGGCATCCTATGAAGAGGCGCTGATCGGGACCACCCAGGAGGTGCTGATGGAAGAGGAGATGGTCTGCCAGGGAGAAAAATATCAGGTGGGACATACGAAAGAATATGTAAAAATTGGTCAAAAAACGGAAGAAAACTTGACAAATCAGTTGATAAATGTAGAAATTGAGAGCCATTTGCAAATATTACATTGAATTTTCATTTGTAATAAGGTAGAATGAAGTTGAAGTATTTTTGGAGGACGTGAGTATATGAAAGATTTAAGCAGCACTCAGTTTTTTCAGGTAGAAAGCGGTCCACAGATTCAAGCGAAAGATATACTTGAGATTGTGTACAAGGCACTGAGTGAAAAAGGATATAATCCGGTGAATCAGATTGTGGGATATATTATGTCAGGAGACCCGACGTATATCACAAGCCACAATGGCGCGAGAAGCCTGATTATGAAGATGGAACGGGATGAATTAGTGGAAGAGATGCTCAAGACGTATATTGAGCATAATGGCTGGGTATAATATCTATGAGAATTATGGGACTGGATTATGGATCTAAGACCGTAGGAGTCGCAATCAGCGATCCACTCGGGATTACTGCCCAGGCAATAGAGACTATTTGCCGTAAGGACGAGAATAAGCTGCGGAAAACCTGTGCACGGATTGAAGCACTGATCGAGGAGTACAAGGTGGAGCGGATTGTGCTCGGCCTTCCGAAGCATATGAATAACGATATTGGAGATCGAGCGGAAAGATCATTGGAGTTTGGGAAGATGCTTAGCCGGCGGACCGGCCTTGAGGTCGTGATGTGGGATGAGCGTCTGACTACGGTAGAGGCAGAACGGACTTTAATTGAGAATAAGGTAAGACGTGAAGACCGCAAAAAATATATTGATAAAATTGCGGCAGTTTTTATATTGCAAGGATATCTGGACTCGATCTGCAAGAACTAAGAATCATTCTTGAGGTGTTTATATGGAAAAAATTAAATTCATGTCTGAAGAAATGCAGGAAGAAGTAGATTTTTTTGTACTTGAGCAGACGAAGGTAAATGGAATATCCTATATTCTGGTCACGGATTCGGAAGAAGACGATGCGGAATGTCTGATATTAAAGGATACATCAGAAGAAAACGCGCCTGAGAGCGTCTATGAGATCGTAGACGATGATGTGGAACTTACAGCCATAGCGAAGGTGTTTGAGGAACTGCTTGAAGATGTAGAGATTGAAAGGTAAAACTTATGTCTATCAGTAAAGAGAAATTCAAGGAAATGCTGAAAGAAAAGGGTCTTAAGGTAACCAATCAAAGGTTGCTTGTATTAGAAGCGCTCGCAGATCACCGTGACAGGCATATGACTGCGGAAGACATTTATGAACTGGTAAAAGAGGACTACCCGGAGATCGGGCTGGCCACAATTTACCGGACTGTGCAATTGTTATTAGAAATGCAATTGGTGGATCGTATCAATCTTGATGACGGGTGCGTGCGTTATGAGATCGGAGAATTCTTCGATGGGGAAGAAAGGCATCATCACCATCACCACTTGATATGCAAGACTTGTGGAAAGGTTCTTCCTTTTAAGGATGACCTTCTGGACGAGCTGGAGCGTCATATTGAGGACGCTACCGGATTCCATGTGTTAGACCACGAATTAAAGTTCTATGGACAATGCAAAGAATGCCTGGAGAGGCAAAATAGTACGGAAAAGCACGTGGAGGTGTAAATTTGAAAAAAGAAAACAATGGAAAATTGCGTATCATTCCGCTCGGAGGATTGGAAAAAATCGGAATGAACATCACTGCCTTCGAATATGAAGACAGTATTATTGTCGTGGACTGCGGACTGGCATTCCCGGAAGACGACATGCTGGGAATCGATCTTGTGATTCCTGATATCACTTATTTGAAAGACAATATCCAGAAGGTTAAGGGATTCGTCATTACCCATGGACATGAAGACCATATCGGAGCATTGTCTTATGTATTGAGGGAGATGAATCTTCCAATCTATGCCACAAAGCTTACCATGGGTATTATCGAGAAGAAGCTTACAGAACACAACCTGATGCGAAGCACCAGAAGGAAAGTGGTCAGACACGGCCAGTCCATCAACCTGGGCCAGTTCAGGATCGAGTTTATCAAGACAAACCACAGCATCCAGGATGCAGCGGCTCTGGCAATCTATTCCCCGGCTGGAATCG
The DNA here is from genome assembly GCF_019597925.1 of [Clostridium] scindens. Lineage (NCBI taxonomy): Bacteria > Bacillati > Bacillota > Clostridia > Lachnospirales > Lachnospiraceae > Lachnoclostridium > [Clostridium] scindens. Next base: position 2,554,922 of record NZ_CP080442.1, on the reverse strand, counting down.
TCGTGCATACGGGAGACTTTAAAGTAGATTATACGCCGGTATTCGGCGACGCCATCGATCTGCAGCGTTTTGCGGAGATCGGCAAGAAGGGCGTGCTGGCGCTGATGTCAGATAGTACGAATGCGGAGAGGAAGGGATTTACCCAGTCCGAACGCACGGTGGGAATCACATTTGACCATATTTTTGCAGAACACCAGAATACCAGGATTATTATAGCCACGTTCGCGTCAAACGTCGACCGCGTGCAGCAGATTATCAATTCAGCCTGCAAGTACGACCGCAAGGTGGTGGTAGAAGGGCGCAGCATGGTAAATATCATTCAGGTTGCCAGGGAACTGGGATATCTGAACGTGCCGGACAAGACGCTGATCGAGATAGACCAGCTCAGGAACTACCCGCCGGAGAAGACGGTTCTTATCACCACGGGAAGCCAGGGAGAATCCATGGCGGCATTGTCCCGCATGGCGGCGGATGTGCATAAGAAGGTGACCATCATGCCGGGAGATACGGTAATATTCAGTTCCAACCCGATCCCGGGCAACGAGAAATCCGTATCCAAGGTCATCAATGAACTGTCAGCCAAGGGAGCAAATGTCATCTTCCAGGATGCCCATGTATCTGGACATGCCTGCCAGGAAGAATTGAAACTGATCTATTCCCTGGTAAAGCCTAAGTATGCGATCCCGATCCATGGCGAGTACCGCCACCGGAAGGCCAACGCGGCTCTTGCCGAGAATCTGGGAATTCCAAAGGAAAACATCTTTATCCTGAACTCGGGCGATGTGTTTGAAGTCAGCGATAAAGAGGCCAAGGTTGTGGACAAGGTCCATACCGGAGAGATTCTTGTTGACGGCTTAGGCGTAGGAGATGTAGGAAATATCGTGCTTCGCGACAGGCAGCATCTGGCGGAAGACGGAATTCTGATCGTGGTGCTGACCTTGGAAAAGGGAAGCAACCAGCTGCTGGCAGGGCCGGATATCGTATCCAGAGGATTTGTCTATGTAAGGGAGTCCGAAGGGCTGATGGAAGAGGCAAGGCAGGTGCTGCAGGATGCGGTGGAAGACTGCCTGATGCACCAGCGCAATGCTGACTGGAGCAAGATCAAGCTGGTGATCCGCGATACCATGAATGAATTCATCTGGAAGCGCACCAAGAGAAAACCAATGATACTGCCAATTATTATGGACGTATAAGATAAAAAGGGGACGTAACATTTTGAGAGTGTTACGTCCCAAATTACGATTGGCGATATGCAAAAGAAAGAAAAGAGGTGGCCCGAAATGATTGTTGACGAGCGGATGGTAACTTATATCCATTCCTTAGAGACGCCGGAAGAGCCGATCATCGAGCAGATCGAGCAGGAAGCCAAGGAGACTTTTGTCCCGATCATCCGCAAGGAGACCCAGAGTTTTCTGAAAGTACTGCTGCTGATGAAGAAGCCCGTGCGTGTTTTGGAGGTGGGAACCGCAATTGGCTATTCAGCCATACTTATGAGCCATTATCTGCCGAAGGATGGACGGATCACGACGATTGAAAAATATGAAAAAAGGATCCCCATTGCCAGGGAGAATTTTAGCCGGGCCGCTGTGGCGGACCGGATCACGCTGCTGGAAGGGGATGCGCTGGAGATCATGAAGTCCCTTGAGGAGCCTTTTGACTTTATCTTCATGGATGCGGCCAAGGGGCAGTATATCCATTATCTGCCGGAGGCCATCCGGCTTCTGGCGCCGGAAGGCGTGCTGATGTCGGACAACGTGCTTCAGGACGGGGACGTGATAGAGTCCAGGTTTGCCGTGGAGCGGCGCAACCGGACCATTCACAGCCGCATGAGGGAGTACCTTTATGAACTGAAGCACAATGAGCGGCTTCAGACATCCATCCTTCCACTGGGAGATGGAGTGGCCCTTAGCATAAAGAAGAAATAACACAGCGATAGGAGAAGATACAATGAGAAGAGAACGCCCGGAATTACTAATCCCGGCCAGCAGCCTGGAAGTATTAAAGACGGCAGTTATTTTCGGCGCTGATGCCGTATATATCGGCGGCGAGGCATTTGGCCTGCGGGCCAAAGCCAAGAATTTTTCCATGGAAGATATGAAGGAGGGAATCGCGTTCGCCCACGCCCATGGCGCGAGGGTTCATGTGACGGTAAATATCCTGGCCCACAATGACGATCTTCCGGGAGTGGAAGAATATCTGAAAGAGTTAAAAGAGATCGGCCCGGATGCGCTGATCATCGCTGATCCTGCCATTTTTCAGATGGCAAAAGACATCTGTCCTGAGATCGAGCGCCATATCAGCACCCAGGCTAACAATACCAATTATGGAACCTATCTGTTCTGGTGGAAGCAGGGCGCGAAACGCGTGGTATCCGCAAGAGAACTGTCCTTAAAGGAGATAAAGGAAATCCGGGAGCGCATCCCGGAAGAAATGGAGATTGAAAGTTTTATCCACGGTGCTATGTGCATCTCCTATTCTGGAAGGTGCCTGCTCAGCAATTATTTTACGGGCAGGGATGCGAACCAGGGCGCCTGCACCCATCCCTGCCGCTGGAAGTATGCGGTCGTGGAAGAGACCAGGCCGGGAGAGTACATGCCGGTCTATGAAAATGAGCGGGGAACGTATATCTTTAACTCCAAGGACTTGTGCATGATCGGGCATATCCCGGAGATGATCGAGGCGGGAATCGACAGTTTCAAGATTGAAGGCCGCATGAAGACGGCCCTCTATGTGGCCACGGTGGCCAGGACTTATCGGAAGGCCATCGACGATTACCTTGCTGATCCGCAGCTCTACCAGAAGAACATGCCCTGGTATCTGGATCAGATATCCAACTGTACCTACCGCCAGTTCACCACGGGCTTTTATTTTGGAAAGCCGGGGGATGAAAGCCAGATTTATGACAGCAATACCTATGTAAAGGAATATACTTATCTTGGGATCATCGGCGGCGAAAAGGACGGCCTGTACCGGATCGAGCAGAGGAATAAGTTTTCGGTGGGCGAGACGATCGAGATCATGAAGCCGGACGGACGAAACATCGAGACGACGGTCAAGAGAATTGTAGATGAGGAAGGAAATGAGCAGGAAAGCGCTCCTCATCCGAAGCAAGTACTGTATGTGAAGCTGGATCATGAAGCCAGCCAGTATGACATCCTCAGAAGAGCGGAGTAATTGATGGGAGAAAATTAAGGAACAAAAGAATCAGGGCCTGCAAAGACATAGCGCTTTGCAGGCCCTGATTTTCGTGCGCTGCTTGAAAAAGCGCGGCATAAATTGTGATTAGAATTCCAGTTCCATTCCGGCATCTTTTGACGCTAGGGCATCAGCCTTTGGAACCTGTATTCTTTTGCGGAAGATCATGCTTCCGGCCAGGCCGGCCGCGCAGCCTCCGAGTACGGCAAAGAACACGGCCAGCAGCACCTGGGTTGGGGGATTGAATGCGAACGGTGCCAGAAGTCCTGGTATCGGGGACGCAGTTCCAGGCGCGTTATTCACGATGTGGAAGACTGCGGCAGAAATCCCGGCAAATCCGCCTCCAAAGAAATTGGAACAATATATTGGAATAGGATTGGAGGTAATAATGTCTGCCTGTGTCAAGGGCTCCAGCATTACAGCTATGATATTACTTCTGTCTCCTAATTTTAACCTTGCAAATATCAGCCCATTGGTAAAGGAGCCTCCTACGCACGCGATGGCGGCGATTCCCATGGCAAGCCCGTCAAGGCCCAGCATGGCAGTCAGCGCCATAGAACTTAGCGGGGAGGTACAGATCATCTTGATGATGCCGCCCAGCAGGAATCCCATGACGATGGGAGACTGTTCCGTGGCAGCGGCGATCGTGCCACCGATACGCGCCAGAACGACGTTTACAGCCGGATCTGCGGCCAGAGCGATCAAACGTGCCATAGGGGCGATCAAAAGCGCGCCTCCGATGATATTTAAGCCCTCCGGCAGTTTCTTTTCAATGACCGGGGCAATCAGACCGATCACATATCCGGCGATGAATCCGGGAAGGATTCCGTAACCGCCTACGGCGACTCCAGCCACGACGGCAAGGACAGGGCTGGTTCCCATGCTGATGGGCACCATGATTGCGGCGGCCACGCCGCCAAGGCTTCCGGAAGTAGAGCCGACCGTGCGAAAGAAATCAAGCCCCAGCAGATCTCCGGTAATATATTTGTGTACCGCCTCGACGAGAAACGTTGCGATGGCAGCGTTTGCCATACCCGACATGGCAAGCTGGCCCTTGGGCATCTTCAGGCTGAACAGGGAGAATCCTGCCAGCGTCACCAAAAGAAGCCCCACTCCAGATACGATTGTTAACATAAGCATTCCCTCACATTTCTTTTATTGATAATTCAGATCCGTTATTGATGGGATTAATATATATGCCAGGTTTCAAAAAGTTACAAATGGTATCAGAACAGACGCAAAAAAAATAAGTATCATTGAAATTTTGTGATAATTCACAAAAATGAATCAATGATACTGTTAATTATTACGGAGATAAGGCTAGTTATTCATGCTATAGACCACCAGAGCATTCAGAAAATTACGGATCTTCACGTTTCCGTGCTTCTCGCTCCTGCCCCGGATATAATCCATCTCCCTGCGAACCTGCTCAAAATTATAGAGCGTGTTCGCGTATTCGGTAAATATCTCGTTGCCATAATCCTCGATCCCAAGGTGGGCCAGGTTCACGAGGCCGGCATTGGCGGTGCGGCGGATACGCTGTTCCATGGATTTGGGAGAATCGCTGAATTTGCTGCAAAGTTCGTTTAAGGTGGCTTCGTTCATCTGGCCCGGATGGCTGGTCAGATATTCCACGACGGTAATAATATCCTTGCATCCGATGTCTCCGATGATGCCCAGCCTCTGAAGCACGGCAGTAAGGGCAGAGGATGTCTCTGGGGTGGAAGGGACGGAATCTGCGGCATTCCTGGCTGGCTGCGGATGGAGGTCTTCCATAAAGATATTCTGCATCTTATGCAAGGTCCTTTTCATCGTCAGGGAAGAGGATACCTTCTTGATCACCGTCTCTACCTCCACGCTGTTGATCGGCTTTTGGATGAAGAACTCAATGCCTGCCTCGTAGGCAGAAGAGATCATTTCCTTGGAAGATACCTGGGAGAGCATGATGAAGGCAGTATTATCAAGGAGCGGGCGGGCTTTCTCCACGAAGGAGATGCCGTCCATCTCCGGCATCAGAAGATCCACGATCACGATATCCGGCTTCAGGACGCGTATGTCTTCCAGGCCTTCGACGCCGGTGCTTCCGGTGCCGCAGACGCTGCCAAGGCCCCGGTTGTCTATAATTAATTTTAATATGTTTAGAATATTTGGATCATCATCAATCAGATAAAATTTCATGTTGCTGTCACCTCCAGCTGTACTTTGGGAATGGTAATGGTAAACGTAGTCTTTCCGGGACGGGATTCCAGCGCGATGTGTCCGCTGAAACTGTTCTCCACCAGATCCTGCACCAGATTCAGGCCCAGTCCCCGGTTTACTTCCCCGGTCGTGTAATTAATCTTTGTGGAGAAGCCAGTATGAAAGACTTGATCCATATAATCCGGCTCGATCCCCGTTCCATAATCGGTAATGGAAAAAATATAATCTGCGTCCCGGGACGCTTCGCTAAGCACGATCCGAACTTGTTGATCCGCTGCTGCCTCAATGGCATTGATGAACAGATTGCGGAAGATGGACATCAATGCATAATGCCTGTCCGTATAAGGATTGTCTGCGTATTCCAGCGTAAGAAGGAGTTCCTTATCCTGCTCTTTGGCGACGAGCGCCATGGCATCCTTTAGAAGAAGCAGCAGTTCTTCCAGATGCATGCCGTCGCTTTTCAGTTCTTCATCCAGTGCTTCCGAGATCCCACGCATAATCAGCAGATATTCTTTCTTGATCTCATGGATGTCCTTAGCCACGGACAAGGCAGAGGACGCAAGCCCTGGCTCTGCGCCGGAAGACCTCAGGTTTTCGAATAATTTGTAGGATGTACGCATGGTCTCTTCGATCAGCGCCGTGTTTTTACGCATCCATATGACTTCTCCGTCAAGTTTCGAGATCAGCATCAAAAGCCTATGGTACCTTTCCTCATGCTCCTGCTTGAGCAGCAGCAGGCGATAGCGCTCGAATATAGTCAGGATACACCAGATGACCGCAGTCCGAAGGAGGGCCACCAGCAGGATTCCTGCCTGTGCCTTTGGCTCAAAGGCATCCATCCGGATCCGAAGGAGCAGTTCTGCCAGGTTGGCTCCATAGTCGATAAAGATCAGTGGAATCACGGCCAGATTCTTGTTCAGGAATGTTCCTTTCAGGGTCCGGGTGCAGCCAAACAGAAGAAGCCCATAACAAATATAGAATCCTGCTTCCGGAAGAAAGAAGGCCGTACGGTCCAGGCTTGCGTATTGGAACCAGTACATGAGCGTCCGCAAGGCAAATACGCCGATTGCGGAGCAGATGGTAACCGGTATCAGAGGAAACCCTTCGGTCAGAAAGAGAAATACCGGGATACAGATGACGGCGATGGAAATCTTAAAATCCGCAATAAAAAGATTCATGCTCAATTGAGCCGCCAGTATGATGAGCAAGCTGAAAAAGAGGACTTTCCCCATTGTTTTTTTCATGACATACCTCAATCTACAATTATTTTCTATACCTAATATAACTTCTCCCCGGTGTTTTGTATAGAGAAATTTTAATGGAAAAGCACAAAAAGACCGCACTTCACATAGACTATATCAAATACGCTTAGAGGTGCTTTTCTTGAAATCATTTCCCCAACCCCTCACTGCCGCGGAAGAAAGATATTATATGCAAAAATATACGGAGGGTGATCTTGAAGCGAAACATATTCTGATAGAACGGAATCTGCGCCTCGTTGCACACATCGTGAAAAAGTATCAGTCTTTCGAAGAAGATACGGAGGATCTGCTGTCTATCGGCACTATTGGCCTGATTAAGGCGGTCGTCACATTTAACCCCGATAAATGTGTCAGGCTTGGCACTTATGCGGCCAGATGTATCGAAAACGAGATTCTCATGCATCTTCGGGCAAAAAAGAAATCTTCCAGAGAAATCTCCCTGTATGAGCCGATCGGAACCGACAGGGAAGGAAACGAGATCCAGCTTTTCGATATTATAGAGACAGAAGAGGATGACGCGCACAAGAAGGTAGAACTAAGAGACGATATCCGGATGCTGTATTACCGGGTGGAGTCGGAACTGTCGCCCAGAGAGAGGCTGGTACTTAAGATGCGGTATGGACTGTATAACGAAGAAGAGTATACGCAGCGGGAGATTGCTAAACAGTTAGGCATCTCTCGTTCTTATGTTTCGAGAATCGAAAAGAGTGCCATTGAAAAACTGCGCGAGTATTTCTAATACTTGCGCAGTTTTTACTTGCATTAGTGTAATACATATATTACAATAGGAATATAAATGTATTACGGAAATGACGAAAAGGATGTGGGAATATGGGAAGACCGGGAAGGCCCAGAGGAACCAATAATAAGGACGTAATCTGTTCCATGCGGATGGATAAGGAGACCAAAGAGCGTCTGGATGCCTACTGCGAGAAGATGAAGATTGCCAAGTCCGAAGCATTGAGGCAGGCAATCCAGATGCTGACAGAGGAGGGAAAAGGAACGGTATGAAGCCAGAACTGAGATTTGAGACAAAGAGAATGCGGGCATGCAGCCTGGGGGAGGAAAGCAGCGTGCCGGATATTGCAGGAAGCGCGATCCTTCAGAATGATCTGGAGTTTGACTTGGATGAGGAGGATGAGATATTTGAAGCATATGGAACCAGAAGGAACGCTTATCCTTACCGACAGTACCAGGCATATAGCCGCGAACTGAAAGAACGACGGGTGAAGACTGCTGTTTTGGAAAACGACTGTCTCCGGGCGGTTTTTCTCCCGGAATACGGAGGAAGGCTGTGGGAACTTTGGGATAAGAGGCGGCAGGAAAACCTTTTGTACACCAATGATGTGATACGCTTCAGCAATCTGGCAGCGTGCAATGCCTGGTTCAGCGGAGGCGTCGAGTGGAACCCTGGCATCATCGGGCATTCGCCATTTACTGTCCGCCCGCTTTATACGGCCCGGCTTGAGGAGGCGGGCATTCCGGTGCTGCGCATGTATGAATACGAGAGAATCCGGGGCGTAGAATACCAGATGGATTTCTGGCTGGAGGAGAAGGATGCCTGCCTGAACTGCCGGATGCGCATCGTCAATTCGGGAAGCCAGGTGGTGCCGATGTATTGGTGGAGCAATATGGCGGCGCCGGAATACGCAGGCGGAAGAATCGTGGTTCCGGCCAAAGAAGCATATACCAGCAGGGAGGCCAAAGTTTCTAAGGTTTCGATTCCGCAAGTGGAGGGAGTCGATATAACCAGATACGAGAATATTCCTTCCCAGATCGACTATTTCTTTCATATACCGGAAGAAAGTCCTAAGTTTATAGCCAATCTGAACCAGGAAGGCTATGGACTGCTTCAGTATTCTACCAAAAGACTCAGGGGAAGAAAATTATTTTCCTGGGGACATAAGGAGGGAGCAGACCGGTGGCAGGAATTTCTGACAGAGGATGCCGGCAGATATGTGGAGATCCAGGCAGGCCTTGGAAAGACCCAGTATGGCTGTATCCCGATGCCTCCCCACAGCGCGTGGGAATGGCTGGAACGGTATGGAAGCATCCAGGTTCCGCCGGAAGAACTGCGGCTGGGGTTTGAAGAATTAAGTGCCGCGCTTGCAGGAAAGGTTGCCGCAAGAATCCAAAAAGAGCAGCTGGAAGAAAGGCTTAGAAAGACAAGAGCCATGGCTAGACGAAAGGGGATTGCCGTGTATGAAGGGAGCGGTTTTGGGGCGCTGGAAGTCCTCCGGAGGGATCTGGCCGGCGAAAGGCCTATGTCGCCCCATCTGGAGTACCATATGACGGGGGAATCCCTGGAGAACTGGGCCATGCTTTTAAAGGAAGGAAGACTTGGGCAAGGAGAGGACAGGGACAGGCCGGACGAATTTATGTGTGATTCCTGCTACTATGAGAGGTTAAAGTGCATAAAGGAAGAAGATCTGGACTGGCATGCCAGCTACCAGCTGGGAGTCATGCATCTGTATTATGGGAAAGAAGAAGCAGCCCGGGAAGCATTTCTTTATTCCTTCAGTTTGAGAGAGAACCCATGGGCCTGCCATGGCCTGGGGGTGCTTGCGATGCAAAAGGAACAGTCCGCGGAGGCGGCGGACTGGCTGGAAAAGGGGATTGGCATGAGGAAGGCGGATCTGTCTTATGTCAAAGAAGGGCTGCGGCTTATCCTGAAGACGAAGGAATACCGCAGCGTCATCCGGATCTGCGAGGAACTTCCGGAAAAGACGCGGACAGAAAGCCGGGTCGTATTCGATTATCTGACGGCCCTTTCCCATGAGGGCAGGTGTCAGGAAGTGCTTGCATACTTTGCGGCGCATCCGGATTACGTGCTGGATGACTTAAGAGAAGGCGAGGATAGCATTTCCGAACTTTGGAGCAGTGCCTATGAAGCGGTGCACGGGCGAAAGCCGGATGAGATTCCTCGTCAATGGAACTTTTATTCTTTATAATTCACGCCTGGGGAAGAGACGATACTGCCAGTCTGGCAAGTCTTTTCCCTTTGGCTTCTATCAGGCCGTTTCGGCCGTATATCACAGATTATGGAACAATGATTACCAAGAATGAGAAAGGAGGATGCGAATGGCATTTCATACGGTATTATCCGCCTCCATCCAAGGGCTGCACGTGGAGATGGTTCATGTTGAGGCGGATGTAAGCAATGGACTTCCCGTGTTCCATATGGTAGGATATCTGTCCTCTGAGGTAAAGGAAGCATCTGAAAGGGTAAGAACAGCGATCCGAAACGCAGGCATCCAGATACCAGCCAGGAAGGTGGTAGTGAATTTGGCCCCGGCTACGGTGAGAAAAAAGGGGGCTTCCTTTGACTTGCCAATTGCCCTGGCGGTGATGGCGGCTTTGGGGGAAATCGAGGGGGAGAAGCTGGAGCGTACGCTGGTAATTGGGGAACTGGGCCTGGATGGAAGGGTTCAGGAGGTTCCAGGCATCCTTCCAATGCTGCTGGAAGCCAGGAAGGCAGGATGTCGCGCCTGCATCCTTCCGATACGCAATGCACCGGAAGGAGCTCTGGTGGATGGAATCAGGATCTTAGGAGTCAGGCATTTGAAAGAAGCCTGTGATTACCTGAATGGAGAGGTGGCGCTTAAGGAAGAAGTAAGACAGGATGAGAAGATGGACGGAGGGAGAGCGGAATTGTCCGTGGATTTTGGAGATATCCAGGGGCAGGAGGCAGTAAAAAGAGCGGCAGAAGTCGCGGTTGCAGGCGGACATAATCTTCTTATGGTGGGACCTCCGGGAAGCGGGAAATCCATGCTGGCGAAAAGAATTCCCACCATTCTTCCGCCGCCTACGCCGGAAGAGAGCATGGAGATCACGAAGATTTACAGTGTTCTTGGAATGGTGGATAAGGACCATCCATTGATTACTGGCCGACCGGTGAGAAGTGTTCACCACACGGTGACGAAGGCTGCATTGATAGGCGGCGGGCTGATTCCGGTTCCAGGAGAGATCAGCCTGGCCCATGAAGGCGTGCTGTTTCTGGATGAACTGGCGGAATTTCAAAAGAATGTTCTGGAAGTATTAAGACAGCCTCTGGAAGAAAAGCAGATTCGAATTGCCCGCAGCCATGGAACCTATGTGTTCCCGGCCAATTTCATACTGGTTGCCGCAATGAATCCATGCCCTTGCGGCAATTATCCGAATTTAGAAAAATGCACCTGCACGCCAGGACAGATCCAGCATTACTTGGGGAGGATCAGCCAGCCATTTCTGGACCGGATGGATCTGTGTATAGAAGCGCCCCGGATCAAGTATGAAGCCTTAAGCGTCCGGAAGCCCCAGGAAAGTTCAAAAGAGATACGAAAGAGGGTAGTAAAGACCAGAAACATCCAGAACATGCGTTATGCAGGAACCGGGATAACATCGAATGCGCTGCTGGGCGTCAGAGAACTGGAGAAGTACTGCCAATTAGGGGAAGCTGAAGAACGGCTGATGAAGCGCGCGTATCTGGCAATGGGTCTGACGGCAAGAACCTACCATAAGATATTGCGGGTGGCACGTACGATTGCGGATATGGAGGAGAGCGAAAGAATCCGGGAGCATCATCTGAAAGAGGCAATCAGCTACCGGACGATAGACAAGAAATATTGGGGGAGGTAGAAATCGTGGTATATGAATACTGGCTTGCATCCATAAAACCGCTTCAGCCAAAGAAAAAGAGGATGCTAAGGGAAACTTTTGGAAGCGGAAAGGCTGTGTATTATATAGAAGAAACAAAACTTCATTTTCAGGAGTATCTGAACGCGAAGGATGTGGAAACAATCAGGAAGGCGCAAGGAGATAAGAAGATAGAAGAGAGGTGGGCAAGGCTGGAAAAGGAAATGATACGGTTCATTCCTTATTTTTCCATGGAATATCCGGAGAAGCTGAAGCATATTCCCAATCCGCCTTATGCACTATATGTAAAGGGGAGCCTCCCAGAAGAAGATTCTCCCAGCGTAGCGATCGTAGGAGCCAGACGCTGCACTCCTTACGGAGAGCAGATGGCGCTTGCCTATGGAGAGAAACTTGCAAAAGCAGGAGTACAAGTGATCAGCGGCATGGCGAAAGGAATCGATGGCGCAGGGCAAAGAGGCTCATTAAACGGAGGAGGAAAAACATATGGTATATTAGGATGCGGCGTCGATGTCTGTTATCCAAGAGAGCATATCGGACTGTATATGGACCTTCAGGAAAATGGAGGCCTGATATCGGAGCAGAGTCCGGGACAGCCGCCGCTGCCGGCATATTTTCCGGAGCGGAACCGGATCATCAGCGGCCTGTCGGATGCAGTTCTTATAATAGAAGCAAAAGAAAGAAGCGGCTCCTTGATTACCGCGGATATGGCCTTGGAACAGGGGAAGGATGTCTATGCGCTGCCGGGCCCCGTAACAAGCCCTGCAAGCCAGGGCTGCCACCGGCTGATCAAGCAAGGCGCGGGGATTCTCCTGTCACCGGAAGATATATTGATGGAATTGGAAATCAGCAATGTGAATCCGGGGCAAAATTCTGACGAAAATAAAAAAATGCTTGAAAGTCCTGAAAATATGGTGTATAGTTGTCTCGGTTTGTTCCCCAAGAGCATTGGCCAATTATTAGAAGAGACTGGACTGTGTCCGAAGGAACTTCTGGAGAGGCTGATAACTCTGGAATTAGAGGGATATATTAAAGAGGTATCTAAAAATTATTATATAAGAATCCGGTGAAAGACCGGCAAGTCGTTTTTTATGGAGGAAGCAGTTATATGGCACGCTATCTTGTAATCGTGGAGTCACCTGCAAAGGTGAAGACAATTAAAAAATTTCTGGGAAGTAATTATGTGGTTACCGCATCCAACGGGCATGTCAGGGATCTGCCCAAGAGCCAGCTGGGCGTTGACGTTGAGCATGATTATGAGCCAAAGTACATTACAATACGGGGGAAAGGAGAGATACTGGCAAATCTGCGCAAGGAAGTGAAAAAAGCAGATAAGGTGTATCTCGCGACTGACCCGGACCGGGAAGGAGAGGCTATTTCGTGGCATTTGAGCCAGGCCTTGAAACTTGAGAATAAGAAGACCTACCGCATTAGCTTTAATGAGATTACAAAGAACGCAGTAAAAGCATCCCTTAAAAACGCAAGAGAAATTGATATGGATCTGGTTGATGCCCAGCAGGCGAGAAGGGTTCTGGATCGAATTGTCGGATATAGGATCAGCCCTCTTTTGTGGGCCAAAGTCAAGAGAGGATTAAGCGCCGGGCGGGTTCAGTCGGTGGCGCTTCGTATTATTGCAGACCGGGAGGAAGAGATCAATGCATTCATCCCGGAAGAATACTGGACGCTGGATGCCAACTTGAAAGTAGAAGGCGAGAAAAAACTTCTGACCGCGAAATTCTACGGCACAGAGAAAAAGAAGATGACTATCCGTTCCAAGGAAGAACTGGAACAGATACTAAAAGAAGTGGATCAGGCCGATTATTCCGTGGCAGACATTAAAAAGGGCGAGCGGATTAAAAAGGCTCCGGTTCCTTTTACCACCAGCACGCTCCAGCAGGAAGCATCCAAAGCGCTGAATTTTGCCACTTCAAAGACGATGAGGATTGCCCAGCAGCTCTATGAGGGAATTGACATCAAAGGGAATGGAACCGTCGGAATCATTACTTATCTGCGTACGGATTCCACCAGAGTATCGGAAGAGGCTGACGCCAGTGTAAGAGAATACATTGCGTCTAATTACGGAAAAGAGTATGTGGCAGCAGGAGAAGCAAAAGCAGGGGCTGATAAAAAGATCATCCAGGATGCCCATGAAGCGATAAGGCCTACGGATGTATCGCGTACGCCGGCAGCCATGAAGGATTCCCTGACCAGGGACCAGTTCCGTCTGTACCAGCTGATATGGAAACGGTTTGTTGCCAGCAGGATGCGTCCTGCCAGATATGAGACCACGTCCGTAAAGATCGCGGCAGGAACGTATCGGTTTACGGTGGCAGCGTCCAAGATTGTCTTCGAAGGATTCCGTTCTGTATATACGGAGGCAGGAGAAGAGAAGGAAGAAAGCAATGTGCTGCTGAAAGGCCTTGATATGGATTCCAAGCTTGCCAAAGAAAGTTTTGAGTCAAAGCAGCATTTCACCCAGCCGCCAGCCCATTATACGGAGGCGGCGCTGGTAAAGACGCTTGAGGAACTGGGCATCGGCCGCCCAAGTACTTATGCGCCTACAATTTCTACAATTATTGCCAGAAGATATGTGGCCAAGGAGAATAAGAATCTTTATCTTACAGAGATCGGCGAAGTGGTCAATAATATTATGAAGCAGTCCTTCCCCAGCATTGTGGATGTGAACTTCACAGCCAATATGGAAAGCCTTCTTGATGGGGTGGCAGAGGGAAAGGTAGGATGGAAGACGATTATCGAGAACTTCTATCCGGATCTTGAGGAAGCCGTCGAAAAAGCGGAGAAGGAACAGGAAGCAGTCAAGATAGAAGATGAGGTTACGGATGTGATCTGTGACCAGTGCGGCCGCAATATGGTCATCAAATACGGACCACACGGACGTTTCCTGGCTTGCCCGGGATTCCCGGAGTGCAGGAATACCAAGCCCTATCTGGAAAAGATCGGCGTGCCTTGCCCAGTCTGCGGCAAGGATGTGGTGATCCGCAAGACGAAGAAGGGACGAAAATATTATGGGTGCGAAGACAACCCGAATTGCGAATTTATGTCCTGGCAGAAGCCATCCACGAAGAAATGTCCGAGGTGTGGAAGCCATATGGTAGAAAAGGGAAATAAGCTGCTTTGCAGTGATGAACAATGCGGATATGTGGAAAATAAAGAGATTATTAAAAATATTTAGGAAATTCATTGAATGTTATGGAATTGTATGATAATATAACAATCAAAGGATGGAGGAATGGCAATGAGTGTACAATTGTTAGATAAAACCAGAAAAATCAACAAATTACTGCATAATAATAATTCCAGCAAGGTCGTATTCAATGATATCTGCGAAGTGCTTACTGAAATACTGGATTCCAATGTCCTGGTAGTCAGTAAAAAGGGAAAAGTGCTGGGCGGCAGTAATTGCGAGGGAGTTCCAATTATCAAGGAACTGCTGGAGCAGGAAGTCGGGAGGCATATCGACGATATGCTGAATGAGCGCCTGCTGAGTATTTTATCCACCAAGGAGAATGTAAACCTGCAGACCCTTGGATTTTCGGAAGAGGCGGTGAAGGGCTATCAGGCCATCATCACCCCCATTGATATTGCAGGCGAGCGTCTGGGAACATTATTTATCTATAAGAGAGACCAGATGTATGAAATTGATGACATTATTTTAAGTGAATATGGAACAACGGTAGTAGGACTTGAGATGCTCAGGTCCGTAAATGAGGAGAGCGCTGAAGAGACCAGGAAGGAGCATATCGTCCAGTCGGCTATCAGCACCCTGTCCTATTCAGAACTGGAAGCGATCATCCATATTTTTGAGGAACTGGATGGCACGGAGGGAATCCTGGTTGCCAGCAAGATCGCAGACCGGGTAGGGATTACCAGATCCGTGATTGTTAATGCGCTCCGGAAATTTGAAAGCGCCGGAGTGATCGAGTCACGCTCTTCCGGTATGAAGGGAACCTATATCAAGGTCGTAAATGATTATGTATTTACGGAACTGGAACATATCAAGGCAGAACGTGCAAAATAAGAAAGACGGATAAAGGGGTATCGGGCGACTGATACCCTTATTTGAACTTAGGAAGGGAGAAGCAGGCATGTATGAGGAGTGTTCCGCTGATATCAGGATGACCCGCATGATCTTGAAAGAAGGGTTCTTTGATAAGGCAACGTACCATTGCAGCATAATCACGTATAATCCGGAAGAAGAATGTATATATTTGTTATCAGATGAGACGCAGCTTCCGGTCTTCTCCCTGGATGGCATCTACGAATGCAGGATCGACACGCCCAAGGGCGTGATCGGATGTAGCGGAACCATCAGGGAAAGGTATTGGAATAAGGTTGGGAGAATCATAAAATTCCAGATTCAGAATGGATTTTATAAAAATCTTGTAAACTAAATATAAAGGTTGTTGACAAAATAACGAGAGAGTGCTATTTTATATCTAGAGTCTTTTAGCACTCTCTTTTTATGAGTGCTAACAAATATAGATAATATTAAGGAGGAATAAATATGAAATTAGTACCATTGGGAGACAGAGTCGTATTAAAACAGTTAGTAGCAGAAGAGACTACAAAATCCGGAATCGTGATTCCTGGACAGTCCAAAGAGAAACCGCAGCAGGCAGAAGTAATCGCTGTTGGACCTGGTGGAACAGTTGATGGCAAGGAAGTTAAGATGAATGTCGCGACAGGCCAGAAAGTTATTTATTCTAAATATGCAGGAACAACGGTTGAGATTGATGATGAAGAGTATATCATCGTAAAACAGGATGACATCCTTGCAATCGTTGAATAAAGAAGTGAAGTTTGAAAAAAGATTATAGCATAGAAAGAGCAGGAGGAATGTAATCATGGCAAAGGAAATCAAATATGGCGCTGAGGCAAGAAGCGCATTGGAAACAGGAGTTAACCAGCTGGCAGATACTGTAAGAGTAACGCTTGGACCAAAAGGACGCAATGTAGTACTGGATAAATCTTTCGGCGCGCCGCTTATCACGAACGATGGCGTAACGATCGCTAAAGAAATCGAGCTTGAGGATGCTTTTGAGAATATGGGAGCGCAGTTGATCAAGGAAGTTGCATCCAAGACCAACGACGTGGCTGGTGATGGAACAACTACAGCGACCGTGCTTGCGCAGGCAATGGTTCAGGAAGGAATGAAGAACCTGGCTGCAGGAGCAAACCCGATCATCCTTCGCAAAGGCATGAAAAAGGCAACTGACAAGGCAGTTGAGGCAATCGCCAAGATGTCCAGCAAAGTAAAGGACAAAGATCAGATCGCAAAAGTAGCGGCAATCTCCGCAGGCGATGTAGAAGTTGGAGAGATGGTAGCCGATGCAATGGAGAAAGTCTCCAATGACGGCGTAATCACGATCGAAGAATCCAAGACGATGAAGACAGAACTGGATCTGGTAGAAGGTATGCAGTTTGACCGCGGATATGTTTCCGCATACATGGCAACGGATATGGATAAGATGGAGGCAAATCTGGAAGATCCATATATCCTGATCACAGATAAGAAGATTTCCAATATCCAGGATATCCTTCCTCTGTTAGAGCAGATCGTACAGTCTGGAGCAAGGCTTCTGATCATCGCTGAGGATATCGAGGGCGAGGCTCTTACCACATTGATCGTAAACAAACTGCGTGGAACCTTCAATGTAGCAGCCGTAAAAGCACCTGGATATGGCGACAGAAGAAAAGAGATGCTCAAAGATATCGCGATCCTGACAGGCGGACAGGTGATCTCTGATGAACTGGGAATGGATCTGAAAGAGACTACGATGGATCAGTTAGGACGCGCAAAATCCGTCAAGATCCAGAAAGAGAATACCGTTATTGTGGATGGCATGGGAGACAAGAAAGAGATTGCTGACCGTGTCGCTCAGATCAAGGCTCAGATTGAAGAGACTACATCTGATTTCGATAAAGAGAAATTACAGGAAAGACTTGCAAAACTAGCAGGCGGCGTAGCGGTAATCCGTGTAGGAGCAGCAACCGAGACTGAGATGAAGGAAGCAAAAATGCGTATGGAAGATGCCCTGAATGCCACAAGAGCGGCAGTTGAAGAAGGCATTATCGCAGGAGGCGGATCTGCATATATCCACGCGGCAAAAGAAGTGGCAGCATTGGCAGATAGCCTGGAAGGCGATGAGAAGACTGGCGCGAACGTAGTATTGAAGGCGCTGGAGTCTCCGCTGTATCATATTGCTGCAAATGCCGGACTGGAAGGTTCCGTAATTATCAACAAGGTAAAAGAGTCTGATCCGGGATACGGATTCGACGCGCTGACAGAAAACTATGTTGATATGGTAGAGAGCGGAATCCTGGATCCTGCAAAGGTTACAAGAAGCGCTCTTCAAAACGCTACCAGCGTTGCATCTACACTGCTTACGACAGAGTCTGTCGTTGCCAACATTAAGGAAGAGACACCGGCAATGCCTGCAGGAGCAGGGGCTGGAATGGGCATGATGTAATGTAAATCATTTCCGTGAATATATAAAGTGTGAAATTTTTGAAAACTCCTCTGACGGGGAGTTTTCTTTTTGTCTGAAAGTATGGTACAATAATGGCATTCAGTATAGATTGTGGAGGAATAAAAGATGAGCGACTATTATACAGAACAGTTAGTGAAGAAGCAGGCGGGCATGAAGGACATTGTAATAAAGGCGGCGCTGGTTGCGGTGACGATCGTTTCTGTCCTGATCGTGTTTCTGTTTCCATTCGGAATTATCCTGCCGGTCCTGGCGGTTATTCTGGATGTGCTCATGTTCCGGAGGTTGAATGTGGAGTATGAGTACCTGTTTGTGAATGGGGATCTGGATATTGACAAGATTATGAATAAGGCAAAGCGCAAGCGGATGTTTTCCGCTAACGTCAATGATCTTGAGATTCTGGCACCCGCTGATTCTATCGAAGTACGCCAGTACCAGAAGGCCAAGACTTATAATTACAGTTCCGGGAGCGGACAAGCCGCCCTCTATGCGCTTGTAGTATCCGAGAGGGGCGAGCAGAAGAAGATTATATTTGAACCGAATGATACGATTGTAGAAGGATTTTATATGATGGCCCCAAGGAAGGTCGTGCGCAAGTAAATTGAAAAAGTGGTCGAAATATGTTGACAAATAGTGCGCAGATTGGTTATCATAGCAGTTAATCGTAAAATTTGAAAAGAGAAAGAGAGGATATAATCATGGGAAAGATAATTGGAGATGGGATTACATTCGATGATGTGCTCTTAGTTCCGGGCTATTCAGAAGTGATTCCGAACCAAGTGGATTTATCAACCTACCTGACCAAGAAGATTAAGTTAAACATACCGATGATGAGCGCGGGAATGGATACGGTTACGGAACACCGTATGGCAATCGCGATGGCAAGACAGGGGGGCATCGGTATTATTCATAAGAACATGTCTATTGAGCAGCAGGCAGAAGAAGTGGACAAGGTAAAGCGTTCTGAAAATGGCGTAATCACAGATCCTTTTTACCTGTCACCGGAACATACGCTGGAGGACGCCAATAATCTGATGGCGAAGTTTCGGATATCCGGCGTTCCGATTACCGAAGGAAAGAAATTAGTTGGTATCATCACGAACCGTGATTTAAAATTCGAAGAAGACTTTTCAAAGAAGATCAAAGAATCCATGACTTCCGAAGGGCTGATCACAGCTCCGGAGGGAATCACATTGGACGAGGCCAAGAAGATTCTGGCAAAGGCAAGAAAGGAAAAACTCCCGATCGTGGATAAGGACTTTAACCTGAAGGGACTGATCACGATCAAGGATATCGAGAAGCAGATCAAGTATCCGCTGTCAGCCAAGGATGGACAGGGACGTCTGCTGTGCGGCGCGGCAATCGGCATTACGGCAAACTGCCTTGACCGGGCCCAGGAACTGGTGAACGCAAAAGTCGACGTGGTAGTTCTGGACTCCGCTCATGGCCATTCCGCAAATGTTCTGCATACGGTTGACATGATCAAGAGCAAGTTCCCGGATCTGCAGGTGATTGCAGGAAACGTGGCTACCGCAGAAGCAGCGGAAGCGCTGATTAAGTCCGGCGCTGACGCGGTCAAGGTGGGAATCGGACCGGGGTCTATCTGTACCACCCGCATTATTGCAGGAATCGGAGTTCCTCAGATTACGGCTGTCATGAACTGCTACGAGGCGGCAGACAAGTATGGGGTGCCGGTTATTGCCGATGGAGGAATCAAGTACTCCGGAGATATGACAAAGGCAATTGCGGCAGGAGCGAATGTCTGCATGATGGGAAGCATCTTTGCAGGGTGCGATGAAAGTCCCGGAACCTTTGAACTGTACCAGGGAAGGAAATATAAGGTATACCGTGGGATGGGATCCATTGCAGCGATGGAGAACGGAAGCAAGGACCGCTATTTCCAGACGGATGCGAAGAAACTGGTTCCGGAAGGCGTGGAAGGCCGTGTTGCCTATAAAGGCACGGTGGAAGATACGGTATTCCAGCTGATGGGCGGATTACGTTCTGGCATGGGATATTGCGGCGCGCCGACAATTGAGGATCTGAAGCAGAAGGGACAGTTCGTGAAGATATCTTCCGCATCCCTGAAGGAAAGCCATCCTCACGATATCCATATTACGAAGGAAGCGCCAAACTACAGCGTAGATGAGTAAAAAAGAAGCGATATAGTTAAGAGCCATATAAAAGACGTCCGTAAGGGAAACATCCGCCGGGCGTCTTTTTTAAACCCCCATGGATCGTCAGGACAGGAGGATAATAAATATGACAGCGCAGGAAGCAGCACTTTCATGGCTGGAAGACCCGCAGGTCTATGCGGTAAACCGTATAGAAGCGCATTCCGACCATTTTTTCTATGAAGAGATGCCAGACACCGGCAGGGAGGAGAAGATGCCTCTTAGGCAGAGTCTGGACGGGATCTGGTATTTTGCCTATGCCAGTAATCCGGCTATGCGTATCCAAGAATTCTACAGACGGGAGTATGACTGCCACGGCTTCGATTGTATACAGGTTCCCGGACATATACAGACGCAAGGCTATGACAGGAACCAGTATGTCAATGTCATGTATCCCTGGGACGGAGCAGAGGAATTAAGCCCGCCCCAGGTATCCTCCCGCTATAATCCGGTGGGCAGTTATGTCAAATATTTTACCCTGCAGGAAAACCTGGAAGGAAAGCGGAAGTTCCTCTCCTTCCAGGGCGTGGAGACTGCGTTCTATGTCTGGCTGAATGGAAGATTCGTCGGCTACAGCGAGGACAGTTTTACGCCGGCGGAGTTTGAAGTGACCGATTATCTGGAAGACGGCATAAACAAGCTGGCCGTGGAAGTATATAAAAGAAGCAGCGCAAGCTGGCTGGAGGATCAGGATTTCTTCCGTTTTTCCGGAATTTTCCGGGAAGTATACTTATATGGGGTGCCAAGGACGCATGTAAGGGATCTGCACGTGGAGGCAGGGCTGGACGATGCGTATGAAGGAGGAACCCTGGCGGTATCCTTAGAACTTTTGGGGGATGCAGACTGCCAGGTGCAGCTGATCCTTCAGGATAGCCTGGGAAGGGAACTGCTTAAGAAGAATCAGGAAGGCGCCCTAAGTCTTGCATTTCGGGAAGAAGGATTAAAGATACAGCCCTGGAGCGCGGAGATCCCACGGCTTTACACCCTTCTTGTCTGCCTTAGAAGCAGGAAGGGAGAACTGATAGAGGTGGTCCCTCAGAAGATTGGCTTTCGCCGGTTCGAGCTGATTGACAATGTCATGTGCCTCAATGGAAAAAGAATCCTATTCAAAGGAATTAACCGTCATGAATTTGATGCCAGAAGAGGACGCGCCATTACCCGGGAGGATATGCTGTGGGATATCCGGTTCCTGAAGCAGCATAATATCAATGCCGTAAGGACATCCCATTATCCAAACCAAAGTCTGTGGTATCGCCTGTGCGATGAATACGGCATCTATCTGATGGATGAGGCCAACTTGGAAAGCCATGGCTCCTGGCAGAAGATGGGGACATGCGACCCATCCTGTCATGTGCCGGGAGACCTTCCCGAGTGGAGGGGCGCTGTCCTTGACCGGGCGAAGTCTATGTTCCAAAGGGATAAGAACCATCCTTGCATCCTGATCTGGTCCTGTGGAAACGAATCCTATGCGGGAAAGAATATAGAGGCGATGTCGGAGTATTTTCATAGGAATGACCAATCCAGGCTGGTACACTATGAGGGCGTGTTCTGGAACCGCGCATACAGCCATATCAGCGATATGGAGAGCCGGATGTATGCCAAGCCTGACGAGATCGAAGATTACCTTAAACATAACTCGCAGAAGCCCTATATCAGCTGCGAATATATGCATTCCATGGGGAATTCCACCGGAGGACTGGGGCTGTATACCCGGCTGGAGCAAAAATATGAACGGTATCAGGGCGGATTTATCTGGGATTATATCGACCAGTCCCTCTTAAGGCTGAATGAGCAGGGCGAAGAAGTGCAGGCATATGGCGGCGATTACGATGACCGGCCGACAGACTATGAATTCTGCGCAAACGGCATCGTCTACGCTACAAGAAAGGCCTCGCCCAAAGCGCAGGAAGTGAAGGCTCTGTATTCCAATGTAAAGGTCAGGCCGGATGAAGAAGGATTTGAGGTTCAAAATGAGAATCTATTCCTTTCCACCGGGGGCTATGTCTTTGTATGCAGGATCATGCGTGAGGGAACCTGCCTGTTTCAGAAGGAAATGAAAGAGGAAGTTATGCCTGGCTCCACCCGGTATGTGAAGATGAAGTATCCAGGCATGGATCATCCGGGAGAGTATGTGTATGAAGTATCTGTCCGGCTGGAAGAGGATACGGCCTGGGCAAATAAGGGGCATGAGATCTGTTTTGGGCAGCACGTCAAGAAGATCGAAGGGGAAAGATTCTATAAGAGAAAGTCTTTGGAGATTATAAACGGGGATGCGAATATCGGAGTCAGAGGCGAAGGATTCAGCGTCATGTTCTCTAAGGCGGAGGGGGGAATCTCCTCGCTGTGCTACGACGGGGCAGAGTATATCACCAGAGCCCCCAGACTCTCCTTCTGGCGCGCGATGACAGACAATGACCGAGGGGCAGGCTTCGGGTATGAAGCGGCGCAGTGGATGACGGCAGGCTTGTTCCAGAAGACTGGCGATTGTATTGTATCCAAAGCGGACGATGAGGCAGGCATAGTATTTGAGCATCTGCTTCCCACCAATCCTGCAACAAAGGCGTATACATCCTATAAGGTCAGCGGGGACGGAGCGATCCATATCCATGCTCTTTACAAGGGAGCCAGCGGACTTGCGGATATGCCTGCTTTCAGTATGGACTTTCGCCTGAAAGAAAGATATCATAAGATCAGGTATTATGGCTATGGCCCGGAGGAAAATTACGCAGACCGCATGGAAGGCGCCAGGCTTGGCGTCTATGAAGGAACGGCCAGCGAGAATCTATCCGGCTACCTGATTCCTCAGGAGTGCGCGGGCCGTATGGGAGTCCGGTGGATGGAAGTGACGGATGAGCAGGGAAACGGAATACGTTTTGCCTGCGAGGATGCGCCATTTGCGCAGAGCGTGCTCCCCTGCAGCGAATATGAACTGGAGATGGCCACCCACTTGGAGGAGCTGCCCATTCCTCATTATACCTGGGTACGCATTATGGGCGCGCAGATGGGGGTAGGAGGGGATGACAGCTGGGGCGCTCCCGTCCATGAGGAATACCGTCTGCCGTCAGATGGAAACAGGGAATTCAGATTTGTAATTCAAAGGAGGCAAAGAGATGACGCATAGTTTCGGAATGACATCTAAGGGAGAAGAGGCAAGACTTTTTACGATTCAGAATGGCAAGGGCATGGAGATAAAAGTATCCGATTATGGGGCTGCGCTGGTACAGGTAAGGGTTCCTGACAAGGAAGGAAGACTTCTGGATGTGGTGCTGGGTTATGATGAGGTACAAGGATATGAGGCGGGGAATGCATTTTTCGGCGCTACGATAGGAAGGGTCGCAAACCGTATTGGAAACGGAGTATTCCAGCTGGGCGGAAGAACCTATGAACTGACGCGTAACGATGGGCAGAACGCCCTCCACGGCGGCAGGGATTTTTACAATAAAAGAATATGGAAGACCGGGAAGACTGGGGAAGACTATGTGGAATTTCTGTTGGACAGTCCTTCCGGAGACCAGGGATTCCCGGGGAATGTAAAGATCAGCGTGACGTATACATTGACGAAGGACAACGAGATAAAGATTCATTACCGGGCAGTTCCGGATGCGGATACCTTGATAAATCTGACCAACCATAGTTATTTTAATCTGTCCGGCCATGCATCCGGCACCGTGCTTGCCCAGGAAGTGATGCTGGATGCGGATGCCTATGCCAGGGCAGACAGCCAGTCCATTCCTACGGGAGAGATCGTGCCGGTTAGCGGCACGCCGATGGACTTCAGGCAGTTAAAGCCTATAGGGGCAGAGATAGATGAAGCCTATGAGGCGCTGGAATTCGGCAAGGGCTATGACCATAACTGGGTACTGAACAAAAAGGGGTATCGCAAGGCGGCTTTTATGCGCTCGAAGGAGTCCGGGATTGCCATGGAGGTATACACGGACCTTCCGGGCTTGCAATTCTACACGGCTAATTTTGTGGATCATGAAAAGGGCAAGGAAGGGGCAGTCTATAACATGCGCCAGGCAGCCTGCTTTGAGACCCAGTATTTCCCGGACGCAGTGCACAAGGATCACTTTGAAGGCCCGGAAGTAAAGGCCGGGGAGATATATGAGACGACAACGGCGTATCGGTTTATCAAAGGGGAATAACCTGTGAATCTTCAGAAAATCATAAGTAACTTTTCATAAAAAGCTGCGGATTATATGGTATGATAATACCAGATAAACGAATGAAAAGTTTACGGAGAGTATGAATGAGAAAGAAGAGGAATTACCATAGAAAATTAACGGATGCGCAGCGAAAGAGAAAGATCCAGCGTAATATCCGCCTGGGGCTTCTTATATTATTAGTCCTGGCAGTCTTATTTGGAATACTGAGGCTTGTCAAGCCTGCCTGGTTTACGGACGAATATGTGGAACTGAAAGGGAAGGATATCGATGCGGCAAGGCCGGACATCGACGTGGAACTTCTGACGGTGAACCCGTATTCCAGGCCGGGAACGGAGTCGAAAAAGATTACAGGCGTTGTCGTGCACTATACCGCCAATCCCGGAGCGACAGCCATGGACAACCGGAATTATTTTGAAAACCTCAAAGACAGCCACGAGACCAAGGTGAGCAGCAACTTTGTGGTAGGCCTGGAAGGAGAGATCGTCCAGTGCGTTCCCACCTGGGAGGAGGCCTATGCGTCCAACAGCCGGAACATTGACACGGTATCCATCGAGTGCTGCCATCCGGATGAGTCTGGGAAGTTTAACGATAAGACTTATCAATCTATGGTGGAATTAAGTGCCTGGCTGTGTCTGAAGTTCGATTTGGATGAAAATGACGTGATACGCCACTATGATGTGACCGGAAAGGATTGTCCAAAGTATTTCGTGGAAAATGAGAAGGCATGGGAGCGATTCCGAAAGGACGTAGGAAAGCAGCTGGATAGACTTAAATAAAAGTTAGATAGAAGATTAGAAAAACAGCATGGGCAATTTCCCATGCTGTTTTTCGTTTGTCGCTTTGCTAGTCCAGATAGCCAAGCCGCTCCAGCGTATTCAACACCAGGTGGCGGCCAGCGTCCGTTCCGTCGATGATGCGTCTTGCACGGACCGAGTCGCCGATATTGATGATTTCCGTATCCGTACCCTCGAACCCTTCTGCGATCGCGTCCCAGATTGGCGCGTTTGCCTTCATACCCAGGCATACGAATCCATAATCAAAGTGCAGTTCTTCCTCTTTGCCATCGTATTTTACCAGGAAGGAATGAGGATTTACTTTCATCAGCGCGGTGTTCGTCATCTGTCTGACCTGGTGCTTCTCCATACATTCTTTCATGCTGGCGGTAGAAGAGGCATCCAGCCCGTTTCCGATCATCGGAAGCATCTCGACGATGGCAGTATCTGCCCCGCGGGGAGCGAAGAATTCCACCACATCCAGGCCGACTGCCCCGCCGCCGATGACGACCACTTTTTTGCCGATCATGTCTTCGGGGTAGGAGTCTATCTGGTCAATCATGTCCAAAATAGAGTATACGCAGGCCTCCTCATTCTTAAGGCTTTCATGAAGCCCTTCAATCGGAGGAAGAAGGGGGATCGAGCCTGTCGCATTGACAACAAGCTGAGGGTTTTGTTCCTTGATCACGTCCAAGGTAGCATCCACGCCGGTGAGGATTTCAAGGTTTTCCAGCTTGGAGGCGCGGTGCTTCAAGTAGGCAGGGAAGTCCGCAAGCCTTTTCTTGGCAGGAATCTTGGAGATTTCTACAGAAAGGCCTCCTATGGAATCCTTCTTTTCCAGCAGCGTAACATTGCATCCGACCTCCGCCGCGGTGCAGGCGGCTTCCAGTCCAGCGGTTCCTGCGCCTACGACGACTACGCGGCAAGGCTTTTTGACGGCTGCCTTTTGATAGGATTCTCCATTGATGAGATCCGGATTGATGGTGCATCTAAGGGGCTTGTTGCCTCCGATACGGTTTCCTACGCATCCGACATTACAGGAGATGCATTTGCGGATGTCTCTTACATCCCCGTATCTGGCTTTGTTGCACCAGTCAGGATCGGCGATCAGTCCGCGGCCCATGCCGATCAAGTCCGCATCGCCTCTTGCCAGGATATCCTCCGCAACCTGGGGATTGCGGATATTGCCGATGGCAATCGTGGGCTTGCCGAACTTGTCCCGGACAGCCTTGGCCATATAAGCGCGCCAGCCGTCTTCCAGATAGTTGGCATCAATCTGGTATTGGATCGAAGGATTCAGCCCGGAAGAGGTATCAAAAAGATCTACTTCATCGTTGAGATATTCCAGGTATTCCAGGCAGTCATCCACGGTATTGCCGCCTTCCACCAATTCATCAACGCTGAGACGAAGGGAGATGGGAACTCTTGGCCCGATGGCTTTTCTTACTTCGTCAATGACCATGCGGCAGAATCTTGCGCGGTTCTTGGCACAGCCGCCAAATTCATCGGTGCGGTTATTCATGGTAGGCGACAGGAACTGGCTGATCAGGTAGGAGTGGCCGGCGTGAATCTCGATCAGGTCAAACCCCGCGTTAACGGCGCGTCTTGCGGCAGCGCCGTAGTCCTTGGCAATGCTTTCTAATTCTTCCTTGGAAAGGGGACGCGGAATGTCTCCGCCGGCCTTGGAAGGAAGATTGGATGCGGAGACCGGCTGCATGCCGATGCGGGACGCCATAGCGGACGCGCCGGCGTGGTTAATCTGGATGCCCATGCATGCGCCGTGACGGTGACAGGCTTCCGTGAGCGTAAACAGGCGGGGGATATAGCAGTCCTTGTCGATCCGCAGCTGGGTAGTCCCATTGGAGCCCTCTGGATATCTGACGCAGATATTCTCTACGATGATCAGGCCTGTGCCGCCCCGGGCTCTTAACTCATAGTATTTGATATGCTCGTCGCTTAACTGGCCGTCATGCCCTGCAAAATCGCTCCCCATGGGCATCATCGCAACTCGGTTTCGCATGGTCATTCCCCTTAAGGAAAGTGGGGAAAAAACGTGTGGATAGTTATTCTTCATAGTATCATCCTCCAATTTTTTCAGTTGGTAAACCGTTGGTTTAACTCTTTATCTGGATTATAATTCATCGTTAAATATAAAACAAATTCATGTTTTTGGCGAAGATGATAGAATTTGTCTATGGATTGTGCTATACTTGGTAAAAATCGACAAAGGAGGATAAAATATGAACTTAAATCAGCTACAGTACTTTGTGACACTTGCACATATGGAGCATTACACAAGAGCAGCGGAAAAACTGTCGATCACGCAGCCAAGTTTAAGTCATGCGATTTCCTCGTTAGAAAATGAGCTAGGGACTTATCTGTTTGAAAAGCAGGGACGCAATGTTGTCCTGACCAAGTATGGCAGGCTATTTATGGAATATGCCGAAGAAGCGTTAAGCATTCTGGATGCAGGCATACGCAAGACGAAAGCGATGACGAGCGAAACCAGCGGACACATGGACATGGGATACATCTATACACAGGGAGGAGAATTCATACCGGAGGTGGTGAAAGGCTTCTTGAATGAGAACCCGGACAGGGAGGTGGAATTCGGCTTTCACAATGGCGTGACGGAGGATATCTTAAAGGGAATCAGGGAAGAAAAATACGACGTAGGCTTCTGCTCTATGAAAGAGGGGCAGAAAGATCTGGAGTTCTTTCCTGTGGCGCAGGAGAAACTGATTGCGGCGGTTCCATTAGGACACCCCCTGGCAGGACGGGGCAGCGTGGAAGTTGCGGAACTGGCAGCCTACCCCCAGATTTTCTTTAATGAAGAGAGCGGCCTGCGGCCCGTGATAGACCAGATATTCAGAGAACATGGAGAAAAGCCGGATATCCGGTACATGGTGGATGAAGACAGCGCGCTTGTAGGGCTGGTGGCAAAAGGCTTCGGCGTTGGAATCGTGCCGGACGTGCCGGCCATTCGCAGCATGCGTGCCGCATTCCTGGAAATAGAGAATCTGGATTATAGGAGGCTGATCTATATGGTTACCTGCAAGAATAAATATCTGGCCCCAATAGCAAAGGATTTTATAGACTATGTCAAGTCGCGGCATGGCTTGAAAAAATAGACGGAAATTCTTGCGAAAGTGCGGGAATATTGATATAATACACGAGTGTGTATACCATGTATGCCCTACGAAAAAAGGGCGCAGATACGCTTGTGAACAGTTTGAAAGTAGATAGGAAGTAGGAGAGATAAGACATGAATGATTTAGAGATGTACAGAGAGCAGTTGGGGCTGTGCGATGACAAGATTATTGACGCGTTGGTAGAGCGTAATGCGATCATTGAGAAGATCATGGCATATAAGGAAACGTATGGAATGCCGATCCTGCAGCCGCAGCAGGAGGCAAAGCAGAAGATGAGGCTGGAAGAGAAACTTGCCGATAACAAGTACAAAGAGGAAATCTATGATGTTTTCCGCTGCATTCTGCGTAACAGCAAGAGAATCCAGGCAAGAAAATTATTTGATTACAATATTGTGCTGATTGGATTTATGGGAGCAGGAAAGACCACCATATCCGATTACCTGAGCACCATGTTTGCCATGGACATCATCGAAATGGATCAAGTGATCGCAGAACGGGAAGAGATGAGTATTCCTGATATCTTTGCTACATACGGGGAAGAATACTTCCGTGATCTGGAGACAAATCTGCTGATCGAAATGCAGTCTCATAAGAATACGGTGATCTCCTGCGGCGGGGGCGCTGCCTTGAGAGAGAGGAACGTAGCGGAGATGAAGAAGAACGGCAGGGTAGTGCTTCTGACTGCAAGTCCGGAGACCATCTATGAAAGGGTGAAGGACAGCGATGACAGGCCCGTGCTCAACGGAAGGAAGAATGTAAAGGGCATCTCTGAACTTATGGAGCAGCGTCGTGAAAAATATGAAGCGGCAGCAGACATCGTAATTAATACGGATGACAAGACAGTCCTGCAGATCTGCGAGGAACTAATCCAGCGGCTGTCGGAAATGGAAGAACGCTAATGTTTGATATGTTTTATCCCGACAGGTATATTGCATCTACCTATGTCATAGATTTTGAAAAATTGTATGAAGAAGGCTACAGGGGCCTGATCTTCGATATAGACAATACGCTAGTCCCCCATGGGGCTCCGGCGGACAACAGGGCGATAGCGCTGTTTGACAGGCTTAGAAAGATCGGTTTCAGGAGCTGCCTGATCTCCAATAACCAGGAACCAAGGGTCAAGATGTTCAATCAGGATATCCAGACGGACTATGTATACAATGCCCATAAGCCGTCCACGAAGAACTATATTAAGGCCATGGAGATCATGGGGACAGATAGGAGCAACACGCTGTTTATCGGTGACCAGCTTTTTACCGATGTATGGGGTGCTAAGAGGGCTGGAATCCATAATATTCTGGTAAAGCCGATCCATCCAAAAGAAGAGATTCAGATCGTTCTGAAGCGGTATTTGGAGAAAATCGTGCTATTCTTTTACCGCAGGAGTCTTATGCGGTAAAAAAGGGTTGAAAAAAGGCGTAATCTATTATAGAATGAAAAAAGTGAAAGAACGTATAGTGCCATCCGGGCACGACTAAGGAGGATTATAGAATGGTATCAGCAGGAGATTTTAAGAACGGCCTTACTGTAGAGATTGAGGGAAATGTATTCCAGATTCTGGAATTCCAGCATGTAAAGCCGGGAAAAGGTGCGGCTTTCGTACGTACAAAGTTAAAGAATATTATTAACGGCGGCGTTGTTGAGAAGACATTCCGCCCAACAGAAAAGTTTGAGAACGCGCATATTGACAGAAAAGAGATGCAGTATCTCTACAACGACGGAGATCTTTACTATTTCATGGACACAGAGACCTATGACCAGATTGCTGTCAATAACGACACAGTAGGGGATTCTCTGAAGTTTGTAAAAGAGAATGAAAACGTCAAGCTTAGTTCTTACCAGGGCAGCGTATTTGCCATAGAGCCGCCTCTGAACGTAGAACTTGAGATTACGGAGACAGAGCCTGGATTCAAGGGTGATACGGCAACAGGCGCTACAAAGCCGGCGATCGTTGAGACGGGCGCGCAGGTAATGGTTCCTCTGTTCGTTGAATCCGGCGAGAAGATTAAGATCGACACGCGTACAGGAGACTATCTTTCCAGAGTATAATGCTAATTGTAAAAAAAGCCTTGCAATTTTTGCGGGGCTTTTTTATAATTGTAATACCATAATCAATCAACTCATATTTTTCTATCTATTCAAAGGCGCGTTCGTGCCGCGTTACCATGAAAAAATACTATGCTGCCATAAGGAAAGGAGTTCTATGACTTATTACCAGTTTATCCAGGCAGTGGAAGTGAAAGTAAAGGAGAGGATCCAAGAGAATGTGACCGTTTCCATCCATACCGCGGTCAAGAATAACGGCACAAGGAGGCAGGGGCTTAATATCGTGGAGCAGGGAATCAATATATCCCCCACCATCTATCTGGAAGAGTACTACCAGCAGTTCCAGCATGGAGGAACGGTGGAGGAGATTGCGGGAGATATCTTAAGGCTGTATGCGCAAGTGCGATTTGGAAGTTCTTTCGAAGGCGATTATATTAAAGACTATGAGCGTGTCAGAGGGAAGATCATATATCATCTGGTCAACCGCGAATCCAATCGTCAGATGCTTAAAAACACGCCGCATAAGTTATATCTGGACCTGGCTGTGATCTTCTATGTACTGCTGGAAGTGACTCCCTATGGTACGGCATCCATGATGATAAGAAATGAGCATCTTGCTATGTGGGGCGAGACCATGGAGGGCGTGTACAGGCGGGCATGCAGGAATACCCGCGTGCTGCTCCCCGATGAATTCCAGACCATGCGGGCGGTGATCGAGGAATTGACGGGCATGGAAGAAACGGGGAAAGAGGATAGGATGTATATCTTAAGCAATGAGATCCGCAGTTACGGCGCAGCGGCGATCCTCTACGAAGGAAGGCTTGAAAGGATCGGCGATTATCTTAAGGAAAATTATTATGTGCTGCCAAGCAGCGTCCATGAGGTGATCATCGTGCCGGAGAGCGAAGCGCCGGCACAGGCGGAATTAAGCAGGCTGGTGAAAGAGATCAATGAGACGCAGGTGGACCCGGAGGAAGTGCTTTCAAACCATGCGTACTATTATGACCGAAAGCAGAAAAAATTGCAGATCTAGCTTGAAAAATCGCCTGAAATAAAAAAGTAAAGGAAATGTCGTAATCATTTCCTTTACTTTTTGGAATAAATGTGTTAATATTACAAAGGCAATTTCATAAAGGTAATCATACATGCACCCGTAGCTCAGGGGATAGAGCACCGCCCTCCGGAGGCGGGAGCGGCGGTTCGAATCCGCCCGGGTGTGTACTTTTTTTAAGTGCTTATAAGTGGAGGTAGTCTTATGGAAGGAAGAAGCAAAGACTATTCCGCCAGACGCAAGGTTCGGGGAAGGGCAGGCATCATCATAACCCTGGCCGTACTTGTACTGGTGATCGGAGTAGCAGGATTCAGCCTTACCGACGAGAAAGCCCGGAAAGCACAAAAGACAAATTCAGAAGATCTGAAGACGGAGAACAGAGGATGCGCCAATATGGAGCTCAATCCGCTTCGGATGGATGAATATCCGGAGATTACCAGCGTAGTGGACAAGTATTACCAGTCGCTGGGAGATAAGGCAAGTTTTGTAGAAGCCTATGATAATATCAAGGTATATACGAAGCTTGGAAAGTATAAGGATACATATGTGGCATTTGCCAGATATGAGATGAAGATAAAGGATATCTATACAAAGGTTCCGGGACTTGGCACCGTATATGTCTGCAAAGACAAGGATGGAGGGTATCAAGTCAGTGCAGCCGTAGAAGAGGAGGATATAAAGTCCTATATCAATGAAATCGCACAGCATGAAGATGTACAGGCTCTGATTGAAGAGACGCAGACGGCGTATCATGAGGCTGTGCAGTCGGATGCACTTCTTCAGGAAGCGCTGATGGATTTAAAAAATGCTTATGAAGACTCTACCGGAAGCTGATCAAGGTTTTGGAGGGGGCTGGCCCTTGTGGAATATGCAGGGGACTGCCCCTTTTTACGATGTTTTATACTTAAGAAGGAATAAGAGACGAAGGATGGGAGCATATGTCTGGTTATAAAATGGCATTTAAGAAGGCTTTCCCGTATACGATTCCGGTACTGACCGGCTATCTGTTTATCGGGATAGCATTTGGCGTGATGTATGCAGAGAAGGGATATTCCTTTCTCTGGGCAATGCTGATGAGCCTGCTAGTCTACGCTGGATCAGGACAATATCTGGCTGTGAATTTTTTTGTACCTGGGATTTCATTTATCCAGGTGATATTCATGACGCTGATGGTGAACGTGCGGCACATATTCTACGGAATATCGCTGCTGGAGAGATTTCATAATATGGGAAAGAAACGCTGGTATATGATATTCGGGCTTACGGATGAGACCTATTCCCTTCTTTGTACGACAAACGTCCCGGAAGGGGTGGAGGAAGAGAAATTCCTGTTTGCCATATCCATCATGAACCAGTCCTACTGGGTGATCGGCTCCGCCATCGGCGGGCTTGCCGGCGCGCTGATTCCCTTCAATTCAGAAGGGATTGATTTTGCCATGACAGCCTTGTTCGTGGTGATATTTGTAGAGCAGTGGATGGATCGTAAGAACCGCATCCCGGAGATGATCGGCGTGGCCGCATCCTTTATCTGCCTGCAGGTATTCGGGATGGACAGTTTCGTGCTGCCGTCCATGATTCTGATCGTTCTGGTCCTGTTTATCGCAAGGACCAGGCTGGAAAGGCAGGTGGATGAGACATGCCAATAAGTGCAGCAATGTCATTTCTTGTGATCCTGGCGGTCGCCTTGACTACGTTTGCGACCAGAGTGGTTCCTTTTCTGATCTTCCCGAAGGGGAAAGAGATTCCGGCTGTGATCCAGTACCTGGGAAAGGTACTGACTCCGGCAGTAATCGGGATGCTGGTGGTATACTGCCTGAAGGCTACGCCCGTGATGGATGCGCCTCATGGACTGCCGGAGGCCATAGCGGTGGCGGTTACAGCCGGACTGCATGTCTGGAAGCGGAACAATCTTCTGAGCATCGGCGCAGGGACGATCCTCTATATGGTACTGATCCAGGCTGTATTCTAATAAGAAATTTATAAAACAGGCCATGAGGTCCTCGCGGATCCCATGGCCTGTTTGGCTGATTAGATTAAGTTGATCTTCTTTTTCATAATGTAGTAGGACAAGATGTATAAGACTACATCGACAGCCACCGACAAGACGGTGGTTACCTTCAGCAGATCGATCATGTAGGCGATGAAGTTAAAGTCTGCCGGCGGGGCAGAACTGCTTGCAATCAGGAACGTATCCGAGAACAATCCGTAGATTGCCATGACGGCAAAGGAAATGACGGATACGATCGTGGTAAGGGCAAAATAGGAAACTACGGCTCCAAGGATACGATGGCCGGAGAATAACTGTCCAAGTATGATGGAAGCGTAGATCGTGATCACGCTGGTGATAGCGCTGATGACCAGGAAGAAAATCGTCCCGGCTGTAATAGCGCCCATAGAGACACCGGCATATTTGCCAGTCACCCCTAATTCCCTGAGAATCAGGTCCTTATTACTGTTGAATGCGTCTACCACGAACGGGGTGGCAGAAATAATATAAAAGGACGCAAGCAGCAGAATCATGTCAAGGCTCGCCCAGATGCTGCCGGCAATCGTCTTGGACAGCAGATGCTGGCCGCTGGTGACCGGAAGCGTGCGGGTAAGGTAGCCCTCATCCGAGAACAGGTTCTTGTAAAAACGGACGGCAATCACAATGAAGGTTCCAAATGATACGCTCATAATAATCAGGAAGAACAGCAGGAAGGAGAGGCCCAGCAAGGTACCGTCCTTTGGCGTCTCCACAAGCACGCGCCCCGTCAGGAAGAAACGTACCAGCAGCGCGGCAAACAGAAGGAACCCATGGATAAGGATCAGAAAGCGGTTCAGTGCTTTCATGTCGTATTTTATCAGTTTTCCTAACATCTGAACACCTCCCGGAATAACCCGTCAACAGACTTGCCCTGTTCCAGGCGTATTTCATCTACCGTCGTATTGAGCACTACCTGGCCCTGACGGATGAAGAGCACCCGATCCAGAATGTTCTCGATGTCATGGATCAGATGCGTGGAGATAAGAATCGTGGCATTCTCATTGTAATTGCTGAGAATCGTGTGAAGGATATAGTCCCTTGCAGCGGGATCTACGCCGCCGATCGGCTCATCCAGGATGTATAGCCTTGCATCCCTGCTCATGACCAGAATCAGCTGTACTTTTTCCTTCGTGCCTTTGGATAAGGTCTTTAAACGGGCGTTGGCATTGATCTCCAGATCCGTCAGCATCTGATAGGCCCGGTCTGTCACAAAGTTGTCATAAAAATCAGCAAAGTATTGGATGATATCCCTGACCTTCATGGAATCGTCCAGATAGGTGCGCTCAGGAAGGTAGGAGATCATCTTCTTAGTAGCGACTCCGGGCTCCTTCCCATCGATCAGCACCTTTCCCTGAGTAGGGATCAGCGCGTCATTAATCAGCTTGATCAGCGTAGTCTTTCCGCTTCCATTTGGCCCAAGCAGCCCTACGATCTGGCCTTGCTCCAAGGTAAGGTTCAGATTATTGAGGGCGTAAAAGTTGTTATTATATTTCTTAGAAAGGCCAACGCATTCCAAGATTGGATTCATATTAGTGTTCCCCCTTTATAGCATCCTGTATTAACCGCAGAGTCTCTTCCTCCTGAAAGCCAAGCTGCTTCATTTTTTCTATGAATTCCCGGATGTGCTCGCTGGCGAGACTCTCTTTTAAGTGTTTCAGCATCTTTTCATCCTCCGTAATAAACCTGCCGCTGGTCCGCTGGGAATGTACAAGGCCATTGCGCTCCAGCTCGGACAGGGCTTTCTGCATCGTATTGGGATTGACTGCGGCTTCCAGTGCAAGATCCCTGACAGAGGGCAGCTTGTCCCCTGGCTTATATACGCCGGCCACGATATCTAGCTGGATCTTTTCCATCAGCTGAAGATAGATTGGGCGGTCATTATCTAAATCCCATGGCATTCTCTTCACCTCGCTTTTGAGAACTATTGTACTATCTATATAGTACAATAATACATATATGGGAAAATGTCAAGGGTAAGATGAAATATGAGTGGGAGAAGGCCGAAAAAAACCGGCCGGGAAGGAACCTCAAAGAGGAGGGATTCCCTTCCGGCCGGCATACCGTCCGCGCGTCTGTAATTATGAATTACCTGTCTTGCGGAATTTGTCTTTTCCCTGATGACAGATTGGGCAGGTGTAGGTATCTGGAAGTTCTTCGAAGGGGATATCTCCATCATAGACATATCCGCAGACGCTGCATACCCACTTTGCGCCAGAGCCGCTGGCTGGCTCGTCCTCCTGCGGAAGATAAGTAGGAGCGTTCTTGGGACTCTTGCCTTTGACAACCTTATGGTAATAGGAATAGGTCATGGCAGGATCTGAGCCAATGACGTCCCCGTCGATGACTTCGCCTAAAAAGACGGTGTGAGTCGAGGTCTCCATCTTATCAATGAGGCGGCAGACAATGTAGCCGCAGGAATCTTTGACGATAGGAAGTCCTTCTTTGACGGTGTAATCGATGTCATCGAATTTATTGACATCCCTTCCTGTGCGGAAGCCGAAGCATCCGATCAGGCCTGGGTCGGAAGTTTCCGACAGAATGGATATGGCAAACTTGCCGGTCCTTGCAATGCAGGAGTTGGTATAGTTATCGTGATTCATGCTTAAAGCAATTGTCGCGGGGGATGAAGTGATCTGCATGATGCTGTTGGCAATGCAGCCAGTATTGCGGTCTCCATCAAGGGAAGACACTACATAGACGCCATAGGACAGGTTGCGGAAAACGTTTGGGTTCATAAAAAATCCTCCTTTATATAATAATAGTAATTGTTATTAATAATATAGCACGTTCCTGGATTTTTTGCAATAAGAGTTTTAAGATATGGTTGTTGCCTGGAAATCCTTGTGATAGAATAACTAGATGAGACTGTAATAGTATGCTGGATTTCAAAGATATTATTCAGATCAACAAGGAGGAATCAAGATGAAGAAAATAATAGATCTCGTTGCAGACGAACTGGCGGAGGCATTTGAAAAAGCCGGATATGACAGGTCCTATGCAAAGGTGACCCTTTCGAACCGCCCGGATTTGTGCGAATATCAATGTAACGGCGCTATGGCGGGGGCAAAGGCATATAAAAAGGCGCCGATCATGATCGCTGAGGCTGTGGCAGAGAACTTAAAGGACAGCAGATGCATTGAGGAAGTAAATGCAGTAAAGCCAGGATTTATTAATATGAAGCTCAGGAAAGACTATGTGGCCGGCTTCCTGAATGATATGGGGGCAGACGGCGAGCTGGGAGTAGAAAAAGCAAAAGAGCCAAAGATGATCCTGGTAGATTATGGCGGGCCTAATGTGGCGAAGCCGCTTCATGTAGGCCATCTGCGTTCCGCGATCATCGGGGAGAGCATCAAGAGGATTGCCAGAAAGATGGGACATGAGGTTTTGGGAGATATTCATCTGGGCGACTGGGGATACCAGATGGGACTGATCATAACGGAACTTCGGGAGCGTAAGCCCCAGCTTCCGTATTTTGATGATCGTTTCCAGGGAGAGTATCCGAGCGAGGCGCCTTTTACCATAAGCGAGCTGGAAGAGATCTATCCGACGGCGAGCCAGAAGGCAAAAGAAGATGAGGCATATAGAGAAGAGGCGCTAAATGCGACTTATCTGCTGCAGAATGGGCACCGGGGCTATACGGCAGTGTGGAATCATATCATGAAGATATCGGTGGCCGATTTGAAGAAGAACTATGCCAACCTGAATGTAGAATTCGACCTGTGGAAGGGCGAGGCAGATGCCCAGGCCTATATTCCGGACATGATCGAGCGACTGAAAAAGGAAGGATACGCGCACATTGATGAAGGGGCGCTGGTGATTGATGTCCAGGAAGAGACGGACACCAAGGAAGTGCCGCCTTGCATGATACAGAAGTCCGACGGAGCGTCCTTATATGGAACGACGGATCTGGCGACCCTGGTGCAAAGGGAAGCGGATTACCATCCGGATAAGATCATCTATGTCGTGGACAAGCGCCAGGAATTACATTTTGTGCAGGTATTCCGCACTGCTAAGAAGACGGGGATCGTGCCGGAGGAGACGCAGTTAAGATTCCTGGGCTTTGGCACGATGA
This sequence comes from [Clostridium] scindens, assembly GCF_019597925.1. NCBI lineage: Bacteria > Bacillati > Bacillota > Clostridia > Lachnospirales > Lachnospiraceae > Lachnoclostridium > [Clostridium] scindens. The sequence continues at coordinate 2,517,665 of NZ_CP080442.1, read as the reverse complement.
ACGGCAAGGATGGAAAGCCTTTTAAGACCAGGGAGGGCGGAGTCATGCGCCTGGAGAACCTGATTGCAGAGATTGAAGAGGAGATGTATAAAAAGATTGCCGAGAACCGTACTGTGGCAGAGGATGAGGCAAAAGAGACGGCAAAGATCGTGGGCATGTCGGCAATCAAGTATGGGGATCTGTCAAACCAGGCATCCAAAGATTATGTATTCGACGTGGACCGGTTCACTTCTTTTGAGGGCAACACAGGGCCTTACATCCTGTATACCATCGTTCGAATCAAGTCCATCCTGAATAAATATCAGGCACAAGGGAAATCCCTTGAAGGACTTGTGATCGAGAGCGCCCATAATGAGAGCGAGAAGGCTCTGATGCTGGAAGTGGCAAAATACAATGAGGTGATGGAGACGGCATATGAAGAACTGGCGCCTCATAAGGTGTGCGCATATATCTATGACGTGGCCAATGCATTTAACCGCTTCTATCATGAGACGAAGATTCTGTCAGAAGAGAACGAGGCCAGGCAGAAGAGTTACCTTGCCTTGCTGATACTGGCAAAAAAAGTGCTGGAAGCATGCATAGACGTGCTGGGATTTGAAGCACCGGAGAGGATGTAGGACGTGACGGACAGATTATATTATAATGACAGCCATAGGAAGGAATTTGAAGCAAAGGTGCTGGACTGCCGTCCGGTAAAAGACAAGTATGAGGTGGTGCTGGATCGCACCGCCTTTTTCCCGGAAGGGGGCGGCCAGTATGCCGATACCGGCTATCTGGATGACGTCGAAGTGCTGGATGTTAAGGAGAGGGAAGATGTGATCTTCCACACGACGGCAGCGCCGCTGGATACCGGAAGAACGGTGGCAGGCAGAATCGATTGGGAGCAGCGATTCGACAGGATGCAGCAGCATACGGGGGAGCATATAGTCTCCGGCCTGATCCATCGGCGGTTTGGCTATGACAATGTTGGCTTTCACTTGGGCAGCGATTACTGTACCATGGATTTTAACGGGCCCATTCCGAGGGAAGCGTTAAAAGAGATCGAGCAGGAGGCTAACCGGGCGGTCTTTCAGAATCTAGATATCCAGATCAGCTATCCGTCCAAAGTGGAATTAAAAGAACTCGATTACCGCAGCAAGATTGAAATTGACGGCCAGGTCCGGATCTTGACGGTACCAGGATACGATGTGTGCGCCTGCTGCGCGCCACATGTGAAGAGGACTGGGGAGATTGGGCTGATCAAGCTGGTAGGCATGGTCAAGTATAAAGGCGGAGAACGCATCAGCATGCTCTGCGGGAGCAGAGCGCTTCTGGATTACGAGATCAAGGATGAAAATGCCAAGAGGATATCCGCGCTTCTGTGTGCCAAGGAATATGAAGTGGCTGACGCGGTGGAGCGTATGAAGGAAGAACAGGCCAGCCTGAAGGGCAAACTGGCCTCCTTCCAGCAGAAACTGCTGTCTTATCAGGCGGCACAGATTCCTGTGGAAGATAAGGTGACGGCTGTATTCGACCCTTCGCTTTCCGGGAATGCTCCAAGAGATCTTATGAACCTGCTGCTGGGAAGAGGCGCGGCAGTATGTGCAGTGTTTACAGGAACCGATGAAGCGGGCTACCGTTATGTCATAGGGAGCAGAAGGGAAGACGTCCGTCCTCTGTGCAGGATGCTGAATGAGGCATTTGAGGGAAGAGGCGGCGGAAAGCCGGAAATGGCGCAGGGTTCTATGAAGGGCAGCGAGGAAAAGATACGGGATTTAATAGGGAATTGGATTTAATCGTTTCGTCATTCTTTCATCACAATTTAAACACAATTTGGCAGTAGACTACATACATAGACAAAGATAAATAGATGAAAGGAGACTTTTATATGGAAAATCAATATACTTATTATACACCGGAACAGGATGAAAATAATCAGAATGCAGGAGGCCCAGACTTAAAAGAGCCTCATAAGAAGAATAAGAAAGGCGCCCCGAAGTGGGTTAAGGCAGCCTGCCTCGGCCTGGTGTTCGGCCTGGTGGCAAGCGCGGCATTCCAGACCAGCAACATCGTTGCGGGAAAGATTATCGGCACTTCGGACAGCGCCAAAAAGGCAAAGCAGACGGCTACCGTGGACAGCACCAAGCTTACCACGTCAGCGGATAGCAAGGTGTCCTCGGATATTGCCGACATTGCAAAAAACGCAATGCCTTCCGTAGTCTCGATCACGAACATGAGCGTGCAGCAGGTGCAGAATTTCTTTGGCGGCGTGCAGGAACAGAAAAGCGAGAGCGTAGGCTCCGGCATTATTATCGGACAGAATGATACAGAACTTCTGATCGTTACAAACAACCACGTTGTGGCAGGAAATGATACGCTGACCGTTTCCTTTATTGATGAGGAAAGCGTGGAGGCGAATGTCAAAGGAACCAACGCGGCAAAGGATCTGGCAGTAGTAGCGGTGAAACTTAGCGATATTAAGGATTCTACTATGGATGCGATTGCGGTGGCTACCCTCGGGGATTCCACGCAGATTCAGGTTGGCGAGCCGGCCATCGCTATCGGGAACGCCCTGGGTTATGGGCAGTCTGTGACAACCGGCATCATCTCAGCAACCAACAGGGAATTAAACGGTTTTGACGGCAAGCTGATCCAGACGGATGCGGCAATCAATCCCGGCAACAGTGGCGGCGCGCTTCTCAATGCCAAAGGAGAGGTCATCGGGATCAATTCCGCCAAAGTGGCTACGGATACTGTAGAAGGCATGGGCTATGCAATCCCGATCTCTGATGCAAGCGATATTATTACGAACCTTATGAACCAGAAGACCAAGACGAAGGTTGCGGAAAATGAAAGAGGCTATATCGGAATCCAAGGCGTGGATGTTACGGCCGACAGCGCCGAGATGTACAATATGCCTACAGGCGTATACGTATCAGAAGTGATCTCAGGCGGAGCCGCACAGAAGGCAGGCATCTCCAAAGGGGCGGTCATTACAGGCCTTGACGGGACGGAGATCGATAGCATGAGTACCCTGCAGGAACAGCTGCAGTATTATAAGGCGGGCGAAAAAGTTACATTGACCGTCCAGACTCCTGGCAAGAACGGGGAATATGAGAAGAATGATGTAGAAGTTACTCTTGGAACCAATGCGCAATAATGCTATAATAGTACCCAACTAGGAAACACACCTTAGGAGGTACTGGAATGTATGATTTTGACGAGATTAAAAAGGTAGACAGCGAGATTGCAGATGCAATCAAGAAAGAGATGGAAAGACAGAATTCCCATATCGAATTGATTGCATCTGAAAACTGGGTAAGCAAGGCAGTTATGGCAGCTATGGGAAGCCCGCTGACCAACAAGTATGCAGAGGGGTATCCGGGCAGAAGGTATTATGGAGGCTGCCAGTGTATTGATATTGTAGAGGATCTGGCAAGAGAACGCGCGAAGAAGCTGTATGGATGCGACTATGCCAACGTGCAGCCGCATTCGGGCGCCCAGGCGAATCTGGCAGCGTTTTTTGCGATGCTGACGCCCGGAGATAAGGTTCTTGGAATGAATCTGGATCATGGCGGCCATCTGACCCATGGCTCTCCGGTGAACCTTTCCGGCAAATACTTTGAGATCGTCTCTTACGGAGTCAATGATGATGGCTTTATAGATTATGATAAGGTAAGGGAGATCGCTTTAAAAGAGCGGCCGAAGCTGATCATTGCAGGAGCCAGCGCTTACGCAAGGACCATTGACTTTAAGCGTTTCCGGGAAATTGCAGATGAGGCAGGGGCTTATCTTATGGTGGATATGGCGCACATTGCAGGCCTTGTGGCAGCAGGACTTCATCCAAGCCCCATTCCCTATGCCCATGTGACGACAACCACGACGCACAAGACGCTGAGGGGCCCCAGGGGAGGAATGATGCTCTGGAACCAGGAGGCGCAGGAAATGTTTAACTTCGACAAGGCGATATTCCCAGGAACCCAGGGAGGCCCGCTGGAACATGTAATTGCTGCCAAAGCGGTATGCTTCAAGGAGGCACTGGAGCCGGAATTCAAGGAATACCAGCAGCAGATCTTGAAGAACGCACAGGCGCTCTGCAAAGGGCTGATGCAAAGAGGCGTGAAGATCGTATCCGGCGGAACGGACAATCACCTGATGCTGGTAGATCTGAGCAAAGAAGAGGTGACGGGAAAAGAACTGGAAAAGCGTCTGGATGATGCGCATATCACCTGCAACAAGAATACCATACCCAATGAGCCAAGGTCTCCGTTTGTGACCAGCGGCATCAGGCTTGGCACTCCGGCAGTCACCACCAGAGGAATGACCGAGGAAGATATGGACGTTATTGCAGAATGTATCTTCCTTGTACAAAAGAGCGAAGAAAATGTTGGAAAGGTCAGGGAGATGGTGGCAGAACTGACGGAAAAATATCCTTTATGCTAATATTTTCAGATTTTTTTTGATATTTTGTGTCGGATGTATTATAATGTCCCTATGAAATCATATTTGCATATGAAAGCAGCCTGAGGACTGTAAGAATACTATCACGATACGAGGAGGGACACGTTCCGATGAAATGTCCAATATGCGGTCAGGAACTAAGACCAGGAAAAAAGGATCCGAACTATCTTTTATGCTATAACTGCAAGAAGAAATTCAAGGTTCCGCAAAAAAAGATGCAGCAGAAAGAGGAAGAAGAGCAGAGATATTCCAACATTCCGCCGAAGCATGTGCGGAAGAAACGTGAAGACGAGATGCGCAAAGCCTATGACGATATGCTGGCTGTCGATGATGGCAAGAGCAGAAAGAAGAAGCCAAGACGCCAGGAAGAGCCGGATGACGACTTCTATGACTATGAAGAGGAAGAGAAGATGTCCAAAGCGCCGATCATTATCCTTGCGATCGCTATTTTGATCGTAGCCGCGCTGATCATATTTATGCTGTTGAAATAAAAGATAAATGAATGCGATGCCGATACTTTTAAAGTACCGGCATCGTTTTTTTGCCGCAAAGTAGCGGCATTAGAGGCAGGGCAATTATTTGCCGCAGGGCCTGATATCAAACTCTGGGTTGATGGCGTAGAAATTCTTGCTGTCCAGATTGTCCTGCACGATCCTTAAGGATTCGCCGAATCTCTGGTAGTGAACGATTTCCCGTTCCCGGAGGAAGCGGATCGGCTCGCAGACTTCAGGGTCTTTTACGAGGCGCAGGATGTTGTCGTATGTTGTTCTTGCTTTCTGCTCCGCTGCCATGTCTTCGTGCAGATCGGTGATAGGATCGCCTTTGGACTGGAAGTAGGTGGCAGTCCATGGCGTTCCGCTTGCGGCCTGTGGCCATAAAGCCAGCGTATGGTCTACATAATATTTGTCAAAGCCGGATTTCTCAATCTCTTCCGGGGTAAGATTCCTGGTCAGCTGATGGACGATGGCGCATACCATTTCCATGTGTGCCAGTTCTTCCGTACCGATATCGGTCAGGATGCCGGTTACCTCTTTATAAGGCATCGTATATCTTTGAGAGAGATATCGCATAGATGCGGCCAGTTCCCCATCAGGCCCGCCAAACTGGCTGATGATGACCTGAGCGATCTTGGGATTGGTCTGTGTGATTCTTACGGGATGTTGGAGTCTTTTCTCATAATTCCACATATATTAGCATCCTCCTTCCTGCCATGGCCATGGCTCGTTGATCCAATTCCAGCGTTCGGTGCAAGTGCTTGCGGTATCAAGCGTAAGAGGACCATAATATTTGGCGTATTCCTTCAGCGCCTGGACGCGCTGCTTTTTGAATTCGTCGAAGAATTCCATTGCCTCTTTGTTGCAGGGGTGCGTATCCAGGAACAGTTTCACGTCATCTACTGCAAAACTGACTACGTTGATCCAGTCTAATAAATCTTTGCGGCAAGGCCTGTTATCTGTCATTTGCAGCAACCTCCTATTCCTTTGAATGGCTTATCTAATTCTTCGAATATCGTACCCCTGTGGAATCCTTTTTCCACTTCATAAATTGCCCGCCATTGCTGCCACGGCACGTAAGCCATAGCGATTGGCAGGCCATTAAGCTCATCATATTCTGCTCTGTCGTCGCAGCACGCCGGCTTGCTTGGCATCGGTGGGACAGAAGCAGCCGCAGGCTGTCGGCTGCAGCCGCTCTGGCCGCGTCTTGTACAATCAGATGTGTTATAGCGATAATTAGGCATATGCTTTGCTCCTTCCATAAACGTTTGCAATAATAGTGTATGGAAAAACCGATAAGATGTGAGCATTCTGGCGGAAGAGGCGAGATCAAAAAGCCAGCGGCAGATGACAGTTTCTACATATTTAGCGTATAGGGAAGCGACAAAAAAACGGCATAGTATATGATTCTTTGCAAGCCTGTTGACTTTGCAATCCCAGGAAATTATGGTGGATTTATAACATAGAAGAGAGGAAGAAAGGAGAGCGGATAAAATGGCAAGTTATACACCCGGGACATATACCGGAAAAGGCTACGGAGTAAGAGGAAAGGTGATATTGGAGGTTACATTCTCAGAGGATCGGATCACGGACATTAAGATTGTTAAGCATAAGGAAATCTACGGGCAGGCATATGGCCTGGAGAGTTCTCCTTTTGAACATTACATTCCTAAGATTATCGAGCATCAGTCGCTGGCAGTTCCTATGGTGGTGGGAGCGGAAGTGGTGTGCGGCGCTATCGTGCATGCGGTCGCCTCATGCGTAGAGCAGGCCGGAGGGGATGCAGATGCCTTAAAGAAGGTTCCGGTACCGGTTCCGGCGAAGAAGCCAGACCGTACGATTGACGCGGATGTGGTCGTATTCGGCAGCGGCCTGGCAGGACTGTCCGCGGCCGTGGAAGCCGCAGATTGCGGAGCCAAGGTTGTTCTGGTGGAAAAGCAGGGGATCGTGGGAGGCTCTTCCGCAATATCCGGAGGCAAGCTCATTGCGGCAGATACCCGTATGCAAAGAGCGCAGGGAATCTATGACTCTCCACAGGAACTGTTCGGCTTCTTGAAAAATGCAGCTGGCGGCTTCCTGGATGATCCCAAGATCAACTATTTCTGCTATCATGCCAATGAGAACCTGGAATGGCTGATCAAGCTGGGGCATGAGGTACAGGATTTAGAGGCGCCCCATGGCTCTCAGCTGCCATGGAGGATACACAATTGCGTCGGCGGAGACGGGCAGACCATGGGATGGGGCGGCAGTTTCATTGTTCCGCTGAATAACCGGTTCCATGAACTGGGCGGCACTACGCTTCTGAATACGGCGCTGACAGAACTGATCAGAGAAGATGGAAGAGTCGTTGGAGCCAAAGCGGTAGATACGCAAGATGGCAGTACCGTGACTTTCCATGCCAGCCAGGGAGTAATTCTGGGGACCGGCGGATATGCGGCCAACAGGGAACTGGTAGAATCTAAGTTCCCATGGATGAAGGACTACTATTATAACTGTCCGGATTCCAGCCAGGGAGATGGAATCTGGGCTGCTGAAGCCATCGGGGCGAAAAATTACCAGCATCCCTATCTCCAGACCATGCTGCTTCATGATCGAAGCGGGGCAGGCGTCAATGAAGAGTCAGGGCTGATCGTGACCCGCAGCGGGGAACGGTTCTGCAATGAATATCAGTTCCACAGCCTGGTTGGGGCCGAGCTTGCGCGTACGGGAAGCGCTGGCGCATGGTATATTACCTGCGGCGACGAGCCCTTCCAGCTGCTGAATTATGCGCTTACCCTGCCAGATACCCCCAAGGCCGGCAGCATAAAGGAACTGGCAGGAAAGATGGGCGTTGACCCGGAGGTTCTGGAAAATACGGTGAATCGCTATAATGAGCTATGCCGCGCAGGATTTGACGAAGACTTCGAAAAGCCGGCAAGCCAGATGCATGAATTGAAAGGCCCTGATTATTATGCGGTATTCTTAAAGCCGGCTACCTCCATAACATTTGGCGGCCTTCAGATTGACATTGCAGGAAGAGTCCTGGATCAGGAGGGACGAATCATCCCCGGACTGTTTGCATCAGGAGAAGTGGCGAATACAGGCAATTTTGGCCACGGTGTTCCTGCATGCGGCTACAGCCTTGGGCATGCCCTGTGCTTTGGACGAATTGCCGCCCGCACAGCTTGCCAGAGAGAGATGCTGTAACATAAAATTTAGTAAAAATGACGAGTTGACACTTGAGGCTTTCTGATGTTATACTCCTCATACAAGTAGACAAAGGTCTTCATTACTGACGGATAATGTGGAGTACCACAAGGGAATGAAGATCTGTAATCAAGCCGACCGTCTGGGCAGCATCGTTTTTTGATGCTGCTCTTTTTTGTCCATCATTACCAGGATAAAAGGAGAGCAGCAGCGAATGGATGCCATATTCAGAATATAGGAGGAAGTATCAGATGTTTACACAATGGGAAGGATTTCAGACAGGAAAATGGCAGGAAGAGATCAATGTACGCGACTTTATCCAGAGGAACTATACGCCTTATGAAGGAAACGAAGAGTTCCTTAAGCCGGCTACCGGACGCACGGAGGAACTGCTGCACAAATTCGAGAATCTGCTGGTGCTGGAAAGAGAGTTTGGCGGAGTGCTGGACATTGACACCCATACGGTTACCTCTCTTTTGAACTATAAGCCCGGCTATCTCGACAAAGACAAGGAGATCATCGTGGGGCTGCAGACGGACAGGCCGTTAAAGCGCGGCGTCAATCCTTTTGGCGGACTTCGGATGACAAGAGAAGCCTGCAAGGCCTATGGCTACGAATTGTCCCAGAAGGTAGAAGACGAGTTTCAATACAGGACCACGCACAATGACGGGGTGTTCCGCGTCTATAACAAAGCCACCAAGGCGGCAAGGCACTGCGGGCTGATCACAGGCCTTCCGGATGCATACGGAAGAGGACGCATCATCGGAGATTATAGAAGAGTGGCCCTTTACGGCGTGGACCGCCTGATTGAAGAAAAGCAGAAAGATAAAGACCGAATCAGTATGGAGACGATGGATGTGGATCACATCCGCCAGCTGGAGGAACTGTATCAGCAGATTAATTTCCTTGGAAAATTAAAGGAAATGGCCGCCATGTACGGCTATGATATCAGCCAGCCGGCCCGGAATGCAAAAGAAGCGGTTCAATGGCTCTACTTTGCGTATCTGGGAGCGATCAAGGAACAGAATGGCGCAGCGATGAGCCTGGGCAGAACCTCTACCTTCCTGGATATTTATTTTGAAAGGGATCTTGAAAGAGGCATCTTAGATGAGACGCAGGTTCAGGAGATCGTGGATGACTTCGTGATGAAGCTTCGCATGGCCAGGCATTTGAGAACGCCGGAATACAATGATTTATTTGCTGGAGATCCCATGTGGATTACGGAATCCATAGGAGGCATGGGCGAAGACGGACGTACGCTGGTGACCAAGAACAGCTACCGCATGCTGCATACGCTCTATAACCTGAAGCCATCCGCAGAACCAAACCTGACCGTACTGTGGTCTAAGAATCTGCCGGAGAATTTCAAGCGCTTCTGTGCAAAAGTATCCTGCGATACGGATGCCATCCAGTATGAGAACGATGACATGATGCGTCCGCAGTTCGGGGATGACTATGGTATCGCCTGCTGCGTATCAGCAATGAGAATTGGAAAAGAGATGCAGTTCTTCGGCGCAAGGGCGAACCTGGCCAAGATGCTTCTGATGGCGCTCAACGGAGGAAAAGACGAGAAGCATAATATGCAGGTGGGACCGGAACATGAGCCATACCAGGGCGAGTATCTGGAATATGACAAGGTTATGGAACTGCTCGATATCTACCGGCCTTGGCTTGCGAATATGTATGCCAATACGATGAATGTGATTCATTATATGCATGACAAGTACGCCTATGAGAAGACCCAGATGGCGCTTCATGATACGGACGTGCATCGGTATATGGCATTTGGCATTGCGGGAATGAGCGTGCTTGCAGACTCATTGTCAGCCATCAAGCATGCAAAAGTCAGATGTATCCGCGATGAGGAGACGGGGCTGATTACCGATTATGAGATTACCGGGGAGTATCCGGCCTTTGGAAATGATGACGACCGGGCAGACCAGATTGCCAGCGAGCAGGTAAGACTGTTCTATGAAGAACTTAAGAAGCAGAAACTGTACAGAGATGCAGAGCCGACGCTATCGATCCTGACCATCACGTCGAACGTGGTGTACGGGAAGAAAACGGGAGCCACCCCTGACGGGAGAAAAGCAGGAGAGCCGTTTGCCCCCGGGGCAAATCCAATGCACGGAAGAGACAGAAACGGCGCGCTGGCATCCCTGAACTCTGTGGCCAAGCTTTCCTACCAATATTGCAAGGATGGCATCTCCAACACCTTCTCCATCGTGCCTCAGGCTATGGGCAAGACGGAGGAAGAGCGGCTTTCGAATCTGACCGCGGTTCTGGATGGCTACTTTGGACAGATGGCGCACCACCTGAATGTAAATGTCTTAAACCGCGACACGCTGGTAGATGCCTACAACAATCCGGAAAAGTATCCAAACCTTACGATCCGGGTTTCCGGATATGCGGTTAACTTTAACAAGCTGACAAAAGAACAGCAAAAAGAAGTGATCTCCCGGACATTCCATGAGAGAATGTAGCAAGTTAAGACAGAATAGATTATGAAGATAGAATAGAGAAATGCAGAACCGGAAGCAGAGGAACCCTGTTTTCCGGTTCTGTTGTTTTTAAAGGGAGGGTATATAGCGCGTTATCCGTCGAGATTTCTGGATTCCAGTAGCGAAGATTGCAGGATGATGCCAATTGTGATAGAATCATAGCAAAGTTAGAGGAAAGCCAAGGGGAGAGTATGAGGAAATATAAAAAGCGTTCTATTATAATCTTAGTCAGCGTAATCTGCCTTTTGGCACTTATCATCGTTTTTATGCTTTCTTTGCTGAACAGCATTACCACAAAGATGAACCAGGGTTCCAGCCAGTCGCTGATGAATTCCACACGTATGATCCAGAGCAGCATCAGCAGCGAACTTGAAAATGACATGGAGCAGATCGAGTCTTCTGCCAGCCTGTTCGTCATGAGCGGCGGGGAGAAGGATGCGGCGAAGACTCTTGCCAATTATGCGGCTGCGACGGAATTCTTCCGATTCTATTACATAGATTTAAACGGCACCGGAATCAACAGTGACGGGGAAAGAGTCGATGCGGCAGCCCTGCCTTTTGAAGAAACTGCGCTTTCCAAGGGAAAACGCAGTTATTCTGATGCCTATGTGGGGGATAGCGGGAGGCTTCAGGTTACGTTTCAGGCGCCTGTACTGTCGGATGGCAGGCAGGTGGGAGCCCTCTACGCGGACAAGACGCTTTCCAGATACAACGATCCTGCGCTTTTTACATTCAGCGGAGGATCGGGAAATGCCTATGTGGTAGACGGATGCATGGGCTCGTGGATCATAGAGAGCACGGGATCGAACACGGAAGATATCTATGAGTTTCTGGATCGGGAGAATAATAGCAAGAAAGTAAAAGAAAAACTGCAGCAGCTGATGAAGAATGGAGAGGCAGGAACCATAAGCCTGGAGTTTAAAGGGGAGAGCAGCCTTTTGTGCTTCCTTCCTATGGAGAATTCTTATAACTGGTATCTTATCTCCATCATGCCGAAAAGTGTTCTACAGCAGGAATCTTCTGAAATTATACGGATGGTAGGCATTACTTTTGCAGAACTGACGATTGCGCTGGTTTTGATTACGGCGCTTCTTTTGAGCCGGGAGGCTATGAAAGGCCGGGAGCAGGGCCGCATTTACAGAGAGCGGCTTTTCCAGAACATATCAGCCAATATCGATTTTGCATTTCTGGTCTATGCTCCTGCCAAGCAGAGCGTGGAGATGGTTTCCGACAATGTGGGCCTGCTGTTTGATGTGGAGCCTGGGAAGGTGGCGGCCGGGCCGGATATTCTGTTTGATCATTGCGGAGTGCCTAGACAGGATCCGGAAAGAAAGGCATTCTTTAAAGGCGCGCTGAAGGAAAAAGTCCGCAAAGAGTATAAGACGGGTACAGACAATGAACTGCAGCGCTGGACGGAAGTACATTTTATTCCGGCTGATGACGGGCAGTATCTGGCTGTGATGCATGATACCACCGTGGAGCATCATATGCGGGATGACCTTGCGGAGGCACTGCGCCAGGCTCAAGAGAACAACCGTGCCAGGACGGCATTCTTCTCATCCATGTCCCACGATATCCGTACGCCTATGAATGGAATCATAGGCATGACGGCCATTGCCAAGGCAAATCTGAATAATCCGACGAAGGTGGAGGACAGCCTGGAGAAGATATCGGTTGCTTCGGATCATCTGCTTGCCCTCATTAATGAGGTGCTGGATATGTCCCGCATAGAGAGCGGCAAACTCAGCCTGAAGAAGGAGCCTGTAAACTTGCCGGAACTGATCTCCAACGTACTGCTTCTGATTAAGACGGAACTCGCGAAAAAAGGGCATACGATGCATGTCAAGTCTTCAGTTCTGGATTATGATACGGTAATAGGGGACGCCCTGCATATACAGAAGATTCTGATAAATCTTCTGTCTAATGCGGTGAAGTATACGCCGGAGGGCGGCGAGATTACCATCCGGCTTAATGAAAGGCGCCGGTCCAGCCAGATGGTGGACATTATATTCCAGGTGGAAGACAATGGAATCGGCATGGAGCCAGATTTTATGAGACGCATGTTCAGTCCATTCGAGCGGGCGGAAGACAACCGCCTGAGCAAGATTACCGGTACTGGCCTGGGCATGGCTATTACCAAGAATATTGTGGATATGATGGGAGGGACGATCCGTGTGGAAAGCACTCCGGGCGCGGGATCAAGATTCACGGTCACTCTTCCTATGCAATTATCAGAGACCCGTGATCAAGAAGCGGCAGTCCTGGCGGGCCATACGGTTCTGGTTGTCGATGACAGCCCGGATACCTGCGAAGGCATCCAGATCATGCTGGAGGAGGTCGGCGTACACGTGGATTGGACATTGGATGGCCGATCCGCTGTGGAAGCGGCAACCAGCGCGCATCTTAAGGGCCAGGACTACTTTGCGGTCATATTGGATTGGAAGATGCCTCAGATGGATGGAGTTGAGACTGCCCGCAGCATCCGCGCAAGTCTTGGAAGGGATATACCCATTATCCTTCTGTCCGCCTACAATTGGGAAGAGGTGGAGCAGGAAGCGCTGGAGGCAGGAATCAATGGATTCCTGACAAAGCCCATCTTCCGATCCGAACTGGTGCAGAAACTGCGTTTTTATATCGCGGGCTCTTCTGCAAAAGCGCAGGAAGTTCCTGACGATGCAGGCACAGCAGGCCGGTTCGATGGGCTGCGGGTGCTGGTGGTCGAGGACAATGAACTGAACCGGGAGATTGCCATAGAACTGTTAAGCAGTGCCGGCATATGGGTGGATAGCGTAGAGAACGGCCTGCAGGCCGTTCGGAAAATGGAGCAGAGCGAAGAAGGATATTATGATATGATCTTTATGGATATTCATATGCCAGTGATGGATGGCTTTGCGGCTACAAAGAATATACGGAAGATTCCCGGGAAAGGCGCTGATCGGATTCCAATTATTGCCATGACCGCGGACGCCTTCGAAGAGGACATCCTGAGATGTAAAAACGCCGGAATGAATGCCCATATTCCAAAACCGATCAATATGGAACGGGTGTTTGAGGTCATCCGGTCTTATTGGGGAGAAGAAAGCGAGGAAGTAAAATGATGAAAGCAAAGCATGCAAGACGGATGGCAGCAGGCATGGCCTGCATTCTTCTATGTGGAGGATGTGCAGGCAAAAAAGAGGAGGCGGATGTCTATATCGATGAGAACGAGCCGGATGTGGTAATCTCTTTATTTACCCAAGGGGAAGAGATATCGGAAGCTATTAATGATTGCTGCAGCGAGGTGATCAATCCCAAAAGCCAGGGCAATATTATCCTGTACAGCGATTATGCAAATTATTATGCGGAGGAAGGCTTGTCTTACAGGGAACTTTTGCTGAAGCGGATGGAAAGCGGGCAGTCAGACGACTTGTACATCATCCCGGCGGAGGATGTGCTGGAGTTTGACCAGAAAGGCTTTATCTATGACCTGTCCGATCTGGATTGTATTGACAATCTTTCAGAAGATGCATTATGCCAGAGCATATATAATGATAAAGTCTTCTCGGTCCCGCTGTCTTACACGGGCTTTGGACTGATCTGGAACGTGGATATGCTACGCCAGAATGGATTAGAGGTGCCGGGAAATCTTGAAGAGTTCTATACAGTCTGCGAGACGCTGAAAGGCAATGGCATTCTTCCTTATGGGGCCAATAAGGATTTTGGACTCAGTGTTCCTGCTATGTGCGCGGGCCTGGGACCAGTGTACCAGGATCCAAAGAGCGAGGAACTGGTAAAACAGCTGGCAAGCGGCAAGACGCCTATCAGCACTTATATGAGGGACGGGTTCGAATTTCTTCAGACCATGGTTGATAAAGGATATCTGGATCTGGATCAAGCCTTGAATACGCTGCCAAGCAGTGAGGAGGAAGCGGCATTTTTTGCCGAAGGGAAATGTGCGTTCATCAGTTCGCTATGCCGCGAAAAAGCCTTTCGAGATGACTATGCCTTTGAGGTTGAGATGACTGCTCTTCCTGTACTTCCCAAGGGGGCTGTATGCGTTGTGGGAGCAGATCAGAGGGTGGCGGTGAATCCCAACTCGGAGCACTTAAAAGAAGCTTTGACCATAGTGGAAAACCTTTGTACGCCGGAGACACTGAATGAATTTGCCAAAAAACTGGGGAAGATTTCCTCCGCCCAAGGAAATCAAGCCTCAACGCTGCCTCAGGCGGACAGTTTTGTATCCTGCGTGGCAAAAGGCGGGCAGATACCCAACCAGGATTTTACGCTTCATTTTAACACCTGGAACACCATCAAGGAACTGTGCCTGGAACTGTACCAGGGCGCAAGTGTAGATGACGTGTGCAGCAAATATGACGCGCTCCAGGCAGAAGAAATCGCGTTGTATGGCAACGAGTAAGCAGGGCCGCGAGGACAGCGGCATCCAAATTCCTAGTTGTTTTTACCTCTGTATCTGAGTATAATAGAGACGATTGGAGTGTAAAATATGGCTAGAAAAAAAGAAACAAGAAAAAAGCGAACAAATACCGTCAGTTATTTTGACTATAGCTTGCTGGCCGTGCTGATATTCCTGTCCTGCTTTGGCCTGGTGATGCTGTATAGCACAAGCGCCTACAGCGCTTTGGTAAGCTATGGGGACAGCATGCATTATTTTAAGCGGCAGATCCTGTTCTGCATCGTTGGATTTATCGGCATGTATATCGTTATGAAGATCGACTATCATGTCTATATTAAATGGGCAAAGCCGATTTATTTCTTCTCCGTATTCATGATGCTTCTGGTAAAGACGCCTCTCGGGAAAGAAGTAAATGGCGCCAAGCGATGGATCAAGCTTCCATTTGACCAGCAGCTGCAGCCATCGGAGATTGCGAAGATTGCAGTGATTCTGTTCATACCGGTGCTGATCTGCAAGATGGGCAAGGAGATAAAGACGCTAAGAGGTATTGGACAGGTTCTCCTGTGGGGCGGCTTCTCTGCAGCCTGCGTTCTTTTTCTTACAGATAACCTAAGTACTGCCATTATCGTTATGGGAATCTCATGCATCATGGTATTCGTCGTGCATCCAAAGACGAAGCCCTTTATTGCCATCGTTATTGCCGGACTGGCAGTGATTCTGGTAGGAGTGAAGATACTGGGAATGGCGCTTGCAACCAGCGAGAACTTCCGTCTGCGAAGAATTCTGGTATGGCTGAATCCGGAAGACCATGCCTCAGAGGGTGGATACCAGATCATGCAGGCTCTCTATGCCATTGGTTCCGGAGGATTCTTTGGAAAGGGACTGGGCAACAGCGCGCAGAAGATGATCATTCCTGAAGTGCAGAATGATATGATTCTTTCTATTATATGTGAGGAACTGGGCGTGTTTGGAGCGATCATCGTCCTGGTGCTATTCGGAATGCTGCTGTTTCGGCTTCTGTTTATTGCCCAGAATGCGCCGGACCTTTATGGATCCTTGATCGTAACAGGAATTTTTGCCCATATCGCCCTCCAGGTAGTATTGAATGTGGCAGTTGTCATCAATCTGATTCCTACGACGGGAATCACGCTTCCGTTTATCAGTTACGGAGGAACCTCGATTCTGTTTCTGATGGCGGAGATGGGGATTGCGCTGGGGGTATCGCAGAGAATCAAAATCAGCGAATAAAATACTTTTCTTTCTGGCATAAATATGCTATGATGAATAATGTAGTATTCAAAACTACATATAATAGAAATAGATGACATGCTAAAATGTATAGATGTCGGCATGCCGGGAGGAACGATATGAGTTATAAGATCATTGTTGACAGTTGTGGAGAATTGACAGAAGATATGAAGGCGTCCGGGTATTTTGAGACGGCATCATTAGAGATAGATGTAGCAGGACGTCATATTATTGATGACGAGTCATTTGACCAGGCGGGCTTTCTGAAACTGGTGGCATCATCGCCGGAATGTCCCAAGTCATCCTGCCCATCTCCGGAAAGATATATGCAAGGGTACTGCTGTGATGCGGATCATGTATACGCGGTAACCTTATCGGCAGAATTAAGCGGTTCTTACAATAGCGCCATGCTGGGGAAGAATCTGTATCATGAAGAGCATGGAGAAAAAGATATCTATGTGTTTAACTCACGGTCCGCATCAGTGGGAGAGACTTTGATAGCCATGAAGATTGCCGAGTGCGAGGAAAAAGGCATGGAGTTTCAGGATATCGTAGACGAAGTGGAAGCATATATCGCCCAGCAGGACACATATTTTGTACTGGAGACTCTGGAGACGCTAAGAAAGAACGGACGGCTTACAGGCCTTAAGGCAATCGTGGCCACGGCGCTAAACATCAAGCCGGTTATGGGCGCTACTGCGGATGGAGTGATCAAGCAGCTGGGACAGGCCAGAGGAGTCAAGAAAGCGCTGATGAAGATGGCGGATCACGTGGTGGAGAATCTGAAGAATTCCAAGGATAAGATATTGGCGATTTCCCATTGCAACTGCCCGGACCGAGCGGAATATGTGAAAGAGATGCTGATGGCAAAGGCGCAGTTCAGGGATGTGGTGATCCTTGATACGGCGGGAATCAGCAGCATGTATGCATCCGATGGAGGCATAATTGTGGTTGTATAATCCGCAGGATTGTGATAGAATATTTCTAGCCTGGAAAGAAGGAGCCGGAAATTATGAGTCAGGAAAAAGTAGATAGATATAAGAAGGAAAAAGCAAACCGTAAGAAGAATTTGAAAAAAGAAAAGTTCCAGAACATCCTGCGCAAATGCGTGGTGGGAGTCGTGGGACTTGTATTGATCGGGTGGATCGGGTATTCCGCCTATGGAACGTATGAATCCAACAAGCCGAAGGATAAGGTGCAGATTGACTATACTGCTGTCAATGATCTGACGCAGAACCTTGCCGATGCGGCTGAAGCAGGTGAATAGCAGCAAGACAGACGCGATTGCGGGCAGAAGAAATTCTGCCCGTTATTTTTTTGCCTAAAATTATAAAAAGGGCTTGAAAACAATAAAAAAGTAGTTTACAATGGTTTCAAGTGGTAGAAAGTGGTGAGAAGTGGAGCAAAGTGGTAGATAAGTGGAAGACCACTGGGAGAAGGTGAGTTCTTATGTTGAAAGGGGAGTACAGTCATAATATTGATACAAAAGGCAGATTGATCATTCCGGCCAAGTTTCGTGACGATTTAGGGGAGCATTTCGTCATAACAAAAGGAATGGAAAATTGCCTCTATGTATACCCGGAAGACGAATGGAACACCTTTGAAGAGAAACTTAACGCCTTACCCACGACCACAGATAAAAAAGCCCGCGCGCTTGCTTACTTCTTTATAGGGAGCGCAACCGACGGAGATCTGGATAAGCAGGGGAGAACGCTTATTCCTTCCGTTCTGAGAGATTTTGCCAAATTGGATAAAGAAGTAGTGTTCATCGGCATGGGGAAGCGTGCCGAGATTTGGGACAAAGCAAGATGGGATGAAAAGAATGCTGAAGTGGAACTTAACATTGAAGATATTGCATCTGATATGGAAGCCAGCGGATTCAGTATCTAGAGGGAGAAGATATGGAATTCGAACACAAGTCAGTATTACTGGATGAGACAATCAATGGATTAAACATCAGGCCGGATGGCATCTATGTAGATGGGACGCTTGGTGGAGGCGGACATGCCTATGAAGTATGCACATGCCTCGGAACAAAGGGGAGTATTATAGGAATAGACCAGGACGCAGCGGCCATCGAGGCTGCAGGCGCCCGCTTAAAAGACTTCGGGGAGAAAGTCACCATAGTCAGGAGCAACTATTGTGATATGAAGTCGCGGCTCCATGAATTGGGAATTGACAAGGTCGACGGAATCATCCTGGATCTGGGCGTATCATCTTATCAATTGGATACGGCAGAACGTGGATTTTCCTATCGAGAAGATGCGCCTCTGGACATGCGGATGGATACACGTCAGAAGATGACAGCCAGGGACATCGTCAATGACTACAGCGAGATGGACCTTTACCGTGTGATCAGAGATTATGGGGAGGATAAGTTTGCCAAGAACATTGCCAAGCATATCGTAGCCCAGCGCGGCAAAGGTCCCATCGAGACGACAGGCCAGCTGACAGAGATTATCAGAGGGGCCATACCAATGAAGTACCAGAAGAAGTCTGGACATCCGGCTAAGCGGACGTTCCAGGCTATCCGCATTGAATTGAACCGGGAACTGGAGGTTCTAAGAGATACGCTGGACGACATGATCGAACTATTGAATCCGGGTGGAAGGCTATGCATTATCACGTTCCACTCGCTGGAAGACAGGATTGTAAAGAGCGCATTCAAGAAGAATGAGAATCCTTGCACCTGTCCGCCGGATTTTCCCGTGTGCGTATGCGGGAATGTATCAAAGGGGAGTATTGTTACTAGAAAGCCCATCCTTCCAAGCGAGGAAGAGATGGAGGCAAACAGCCGCTCAAAGAGCGCGAAGCTTCGCATCTTTGAGAGAAGATAAGTGCCGATAGATAGAAGATAGAAAGGGGTGACAGACATGGCAGCAAGACAGAATTATTCAGCAGGCAGACAGCAGTACGCAAGAAGAAGCAGTGAAAGAAACAGCGCGTCCGCACAGATGTATGTATATGGCAATGTGGTAACAAAGCCGGCATATGAGCCGAGACGCCATGAAAAGTCGCCCGAAAGACCAGAGAAAAGGACAAGCCGCCAGGTGCGCAGAAATAGGAGACAAGCCCTCCGTATGAGTTCCGCATACGTGGTTTTCCTGACAGTGGCAGCATTGATGGCATTGATCGTGTGTGTCAATTATGTCCAGCTTCAGTCCAGGATTACCAGCCGTTCCAAGAACATTACTGCGATGCAGGAAGAACTGGCGGATATGAAAGAAGAGAATAATACCAAGTATAATGCGATTATGGATTCCGTCAATCTGGACGAGATACGCGATAAAGCACAGACGGATCTGGGAATGGTATATGCTTCGCCGGAGCAGGTTGTAGAATATGACAATCCTGCCACAGATTATGTGAAGCAGTATGAGAACATTCCAGAAGACGGCGTGCTAGCCCAGTCAGACAAGAATTCTAAATAGGTGGAAATATGGCAAAACAGACAAAAACTTTCTTTAAGAAAAGATTTTCCAAACTAATGCAAAAAAAGCTAGTAATGCTCTTCGTGGCAATTGTACTAGCTTTTGTTTTCTTAGTTGGCAGAATCACCTATATCAACGCAGCCAGCGGAGACAAATACACGAAGGTGGTCCTGGATCAGCAGCAGTATGACAGCCGGACCATTCCTTTTAAAAGGGGAGATATCGTGGACCGCAACGGCACGAAGATGGCAACCAGCGAAAGGGTCTATAACGTGATCCTGGATGTGAAGGTGATGATGAGCGATAAGGATTATATCGAGCCGACGATTGAAGTGCTGAAGGACTGTTTTGGAATCGAAGAAGACAAGGTGCGGGAACTGATGGATAAGAGCCCGTCCAGCAGATATAATATATTGCAGAAAGGCGTGGATTACGCCAAGGCGAAAGAATTTGAGAAAATAGACAAGGATGACAAGAAATATCCGGATGTGAAAGGAATCTGGCTGGAAGAAGATTATATCAGGACCTATCCTTACAGCACGCTTGCCAGCGATGTTATCGGCTTTACCGTCGATGGGAATGTGGGCAGCAATGGGATCGAGGCATCCTATAATTCCATCCTCAACGGAACGGATGGAAGAGAGTATGGGTATCTGGATGACAGTTCCTCCTTCGAGCGTACGGTCAAAGAGGCTGATAATGGCAGCACGGTGGTCTCTACCATTGACCTCCAGGTGCAGAATATCGTGGAAAAGCACATTCTGGAATTTAATGATGCGCACAAGAATGAGACGACTCCGGGCGAGGGAAGCAAGAACACGGCGGTTATCGTAATGAACCCTCAAAATGGGGAGATCCTTGCAGAAGCCTCCTATCCGAATTATGATTTGAACAATCCAAGGGATATATCAAAATATTACTCGGAAGAAGAACTCGCCGCAATGTCGGATGATGAAAAGATCGAAAAACTGAATGAACTGTGGAATAATTTCTGCATCAGCGATACCTACGAGCCGGGCTCTACATTCAAGCCATTTACCATTGCCGCAGGACTGGAAACCGGGATTCTGACCGGGGACGAGAATTATGTATGTGGCGGCGTGCTTCATGTAGGCGACCACGACATCCACTGTAGCAACAGGGATGGACACGGCCCGCAGACGTTGAAGCAGTCTCTTGAAAATTCCTGTAACGTTGCGCTGATGGAGATTGGCCAGAGTATTGGCACGGAAGAATTCTGCCGTTATCAGAAACTATTTGGATTTGGAGAATATACCGGGATTGACCTTCCAGGAGAAGGATCTACCGAAGGACTTCTGTATACGCCTGAGAATATGGATGCGGCCAGCCTTGCTACCAACGCATTTGGCCAGAACTTTAATGTGACGATGACCCAGATGGTGGCTGCTTTCAGCTCCCTGATCAATGGAGGGGACTATTATAAGCCGCATGTGGTAAAGCAGATACAGGATGACAACGGCAACGTAACGGAGAACCGGGATCCTGTATTGATGAAGAAGACGGTTTCCAAGGAGACCAGCGATATCCTGAAAGATTATATGCTGGGCGTTGTTCAGGAAGGTACCGGCTCCCTGGCGGCTGTAGAAGGCTATGATGTGGGCGGTAAGACAGGAACCGCTGAGAAGCTGCCCAGGGGTAACGGAAAGTATCTGGTATCTTTCATCGGATATGCACCCCAGGAAAATCCGGAGGTCGTGGTATATGTAGTCGTAGATGAGCCAAACGTGCCGGGACAGGCCTCCAGTTCCTATGCCACAGAACTGTCCTCCAAGATCATGACGGAGATCTTCCCTTATCTGGGAATAGAGAAATCAGCGGACGCTGAGGGAAATTAGCTGAATAACCTTACAAAAGCCATAATAAATTATAGAAACGGCTTTTGTGAGGTTTTTTCAATATGAAGAATAAAACGTATAACAAGAAAAAGATATTCGTAGTATTCATCTGCGCGGCTGCAATTATTCTGGCGCTGGTGGGGAGGCTGGTCTATCTGATGGTATTTGATGCCCAATACTACCAGAAGAAGGCGGAAGCCCTTCATGAGAGGGAGCGGGAGATCAAGGCAGCCAGAGGGGAGATCGTGGATGCGGGAGGCACCGTCCTGGCTACCAATAAGACGGTCTGCACCATCTCTGTGATCCATAGCCAGGTAAAGGATCCGGAAACCGTAATCCGGGAACTTTCCGCTGCCCTTGAGATGGACGAGGCGACGGTGAGGGCCAGGGTAGAGAAGGTGTCTTCTATGGAGCGGATCAAGGCGAATGTGGATAAGGCCACCGGGGATAAGATTCGGAACCTGGAATTGGAAGGCGTGAAGGTAGATGAAGATTTCAAACGATACTATCCTTATAACGAGCTGGCCTCCAAAGTCCTTGGATTTACCGGAGGAGATAACCAGGGAATTATCGGACTTGAGGTAAAATATGAGGAATATTTAAAGGGAATTAATGGAACGATATTGACGACAACGGATGCCAGAGGCGTGGAACTTGACGGGGTAGCGGAAGATCGGGTGGAGCCGGTGGCAGGAAATACGCTTCAGGTAAGCCTGGATTATAATATCCAGATGTATGCCCAGCAGATGGCGGAAAAGGTAATGGAAGAAAAGCAGGCAGACAAGGTGGCTATCCTGCTTATGAATCCACAGAACGGGGAGATCCTTGCCATGGTAAATGTGCCCGAATTCAACCTGAACGAGCCCTTCACCTTGAACACCGAAGAAAACGGCGAGTCCATGACGGACGAGAAGAAGCAGGATGCGCTGAATCAGATGTGGAGGAATGGATGCATCAATGATACCTACGAGCCGGGGTCCACCTTTAAGATCATCACTGCATCCGCCTGTCTGGAGGAAGGCGTGGTTCATCTGGATGATACGTTTAGCTGTCCCGGATACCGGGTGGTGGAGGACCGTAAGATCCGCTGCCACAAAGTAGGAGGGCATGGATCAGAGACTTTTGTCCAGGGCATCCAGAATTCCTGCAATCCGGTGTTTATTGATATCGGGCTGAGGCTGGGCGTGGATCGGTTCTACGACTATTTCGGGCAGTTCGGCCTGATGGATATGACGGGCGTAGACCTTCCGGGCGAGGCGGGCACGATCATGCATAAGAAGGAGAATATAGGGCTTGTGGAACTGGCGACGATGAGTTTTGGCCAGTCCTTCCAGATTACGCCGATGCAGATGGCAACGACGGTCAGTTCCTTGATCAACGGAGGAAGAAGAGTGACGCCCCACTTCGGAGTAAGAGTCCTGGATTCGAAAGGAAAAGAAGTAGAAGAATTTCGCTACAAGGAAAAGAAGAATATCGTATCAGAAGAGACTTCCGCTACTATGCGCATGCTTCTGGAGAGCGTAGTATCCGAAGGCTCCGGAAAAAACGCCAAGGTGGAAGGCTTCCGGATCGGAGGAAAGACAGCAACCTCCCAGACACTGCCGCGAAGCGCCAATAAATATATCTCTTCGTTCATTGGGTTTGCACCGGCGGATAACCCGCAGGTGCTGGGGATGTGCGTCATATATAATCCGCAGGGAGTCTATTATGGCGGGACGATCGCAGCGCCTGTCGTAGGGAATATATTTGAGAATATATTGCCCTATCTTGGCATTGAAAAACAATAGGAAATGAAGTATACTAGGTAAGGTTAAGAAATTGCCTGATTAACAAAAGAGACGAAGAGGTGGATTATGGATTATAAAGTATTTATACCAGTGTTGATATCCTTTGCATTGTGCGTAATTATGGGGCCGGTGATCATACCGATATTAAGAAGGCTGAAAATGGGCCAGACAGAGCGGGAAGACGGCGTGAAGTCCCATCTTAAGAAGGCAGGGACGCCTACCATGGGAGGCGTCATCATACTCCTGAGTATTGTGATTACTTCTGTGTTCTACATCAAGGATTATCCAAAGATCCTTCCTATATTATTTGTAACCTTGGGATTTGGCCTGATTGGCTTTTTGGATGATTACCTGAAAGTAGTGATGAGGCGTTCGGACGGACTGTACCCGAAGCAGAAGATGGCCCTGCAGATTGTTGTTACCGCTATCTTTGCATTCTATATCCTGAAATTTACGGATGTATCCCTTGCGATGCTGCTTCCGTTTTCCGGCGGAAAATATCTGAATATAGGCTGGCTTGCAGTTCCGGTCATGTTCATTGCGGTAATCGGAACCGTAAACGGCGTAAACTTTACGGACGGCCTGGATGGCCTTGCTTCCAGCGTAACCGTGCTGGTAGCCACATTCTTCACGGTGGTTGCGATCGGAACCAAGAGCGGCATCTCGCCAATCACGTGCGCGGTAGTAGGAGCGCTTCTTGGCTTCCTGCTGTTTAATGTATATCCGGCCAGCGTGTTCATGGGAGATACAGGCTCCCTGGCATTGGGAGGATTCGTGGCATCCACGGCATATATGCTGCAGATGCCCATATTTATCATTATTGTAGGCCTGGTGTATCTGGTGGAAGTGGCGTCTGTCATGATCCAGGTGACATATTTTAAAAAGACCGGCGGCAAGAGGTTCTTTAAGATGGCGCCGATACATCATCATTTTGAACTGTGCGGATGGTCTGAGACAAAGGTAGTGGCAGTATTTTCTATTATTACGGCAATCCTGTGCCTGATTGCATTAATGGCTATGTAGGAGGATATCTATGGAAGTAAAAGAGAAAAAAGTCCTGGTGTTTGGATCTGGAATCAGCGGAATAGGAGCAGCAAAACTGCTTGCGCAGCATGGCGCGCAGGTGGTGCTGTATGACGGCAATGAGAAATTGGATAAAGCAGGACTGCTAAGCAGCCTTGGAGGAGGCCCGAAGACATCGGTGGTACTGGGAAGTTTTCCGGAAGAACTGCTGGATGGCCTGGATATGGTAATCTTAAGTCCCGGCGTTCCTACAGACCTTCCCGTGGTAGTAGAGATGAGAAAGCGGGGCATCCAGGTAATCGGCGAGGTAGAACTTGCGTATGCGTTTGGCAAAGGCGATGTTCTGGCAATCACCGGCACCAATGGAAAGACCACGACGACCTCCCTGCTGGGCGAGATCATGAAGAATTATCAGGATAATGTATACATTGTCGGCAATATAGGCAATCCCTATACGGCCGTGGCAGGACAGATGAATGAAAATACGATTACGGTAGCCGAGATGAGCAGTTTTCAGCTGGAAAGCATCGTGGACTTTCGCCCGAAGGTGAGCGCGATTCTTAACTTTACGCCGGATCATCTCAATCGACACCATACCATGGAAGCCTATGTGAACGCGAAAAAGAACATTGCCAGAAATCAGGGGCCGCAGGACTATTGCATCCTGAATTATGAAGACAGCCTGACAAGAGAATTTGGAAAGAAAGTCAAAGCACAGGTTCTATATTTCAGCAGCCAGCGTAAACTAGAAAAGGGAATCTATCTTGAGGATGGCAATATCATCTATAGAAACGGCGAAGAAGTCAGCGTATGCCGTGTAGATGAACTGCAGCTTCTTGGAACCCATAATTACGAGAACGTGATGGCAGCCGTTGCTATGGCTTATGTCTATGGCGTGCCTATGGAGACGATCCGCAAAAGCATCAAGGAGTTCAGAGGAGTAGAGCATAGGATCGAATATGTGACGGAGAAGAACGGGGTCGCCTATTACAATGATTCCAAGGGTACCAACCCAGATGCCGCGATCAAAGGCATCCAGGCCATGAACAGGCCGACAGTGCTGATCGGAGGAGGATACGACAAGGATTCCGCCTACACGGATTGGATTGAAAGTTTTGACGGAAAAGTGAAAAAACTGGTGCTTCTTGGGGCAACGAAGGAAAAGATCGCAAAAGATGCGGATGCCTGCGGATTCAAGGATTACCTGTTTGCAGATACATTTGAAGATGCGGTGCTTACGGCAGCGAAGATCGCCATGCCAGGGGATGCAGTACTGCTATCGCCGGCATGCGCAAGCTGGGATATGTTCCCAAGTTATGAAGTACGCGGAGAGAAGTTCAAAGAGATTGTAAATTCCTTATAAGGAGTGGCATAGATTGGCACAATCTAAAAAAAGAAATTCGAAGCATGATTATACGCTTCTTGCTGCGTTACTTCTTCTTATCATCATGGGCTTGGTGATCCTGTATAGTACAAGTGCATACAACGGAGAAGTAAAGTTCCATGATTCATTTTACTATTTAAAGAAGCAGGCTTTTGCCATGCTTCTGGGTATTGCCGGGATGTTTGTGGTAGCCAATATGGACTATCACTGGTGGAGGCATGTGGCTGTGCTGGGATACTTTACGGCAATCCTTCTGTCGGTTGCAGTCATATTTGTAGGCGATGAGTATAATGGGTCCAAAAGATGGTTGTCTTTGGGGCCTTTTTCTTTTCAGCCTTCCGAATTTGCCAAGGTTGCGGTGATATTGTTTCTGGCCCATGTGATAACGAAGGATATAAAGAATATGGGAAAGATGCGTACGATGATCAAGGTGATGGCTATGATCCTGCCTATCGTCGGCCTCGTAGGAGCCAGCAACTTGAGCACGGCCATCATCATTCTGGGAATCGGAGTCATCCTGGTATTCGTGGCCAGCCCTAAGTACGGGCAGTTTGTGTTCATGGGGCTTTTGGGCATTGGATTCATGACGATCTTCCTGGCGCTTGAGAGCTACCGTCTGGAGCGTCTCGCCATCTGGAGGAATCCGGAGGCATATGAGAAAGGATACCAGACTTTGCAGGGACTCTACGCCATTGGCTCTGGAGGCCTGTTTGGACGGGGGCTTGGCCAGAGCGTCCAGAAACTCGGTTTCGTCCCGGAGGCTCAGAATGATATGATATTCTCGATCATCTGCGAAGAACTGGGCCTGTTTGGAGCAGGATTTGTCTTAATCCTGTTCCTGATCCTTATCTGGAGATTCTTCGTGATCGCCACTCACGCCAGGGACTTATTCGGAGCCCTGATCGCGACGGGAGCCATGGCGCATATGATGATTCAGGTCATCCTTAATATAGCAGTAGTAACCAATACCATACCCAATACGGGAATTACGCTTCCCTTCGTCAGCTACGGGGGAACGTCGGTGGTGTTCCTGCTTTTGGAAATGGGGCTTGTACTAAGCGTGTCTTCTCTGGTAAAATAGAACAGATAAGATGAAAAGAATAAAAAGGGAGTATATACCATGGGAAAAGAAAAGCGTCAGAAAGAGGAAAAGCCGGGAAAAAGAAAGAAGAAGTCCCATCGCCTGTACGCGCTGGTGGTCCTTCTGCTGGGAATCGCGATTATCGCGCTGGGCGTTCTGATTCTTTTTTATGTACAGAAGATAGAGATCAGCGGCAATGAATATTGCACGGATCAGGAGATTGTCGATACGGTGCAAAGTGATAAATATTCCATTAATACGCTGTATATTCTGGGAAAATACGCGCTGGGATACGGAGAGCAGCTCCCCTGTCTGGAAAGCATGGAAGTTGGACTTAAGGCTCCTTGGGTACTCAAGGTTACGGTGAAGGAGAAGCCCATCGTAGGATATGTGCGTAATGGAGAGGATTATGCATATTTTGACAAGGCGGGGCTGGTGGTTTCGGAGTCGTCATCCCTGATTGAGGGCCTGCCATGCATTGAGGGGATCGAGGTAAAGGATATTAAGCTGTACAAGCAGTTAAGGAGCGATGATACCAGGATATTTGAAGAAATACTGGAGACGTCCAAGGAAGTCGTGAAGTATCAGCTGTCTACGGATCGTATCGTATGTAAGGATGACAAGATCTATCTGTATATCGGAAAAGTATGCGTAAGCCTGGGAAAAAACGTATCTTCCGAGCAGATTGCGCAGATTGCCCCAATCATGGAAAAACTGGGAGATCAGGAAGGAACTCTTCATTTAGAAAATTATTCCGAGACAACTGAGACAATTACCTTTGATATTGGAGAATTTCCGGAAGAAAAATAAGAAAAATACTGTAATTCTATTGATATTTTATACAAAAGTCTATATTATATACTATATATGGCAGACTGAACTTTTTTCATTTGCTTTATATACGGGATGTATAATATATAATAAGGATAACAAAGGAGGAGAAACCCTTGCTAGAAATTAAAACGAACGAATCAGAAGCAGCGGCAAAAATAATTGTTGTTGGAGTCGGAGGGGGCGGAAATAACGCTGTCAACCGAATGATCGACGAGCAGATTGCCGGTGTTGAATTTATAGCTATTAATACAGATAAACAGGCATTGCAGTTATGTAAGGCTCCGACGCTTATGCAGATTGGGGACAAGATTACCAAAGGACTGGGAGCAGGCGCAAGGCCCGAGATTGGAGAAAAGGCAGCAGAAGAAAGCGCAGAGGAGATATCAGCCGCATTAAAAGGCGCGGATATGGTATTCGTAACCTGCGGCATGGGCGGCGGCACAGGTACCGGAGCGACGCCTGTAGTTGCGCGGATTGCGAAAGAACAGGGTGCGCTGACGGTAGGCGTTGTGACAAAGCCTTTCCGCTTCGAGTCAAAGACACGTATGAACAATGCCCTTGCGGGAATTGAAAAATTAAAAGAAAGCGTGGATACTCTGATTGTTATCCCGAATGATAAACTGCTGGAAGTAGTAGATAGACGCACCACTATGCCGGAAGCCCTTAAGAAGGCGGATGAAGTATTGCAGCAAGGTATCCAGGGTATTACAGACCTTATCAATGTACCTTCGCTTATCAACCTTGACTTTGCCGATGTCCAGACGGTTATGACGGACAAAGGAATCGCGCATATCGGTATCGGACAGGGACGTGGCGATGATAAGGCTCTTGAGGCAGTTAAGCAGGCTGTTGCCAGTCCGCTTCTTGAGACAACCATTGCCGGAGCTTCTCATGTCATCATTAACGTATCCGGCGATATCACCCTTATGGATGCATCGGATGCGGCAGAGTATGTACAGGAACTGGCAGGAGAGGATGCCAACATCATCTTCGGTGCCATGTATGATGATTCCAGGGCGGATGAGGCGACCATTACGGTTATTGCCACAGGCCTTCACAATGTGGGAGGAAGCGCTTCCAAACTAAAAGCAAGACTTGAAAACCCAAGAGTTTCTTCCGTGCCGCATACAGCGGCGACGCATGCCCAGGGATATGAAAGACCGGTACAGCCGGCGCAGACTTCCCAGGCATCTCCAAGGATCGACTTTGGCATGGCGCCTACGAAAGGCGGCGGCACTACCAATGCGGCAAAGCGTCCGGTAGGAGGAACTACGCCATCCTTAGAGACGCCAAGAACCCCAACTAGCAAGGTGAAGGAACAGTCTATCAAGATACCGGATTTCTTCAAGAAATAATAATAGCAAGCCAGATGCATGATTTTCATGTATCTGGCTTTTTTTCTATTTTCCGTTCTATTTTTCTATATATCCTCTTATTACGACAAGTTTTGTCAAGAAATTCTTTTTTTATTCCACAAAATTCTTTCTTTTATGCCAATGAAGGATACAAAGTGTTGTATGCCAGCATAAGACAAATCCGAAAAAATCATCTTATGGGAATCTATATCTTGTGTCTTGAAGGTGCTGTCGAACGAAAATAAAAATGGACTCCATCATCTGACAAAATCTTTTTGGAGCAACTCGTATAATGAATCTTGCCCACGTACCAAATCGATTTAGTATACCCAAAGAGAAAGAAGGTGGAACGTGTATTATGAATTGTACATAGACGTGTTTTTCACGGTGAACTTTACGATGGATTATATCCTTCTTGCGGCTGTAAGGAAGATGCTGAAATGTCCAGTCAAGTATGGACGCATTGCATTAGGAGCGCTCCTCGGATCAGCACTGACTTGTCTGGTTATAATTCTTCCAGTTCCCTATACGTTTGT
Source organism: [Clostridium] scindens (assembly GCF_019597925.1). NCBI lineage: Bacteria > Bacillati > Bacillota > Clostridia > Lachnospirales > Lachnospiraceae > Lachnoclostridium > [Clostridium] scindens. The sequence goes on along the minus strand of NZ_CP080442.1, from coordinate 2,488,116 downwards.
CAAATTCGTACTGTTCCATGGCATGGTGAATGTTTTAATGATCAGGGCAGGGCTTTTAGTCAAGTGGGGATCAGATATGCTGAGGGCATGGATACTGCTGTATATCAGCGGGTTCCTGACAGGTGGGGTATTTCAATTCCTCGGACAGTATATGCGGATCGGAAGCCTGTTCTTTGTACTGGCAGTAGCCAGCTACTATGCGGTATCCGGCATCTGGAGCCTGATTTCCTATCTTTCCAGGCAGAACCAGTACCGATGCCAGGCAGAACTTTATATGAATGGAAGAAAATGTCAGGTACAGGCGTTGATTGATACGGGAAACAGCCTGAGGGATGAACTGACAGGAAATCCGGTATGCATTCTGGACCAGGATGTGGCAAGAGAGCTTCTCGCGGGGAGCGAGGCAGTCAGATTACGCTACATTCCCTATCATTCCATCGGCAAGAAGGAAGGGGTCATGCCTCTTGTGACGTTGGATAAAATGTGCATACGCAATGACAAAAAGCAATGGATTGCAGAACCGATGGTGGCTATTTGCGAGAATGAGATGACCGCTGATAAATATAAGATGATTATAAATCCTGAGATTTTGGTAGGAGGAATAGATGATGATGATAAAAGTAGCAGTACCGCATCAATTTAAACTAAAGGTAATACCCGACTTCAAAGCGCTGCTTTTCCCGGACAAGAAGGATGTCCATTACATAGGCGGCTCCGATATACTGCCTGCGCCCCTTAATACGGAGGAAGAGACGGCGGCTATCAATGACTTGGGATCGGAGGACGAAGAGGAAGCAAAGAAGACGCTGATCGAGCATAACCTGAGGCTGGTGGTGTATATCGCGAAGAAATTCGACAATACGGGAGTCGGAGTAGAGGATTTGATTTCTATAGGCACGATTGGATTGATAAAAGCAATTAATACGTTTAATCCGGAGAAGAATATCAAGCTGGCAACCTATGCTTCCAGGTGCATAGAGAATGAAATCCTGATGTATCTTCGCAGGAACAACAAGACCAAGATGGAGGTATCCATCGATGAGCCACTGAATGTGGACTGGGACGGGAATGAACTGCTGCTCTCGGATATTCTGGGGACGGACGAGGATACCATTTATAAAGATTTGGAGAACGAAGTGGAACGGAAGCTTCTGGTCAAAGCCATCAGCCGCCTGTCCGGGCGGGAACGGACCATTATCAAGATGAGGTTTGGTCTGGGAACGCCGGATGGCGAGGAGAAGACCCAGAAAGAAGTAGCAGATATGCTTGGGATCTCCCAGTCTTACATCTCAAGGCTTGAGAAAAAGATCATGCAGCGGTTAAAACGGGAGATGGTAAAGTATTCATAGCGCAGGCCCTGAAAAGATGATACAATAGAAGAAAAAAAGGGGTTGGGTATATGAGGCTTAGCTGTATTGGTGCAGCCCACGAAGTAACTGGAAGCTGTCATCTGTTGGAAGCATGCGGGAAAAATATCTTGATCGACTGTGGTATGGAGCAGGGGCCTGATCTGTATGAGAATCAGGAACTTCCTGTGACGGCAAAGGAGATTGACTATATTCTTCTGACCCATGCGCATATTGATCATTCCGGAAAGATTCCGCTTCTTTGCAGGCAGGGATTCAAAGGCGATGTTGTGACGACCTTCGCTACTTCGGATCTGTGCAACATCATGCTGCGAGACAGCGCGCACATCCAGGAATCAGAAGCGGAATGGAGAAATCGCAAGGCTAAGAGAAGCGGCGAGGAGACGTATGAGCCGCTCTATACTATGGAAGATGCGGATGCGGCCATCAAATTGCTGGCGCCCTGCGATTACGGGCAAAAGATCACATTATGCGAAGGCATGGAAGTCCGATTCAATGATATGGGGCATCTGCTTGGATCCGCCAGCATTGAAGTGTGGATTACGGAAGATGGGATTTCTAAAAAGATAGTATTTTCAGGAGACGTAGGAAATACCAACCAGCCCATTATCAGAGATCCGCAGAAGGTAGCCGAGGCAGACTACGTGGTGATCGAATCCACTTACGGAGATAGGACCCATGGCGATGAGGTGCCGGATTATATCGGAGAATTTACGAAGATATTGAAGGAGACCTTTGATCAGGGCGGCAATGTGGTCATTCCGTCTTTTGCGGTTGGCCGAACCCAGGAACTGCTATATTTTATCAGAGAGATCAAGGAAAAAGGCTATTGCCCCAGTACCAGGGATTCGAAGTCTATGTAGACAGCCCGCTGGCGATTGAAGCCACCAACGTATTTAATAAGAATGTGAAATCCTGCTTTGATGAAGAGGCGATGGCTCTGGTGGAGAAAGGAATCAATCCGCTGATCTTTCCTGGACTTAAGACTACGATTACAAGCGACGAGTCCAGGATGATCAATTTTGATGATAAGCCCAAGGTTATCATCTCTGCATCGGGAATGTGCGAGGCTGGCCGTATCCGCCATCATCTGAAGCATAATCTGTGGCGGCGCGAGTGTACGATATGCTTCGTAGGCTACCAGGCAGTAGGAACGCTGGGGCGCAAGCTGATCGAGGGCGCGCAGAGCGTCAAGCTCTTTGGCGAGAATATTACGGTGAATGCGCGGATCGTGGATGTGAAAGGAATCAGCGGCCACGCAGATATGAACGGGCTGCTGAACTGGCTGAAAGGATTTACTCAGAAGCCTGACAGGGTGATCGTAGTGCACGGCGAAGATACGGTGACGGATCACTTCGCGGACTTGGTGGAAGACACGATCGGCTGTCCGACCTTTGCGCCGTATTCAGGCGGATGCGTGGATCTTGCCTCCAACGAGATCCTAAGCGAAGGCGTGAAGATGCCTAAGAAGGCGGCAGAGAAGCCGGCAAGAGCCAAGGCGACGGCGGCATTTGGGCGAGTGGTCGCTGCGGCGAAGCGGCTGCTTGACGTGGTATATAAGAACGAAGGCATTGCCAACAAGGATCTTGCGAAGTTTGAGAATCAGATCCAAAATCTTGCGGATAAATGGGATCGCGACTGATGTGCCTCCAATCCGGGATATTGGGAAAAATAATGGATTTGCAGCAAATTGCTGCAAATCCATCTTTTGTTATTCTACATATCAGCATATAATTCAGCCAGATTAAGGGCATAGTCGCCAATTCGCTCAAAGTCCGTGAGCAGTTCGGAAAAGAGGATGCCGGCCTCCGCCTTGCAATTTCCTTTGCGAATCCTTTTTATCTGCCGTTTCAGGTATTTCTTCTGCATATCATCGATGAGATTTTCATATTTCGCGGCCTGCTCCAGAAGAAACTGGCTGTTTTCCTCATCCGCACGCTCCAGACATTCCAGGATCTTAAGGCTCACCTGCTTCATCTTGCGTATCTCCGAGATGGCGTTATCGGAGAAGCGCACGGACCATTTTTTCAAAGACTTCAGATATTCAGCGATGTTCATCGCGTGGTCTCCGATTCTTTCTATATTGCTGATGATCATGTAATAATTATTGATACACTTGGAATCTTTCTCGGACATCTCCACAGACATCAGGCTTACGATATATTTTGCAATCTCCTCATTCAGGTAATCTATGTAGGACTCCCGTTCTTCTATGGCTTCCAGGGCTTTCGAGTCACCATTTAAAAGCGCGTCATAAGCGGCTTCTACATTGTCTTTTGCCATGCCGGACATTCTGGACACTTCATTGCTAAGCTGGGAGAGGACAACGGCGGCATGTCCCATGGAATAATGGCCTTCAAAAGGCGCAATGTATTCCAGCTTCCTTTTTTGAGGCTCGCTGGCTTTTGTATCCGGGAGCAGCCGGACGGCTGCCTTGGCCATGAGGCCGCCAAAGGGCAGAAGGATCAGCGTGGTTACAATATTAAACGTGGTGTGAACGTTGGCTATCTGTGCCACAGGATTGCCAGTCAGCGTCTCCATAAAGGATACGAAAGGTGTTGCCATGCAGATGCAGGTAAAGATCAGCGTGCCTATGATGTTAAACAGCAGATGGATCACTGTGGTACGCTTTGCGTTGACTTTTGTGCCGATGGAAGCCAGGACAGCGGTAATGCAAGTGCCGATATTCTGTCCGAACAGGATATAGACAGCGCCGGATAAGGGGATTGTCCCCGTGGCCGCCAGAGCCTGCAAGATTCCCACCGAAGCGGAGGAAGACTGGATGATAGCAGTAAATGCGGCACCGATCAGTATGCCCGCAAGTGGATTCTGGAAGGTAGTCATAAGCTTCAGAAAAGCAGGGGACGACTGCAGCGGCGCCATCGCCTCGCCCATCATATCCATGCCGATAAACAGTACGCCCAGTCCCGCAAAAATGGAACTGATATGCTTTACTTTATCATTCTTGGAAAACAATATGACGGCAACGCTTATAAATGCGATCAAAGGCGCGATCGCCCCGATATCCAGCGCAATCAGCTGTCCGGTAATCGTGGTTCCTATATTGGCTCCCATAATTACCCATACGGCCTGGCTTAAAGTCATAAGGCCAGAATTGACGAAGCCTACGACCATGACGGTGGTGGCGGAAGAAGATTGGATGACAGCTGTAATGGCAGCGCCTGCCAGAACACCTTTGAAGCGATTGGAGGTCAGTTTCTCAAGGATCGTCTTCATCTTGTTGCCTGCGGCGGTCTCAAGACCGGTACTCATCATCTGCATGCCATACAAAAATAGAGCCAGCCCGCCAAGCAGCATTAAGAGATCGTTTATTTCCATAGTATTCTATTCTCCTTTATATAAAATTGCTGGTTTTATACAAAGGAGAACGCTTTTTTCCATCTGCCTGGTGAATGATCCAAATCTGGAGCATGAAAATCATAGAAGCCAAGAGGCTACCTGTCGGGTGAAAAAGACGACTGTACTTTGCGGAAAGCCCCAGGAGGTAAGGAATCCGGCAGCATGCGTACAGGACAGGAAGACGCAGCATCAGGGAGCCTCCTCTTCTGAAAGACGCCTTTTTTTGAGAACCCGGATATACGCTTGAGGCTTCCATATAAGGCGTGATAGCCGCCGGCTGGCAGATATAGCCCTCTGCATGGGAGGCAGGCCGCTCTTTGTAAGAGGATGCATTGTGAGAATTGTTATCAATAGAAACAAAAAACAGCCCGGCAAAAAAGATGAGCAATAAGAGTAGTAGCATCTGGAATCTTTTCATAGGGGCCGCCTTTCAAAATGATTTCAATAATTTTTATAATTATAGCATGTGGCTTTTTGGGTTTCAATGTTTTGTCAAGGTCTAAAACTTTTTTTATTTTGGCGGTGTAAAGAATAACAAAAGAGCTTATGGAGAATCATTTTACTAGATATTAATTATTCATTCATCTAGTAGGAGGGTTCTGACAATGGCACAGGGAAAAGTTGAAATATGTGGTGTGAATACGGCAAAGCTTCCAATCCTGAAAGAAGAGGAAAAGGAAGCTTTGTTTGCGCGCATAAAAGCGGGGGATGCAGAGGCGAAGGAAGAATATATCAAAGGAAATCTACGCCTTGTGCTCAGCGTGATAAAGCGGTTTGGAGGAAGCAATGAGAATCCGGATGACCTGTTCCAGATCGGCTGCATCGGCCTGATCAAGGCGATCAATAATTTTAATACGGAACTGGATGTGAAGTTTTCTACTTATGCGGTGCCCATGATCATCGGCGAGATCAGGCGCTATATGCGGGACAATAATTCCATCCGTGTCAGCCGGTCGCTTCGTGATACGGCGTATAAGGCAATCTATGCAAAAGAGAATTATATCAAGCAGAACCTAAAAGAACCCACAGTCCAGGAGATTGCGGAAGAGATCGGAATATCCAAAGAGGATATCGTGTTTGCCCTGGACGCCATTCAGGTTCCCATGAGCCTTCAGGAGCCGGTATATAATGACGGAGGCGATGCCCTGTATGTAATGGATCAGATCAGCGATACAAAGAATAAGGAAGAAAAGTGGGTGGAGGACTTGTCATTAGAAGCGGCGATGCAGCATTTGGGAGAACGGGAACGGTATATTATCAAACTGCGGTTCTTTGAGGGGAAGACGCAGATGGAAGTTGCCGATGAGATCAAGATTTCCCAGGCCCAGGTAAGCCGTCTGGAAAAGAATGCGCTGCGGCTGATGCGCCAGTATCTCACTTAAGGGGAATGGATTGCGAAATTCCCCTTGAATTTTTCCTATAGTCATACTATGATTATTGCATGGAGGATATATGTATTATGAAAACTTGTATATTTGATCTTGACGGAACTTTGACCGATACATTGGAATCCTTGGCTTTTTCGGTGAAAGAGACATTAAAAGAGATGGGACTTCCCCAGATTACTACTGATGAGTGCCGCAGTTTTGTAGGCAACGGCGCGAGATATCTGATGGAACGTGCCTTAGAGGCAGCTGGAGATAGGGAACTTTCAAGAATTGAGGAAGGAATGGAGGTATACGGACGTATATTTGATGAAAACTGTACATATCTTGTAACACCCTATGAAGGCATCACCGAAACGCTTAAGCAGATGAAAGACAAGGGAATAAAGCTGGCAGTTCTCTCCAACAAGCCCCATCAGCAGACGCAGAAAGTGGTAGAGCGTATCTTTGGAGAAGATGTGTTTGACTGCGTGCAGGGACAGAAGGAAGGAATTGCGAGAAAGCCGGATCCTGACGGAATCTACAGACTGCTGGAGGAGATGCAGGCTGGCAGGGAAGAATGCCTGTATGTGGGGGATTCCGAAGTGGACGTGGAGACAGGCAGAAACGCAGGGGTTCGCATGGTGGGCGTATCCTGGGGGTTCCGGTCAAGAGAAGCATTGAAGGCTGCAGGCGCCGGAACTATCATAGACAGTCCGGAAAAACTGATGCAGTTCGTATGAAGCAAGGAAAAGAAATTAAGGGAGGTTAGAGAAATGTATGAGTACGATGAGGAGTGCCTGAAGACGTTCCTGAAAAACCAGGCACAGTTGTTTGATGAGCCGGTCGCGGAGACGCTGGAAGAGGCGGAAGCATTCCTGGAGGATTGCATGGCAGCGGTCGTGGAGAACATCGATGAAGTGAAGGAGTTTCTAGAAGAGGAAGGTCTGGATGTAGACAGCATGTCTCTTGAAGAGATTGAGGAAGCATCAGAAGTATTCCCGCTTCCGGGTGGAAGATATCTGATCGTAGAAGGATAGGAATCATTATGAAGAACATATAAAAAGCCGCAACTACTTGGTAGTTTCGGCTTTTTTCAATGCCTCGTCAATGGCATTTACAATAATCTGGGAAGTATAGGGGCTATCTTCGGACAACTGAATGTTATCCAGAGACTGGGAGTCATATACTTGTTCGGCAATGTCCTCGATAGTCGGCTGGATCAGAGGAAACATGGTAGTTACCGACTCATCCAGGTTGGAGAAGCGGATGGAATTGATATGTGTCTCATCCACGGTCACTTCCACCTCCAGGGCGGTGTTGTTAAGCGTGACGGTGGATGTGTATACTCCTGGCATGTATTTCTCCTCGTTGGTTTTGGACTCTTTATTTTTGGGAAGGAACATGAATACCAGCAGCAGGATAAGTATGATTGCCAGTGCGGCGAAGACTGCCGTGTAAATAATCTCCTTCATATGCAATACGACGATTTTTGTTTTGGAACTCATTGAGACCCTCCTGTATTGTGTATGATATTTTTTACTTTCTATAATGTATGAAAAAAGACAGCAAATTATTCATTTCTTTTACGTGACAAATATGACGGCTTCTTGTAGAATGGAAAGGAATAGAAACTGAGGTGAGAAGAATGTTTATTATAGCGGGACTTGGAAACCCTACATTACAATACGAAGGCACGCGGCATAATGCCGGCTTCGATGTCATAGATACGCTGGCTGGCAAATATAATATATCTGTAGACGGCAGGAAGAACAGAGCCCTGATTGGAAAAGGAATCATAGAGGGGAAGAAAGTAATTCTGGCTAAGCCGCAGACCTACATGAATCTTAGCGGCGAGAGCCTGGGCGGCCTGGTGGATTATTATAAGGTTGATGAAGAGAGCGAGTTTTTGGTTGTCTACGATGATATCAGTCTGGATGTCGGACAACTTAGAATCCGTAAAAAAGGAAGCGCCGGCGGCCATAATGGAATGAAGAATATTATCAGCCATCTTGGGACGGAAGTATTTCCAAGAATCAAGGTTGGCGTAGGAGAAAAGCCGAAGAAATATGATCTGGCAGACTATGTCCTCAGTCGTTTCTCGAAAGAAGAGCGCGCCATCATGGAGGAAGGATACCAGAAGGCTGTGGAAGCGGTGGAGATGATCCTCAGAGGAGAGATGGATGAGGCCATGAATAAGTTTAACAGAAAAGTAAAGCCTAAGGAGGCCTAAGATATGCAAGCCTTAATCAGGCCATTGAATGAATTAGCAGAATTTGAAGAAATTAGCAGGGACATAAGAAAAGGCGCAGGGATGATACGAGTCTGCGGATGCGTGAATTCCCAGAAAACCCATATGATGTATGCGTTGAGCGATGGCTGTAATTACAGAGTCATCGCTTGTTCAAGTGAATCCAAGGCAAAACAAGTCTATGAAGAGTATCGCTTCCTGGATCCGAATACCTATCTGTATCCGGCTAAAGACCTGCTCTTTTACCAGGCAGACTTAAGGAGCAAGGAACTGGTAAGTCAGAGGATGGAAGTGATCCAGGCGGTGGCAGCAGGCGAAGAGGCTACGGTGGTCACCAGTTTCGATGCGTTCATGGACTCCCTTCTGCCCAAGGATGTAATTGTTGAAAAGACGGTGCGGATTGCAAATGACAGTACCCTTCATCTGGAAGAGATGCGGTCCAGGCTGGTGGCGCTGGGCTATGACAGGGAAGTGCAGATTGAGGCTCCTGGCCAGTTTGCGGTAAGAGGCGGCATACTGGATGTCTATCCGCTTACAGAAGAACTTCCGATCCGGATAGAACTGTGGGGAGATGAAGTGGATTCGATCCGTACTTTTGACGTGGAGACCCAGAGATCCATCGAGAATCTGGAAGAGGTGTCGATCTGTCCGGCGGTGGAATTTCCGCAGGAAGGGGAGAAGGGCGTCTCCTTTTTGGACTATTTTCCAAAGGAAGAGACGATCCTGTTCTTAGATGAGCCGGTCCGCCTGATTGAAAAAGGGCAGGGAGTGGAAGAAGAGTTTCTGGAAGCCCAGAAAAAGAGGGTGGAAAGCGGATACGAAGTTACGGACGCGGAAGTGCAGCTGTATCATACGGAAGAGATCCTAAAGAAAATGAACGCTTATAGCAGCGTCGGCTTTTTTGCCCTGGATATGAAGTGCAGGGGACTGGAGACAAAAGCCTCCTTCAGTCTTCAGACGAAAAGCGTCAATCCTTATAACAGCAGTTTTGACATGCTGACGCAGGATTTGAAGCGTCTGAAAAGGAATGGATACAGGGTGGTTCTCCTATCCGGATCCAGGACCAGGGCGAAGCGTCTGGCGGAGGATTTAAGGGATTATAATCTGAGCAGCTATTACAGCGATGAGCTGGACCGGGAAGTGGCGCCCGGAGAGATTATGACGGCTTATGGACATGTGGCATATGGCTATGAGTATCCGATGCTGAAGTTTACGGTGATCTCGGAGACGGATATCTTCGGAAAGACGAAGAAAAAGAAGAAGCGTAAGACCTATGAAGGGCGAAAGATACAGAGTTTTGCGGAACTTAAGGTCGGAGATTATGTGGTTCATGAGAACCATGGCCTGGGGATATACCAGGGCATCGAGAAGATCGAGGTAGATAAGATATCTAAAGACTATATGAAGATATCCTATGCCCAGGGAGGCAACCTATATATCCCGGCTACCCAGCTGGACCTGATTCAGAAATATGCAAGCGCGGATGCCAAGAAGCCCAAATTAAACCGTCTGGGCACGCAGGAATGGACGAAGACCAAAACCAGAGTCCGAGGGGCAGTAAGAGAGATCGCGAAAGATCTGGTCAGGCTGTACGCTGCAAGACAGGAGCAGGAAGGCTACGTATATGGAGAGGATACAGTCTGGCAGAGGGAATTCGAGGAAATGTTCCCCTTTGAAGAGACGGAGGACCAGCTGCTTGCCATCGAGGCCGTCAAGCGGGATATGATGAGCCATAAGATTATGGACCGCCTGATCTGCGGGGACGTTGGATATGGAAAGACGGAGATTGCCATCCGGGCAGCCTTCAAGGCAGTACAGGAGGATAAGCAGGTCGTCTATCTGGTACCCACCACGATCCTGGCCCAGCAGCATTACAATACATTTGCCCAGAGGATGAAGGACTTTCCGGTTCGGGTGGATCTGATGTGCAGATTCCGGACTCCGGCCCAGCAGAAGAAGACCATCGAGGATACCAAGAAAGGCCTGGTGGATATTGTGATCGGTACCCACAGGGTCTTAAGCGACGATCTGAAATTCAAGGATCTGGGACTTCTGATCATCGATGAGGAGCAGCGTTTCGGCGTCCAGCATAAGGAAAAGATTAAGAAATTGAAGGAAAATGTGGATGTATTGACTCTGACGGCAACGCCGATTCCGCGGACGCTTCATATGAGCCTGATCGGAATCCGGGATATGAGCGTGCTGGAAGAGGCCCCCAACGACAGGATGCCGATCCAGACCTATGTCATGGAGTATAACGACGAGATGGTAAGAGAAGCGATCGAGAGAGAATGCGGAAGGCAGGGACAGGTATACTATGTCTATAACCGGGTGGAGGATATAGCGGAGATAACAGGCCATATCCAGAAGCTGGTTCCGGATGTCACGGTGGAATACGCCCATGGGCAGATGAAGGAGCACCAGCTGGAGAGGATCATGTACGACTTTATCAACGGAGAGATAGACGTGCTGGTATCCACAACGATTATTGAGACTGGGCTGGACATTTCCAATGTAAATACGATGATTATCCATGACGCCGATCATCTGGGCCTGTCCCAGCTCTATCAGCTGCGGGGAAGGGTAGGGCGCTCTAACCGAATGGCTTATGCCTTTCTCCTTTACCGGAGAGATAAGCTCCTCCGGGAAGTTGCGGAAAAAAGGCTGGCCGCGATCCGGGAGTTTACAGACTTGGGATCAGGATTCAAGATTGCCATGCGGGATCTTGAAATCAGGGGAGCCGGCAATCTTCTGGGCGCTGAGCAGCATGGCCATATGGAGGCTGTGGGATACGACCTATACTGTAAAATGCTCAATGAGGCAGTGAAGCATTTAAAAGGCGAGATGGAAGAAGAGACCTTTAACACTACGATGGATCTGAACGTGGATGCATATATCCCGGATTCCTATATTCCCAACGAGTACCAGAAACTGGATATCTATAAGCGGGTGGCGGCCATTGAAAATGAAGAAGAGATGGAAGACATGCTGGAAGAGCTGATTGACCGTTTCGGAGACATCCCCAAAAAGGTGGAGACTCTCCTGGCTGTCGCAAGCCTGAAAGCGATCGCTCACAGCGCCTACGTGACGGCGGTGGAGCAGAAAGGGGAAAGATTTACCTTCTCCATGTATGAGAAGGCCAAAGTCCAGCCCCAGAAGATTCCCGGACTTCTGGAGCAGTTTAAAGGGGATCTGACCTTTAAGGCAGATGCAGAGAACCCTTGCTTCTTATATGAGAAGAAGAGCCGCAATAAAAAAGAGAAAAATACGGATGTGCTGGCGGTTGTGAAAAATGTGCTAATTGGAATTAAAGGATTGATTGACCAGTAAAAAAAGGATATAATAGAGAAGTTAACGGTACTAAGGAGGGTATACAAGAATATGAAAAAAAAGATATTGATACTCGCAATGGCAGGGATGCTTGCAGTGACTTCCCTTACCGGCTGCGGATCGTTCAAAGACGACGATGTGGTTGCCACGGTAGGCGACAAAGAGATCACAGCCGACATTGCTAATTTCTATGCAAGATATACACAGGCTCAGTATGAGACTTATTACGCAGGATATCTGGGAGAAGACATGTGGAATTCCGAAGCGACGGAAGGCCAGACTTACGAAGAATCCGTCAAAGACTCCGTGCTCAAGCAGCTGGAGACTATGATTCTTCTGGAAGAGCATATGGGAGACTATGAGGTCTCTCTGTCTGACAAGGAAAAGAATGCCATAGAGAGTACTGCAAAAGAGTTTGACGAGGCAAATGCCCTGGAAGACAAGGAAAAAATCAGTGGCTCGTTAAAGACGGTGAAGCGCGTGATGACGCTTATGGCGATCCAGCAGAAGATGACGGAGGCAATTCAGGCCGGCGCTGATACGGAAGTATCCGATGAAGAGGCAGCCCAGAAGAGCATGCAGTACGTGCTGTTCCCTTATACGACTAAGGATGAGGAGGGCAAATCCGTAGATCTGTCTGATGAAGAGAAGGCAGAGGTCAAGAGCAAGGCAGAGAATTTTGCGGAAGCAGCCAAGACGGCGGAAGACTTCGGCGCGCTTGCCACAGAACAAGGCGTGGAAGCAAGCACAATAACATTTGACAAGGATTCATCCACTCCGTCAGCAGATCTGATCGCGGCGGCAGACAAGCTGGGAGAAGGCGAAGTGACGGAGATGATCGAGGCTGAGAATGGATGCTATATTGGAAAGGTCACCAGCCTGTTTGACAGAGAGGCCACGGATACCAAGAAGCAGTCTATCGTAAATGACAGAAAGACGGATCTTTACACCAAGACCTGCGAGAAGTGGCTTAAGAAGGCGGATATCAAGGTCAATAAGAGCGTTTGGAAGAAAGTTGATTTTAATGATCTAAGCGTTACTATGAAGGTAGAAGAGCAGGAGCCGTATGCGAATGATGTCAAGACGGATGATCAGGTGGATACGGATAGCGAGGCACAGTAAGTTCAAAAGCCGCTGCCCTATAGGGCAGCGGCTTTTGCCGTTTGAGTCATTGGCTGTATGTCTATTGTATTTTAATGCATCCGTTTGCCTCCAGCGTTTTTTGAACATCATCGGAGTTACCTAAGGATGGGAGGATATAGCCTGGCGAGAATTGATTTTTGCTTCCGTTCATATTCGGATAAAAATACCATGATCCATTATAATACAGCAGGTTCGTCGGATCGTGGGTGCGGTCATTCTCCAGTCCGTTGGTGGAGTAATACATGATAACTTCCCCTGTTTTTCCTGTTACATAAGGAACAGCACTATATTCCTTTCCCTGAAATGCGTCAAAGGCAGAAGTCAGCGTATCACGGGAAATACCGGTCTTTTTTGCAATTTCGTCAATCAGTTTCTCGCGCTGGGATGAACTGATCGCATCGTCTACTTTCACATTTTCAAGATTTTTCCCATATTTTTTAAAATACTCTCTTAAAATGTTGTCATTATTTATCCTTTTCCCGGACCAATCCGTCTCGATAAATTCCTGAAGTTTTTTAAATGTATCGGATCCGGGGAATTTGCCGGAACTTCCGGAATCTTTCTTGCCATCGTCGTGGTATGTACACCGGATCGTGATGACTCCATCCTTATCCTGCTTGATATAGAGTTCCCCGTCGCTGGGGCAGGAAAAATCGGATATAAGGCCGGACTTCTGAAGGTCGCCGATGTCCTGATCCTTGTCCGGATCGATCACTCCTTCCGCTACGCCAGCGGAATATTCCGTCAGCAGAGAACTCATGCCTGACCTGCAGTTCGCCTCTTTGGCCTTCTCTACATAGCGAAGCAGGAAGGGGATGAGAAGCGCTGCAAGAATCAGGATGATTACGATTACGACAATCAGTTCTACTAAGGTAAATCCTTTCTGCTTGCTTTTCCGTTTCATAATTTTATCCCATATAGGTCATGAGAAGTTCGTTAACCAGTTTGCCGTCGGCCTTTCCCTTTACCTTTGGCATCAGAACTTTCATAATCTTTCCTTTATCTTTAGCAGTTGGCGCATCCAGGCCAATTTCTTTTAAAGTAGCCTCGATTACGTCCTTGATCTCTGACTCGCCCATCATCTTCGGGGCATACTGCTCCAATACGGACAGGCGCTTGTTGCACTCGTCAATAATCTCGGTCCGGTCCGCAGGGGTCATATCCAGTGTTTCTTTTGTCTGTTTTATTTCTTTTAAGATCACCTGGATTTCCTCTGCTTCCGTCAAGTCTTCCCGCTTGTCAATGGCCTTGTTCTTAAGGGCAGCCAGCAGCATGGACAGAGTCTCCTTGGTTTCCTTGTCTCCGGCTTTCATGGCTTTCACCATATCGCCTCGGACTTCTTCAATCTTGCTCATCTTTATCCCTCCTAATTTCATACTTCTTATTATTATACAGAACTGTGCTTTAAATATCCAGCCCAAAGTAGGATATATAAATGATATTTATTTTGGCCGCAGGTATAAAAAACTTGATTTTACAAAGACTACCACCATACAAGAAAATGGATAGATTTGTAAACGGAGGAAAACTTATATGAAAGCTACTGGAATCGTAAGAAGGATAGATGATCTGGGAAGGGTGGTTATTCCAAAGGAAATAAGAAGAACTCTTAGAATCAGGGAGGGCGACCCTCTGGAAATATTTACGGACAGGGAGGGGGAAATCATACTGAAGAAGTATTCTCCCATCGGAGAACTCTCCGCATTTGCAAAACAGTATGCAGAGAGCCTTGCCCAGACAATGGGCTGCCTGGTATGCGTCTGCGATATGGATCAGATCATTGCGTCAGCAGGCACAGGCAAAAAGGATCTGCAGGATAAATATATCAGCAGGCCGCTGGAGAAGCAGCTGGGAGACAGAAGCCAGATCATGGCCGCACTTGGCGATAAGAAGTATGTTGCCATAACCGACAGCCAGGAAGAAGAATACGAATATGAGATCATCTGCCCTATCATCTGCGAAGGCGATGTGATCGGCGGCGTCATCCTGCTGTCCAAGGACGCGAAGAAGAAGCTGGGAGAACTGGAGCAGAAGATGGCAGCCTGTGCCGCAGGATTTTTAGGAAGGCAAATGGAACAATAGTGGAATAAACCTGGAAGTTCCATCATAACTTGTGATAGACAAGGAGGGATGGGATGGAAAGACAGGTTCGAAAAGACTCAAAGGTTATGTGGGTGCTGAAGGCGCTGCTGGCTTCTTATATTGTTACGGGGATATTGCTTTTGCTGCTTACGATGGCGCTATATAAGATGGAGCTGAACGAGAAGATGGTATCGGCGGCGATCGTAGCTATCTATGTCATGGCGACCTTGATCGGAGGAATTCTGATCGGCAAGATGGCCAAAGTGAAGCGGTTCATATGGGGCCTTGGTCTTGGCATCGCGTATTTTGCCCTGCTTCTGCTGATCACGCTGGGGGTGTACCATACGCTGAACGGAGACGGCGCCAATCTCGTGACCACATTTATCTTATGCGCGGGCGGCGGAATGGCCGGCGGAATGATATCGTAAAAGAGACAGACACTTCAAAAAAGTGTCTGTCTCTTTTGGCATAGTTTTGTATGGTTCATAATCGTAATTACGAATGCATATGTCCCTTACAGAAAGGTGATTACAGTAACTGCGGCTATCTATCGCTGCCATAGAAACGATATGAAATTGTTATTGCTGATGAATCTGGTCCATGTATTCTATGAGTCTGAAAATCTGGCTGGTATAGCCCCACTCATTATCATAGAAGCAGATCAGCTTAAAGAAATGGGAATTAACCTGTATCCCTTCCCGCGCATCGAAGATGGAGGCGTGGGAGTCTCCGATAAAATCAGAGGACACGACTTCGTCATCTACGTAATCCAGGATGCCGGACAAATATGTCATGGAGGCCTCGTGGACTTTGCTGCAGATATCCTCGTAGGATGCGGGGCTCTTAAGCGCTACGTTCAGATCGACGATGGAGACGTCCGAAGTAGGAACCCGGTAAGAGATTCCGTTCATCCGATCCTTCAGAGAAGGGATGACCAAGGATATTGCTTTCGCTGCTCCGGTGGTGGAAGGAATCAGATTGCCAAAAACTGCCCGGCCGGTGCGCCAATCCTTCAAAGACCGGCTGTCGACTACTTTCTGCTTGGCGGTTGCCGCGTGGATTGTGGACATCAGGCCATATTCGATGCCATAATTGTCCTCCAGGACTTTGCAGATGGGCGCCAGACAGTTCGTGGTACAAGAAGCGTTAGATATGACCTTCATATCCGGCGAGTAATTGGTGTGGTTGATGCCCATGACGAACGTGGGGGTCTCCTCATCCTTGGCTGGAGCCGAGATGATGACTTTTTTTGCCCCGGCCTTGATATGGGACATTGCTTTTGCAGTGGTGCAGAAAGCGCCGGTTGCATCGATAATATATTCGGCGCCACAGCTTTCCCATGGGATGCAGGAAGCATCGCTCTCGGAAAAGACAGGGATCTTCTTTCCATTTACGGTAATCCCCTTCTCGTAAGTGCCAAGTTCACCGCGGAAGCGGCCGAATATGGTATCGTACCGGATCATATATACCATATAATCAAGATCTGCGTTACGGACATTGATTCCACACAAGTGGAAGCGTTCAGGCTGACTGATGGCGATACGGAATGCGACTCTGCCGATGCGGCCGAATCCGTTGATGCCAATTTGAATTGCCATTGTACAATTACCTCCTATAAGACATACATTTGTAATAATACTTCTTAAAAAGACTATGGCAATAGATAGCAGTACCTGGCGTTCGCGCTGTAATCCACCGATAGTGTATCATAACTGCCGTAAAAAGGCCATAGAATGGGGAGTAATTAAAGTTTTAACAAGAGATATAAAATGATTGCGAAAATAATAATGAAATGGTATAATAGCATAAGTTAAGCAAAGGTAAGGAGGAATAGAGCATGAAACATGTAAAAACATTAAATACACAGACTATGAACAGCAATTTGAAGAAGAGCGGATGCGGAGAATGCCAGACATCTTGCCAGTCAGCATGTAAGACTTCCTGTACAGTAGGAAACCAGACTTGCGAACAGAAGAAATAGTTTTGAATTATATGGAATACTCGGGACAGCGGTCTTAAGGGTCGCTGTTTCTTGTTGTTCATAAGAATGGATGCAGGGGGCGGCCCCTGATAATGTATATAGGAAAGGGGTATATAGCCTTGATTCACCAATACCAGAATAATGGATACAATATCGTCATGGATGTGTACAGCGGCGCGGTCCATGTAGTGGACGAACTGTGCTATGACGTGATCGCGAAATTAAGCGAAGAAAATGAAGCCCATACCGCTATGACGCTAAAAGAGCCATGCGTGCTTAAGGGCCTTAAGAAAGAGTTGGGACAGAAGTACGAAGAGAGCGAGATTGAAGATGCCCTCTCGGACGTAATCGAACTGACGGAAGCAGGAAGGCTCTTCGTTGAGGATGCCTATGAATGCATGATCGAGGAAGTAAAGAAGCGAAAGACGGTGGTAAAGGCACTATGCCTTCATATTGCCCATGACTGCAATCTGGCCTGCAAATACTGCTTCGCGGAAGAAGGGGAGTACCATGGCAGGCGCGCCCTTATGAGTTTTGAAGTGGGAAAGAAAGCGCTGGATTTCCTGATCGCCAATTCCGGGAACAGGCATAATCTGGAAGTGGATTTCTTCGGCGGAGAACCGCTGATGAACTGGCAGGTGGTGAAAGACCTGGTGGCTTATGGAAGAGAGCAGGAAAAGATCCACGACAAGCATTTCCGGTTTACGATTACCACCAATGGCGTCCTGTTAAACGACGAGGTGCAGGAGTTCGTGAACAAGGAGATGGACAATGTTGTCTTAAGCCTGGACGGCCGCAAGGATGTCAATGACCGTATGCGTCCCTTCCGCAATGGAAAGGGAAGTTATGACCTGATCGTTCCCAAGTTCCAGAAACTGGCAAAGAGCAGAAACCAGGAGCGGTACTATGTGCGGGGAACGTTTACCCGCGATAATCTGGATTTTTCCAACGATATCCTGCATTTCGCGGATCTGGGGTTCAAGCAGATGTCCATAGAGCCGGTGGTGGGAGATGAAAGCGATCCCTACGCGATCCGGGAAGAAGATATCCCGATGATCAATGAAGAATATGATAAACTGGCAAAGATAATGATCGAACGTGAAAAGGAAGGAAAAGGTTTTAATTTTTTCCATTTTATGATAGACTTAGACGGTGGGCCCTGTGTGGCGAAAAGGCTGTCCGGATGCGGCTCCGGGACGGAATATCTGGCCGTGACCCCTTGGGGAGATCTCTATCCTTGCCATCAGTTCGTGGGGCAGGAAGAATTCCTGATGGGAAATGTAGACGAAGGAATCGTAAGACCAGAGATTGCGGATGATTTCCGCAGCTGCAACGTGTACTCCAAGGATAAGTGCAGGGACTGTTTTGCCAAATTCTATTGCAGCGGAGGATGTATGGCGAATTCTTACAATTTCCACGGGACCATTCACGATACATATGATATTGGCTGCGAGATGCAGCGTAAGCGCGTGGAATGCGCGATTATGATGAAAGCGGCGCTTGCAGAAGAATAAAAAGGGATTAAGAAGAGACAGAAAGGAAGTAAACCATGAAGAAGAACAAAGGCATACTGAGCCTGATTCTGACCGCCGTGCTGGTCGTGCTGCTTGGCTTTACGGTTCTGGTCGGTTTTGGCAAGACGGGAACCGGCGCAATGAAGAACATTAAGCTTGGCCTGGATCTGGCAGGCGGCGTCAGCATTACCTATCAGGTTAAGGATGACAATCCGACAGAAAAAGAGATGAGCGACACCATTTATAAGCTTCAGAAGCGTGTGGAACAGTACAGCACGGAAGCAAGCGTGTACCAGGAAGGCGACGACCGGATCAACATTGAGATTCCGGGCGTTACGGATGCCAATGCGATCCTGGATGAGCTTGGAAAACCCGGCTCCCTTGAATTCAGGACGGAAGACGGAGAGACGGTGATCACCGGATCCGATGTCAAGACCGCTACGG
Organism: [Clostridium] scindens; assembly: GCF_019597925.1. Taxonomy (NCBI): domain Bacteria; kingdom Bacillati; phylum Bacillota; class Clostridia; order Lachnospirales; family Lachnospiraceae; genus Lachnoclostridium; species [Clostridium] scindens. The sequence goes on along the minus strand of NZ_CP080442.1, from coordinate 2,469,280 downwards.
CAAAGGCCGGCGAGGATGATATGGGCAATAAGGAGTACTCCGTGGAACTGAGCCTGAATAAGGAAGGCACAAAGAAGTTTGCGGATGCCACAGAGGCCAATGTAGGAAAGACCATTTCCATCATCTACGACGGAGAGGCGATCAGCAGCCCGAGAGTCCAGACAGCGATTACCGGAGGGCAGGCATACATCACAGGAAATTTCTCGTATGATGAGGCAGAAAACCTGGCATCAACCATCCGTATCGGCGGATTGAAGCTGGAACTGGAAGAACTCCGCTCCAACGTGGTGGGCGCCCAGCTGGGAGAACAGGCAATCAGCACCAGTCTGAAGGCCGGCGCGATTGGACTTGCCATTGTATTCATTTTTATGATTTTTGTATATTTTCTGCCGGGACTTGCTTCAAGCCTTGCGCTGGTTATATATACGGAACTTGTGCTTCTTATATTAAATGCGTTTAACGTGACTCTTACCCTGCCGGGTATTGCGGGTATCATCCTGAGTATCGGCATGGCGGTGGATGCTAACGTCATCATCTTCGCCCGGGTGCGCGAGGAGATGTCCCGCGGCAAGAGCGTGAAGAATGCATTAAAGACGGGCTTCCAGAAGGCTATGTCAGCGATCGTGGATGGCAACATCACCACTTTGATCGCGGCTGCTGTCCTCTGGTTCAAGGGCTCGGGAACGGTAAAGGGATTTGCCCAGACTCTGGCAATCGGTATTATTGTATCCATGTTTACCGCCCTTGTCATTACCCGTATGATCGTGTATGCGTTCTATGCGGTAGGGCTTCGGAAGGAAAAGTTATACTATCGTGCTAAGAAGGAAAGGAGCACCATTGACTTCCTCGGAAAGAAGAAATGGTTCTTTACCGTATCTACGGCAGTCATTGCCGCAGGACTGATCTTCATGGGCGTGAATTCCTCCAAGGGGAATGGAGCATTTGCATACAGCCTCGAGTTTGAAGGCGGAACATCCACCAACGTGACATTTAATGAAGATTATACGATTGAAGAGATTGACAAAGAGATCGTGCCTGTAGTAGAAAAAGTGACCGGCGATCACAATGTCCAGACGCAGAAGGTGGCAGGTACCAACCAGGTAATCATCAAGACGGTTACGCTGGAACTTGACCAGCGTGAAAAACTGAATCAGGCTATGGCAGATAATTTCGGCGTGGATGAATCCAAGATTACTGCAGAGAATATCAGTTCTACAGTAAGTAACGAGATGCGGCAGGACGCGGTTGTCGCAGTTATTGTCGCAACCATATTCATGCTTCTGTATATCTGGTTCCGCTTCAAAGATATACGTTTTGCAACCAGCGCGGTAACAGCTCTTTTGCATGACGTTTTGGTCGTGCTTGCATTCTATGCGGTTGCAAGAATATCAGTGGGCAATACATTTATCGCCTGTATGCTGACCATCGTGGGATATTCCATCAATGCGACGATCGTCATATTTGACCGTATCCGTGAGGAGCTTCATTACCAGACCAAGTCTACAGATCTTGCAGAAGTGGTAAATAAGAGTATTACAATGACGCTTACCAGAAGTATTTATACTTCACTGACCACCTTCATTATGGTGGCGGTGCTATACGTAATGGGAGTAAGCTCCATCCGCGAATTCGCGTTGCCGCTGATCGTGGGAATTGTATGCGGAGCATATTCATCCGTGTGCATCACAGGAGCGCTGTGGTATGTTATGAAGACAAAGATTGGCAAGAAACCAGCTGCCCAGTCAAGCAAGAAGAAAAAGAAATAATAGAGAGAAACGATGAAGCAGCCATAGCCATATTTATATGACGTGGCTGCTTTTTGCTTTCAAGATACATAGGGAGGACAGAGGATGGAACAATGGGTGCTTCTAAGAAAAGGCGCGGATTTTGAAGGAATTGGGAAAAGGTTTCAGATCAGCCCCAGGCTTGCCTGCTTAATCCGTAACAGAGATGTGATCGGCGATGAGGCAATCGCGCAGTACCTGAATGGCACGATTGCCGACCTTTATGACGGCATGCTGATGAAGGATATGGACAAGGCAGTGGACATCTTAAGAGAGAAGATTGCCGAGCAGAAGCGGATCCGGGTCATCGGAGATTACGATATTGACGGAGTGAATGCCACCTACATTCTGCTGGAGGGTCTGGAGAAGCTGGGAGCGGAAGTGGACAGCGATATTCCCAGCCGCATGAAGGATGGGTATGGGCTGAACGTCGAATTAATCGAACGGGCATACCGGGATGGAATAGATACGATCATTACCTGCGACAATGGCATTGCGGCGGCTGGGGAGATTGCTTACGGAAAGCGCCTTGGGATGACGATCGTGGTGACGGATCATCATGAGGTGCCCTTCGAGGAAGAAGAGGACGGGAAAAACTATCTGCTTCCGCCGGCAGATGCTGTCATTGATCCAAAGCAGCCAGGGTGCGAATATCCATTTAAAGGGCTGTGCGGGGCAGCCATCGCCTATAAATTGGTGGAAGCCCTGTGGGAGGCCACGGGCGGCGACGCGGAGGATCTGGATTATCTGATCGAAAATGTGGCGATCGCTACCGTGGGCGACGTGATGGAACTGGAAAACGAAAACAGGATTTTCGTAAAGGAAGGCCTGCAGATGCTGAAGCGGACGCATAGTCCCGGACTTCGTTCTTTGATCGCGTGCACGGGAGTGGATAAGGATCGAATCGGCGCCTACCATATCGGATTCGTTCTTGGGCCTTGTATGAATGCAAGCGGCAGGCTGGATACGGCAAAGCGGACGCTTGATCTGCTGCGGGCGAAAGCCGGAAAAGAGGCGGACATACTGGCAGGGGATCTGAAGGCGCTGAACGACAGCCGAAAAGAGATGACGGATATCGCGGTGGAACAGGCAAGGCAGATCGTGGACACGACGAAGGCGGGGCAAGACCGGGTTCTGGTCCTCTATCTGCCCGGCTGCCATGAAAGCCTGGCCGGAATCGTGGCAGGCCGGATCCGGGAGCGGTATTACAGGCCTGCCATCATACTGACGGATGCCGAAGAAGGCATTAAAGGTTCGGGTCGTTCCATAGAGGCATATAATATGTACGAAGAACTGAGCCGCTGCAAGGATCTCCTTACCAAGTTCGGAGGGCATAAGCTGGCGGCAGGAATGTCCCTTGCCAAGGAAAACATAGAAGAACTTCGAAGGACGCTCAATGATAACTGCCGGCTGGAGCCAAAAGACATGGCAGAAAAAGTAGTGATAGATATGGAATTGCCGTTTTCCTGCGTGACAGAGGAACTGGTGGAGGAACTGACTCTTTTGGAGCCTTTCGGAAAAGGGAATACAAAGCCGGTCTTTGCCGCCAGAAATGTAGAACTTATAAGCGGGCGGATTCTTGGCAAGAATAGAAATGTACTGAAGCTTCAGGTAAAAGATTCCAGCCAGACGGCAATGGAGGCCGTGTGCTTCCGGGGAGCAGAGCAGATGCTTTCCCTTCTGGAAGAGCGGTATGGGAAAGAGGCTGTGGATCTTCTGATGAAAGGAAGAGGAAGCCAGATGAAACTGTCCGTCACTTATTATCCCGACATGAATGAATATATGGGAAAGCGTACAGTTCAGATTGTGATTACGCACTACCAGTAATGGCGCGGGAAATGTCTAGAATTGTTTGAAAATTACGTAGACTAATGCTATACTTATAAGGTATTTTAGTGAGAATGGAGAGATTGTGTATGAAACCGATTGAAGAATACGTAAGGAGTATTCCGGATTTTCCGGAACCAGGGATTATATTCAGAGATGTGACCAGCGTGCTTCAGGATGCCGACGGGCTGGCGCTTGCCATAGACCTTATGCAGGAAAAATTAAAAGATGTGGAGTTCGATGTGGTTGTGGGGCCGGAGTCCCGGGGATTTATCTTTGGAGTCCCCATTGCCTATAACCTTCATAAGCCATTCATTCCAATCCGGAAAAAGGGAAAACTTCCATGTGAGACGGTTTCAATCAAATATGAGCTGGAGTATGGCGTTGCCGAATTGGAAATGCACCGTGACGCGATAAAGCCTGGCCAGAAGGTGGTTATTATCGATGATCTCATCGCCACGGGAGGAACCAATGAGGCTATGATCAAACTGGTGGAAGGCCTGGGAGGAGAAGTCGTAAAGACCGTATTTTTGATGGAGCTGGAGGGCCTTAAGGGTAGAGATAAATTAAAAGGATATGACGTTGAGTCTGTAATTGCATATCCTGGTAAATAATGACAAAAGAAAAATATGTAACAGGAAGGAGGCGTTAATATGTCAGAAAAAACCACATATGAGGCAATTGACGGGCGTATTGCGCCAGAATCGCTGACGGCAGATACATCCGCAGGACTGGAAGTCGTTGACGGTCATGCCGTCAAAGCGCCGGGAGACTATGAAAATCCGGATCTCTTATATGAAATGTTAATTGCCCGCATCCGAAGGTATCACCCTTCTACGGATGTTTCTATGATTGAAAAAGCATACCAGCTTGCGAAAAAAGCCCATGGAGGGCAGTGCCGCAAGTCCGGGGAGCCGTATATCGTGCATCCTCTGTGGGTAGCCATCATACTGGCGGACCTGGAGATGGATAAAGAGACGATCGTATCCGGCATGCTTCATGATGTTGTCGAGGATACGGAAGTAAGCGAAGAGGATATTAAACGGGAATTTGGCGAGGAAGTAGCGCTTCTGGTAGATGGCGTCACCAAGTTGGGAAGACTTTCCTATTCTTCTGACAAGCTGGAGGTACAGGCGGAGAATTTAAGAAAGATGTTCCTGGCAATGGCAAAGGATATCCGGGTCATCATTATCAAGCTTGCCGACCGCCTTCACAACATGCGCACGCTGGAGTTTATGACGCCGGCCAAGCAGAAGGAGAAAGCCAAAGAGACCATGGATATCTATGCGCCGATCGCCCAGCGGCTCGGTATATCCAAGATTAAGACGGAACTGGATGACCTGGCTCTTAAGTATTCGCAGCCGGAAGTATTCTTTGACCTTGTAAATCAGATTAACGCAAGGAAGACGGAGCGGGAAGAATTCGTCCAGCAGATCGTGGATGAAGTGTCCACCCACATGAAGAACGCCAGCATCAAAGCGGATGTGAACGGGCGTGTCAAGCATTTTTTCAGCATTTACAAGAAGATGGTCAATCAGGATAAGACGGTGGACCAGGTCTATGACCTGTTCGCGGTACGGATCATCGTGGACTCGGTAAAGGACTGCTATGCAGCGCTGGGCGTCATCCATGAGATGTATACGCCGATACCGGGACGCTTCAAAGACTATATCGCGATGCCCAAGCCCAATATGTATCAGTCCTTGCATACGACGCTGATGAGTTCCGTGGGGCAGCCTTTTGAGATCCAGATCAGGACGCAGGAAATGCATAAGACGGCAGAGTACGGTATCGCCGCCCACTGGAAGTATAAAGAATCCAATGACGGCAAGAAGAGCGTGGAGGCGCAGGAAGAAGAGAAGCTTAGCTGGCTGCGCCAGATACTGGAATGGCAGAGAGACATGTCGGATAACCGGGAATTTTTAAGCCTCATCAAGGGCGATCTGGACCTGTTTGCAGAGGATGTATACTGCTTTACGCCCCAGGGGGATGTGAAGAATCTGCCTAATGGCTCTACGCCGATTGATTTCGCATACGCCATCCACAGCGCGGTGGGAAATAAGATGGTAGGCGCCAGGGTAAACGGCAAGCTGGTGAATATTGAATACAAGATACAGAACGGGGACAGGATCGAGATCCTGACCTCCCAGAACTCCAGAGGCCCCAGCCGGGACTGGCTGGGAATCGTCAAGAGCACCCAGGCAAAGAACAAGATCAATCAATGGTTTAAGAAAGAATTCAAGGAAAGCAACATCATTAAGGGAAAAGAGATGATTGCCTCTTATTGTAAAGCCAAATCCATTAATTTGAGCAATATCATGAATCCGAAATATCAGGACGTGGTGCAGAAGAAATATGGATTCAAGGACTGGGAAGCGGTGCTGGCTGCCATAGGGCATGGGGGGCTGAAGGAAGGCCAGGTGGTAAACCGACTTGTAGAAGAGTATGACAAAGAGCACAAGCAGGAGATCACGGATGAAGTGGTTCTGGAGCGGGTTGCAGAAGCGTCCAAGAACAAGGTGCATATTGCCAAGTCCAAGAGCGGAATCGTGGTCAAGGGAATTGACGATATGGCCGTACGTTTCTCCAGATGCTGTAATCCGGTGCCCGGGGATGAGATTGTGGGCTTCGTTACCAGAGGCAGAGGCCTTTCCATCCATCGCACGGACTGTGTGAACATGATCCATCTGACAGAATCCGAGCGCGCCCGCCTGATTGATGCGGAGTGGGAAAGCGACGTGGCAGAGAAGGCCGGCGGGCAGTATCTGGCTGAGATCAAGATGTTTGCCCATGACAGGCAAGGCCTTTTGATGGAGATGTCAAAGATCTTTACGGAAGGAGACGTGGATGTCAAGTCCATGAATGTGCGCACCAGCAAGCAGGGAACCGCTACCATTGAGACGGGATTTATCGTGCATGGCAGGGAAGAACTGACAAGGATCGTGAAGAAGCTTCGTCAGGTGGAAGGCGTAATTGATATTGAAAGGACGACAGGATAGAAAAGATGAAAGTAGAGAGATTTGTTACTGGAATTATCAGCACTAATTGTTATCTGGCGATAAATGAAGATACAAGACAGGCGGTCGTGGTTGATCCGGCTGCCTGCCCATCCTATCTTCTAAGCCACATCAAATCGGAAGGAATCAAGATAGAGGCTCTTCTACTGACGCATGCCCATTTTGACCATATTATGGGGATTGACGGATTTGTGGACGAATTCCATGTGCCGGTCTATGTCTATGAAGAAGACGCGGATGCAATGACGGATCCGAAGTTGAACCAGTCTTCTGTCTATACCGGGGGATATACTTATGAAGGAGCTAGGAGCATCAGGGAAGGACAGATTCTGAAACTGGCTGGCTATGACTTTGAGGTGTTCCACACGCCGGGCCATACCAAGGGCGGATGCTGCTATTATGTCAGGTCCGAAGACGTCTTATTCAGCGGGGATACGCTGTTCCAGAATTCGATCGGGCGTACGGATTTTCCAGGCGGAAGCATGTCCGACCTGGTGCGGGCCGTGAAGGAGAAACTGATGGTTCTTCCAGATGAGACCCTTGTATATCCGGGGCATATGGGCGAGACTACGATTGGTCATGAGAAGACGCACAATCCATTTCTGTAGCGGGGTATAAGAATGATTCAGATTATATGTAACAGCGAGGCATATACTTATAATACGTACCATATGATTAAGGCTTTTTATCCATCGGCACAGGCTGTGTGCCGGGTGGAGGAAAAAGCCTCTAATTATGTAACGGTGCTGCTGGAAGATGGCCGGAAGATCACGGTGGGTGCGGCGGATATGCCGGTCGAAGCTCCAGGTACAGAGAAAGAGGCTAAGATCAAACGACAGATTGATGTAAAGTTATACGGACTGCTTGAAGAAGAGACGGGGAACTCTCTTTCCTGGGGGATTCTTACCGGGGTCAGGCCCACGAAGATTGCCATGAAGAAGCTGGAAGAGGGGATGGACGAGACGGCATTTATCTCCTGGTTTCACGAGACCTATATGGTAAGCAATGAGAAGGCTTCTCTGGCATGGGAGATTGCCGGAAGGGAGAAGGAACTGCTAGAGCGGCTGGACTATGACAATGGGTACAGCCTTTATGTGGGTATCCCGTTCTGTCCCACCGTGTGCAGCTACTGTTCCTTTGGTTCCGGGGCCTTAGCCGACTGGGAGAGCAAGGTAGAGGATTATCTGGATGCCTTGTGCAAAGAGTTGAAGTTTATCGCGCAGAAGTCTTCCTTAAAGAAACTGAATACCATCTACATCGGAGGGGGTACGCCTACCACGCTTACGGCGGGACAGCTGGAACGCCTCCTGTGCTGTATTGATGAGAACTTCTCAAGGGAGCATCTTCTGGAATATACGGTGGAGGCCGGACGGCCGGACAGCATTACCAGGGAGAAACTAGAAGCGATCAGACGTCACGGCGTCACCCGGATCTCCATTAATCCGCAGAGCATGCAGCAAAAGACGCTGGATGCCATCGGGCGCAGGCACAGCGTAGAGCAGATCGTAACGGCATATGGCATGGCGAGGGAGCTAGGGTTTGACAATATTAATATGGATATTATCGCAGGGCTTCCGGGAGAGGAACTCCAGGATATGGAAGATACCCTGAGGCAGATTGGCCAACTTATGCCAGACAGCCTGACGGTGCATTCCCTTGCCATCAAAAGGGCGGCAAGGATGGAAATGGAAGATCTGAAACGGGAGGACGGGAAGACAAATGAAGTCATGTCAGGCATGATTCGGTCAGCAGAGCGCATGGCAAGGAAGATGGGACTGGCCCCATATTATCTGTATCGCCAGAAGAATATTGCGGGGAATTTCGAAAATGTTGGCTATGCAAAGGTTGACAAAGCGGGAATATACAATATACTTATTATGGAGGAAAAGCAATCCATAGTTGCCGCTGGCGCGGGCGCATCTACGAAGATCGTGCTAAAAGACATGATACCCATGCCTGGCAGCAGAAAGAAAAAGATGACGAGGCTGATGCGGATCGAGAATGTAAAGGCGATCGATGCCTATATAGACCGGATTGATGAAATGATAGAACGAAAAGGAGAATGGCTATGGCATTAAAGAAGAAACCGGTTACCGGAATGAAGGACATGCTTCCAAAAGAAATGGAGATTCGTGATTATGTGATCCACCTCATAAAAGAAACCTACAAGACTTATGGATTCTCATCAATGGAAACCCCTTGCGTGGAGCATATCGAGAATCTCTGCAGCAAGCAGGGTGGGGACAATGAAAAACTGATATTCAAGATCTTAAAGCGCGGCGAGAAATTGAAGATAGACGAGGCAAAAGAGGAAAATGATCTGGTCGACGGAGGCCTGAGGTATGATTTGACCGTGCCTCTTGCAAGATATTATGCAAATCATATGAGCGAACTGCCATCGCCATTCAAGGCAATGCAGATTGGAAATGTATGGAGGGCTGACCGTCCGCAGAAGGGCAGGTTCCGCCAGTTTATGCAGTGCGATATCGACATCTTAGGCGAGCCGGGCATACTGGCAGAGATCGAGCTGATTCTCGCCACCACGGCTATGCTGGGGAAACTGAACTTTCAGAATTTTACCGTATGCATCAATGACAGGAACATCCTGAAGGCAATGGCCGCCTACAGCGGGTTCAAGGAAGAAGATTATGACGAAGTCTTTATTGTCCTTGACAAGATGGACAAGATTGGAAAAGAGGGCGTGGCTGCGGAACTGCAGGAACTGGGGTATGGCAAAGAAAGCGTGGAGGCCTACCTTGGCCTGTTCGACGAGGTAACGCCGGATGTGGAAGGCATCCGCTATCTGAAAGAGAAGCTTGGCAGCTGCCTTTCGTCAGAGACAGCTGAGGGGATGGAGACGATCATCTCAAGCGTGGAAGAAGCCAGGGAAGCAAAGTTTGGCATCCGGTTCGATCCGACGCTGGTAAGGGGACAGTCCTATTATACAGGGACGATATTCGAGGTGACGATGGACGACTTCGGCGGCTCCGTGGCAGGCGGCGGACGCTATGACAAGATGATCGGGAAGTTTACCGGCCAGGATACGCCGGCCTGCGGATTCTCTATTGGGTTTGAGCGGATCGTCATGCTGCTGCTGGAAAATGGATACGAGGTTCCAAGAAAAGGCGCTAAGAAGGCCTATCTGCTTGAAAAGAATATGCCAAAGGAAGGAATGCTCAAGGTATTATCCATGGCAAAAACGGACCGGGAAGCAGGAAAACAGGTACTGATCGTCAACATGAAGAAGAACAAGAAGTTCCAGAAGGAGCAGCTGCAGGCAGAAGGCTATGAAGAAATCATCGACTGTTATGCAGATTCTGTAGATCAGCTGTAAAGTGGCAAAAGAATAGGATAAGAGGAGAAGAGCAATATGGCAGAGTCAATGAATGGATTAAAGAGAACACATAGATGCGGGGAACTGTCTATAGCCAATGTAGGCGAGACAGTCACGATCATGGGATGGGTACAGAAGAACCGGAATAAGGGAGGCCTGGTATTTATCGATGTCAGGGACCGAAGCGGCATCATCCAGGTGGTATTTGAAGAAGGCAGCACGGATGCGGCGCTGATCGAAAAGGCAGCGAGGCTGCGTTCAGAATACGTGGTTGCAATCGTGGGCACGGTCGCAAAGCGCTCTGGGGCAGTCAATGAGAACCTGTCTACCGGCGAGATCGAGGTGATTCCGACGGAACTTCGGATACTGTCCGAGGCAGAAACGCCTCCGTTCCCGATTGAGGAGAATTCCAAGACGAAGGAGGAACTTCGCCTGAAATACCGCTATCTGGACTTAAGAAGGCCTGATCTTCAAAGAAACCTCCTGCTTCGCAGCAGGGTGGCTACCTTGACCAGGCAGTTCCTTTCCGAGGAAGGATTTCTGGAGATTGAGACGCCGATCTTAGGAAAAAGCACGCCAGAAGGCGCAAGAGACTATCTGGTTCCAAGCCGCGTGCATCCAGGACAGTTCTATGGACTTCCGCAGTCTCCGCAGCTGTTCAAGCAGCTGCTGATGTGTTCCGGATGCGACCGCTACTTCCAGATTGCCAAATGCTTCCGGGATGAGGATCTTCGCGCTGACCGGCAGCCGGAATTCACGCAGATCGATATGGAACTGTCTTTTGTGGATGTAGATGATGTCATCGATGTCAATGAAAGACTTCTTGCAAAACTGTTCAAGGAAGTGCTGGGCGTGGAAGTTTCTCTGCCAATCCCAAGGATGACCTGGCAGGAAGCAATGGACAGATATGGCTCAGACAAGCCGGATACCCGTTTTGGAATGGAACTGAACGATGTGACGGAAGTCGTGAAGGACTGTGAGTTCGTCGTATTTAAAGGAGCCATTGAAAATGGCGGAACTGTGCGGGGCATCAATGCCAAAGGCCAGGGAGGCATGGCCAGAAAGAAGATCGACAAGCTGGTGGACTTTGCCAAAGACTTCGGAGCAAAGGGGCTGGCCTATATTGCAATCCAGGAAGACGGAAATGTCAAATCTTCCTTCGCCAAATTCATGAGCGAAGCGCAGATGGATGCGCTGATCCAGGCAATGGAGGGAGAAGCCGGAGACCTGCTGCTCTTTGCCGCCGATAAGAATAAAGTGGTCTGGGACGTTCTTGGCAATTTAAGGCTGGAACTGGCAAGGCAGATGGAACTTCTCAACAAGGACGAGTATAAATTCCTGTGGATTACGGAGTTCCCGCTCCTGGAATGGAGCGAGGAGCAGAATCGTTATGTAGCCATGCACCATCCATTTACGATGCCGATGGAGGAAGACCTTATCTATCTGGAGAGTGATCCCGGACGCGTGCGCGCGAAAGCCTATGACATTACCTTGAATGGCAATGAGATTGGCGGAGGCAGCGTGCGTATCTTCCAGGATGACGTTCAGGAGCGGATGTTCGAGGCGCTGGGCTTCACCAAGGAGCAGGCGCAGGAGCAGTTCGGATTCCTGCTAGATGCTTTCAAATACGGCGTTCCGCCGCATGCAGGGCTTGCCTATGGCCTTGATCGCCTGGTGATGCTGATGGCTAAGGAAGACAGCATCCGTGATGTAATGGCATTCCCGAAGGTAAAGGATGCCTCTTGTCTGATGACCGCGGCGCCTAATCTGGTTGACGCAAAACAGCTGGATGAATTGGGGCTGGCGTTAAAAGAAGAAGATCCGGAATAAGAAAAAATTTAGATGTTATAGTGGACAGCCGGATATAGTATAATTATTTTATAGAAGTCATAGATTTCTTGAAGAGAACGAGCGACGGTTCTGACTCGTTGGAAAAATAAAAGTGACCGTGCGAAGAGATGTGTGAGAGGCTTTATGGCCTCTCACTTTTCAAACTAAGGAGAAAAATGAATATATGATTTCTTTATTTGTATTCTATATAGGTCTGAAATCAATCATAAGTATGCATATCATTTCAAACATTCAAAACGTTCAAGGGACCATACATCTGGTCTGGATTACACAAAGGTGATAATAATTAAAGATTTGTCGTTAAAAAATACATAGACGAGAATATAATAGAAGATATAAGTTCAGCTGCCTGAAATATTTTCGTGACGAACTGTCTATATGAATCTATATATAGTATGAGAGGAAAGTAAAAAAAGGAACTGCATATCCATGCAATTCCTTTTAAAAGAGCGACAGACGGGGCTCGAACCCGCGACCCCGACCTTGGCAAGGTCGTACTCTACCAACTGAGCCACTGTCGCATATCTTGTGTTTTGTGTTCCTCAGAACAATAATTAATATACTATATAAGCCATAATTTGTCAACAACTTTTTTGAAAAAAATCTAGAAAAAGAAAGAAATTGAAAAATCCGATATCTCTGTGGTATACTAATCCAATACGAATAGAGCAAGGGAAGTGAATATATGGAAGAAAAAAGAAGCGTAAAGGTTGCACTGCTGGGCCTTGGAACCGTTGGAGGCGGCGTGTATAAGCTGCTTGAGCGCCAGAAGGAAGAACTGATCGATAAGGCAGGCGCCAGCCTGGAACTTGTAAAGATACTTGTCCATAATATGAAAAAAGAAAGAACGGGCGTGGATGCGTCCTTATTGACGGATAAGTGGGAAGAGATTATCGAAGATCCGCAGATCGAGATCGTTATCGAGGTGATGGGCGGTATCGAGCCGGCCAGAACCATGATTCTGGAAGCGCTCAATGCGGGAAAGAACGTGGTAACGGCAAATAAGGATCTGGTGGCAGAGTACGGAAGGGAACTTCTGGACGCGGCTCAGAAGAATCAGGTAGATTTTCTGTTTGAGGCAGCTGTTGCCGGAGGAATTCCGATTATACGCCCGCTAAAGCAATGTCTGGCATCCAATGAGATTGACGAGGTAATCGGCATAGTTAATGGGACGACCAACTATATCCTTACCAAGATGTTTGAGGAAGGGATGGATTTTGAGGAGGCGCTGGCAAAAGCCACGGAACTTGGCTATGCGGAGGCAGATCCGACCGCGGATATCGAGGGTCTGGATGCAGGCCGGAAGGTGGCGATCATGGCGTCTATCGCCTTTCATTCCAGGGTCACGTTTTCAGATGTATATACAGAAGGGATCACAAAGATATCCGCGAAGGATATTGGCTATGCCAAAGAGTTCGACAGCGTAATAAAACTTCTGGGGGTTGCCCATAATACAGAGGGAGGGATTGAAGTGGCCGTGCATCCGATGATCATTGCCCAGGATCATCCCCTTGCATCCGTCAGGGATTCTTTCAACGCCATATTCCTGCACGGAGATGCCGTGGACGATGTGATGTTCTATGGACGCGGAGCGGGAGAACTTCCTACGGCAAGCGCTATTATGGGTGACGTGATCGATGTGGCCAGGGATATCCAGTATCAGTGTACCGGCAGAATCAGCTGTACCTGCTACAGGGATACGATGGTGAAGGAATTCAAGGACGTTAAGAACAAGTTCTTCCTGCGTATGCAGGTAGATAATAAGCCGGGCGTGCTGGCTGCTATTGCGAGCGTTTTTGGCGTGCATAAGGTTAGCATATCCAAGGTGATCCAGAAGGTAATTACGGATGGAGTGGCAGAACTTGTCATTGTAACAGAAGCGGTAAAGGAATACCATATGGAGGATGCGCTTGAACATCTGAAGGATATGGATACGACCCGCGAAATAAGCAGCGTGATCAGAGAGTATTAGTAAAATGAGTGAGACAGCAGTACAGGAAAATCCTCTGGCGACCGAGAGGATCGGAAAATTAATTGCAAAGTTTGCGATACCGGCAATCATCAGCATGCTGGTCAGTTCGCTATATAATATCGTGGATCAGATTTTTATCGGGCAAGGCGTGGGGATGCTGGGAAATGCGGCGACAAATATCGCATTTCCGGTATCTATCATCTGCACGGCAACGGCGCTTCTGCTTGGAATCGGGAGCGCGTCAAACTATAATCTGGAATCCGGGGCAGGGAATAGCAAGAAGGCCAGCCAGATTGTCGGAACCGGGCTGGCAGTGCTGATCATCAGCGGCATATCCATTGGCATAATTGTCCTGGTATTTTTAGACCCGCTTCTGCATCTGTTCGGCGTTACGCCGGACGTGCTGCCCTTTGCCCAGGATTATACAGGAATCACCGCATTTGGCATTCCCTTCCTCGTTCTGACGACAGGAGGGAACCATCTGATCCGGGCAGACAGAAGCCCTACTTATTCGATGGCCTGCATGCTGACAGGGGCAATCATCAATACGATCCTGGATCCTTTGTTTATCTTTGGGTTCCACTGGGGAATCAAGGGAGCGGCCTGGGCAACCGTGATCGGACAAGTCATATCCGGCTTTCTGGTGATCCTATATTTCTGTAAATTCCGCAATCTGGAACTGACCAGGGATATGCTGAGGCCGAAGGGAGCGATGCTAAAGGCGATCGCCTCTCTTGGCTTAGCCGCCTGCATCAACCAGATCGCAATGGCTATCGTGCAGATCACGATGAACAATACATTGAGACATTATGGGGCATCTTCCATTTATGGCACGGATATACCGCTGGCATGCGTAGGCGTTATCTCAAAAGTCAATATGGTGTTCATGGCAATCTGTATCGGAATATCCCAGGGATGCCAGCCAATCTGGGGCTTTAACTATGGGGCGGGCAGATTTAGCCGTGTAAGGAAGACCTTTGTGATGGCATTCAAGATATCCTTGCTGGTCGGCATCATATTTTTCTTATGCTTCCAGTTCTTCCCCCGCCAGCTGGTGAGCGTGTTCGGGACAGGAAGCGAGGAGTACTTCCATTTTGCGGAGCGGTACTTCCGCATCTTTATGCTTATGACATTTATTAATGGCATCCAGCCTATGTCTTCCGGCTTCTTTACATCCATTGGAGAGGCCAGGCTTGGAATCGTGGTTTCTTTGACCAGACAGGTAATCTTCCTCCTGCCGCTGATCCTGATATTTCCCCTTTTTATGGGGATTGACGGGGTGATGTACGCCGGGCCTATCGCGGATGGCGCGGCAGCGGCAGTGGCAATCGCCTTTGCGATCAGGGAACTTCGGAGAATGCAGAAATCAGAGCGCCGGCAGGAAGAAGAGGCGAGGACGGAGAAGTTCTAATTGCTTTACGTCATTGAATGTGATAGAATGAAGCCGTAACGAATAGATAAAGATAAAGCAGAGTAGGAAAACGTGCGTTAAGTGCCAGCCGGACGGGGAGTTGCCGGCGGGACGAAAAGTAAGGATTACTTGCGGTACGTTTTTCGCATCCCGCTGCTACACATAGACAGATAGACTGTAATACCTGCTGTGCGTAGCTTTAAGGACTACTGCAAAGGAGGTATTATTTTTATGAAAAAACTGAATATCAGAAACATTTCCATGATGGGAGTATTGATTGCGCTGGATATCGTGGCAACAAGATTCCTGGGGTTCAGCGCATTGACGATCAGAATTAGTTTTGGCAGCGTGTTCATCATACTGGCCGGACTGTGGTTCGGGCCCGTGGAAGGGGCGCTGGTGGGAGGCATCGCGGATACGCTGGGATGCCTGATTGCAGGGACCGGCTTCTACCCGCCGCTTATGATCTCCCCGATCGTGCTTGGAATCTTGATCGGGCTTGGAAGGCCTTGGTTCCTTAAGAAGCCCGGAATCGCCAGGCTGGGAATTCTGATAGGGGGCTCATATATGATTACGACCCTGTTTATCGCGTCCTGGGCCCTGTCCATGCTGTACGGCTCTCCTTACCTTGCGCTGGTAGCAAGCCGCATTCCGCAGTATCTGGTAAATGCTACCGTATGTACCGTGCTTTCATATGTGATTTATAAAAGCGCGGTGACAAGAGTAGCAACCGGCAGTTTTCAGGCAAGCTAAAGAATCCATTTGGCATCTTGACAAGAGAGGCTAAATATAGCATGCTATATTTAGCAGCAGAGGAGAGTCCGGCTACAAGGGGATGAATAGATGAAAGAACGGATGCCAATTGGCTTTATGTTTAAGCAGATTAACAATGTATATGAGAAGGATTTTAATAACAGGCTGAAGACGCTGGGAATTACAGCCTCCCAGTGCGCCGTGCTGGATTACCTGTTCCACAGCAGGGAAGAAGAGGTGAACCAGAAGGATATCGAGAAAGCATTAAGCCTTCAGAATCCCACGGTGACAGGCCTGCTGAAGCGCCTGGATGAAAAGGGGTATATATTATCCGTGCCAAGCAACAAAGATAAGCGGTGCAAGAATATCTACCTGACCGAAAAGGCCTATGATATCCAGAAGCGGATGGAGGCGGATCGGAAGAAGATTGATAAAAGGCTGACTTTGGGAATGAATAAAAAAGAGGTGGCAGCATTGGAAAAGATGCTGGATCGGGTGCTTTATAATATAGCCGAACCGTAATGGTTCGGCTATATTTGTGTAATAAAGGAACGGATTTGAGAAAATACTAGGTAGGAAGGTATTGCCAGAAGCAGAAGGAATGTGATACACTATTAATGCAAATGATAATCAAAATCATAAAATAAAAACCAGGGAGGTCTCATGCCAGTAGAGGTTGTTTCTTACATGCTGTCTAACAAGGATATCAGGATGCGTATTGGGTTCCAGCTGATCCTTCAGTGCGCTCCGTTTTTAAAAGGAATAAAGGTCGCCAGTATCACGAATGTTGACAGGCGGCATTTAAAGGAATTTTGGCGGGTGCTTGACGGAACCGGGATTGATGGTAAGATTCTTACAGTCAGCCAGGAAAGATGCATGGTCTTTATTTACCGGGAGGCTGCATTAAAAGAATACTTGCGACGCAGGGAGGTCAGAGGATTTCTGGAGCCGTATGGATATGACAAGAAAGATTTGGACTGGATTCTTCAAAAACTTTCTGCAAGGGTCTGTCAATATTCTTGTGACGGTAGGGGCTTTCCCCATGAAATCGGGGCGTTTCTGGACTATCCGATTGAAGATGTCAAATGCTTTATCGACAAAAGGGGACAGGACTGCCTAATGACCGGCTACTGGAAGGTCTATCATAATCCGGAAAGAGCCAGGATGATATTTTTGGCCTACGATAAGGCGAAGATCAGCGCGGTCAATGAATTCCTGGCCGGAAAAAGGATACGGGATATTGTATGCAAGGCAGCATAGACGGCAAAGACGAAAAGGAAGGATTGGTGGTTTATGAGCGTCGTGATTATAGGCGGAAATGAACGGATGGAACAGCAGTATAAGCAGATATGCAAACGTTACCGATGCAAGGCAAAGGTGTTTACCAGAATGTCGGGAAACCTCAAGACGCAGATCGGGCAGCCGGATCTGATCATTCTATTTACTTCGACGGTGGCCCATAAAATGGTACACTGCGCATTAAAGGAAGCACAGCGCTATAATATTCCGGTTGAGCGCGCCCACAGCAGCAGCGCCAGCGCTTTGGAAAATGTGCTTCTGGAGTGCTGCCGGTAAGCGAAGGGCCGTCAGATATCTAAGAGGGAGCAGTCCCTCTTTTTTTTACGGCCGAAACATGGTACAATGTGGTATACGCGGGCGGAAGGCTCCTGCAAAAGGCAACAGAAGGAGGATTTAGCGGATGAGTTATGCAGATAAAGTATTTATTGATATGTGCCGGGATATTATTGACCACGGGACAGATACCAGAGGAGAAAAGGTGCGTCCGGTATGGGAGGACGGGACTCCGGCCTATACCATCAAGAAATTCGGCGTGGTGAACCGGTATGACCTTTCAAAAGAGTTTCCGGCCCTGACTCTTCGCCGGACTGCTATCAAAAGCTGTACGGATGAATTGCTGTGGATCTGGCAGAAAAAGTCCAATAATATTCACGAGCTGCACAGCCACATTTGGGACAGCTGGGCGGATGAAGACGGCTCGATCGGAAAAGCCTATGGCTATCAGATGGGAGTAAAGCACAAGTATAAAGAGGGGATGTTCGATCAGGTAGACCGGGTGATCTACGATTTGAAGCATAATCCTTACAGCCGGAGGATTATGACGAATATCTACGTGCACCAGGATCTCCATGAGATGAATCTGTATCCCTGCGCCTACAGTATGACGTTCAATGTGACCAAGGAGCGGGGGAGCGACAGGCTGACGCTTAACGGAATCCTGAACCAGCGCTCCAATGACGTGCTGGCGGCAAATAACTGGAATGTATGCCAGTATGCCGTACTGCTTCATATGCTTGCCCAGGTGTGCGATATGCAGGTGGGCGAGTTCGTGCATGTGATCGCGGATGCCCATATCTATGACAGGCATGTTCCGATGATTGAAGAACTGATAAAAAGAGAGCCGCTTCCGGCGCCGAAATTCTGGCTGAATCCGGAAATAAAAGACTTCTACCAATTTACGAGGAATGATGTGAAGCTGATCGACTATGAGACGCATGAGCAGATCAAGGATATTCCGGTTGCGGTGTGAGCGAAGAGACAGGAGGGTATAGTAGGATGAATTTGATAGTTGCAGTCGATAAGAACTGGGCCATTGGGAATGGCAACAAGTTGCTGGTGAGCATTCCGCAGGATATGAAGTTTTTCCGGGAGACGACCAAGGGAAAGGTGGTTGCCATGGGAAGAAAGACGCTGGAAAGCTTCCCGGGAGGGCAGCCCCTTAAGAACCGGGTGAACGTCGTGCTGACTACGGACCAGAACTATAAGGCGAACGGCGCGGTCATTGTCCATACAATAGAGCAGATGCTTGCAGAACTAAAGAAATATGCATCGGAAGATATCTTTGTGATTGGCGGGGAGAGCATCTATCGCCAGCTGCTTCCCTACTGCAGCAAGGCCTATGTTACCAGGATAGATCACGCATATGATGCCGATACTCATTTTCCGGACCTGGATGCCGATCCGCAATGGGAGATGACCAAGATCAGCGATGAGCAGACCTATTTTGATCTGGAATATGTATTTACGATTTACGAGAGGATATCATGAAGATTCTAAGCATTACGGCTCAGAAGCCTAACAGTACGGGAAGCGGCGTCTATCTGACGGAATTGGTGCGGCAGTTTGCTAGAGACGGGCACGAACAGGCGGTAGTGGCCGGCGTATATGAAGAAGACCGGATAGAATTGCCGGAAGGCGTAGGGTTCTTCCCGGTGCTGTTTGAGAGCAGGGAACTCCCCTATCCTATCGTCGGGATGTCGGATGAGATGCCCTATAGAAGTACGCGCTACTGTGACATGACACGGGAGATGACGCGGCAGTTTCAAGATGCATTTCTAAAGGCTATCGAAAAAGCGGTGGATGCGCTTGAGCCGGACTTGATCCTGTGCCATCACCTGTACCTGCTGACCGCAATGGCAAGGGAGCGGTTCAAAGAGCAGAAGATCTATGGATTCTGCCATAATACGGATCTGCGGCAGATGAAAAAGACAGGACTTTGGAGAGACTATATCCGGGAGCAGATCAGCGAACTGGATGCCATCTTCGTTCCTCAGTCAGCCCAGAAGGAGGGCGTGATGGAGATATTCGGGATTGGTGCCGGGAAGATCCGGATTCTGGGGATGGGGTATAGCCAGGAGATTTTCTGCGGCCCGGAAAAGCCTGATAACGCAGCCAGGGGGAAAGACGGAGCGATCCGCCTGATCTATGCAGGAAAGATTGCGGAGAAAAAGGGAGTCAAGAGTCTGATCAAGAGCCTTTCCTATCTGCCTTATCCAAGGGATGGGCTGAAACTTTCGCTTGCAGGCGGTGCAGGAAATAAAACGGAGTACCAGGAGATTGAAGAACTGGCATTGAAGGCGCCCTATCCGGTAGAGTTTCTGGGGAAGCTTCCTCAGCCGGAACTGGCAAAGGAGTATCAAAGGAGCGATATTTTTGTATTGCCATCCTTTTTTGACGGGCTTCCGCTGACGGTGATCGAAGCGATTGCCTGCGGGGACAAGGTGGTAGTCACAGACCTTCCGGGGATCCAGGACTGGCTGAAAGAGCAGGCGCCCGGCGCAGTGGTGAAGTATGTGCCATTGCCTGCCATGCGCAATACCGACGAGGCAGTATCAGAGTCTCTGCCGGCCTTTGAGAAGCAGCTGGCCGCCAAGATAGAGGAGTGCGCCAGGGAAGAAGGGCAGAGAAGGGTGGATCTGTCCCATCTGTCCTGGAAGAATATTTGTAAGGAAATATTGAAAAGCAGTTGACATCTGTGAGGTAAATCTACTATAATAGCATTAATTATCAGAGAAATGCTATGACAAGGAGGAGTACATAATATCCTGATGCCAAGAGAGAAGATGGACGGTGGGAATCTTCGTGATGGAGTTATGGAAGTAGCCTTTGAGCAGTGGACCGAAAGGACAGTTATCTGATCCGAGTAGACTTCAACGTATTCCCGGCGTTATATGGGAGCGGTATCGGAAGCGCGCTTTAGCAGGATTCCCGTATCGGCAGAGAGCAAAGAGGAGACTCTTTGAATTTAGGTGGTAACACGGATGCATTATTCGCCCTAAGCGTCAGGCTTAGGGCGTTTTTTTCGCTACGTAGCACACGTCATTTGCAAACAGGAGGTATGTATATGAAGAAAATCAGCGGAAACAAATTATTGGTAAAGGCATTGAGGGAGGAAGGCGTAGATACCATGTTCGGCTATCCGGGCGCCTGTACCATTGATCTCAGCGATGAATTATACAAGCAGGATTATACCAAGGTCATCCTGCCAAGACAGGAGATCGCGCTTGTACATGAGGCAGATGCCTACGCGCGCTCTACAGGCAAGGTTGGCGTATGCCTGGTAACCAGCGGGCCTGGGGCAACCAACCTGGTAACAGGCCTTGCGACGGCCAACTACGACAGCGTGCCGCTGGTATGCTTTACCGGCCAGGTGGCAAGGCATCTGATCGGAAATGATGCGTTCCAGGAGGTTGACATCGTAGGGATTACCAGAAGCATTACCAAATACGGGGTAACTGTGCGTAACCGGGAAGACTTGGGAAGGATCCTCAAGGAGGCGTTCTATATCGCCAGGACAGGGCGTCCGGGACCAGTGCTTATCGATCTTCCGAAGGATGTAATGGCCGAGCTTGGAAGCGCAGATTATCCGACGGAGGTCAATATCAGAGGCTATAAGCCGAGCACGCATGTACATATCGGACAGTTAAAGAGGGCCATCAAGATGCTTGGGAAGGCGCAGCGTCCTCTTTTCCTGGCAGGCGGCGGCGTAAATATCGCCCATGCCAGCCAGGAATTTACTCAGCTGGCAGAAAAGACAGGGGTTCCGGTAGTTACTACCATAATGGGAAGAGGCGCCATACCTACCAGCCATCCGCTGTATATCGGCAACCTGGGAATGCATGGGGCATATGCTTCCAACATGGCTGTCAATGAATGCGATCTGCTGTTTTCGATCGGCACGAGGTTCAATGACCGTATTACCGGAAAACTGCATTCATTTGCCCCCCATGCCCAGATCGTGCATATTGATATCGATACGGCAGCCATCTCCAGAAACGTGCAGGTTGACGTGCCCATCGTAGCAGACGCAAAAGAGGCGATCGAGAAGATGCTGGAATATGTGACGGAGTGCAATACGCAGAAATGGCTGGAGGAAGTGGGCCAGTGGAAGCAGGAGCACCCTATGGAGATGAAAAAGAAGCCGATCATGACGCCACAGGATATCCTGGAGACGATGAACCGGGTATTTGAAAAAGCCATCGTGGTTACGGATGTAGGCCAGCATCAGATGTTTGTTGCCCAGTTCATGGAATTGGATGCCAATAAGCAGCTTCTGATGTCCGGAGGGCTTGGAACCATGGGTTATGGGCTTCCGGGAGCCATCGGAGCCAAGATTGGCAATCCTGACATGCCGGTGATCTCCATATCAGGGGACGGCGGAATGCAGATGAATATCCAGGAACTGGCAACAGCCGTGCTAGAAGAACTTCCGATCATATCCTGCATTTTCAACAATAATAACCTTGGTATGGTGCGTCAGTGGCAGAAACTCTTCTATGGAAAGCGCTATTCCATGACCTGCCTGCGTTCCGGAGCAGCATGCCGCGGCAAATGCGGGGAGGTAGAATGCCCTACGTACACGCCTGACTTCGTGAAACTGGCGGAAAGTTATGGAGCGAAGGGAATCCGGGTAACGAAAAAGGAAGAGATCGAGCCCGCATTCCGGGAGGCAATGAAGAGCACGAAGACGCCGATCGTCATTGAGTTCGAGATTGATCCGGAAGATCTGGTATATCCGATGATTCAGCCGGGCGGAACTTTGGAAGATATGATACTGGATTGCTAGAAGGGAGGATATGAATATGAATGGAAATGGAATGAAGAAGCGTTGGATTTCGCTGTATGTAGAAAATCAAGTAGGCGTACTGTCAAAGATCTCGGGCCTGTTCTCGGGAAAGTCATATAATCTGGACAGTCTGACGGTGGGAACCACAGAGGATCCTACCGTGTCCCGCATGACCATCGCGACGGTCAGCGACGATGAGACTTTTGAGCAGATTAAGAAGCAGCTGAACCGGCTGGTGGAAGTAATAAAGGTCATTGATTTTACGGATGTATTTGTCCGGATGAAGGAGATTCTCTATGTAAAGGTGCGCAAATGCACGCCGGAAGACAAGGTGGAGTGCTTCCAGATAGCAGAGACCTTCAAGGCAAAGGTGATCGACTATGGCAAAGACAGTCTGTTGCTGGAATTTGTGCAGACGGCCACCAAGAACGATGCGGTAATCAAGCTGATGAAGGAAGAATTCGCCAGCATCGAAGTAGTCCGGGGAGGAAGCGTTGGAATCGAATCTATCAGCATGATGGAGCGCTAGCAGATCTGATACAGATTGTTTCAATGAAAAAACAGAGCGCGCTCTTGAATTTTGGAAAAGCCGGTATTATAATAAAAAAAGGAAAAATTAGTTATAAAAGGACGGAGGAATTTAAAATGGATAAGAAAAACATTGACTGGTCTAGTCTGGGCTTTGGATACCTGCCCACAGATAAGAGATACGTTTCCAACTATAAGGATGGTGCGTGGGACGAAGGGACTCTTACCTCCGATGCCAATGTCGTGATTAGTGAATGCGCAGGGGTGCTGCAGTATGCGCAGACCTGCTTTGAGGGGATGAAGGCCTATACGACGGAGGATGGCCATATCGTCACGTTCCGGCCGGACCTGAATGCCAGGCGGATGGCGGATTCTGCCAAAAGGCTTGAAATGCCGGCGTTTCCGGAAGACCGGTTCGTAGAGGCAGTCAAGCAGGTGGTAGCGGCCAATGCGGCGTACGTGCCGCCCTATGGCTCCGGCGCGACCCTCTATATCAGGCCCTATATGTTCGGAAGCAGTCCGGTGATTGGCGTTAAGCCGGCAAGCGAGTATCAGTTCCGGGTATTTACCACGCCGGTAGGCCCATACTTCAAGGGCGGCGCAAAGCCGATCACCATCAAGGTGTGCGACTTCGACCGGGCAGCGCCCCATGGAACCGGCCATGTAAAGGCCGGGCTTAACTACGCGATGAGCCTTCACGCCATCATGACGGCGCACCGGGAGGGATACGACGAGAACATGTACCTGGATGCGGCGACCAGGACGAAGGTGGAGGAGACCGGCGGTGCCAACTTCCTCTTCGTGACGAAGGATCACAAAGTGGTAACGCCGAAGTCCGACACGATTCTTCCGTCCATCACCAGGCGGTCCCTGATGTACGTGGCGGAGCACTATCTGGGGCTTGAAGTAGAGGAGCGGGAAGTGCCTTTGGCCGAGTTGGAAGAGTTTGCGGAATGCGGCTTGTGCGGCACGGCAGCGGTCATCTCGCCGGTAGGAAAGGTCGTGGACCATGGCAGGGAGATCTGCTTCCCCAGCGGAATGGAAGAGATGGGACCGGTCACGAAGAAACTGTATGAGACGCTGACAGGAATCCAGATGGGCCAGATCGAGGCGCCGGAAGGCTGGATCTGCAAAATCTGCTAATAGAAAGAATAAGTCATTAGAGGTTGGGGGAAAATAGAAATGGATAAGAAGAATATTGACTGGTCAAATCTTGGCTTCGGGTATATCTGTACCGATAAAAGATATGTGGCAAACTATAAGGATGGAGCGTGGGATGAAGGAATGCTTACCTCCGATGCCAATGTTGTGATAAATGAAAGCGCAGGAGTGCTGCAGTATGCGCAGACCTGCTTTGAGGGAATGAAGGCCTATACGACGGAGGATGGCCATATCGTCACGTTCCGGCCGGACCTGAATGCCAGGCGGATGGCAGATACGGCCAAAAGGCTTGAGATGGCGCCATTTCCGGAGGAGAGATTCGTAGAGGCCGTCAAGCAGGTGGTGGCCGCCAATGCGGCGTACGTGCCGCCCTATGGCTCCGGCGCGACCCTCTATATCAGGCCCTATATGTTCGGAAGCAATCCGGTGATCGCGGTAAAGCCGGCGGATGAATTCCAGTTCCGGGTATTTGCCACGCCGGTAGGCCCATACTTCAAGGGCGGCGCAAAGCCGATCACCATCAAGGTGTGCGACTTCGACCGGGCGGCGCCTCGTGGAACCGGCCATGTAAAGGCCGGGCTTAACTACGCGATGAGCCTTCACGCCATCATGACGGCGCACCGGGAGGGATACGACGAGAACATGTACCTGGATGCGGCGACTAGGACGAAGGTGGAGGAGACCGGCGGTGCCAACTTCCTTTTCGTGACCAAGGATCACAAGGTGGTAACGCCGAAGTCCGACACGATCCTTCCGTCCATCACCAGGCGGTCCCTGATGTACGTGGCGGAGCACTATCTGGGGCTTGAAGTAGAGGAGCGGGAAGTGCCTTTGGCCGAGTTGGAAGAGTTTGCGGAATGCGGCCTGTGCGGCACGGCAGCGGTCATCTCGCCGGTAGGAAAGGTCGTAGACCATGGCAGGGAGATCTGCTTCCCCAGCGGAATGGAAGAGATGGGACCGGTCACGAAGAAACTGTACGAGACGCTGACAGGAATCCAGATGGGCCAGATCGAGGCGCCGGAAGGATGGATCTGCAGAATTTGTTAAGGAAATAACGGGACACGTAACAAAATGCAATTTTGTTACGTGTCCCGTTAAAAATATCACAAGAAAGGGACAGACAATGGCAGGATATAAGAATATTGATAAGGAAGAAATATTGGAACTGAAAAATCTGGTAGCGTATCAGGAGGGACAGGTAGTCAGCAAAACGCTGGTGCAGAATAGCGCGGTAAGCGTGACCTTGTTCGCTTTTGAAAAGGATGAGGAGATCAGCACCCACGAATCCGGCGGAGACGCTATGGTTACCGTGCTGGAGGGTGCCGGGCGCTTTACGATTGATGGCAGGGAGCATATCCTAGAAGCCGGGCAGAGCATTGTCATGCCAGCCAGGAAGCCTCATGCGGTCTACGGGGAGGAGCGGTTTAAGATGCTGCTGATGGTAGTATTCTAGCAGCAGCCAAAAACAGAAGAAAGAGGAAGAGCCAGCTGGATTCAGCTGGCCTTTTTTTTGCAAAAAAATTTATAAGAATAAACACCATAAAACAGTTGACAACAGTTAACTACTGTTATATACTGTTTATAACGAAGGAGGGGTAAAATGAAGTTGATTATCAACCATTCCTCCATGCAGCCAATCTATGAACAGATTGTAGAACAGACGAAAGAGAAGATCATGCATGGGGAATTAACGGAAGAGACGATGCTCCCATCAGTTCGTACTTTAGCTAAAGATCTTAAGGTCAGTGCACTGACCGTCAAAAAGGCATACGATGCCCTCGAGCAGGAAGGATTTGTCAATACGGTACATGGCAAGGGAAGTTTCGTAGCCTGTGCCAATCAGAACTTGATGCTTGAGGAGAAGAAGAAGGAAGTAGAAGCTGATTTGGAAAAGGCCATCCGAAAAGGCAGAAGCTGTGGAATGAGTAACCAGGAGATTACGGAATTATTTAATATCGTTTTGGAGGATTAGTGTCATGTTAAGATTAGAGAATGTAAAAAAGCATTATGGCGAATTCAGCCTGGAGTGCTCTTTGGAGGTACAGGCAGGATGTGTAACCGGCCTGATCGGGAAGAACGGGGCAGGCAAGAGTACGACATTTAAAGCCATTCTTGGGCTGATCTATCCGGATGGAGGCAAGATTGAGGTATTTGGAAAGCCGGTAGAGAAACTTAGCATAAGCGATCGGGAGCAGATCGGAGTGGTCTTGTCGGATTCCGGATTCAGCGGCTATCTGACGATCAAGGACCTGATATGCATGCTTCGCAAGATGTACGCAAATTTTCGCGAGGAGGAGTTCCTGAGGAAATGTAAAAAATTCAGACTTCCACTGGACAAGAAAATAAAAGAGTTTTCAACCGGTATGAAGCGGAAACTGCAGGTGCTGGCTGCTATATCCCATGAAGCGAAACTGCTGATCCTGGATGAGCCTACCGCGGGCCTGGATGTCATAGCAAGAGATGAACTGCTGGATCTTCTGCGGGAATATATGGAGCAGGACGAAAGGGCGATACTGATCAGTTCGCATATCTCCAGCGATCTGGAAGGGCTATGCGACGATGTGTACATGATTGATGACGGCAAGATCGTAATGCATACGGAGACGGATATCCTCCTTAGCGATTATGGACTGCTGAAGGTGACGGATGACCAGTATCAGAAACTGGAGAAAGAGTATATCATCCGGCACAAAAAAGAAGAATATGGCTACAGCTGCCTGACGGATCAGAAGCAGTTCTATATGGAGAACTATCCGGGGCTTGCCATTGAAAAAGGAAATATTGACGAAGTAATGACTATGATGATTCGAGGTGAAATGTAATGAAAGGTTTATTGATCAAGGATGTGAAACTATTGAAGAACCAGAAGCAGTTTTTCCTGGTTATCTGTATCATTGGCACGCTCTTTCTGGTGACGAGTAATGACCCATCTTTTGTCATTACCTATATGACGCTGATGTTTTCTATCTTTACATTGAGTACGATTTCCTATGATGAACATGATAATGGAGCAGCCTATCTTTTTACGCTGCCCATCAGCAGGCAGAGCTACACCATGGAGAAGTATGTCTTTGGCCTGATCACGACCATGCTGGCATGGGTCGTATTCACCGCGGCGGCTCTGGGGGCAACCTATTACCGGCAGATAGAGATAGATCTCAGACAGTGGCTGGTCATTGCCGTGACCTATCTGGCAGTAGCTCTGCTGCTGCTTGCCATAACCATACCGATACAGTTTAAGTTCGGCGCGGAAAGAAGCCGGATCGCCCTGATTGCCGTAGTAGGCTGCGCAGTTCTCGTTGCGTATGCGGCAGCGAAGATCTTTGAGGCGTTTCATATAGATCTGAGTGCAGTCATTGACAGAGTAGCCGAGATGACTCCGGGAGTATTTCTGGCATTTCTGTGTGCGGCAGCCGTGGCGGCTATAGGGATATCCTACAGCATCTCCCTTAGGATCGTGAAGAAGAAGCAGTTTTAAAGAGAACGAATAAAAAGCCAGCCGGAAGGATGGAGACGATAAATGTCCCTGACTTCCGGCTGGCTTTTTGCGCCCGGATTCTTTTATCATCCGCATTTATTGCAGGCGGCGGCTATGTCGTCTGGCTCGTCCGGTGGCTTGCGATGATCAGCCGCACGGTCCGGTACAGGAAGGGCTTGTATTGCTCGATTGGCAGCGGCTCCCCAAAAAGGATAGAATTATATCCGGCGGAACCGGCCAGTTCCACAATGGTAAAGAGCATGACATCTACGTCTTCATAGTCATACTCATCCTGCGTGACCAGGCCTAAGAACTTGTCATAGAAATCTCCATCCGAATCCTCGCCCGTAATCAGGGCGGAGCGCAGGGCGCCCATTACCAGGTTCTTGGAGATAAAGTTCAAAAGGGGCTTGTTATCTACCAAGGCATCGATGATATTGTCGATGATGAAGATCAGTTGTTCTTCCAATCCCCGGATGCCTGATTTTTCCAGAGCATCCCCTGCCTTGTCGAATAATTCGTGGGTCTTATGGGCTACCAGCTTGTTCTTGATATCGTATTTGTCCTTAAAATACAGATAGAAGGTACCTTTGGCAACCCCGGCTTTTTCTACGATATCCGAAATTGCGGTGGAGTTGATGCCTTTGGTGGTAAACAGTTCATATGCGGTATTAAAAAGTGCTTCCTTCTTTTTTTTCTTGTTTTCGTCTACTTTTCCCATAATATCAGTGCTCCTTGGCTTCTATTATAACCAGAGTTTTCCTTTGTCTGCGAATAGTATAACAGAAAAATGACTAAAAGTCAAAAAAAGTATTGACTGTTAGTCATTTTTGGTGTATAGTTCTTACAGTGATAAATGACTATCGGTCATAATTGATACAAACTATGAAAAGAATGGAAGGAAGGGTTAGTCATGATGGTGAAAATCGGGAAGAAGATAGTAAAGTACCGGGTTGTCATATTTGTGCTCGGCCTGCTGCTGCTGATCCCATCAGCGATGGGATACCTGAAGACAAGAGTCAACTATGATATCCTGTACTATCTGCCGGATAATATCGAGACGATGAAAGGGCAGGATATCCTGATGAAGGACTTTGGCAAAGGGGCATTTGCGATGGAGGTCGTGGAAGGCATGACCACAAAGCAGGAGGCCCAGGTCAAGGATAAGATTGAAAAGGTGGACGGAGTTGCGGAAGTCATCTGGTATGATTCCATTGCCGATGTGTCCGAACTTCCGATCAATGCGCTGCCGGGCGAGATCAAAGACGTATTCAATACGAAGGATGCCACGCTGATGGCCATATTCTTTGATGATACCACATCAGCCGACAGTACTATGGATGCCATTACAGAAATCAGGAGCATTACGAACAAGCAGTGCTATCTAAGCAGCATGTCGGCGGTGGTGACCGATATCAAGGCATTGTCTGAAAAGGAGACTCCGCTGTATGTGCTGATCGCGGTCGTCTTATCCTGCGTAGTGCTGTCCTTATTCATGGACTGCTGGATCATCCCGGTATTCTTCCTTGCAAGCATCGGAATGGCGATCCTATATAATATGGGAACCAACTACTTCCTCGGGGAGATATCCTACATTACCAAAGCCTTGAGCGCGGTACTGCAGCTGGGCGTTACCATGGATTACTCCATCTTCCTGTGGCACAGCTATCAGGAGAATCAGATGCGTTTCCCGGATGACAAGGAGAGGGCCATGGCACATGCCATATCCAATACCTTCTCTTCCGTGGTTGGCAGTTCTATTACCACGGTGGCAGGGTTCATTGCCCTTTGCTTTATGAGTTTTACCCTTGGAAAAGACCTGGGTATCGTAATGGCAAAAGGCGTGATCTTTGGAGTTATCAGCTGCGTGACGCTTCTTCCGTCCATGATTCTGATCTTTGACAAGGCAATTCAGAAAACGAGCCACAGATCGCTGATGCCAAAGATGGAAAAGCCGGCCAGGATGATTTCCAAATATTACGGCGTATTTATCGCTATCTTCCTGATCGTGCTGGGGCCGGCGCTTTGGGGCTATACCAAGGCAGAGGTCTACTACAATCTGGATGCCACCCTTCCGAAATATTTAGACAGTATCAAAGCCAATGAAAAACTGTCCAAGGAGTTCGATATGAATGCCACCCATATGGTGCTGGCGGACGCGGATCTTGCGCCGAAGGAGGCCAAAGCCATGCTGGATGAGATGTCCGACGTAAAGGGCGTTAAATTCGCGCTGGGACTTGACAGTCTTCTGGGGCCTGCAATCCCGCGGGATGTGATTCCGGATGAATTGACGGATGCGCTGCGGGAGGGAAATTATCAGCTGATCCTGGTGCAGTCAGAGTATAAAGTGGCGACGGACGCGGTCAATAAGCAGTGTACGAA
This sequence comes from [Clostridium] scindens, assembly GCF_019597925.1. Lineage (NCBI taxonomy): Bacteria > Bacillati > Bacillota > Clostridia > Lachnospirales > Lachnospiraceae > Lachnoclostridium > [Clostridium] scindens. The sequence goes on along the minus strand of NZ_CP080442.1, from coordinate 2,439,418 downwards.
GTTAAATAATATTATTAAGAAACATGATTCGTCCGCCATGCTGATTGGCGAGGCACCTTGCACGAAGGATCTGATCACGATCACGGATAAGGACTTTAAAGTAGTAAGCGCTATATCCATTGTGGCAATCTTTATTATCATTGCCCTGGTATTCAAGTCCATATCACTGCCGGTGATCCTGGTGTCAGTCATTGAATTTGCAATCTTCATCAACCTGGGAATTCCTTATTACACGGGGACCAAGATGCCGTTCATCGCATCCATTGTAATCGGTACCATCCAATTGGGGGCAACGGTTGATTATGCGATCCTGATGACGACCCGCTATAAGAAGGAACGGTGCAGAGGACAGGAAAAGAAAGAGGCAATCCGTATAGCGCTTTCTACGTCCATCTCATCCGTCATCGTGTCAGCCCTTGGATTCTTCGCGGCTACATTCGGAGTAGGGCTTTATTCAGACATTGATATGATCTCAGCCTTATGTACGTTGATGGCCAGGGGAGCGATTATCAGCATGTTTACGGTTATCTTCATACTCCCATCCATGCTGATGGTATTTGACGGGGCGATCTGCAAGACGACTCTGGATATGAGAGGCAAGGTAAAAAAGACGAAGAAAGTAAAAGATAGCGTGGTAAAAGCTTAATCAGGAGGTAGGAATCATGAAGAACAGAGAATATAGAGCATTGTTGACATTCGCTTTGATGATGTCACTGGTAGTAAGCAGCGTGAAGGGGACGCCTTCTTACGTGTATGCAAAAGAGAATACCGCAGTAGTATCAGAAGCAAAGACGGCGGCGGATACAGATAAGAAAGAGGAGCCAGATAGTAAGAACATTTCTGACGCCAATGCCAGAAAAGATGAGACCGTATTCGCGAAAGTGGACGGCAGCGGGCAGGTGACAAGCATCACGGTTTCGGATCAGTTGAAAAATGTCAGCAGTCAAAAACAGATCCAGGATGTGTCTGATCTTAAGGAAATAGAAAATGTGAAGGGCGACGAGAAGTTCAAGCAGCTGGGAGACAGCCTGGTATGGTCCGGGGATCATAAGGATATCTGCTATCAGGGGACAACGGATAAGGAACTTCCGGTAGGCATCCGGATCTCCTACCAGCTGGACGGAAAGGATATCAGCGAAAAAGAGCTGAAAGGAAAGAGCGGCCATCTGTCCATCCACTATGAATATGAGAACACCACGGCAGACCAGGATCAGGCATACACGCCGTTTCTTATGGTGACCGGGCTGATGCTGGATACAGAGAAATTCACCAATGTGACCATTGACAATGGAAAGATCGTATCCGACGGAAACAAAGACCTGGCCATCGGCATGGGAATTCCAAAGATGAAGGAAGAATTAGGAGTAGAGGACCTGGATATTCCGGATTCCTTCGTAGTGGAGGCGGACGTGACGGATTATGACACCATAGAAGGGATTACCGTTGCGACCAATGACTTATTCAACCAGCTGGATACAGACCAGTTTGACAGCCTGGATGACCTGAACGATTCCATGGGGCAGCTTGAGAGCGCTGCTAATCAGCTGGTCAGCGGCTCCGGCGAACTCAAATCCGGGCTTGACACGCTGCTGTCATCTTCCGGGACTTTGATCAGCGGCATAGACCAGCTCTCAACTGGCAGCAAGAAATTGAAGGATGGAACCAATACGCTTCAGACGGGAACTGGCGAATTAAAGGACGGCGCAGGCAAGGTGGCCGCAGGAGCCGCCAGTGCTGCGGACAGTACGGCAAAGCAGCTGGTTCCGGGCGTACAGATGCTGGATCAGGGCGTATCCGATATGCAAAGCCAGCTAAGTCAGGGGATTCCAATGTTATCCGAAGGCGTGAGGCAATTAAGCCAGGGTGCGGCCGCGGCGGGAGACGGGGCTAAGAGGCTGGATGCAGGCGTTGATGCGGCGGCCCAGGGAGCAGGCCAGTTAAAGAATGGCATTCAGGACGCATCCAATACGGCAGGCCAGCTGGCAGGAGCGGCGCAGCAGGTTGCAAATTATGTAAAGAACAACGGCCAGGTTACCGTTAACACGGAGGTTTCTGTGGCGGCTTTTAATGATAACAGCAATGCCATCGCCCAGTTAAGGGCGCTTAAGACGGAGGAAAATGCGCAGGCTATTGAAAATATCATCAGCCAGCTGGAGGCTCCGCAGCAGGTGCCGGTAACCCAGAGCGTATCTTTGGAGGCGACTATAGGGGATACTGCACAGAAGGTTGCAGATGGACTGTCTGGCCTAAGCGCAGCCCTCAATACTTCCAGCACAGAAGGCACAGCAGCGGGAGCGATTGGAGCCGGAATTACCAATTTGTATGGAACCTTAAGTTCAACGGCAGACGGTACGGTAAAATCAGGCTCCTCCCAATTGAATGCGGCGCTTAATACCAGCGTGGAAGGCCAGTTCACATGCTTAAGGGATGGCACGGCAGCCCTGGATGCCCAGGTCAATGGCGAGGGCGGCCTGGTAGAGCAGCTGAATAATGGCGTGGCAAGCCTCAAAGGCGGCACAGGCATGCTGCTTCGCGGCAAGGATGGAAAGAGCGGCGTACTGGCGCTGTCCAAGGGCCTGAATGACTTGTCAGCCGGAGCAGGAGATGTTGTGACAGGAACGACAAAGCTATCCTCCGGGGCAAAAGATCTAAACAGCGGAGCAGGAGAACTCGCATCAGGAATCGGCACATTAAAGACCGGGTCAGGCGCTTTGGTAGACGGCGTAAAACAACTGGATGACGGGGCAGGAGCCTTAAGCGAAGGCATGATCCAGTTCAATGAGGATGGCATCAAGAAGCTGGTGAGCGCATTTGACGGAGATATATCCGGAATGCTTGACAAGTTAAATGGCATGCTGGATGCCTCCAAGGAGTATAAGAACTTCGCCGGTATTTCGGACGGCATGGACGGAGAAGTGAAGTTCGTATTTGTCACAGAGAAATAATCGTAAGACGCAGGCAGGATGCCCGGGGAATCATTCTTGATTTTCCGGGCATCTTCTGTGCATAAGCCTATACACTTTTTGGATAATTCTGTTATACTATATATGGTATTGGAGTGTCAGGATAAAAGGAGTGAAGGGATGGAAGCATATACGAATTTTGCCGAAGTGTATGATACGTTTATGGACAATGTGCCTTATGACGAGTGGGCAGATTATATAGAGAGAATGTTGAAGGAGTACCAGATAAGTGACGGGCTGGTGCTGGAACTTGGCTGCGGCACAGGAAGCATGACAGAGTTGCTCTCAGCAAAGGGCTATGATATGATAGGCGTGGATAATTCCGAGGATATGCTGGAAATTGCTATGGAAAAGCGTCTGAACAGTGGCCATGATATTCTATACCTGCTTCAGGATATGCGGGAGTTCGAACTGTATGGCACGGTGAGGGCGGTGCTAAGCGTCTGCGATTCCGTGAATTATGTGACGGATGAAGAAGAATTGCAGGAAGTATTCTGTCTGGTAAATAATTATCTGGATCCCCAGGGTATATTTATCTTTGACTTTAATACAGAATATAAATACCGGGAAGTATTGGGAGATAGGACATTCGCGGAAGAGCGGGAGGAATGCAGCTTCATCTGGGATAATTATTATGACGAGGAGCAAGGGATCAATGAATATGAACTGACCTTGTTTGTGCAGAGCCAGGAAGATCCGAAACTGTATCGGAAATACCAGGAGGCGCATTACCAGAAGGCGTATACTTTGGAAAAGATAAAGAATCTGATCGAGCGGGCAGGGCTTAGATACCTTACGGCTTATGATGCCTATACCAGGGATGTGCCCATGTATGACAGCGAGCGCATCTGCGTGATTGCCCAGGAATATGGAAAATAAAAGGAGTATGAGAATGGAAGATTATATTGTAAGAGCGACAGCGGCAAATAACCAGATCCGGGCATTTGCCGCTACAACAAGAGAAATGGTAGAGACGGCAAGGGAGCATCATAACACCAGCCCTGTGGCTACGGCGGCACTCGGCCGTCTGCTGAGTGCAGGCGCTATGATGGGAAGCATGATGAAGAATGATACGGACATGCTGACCCTCCAGATCCGGGGGGACGGGCCTCTGGGCGGAATAACCGTTACAGCGGACAGTAAGGCCAATGTAAAAGGCTACGTCAATAATCCTGACGTGCTGCTTCCGGCCAAAAACGGGAAACTGGATGTAGGAGGCGCTGTCGGTATCGGACTTTTGCAGGTGATCAAAGATATGGGACTCAAAGAGCCATACTCTGGGCAGACGATTCTGGTCAGCAGCGAGATCGCGGAGGATCTGACCTATTATTTTGCCAATTCTGAGCAGGTGCCATCCTCTGTGGGGCTTGGAGTCTTGATGAATAAGAACAATACGGTGCGCCGCGCCGGCGGATTCATCATCCAGCTGATGCCGTTTGCCCAGGAAGAGACGATCGCCAGGCTGGAGGAGAATCTTAAGAATGTCACCTCCGTGACCGAACTGCTGGATCAAGGCTATACGCCCCAGCAGCTGCTGGAAGAACTCCTGGCTGGCCTGGACCTTGAGATTACGGATACCATTCCGACCCGGTTTTACTGCAACTGTTCCAAGGAACGGGTAGAAAAGGCGATCGTAAGCGCAGGCAAGAAGGAGATCCAGAAGATGATCGATGACGGAGAAGAGATTGAAGTAAAATGCCATTTCTGTAATGCAGCATATAAGTATTCGGTGGATGAACTGAAAGAAATCATAAAACGGAGCAAATAAGAAAGCGGGAGGATGAAGATGAGACATGGATTTGTAAAGGTAGCGGCAGCCACTCCGGATATCAGGGTGGCGGATGTTGCCTATAATACGCAGAAGATCTGCGGCCTGATTGACGAGACCGTCAAGGAAGGAGCCAAGGTGGTGGCATTTCCGGAATTGTGCGTGACGGGATACACCTGCGGCGACCTGTTTGCCCAGGAAGTACTGCTAAAGGAGGCTAGGGCAGCCCTCCATAAGATCGCGCGCCATACAAAAGGAAAGGATGCGCTGATCTTCGTCGGCGTCCCTGTGGCGGTGGAAGGAAAACTGTACAATGTGGCGGCTGCCCTGAACCAGGGAAAGATCTTAGGCCTGACCACCAAAAGCTTCCTTCCAAACTATGGAGAATTCTATGAGATGCGCCAGTTTACCGAGGGACCATCTGCGGCAAGGGAGATTCTCTTTGATGGAGAGAAGATGCCCTTCGGACCGCAGCTTCTGTTCGTGGCAGATTCTATGGAATCGCTGGTGGTATCCGCAGAGATCTGCGAAGATGCCTGGTCCAGCGTTCCTCCCAGCATAGAGGCCGCAAGGGAAGGGGCAGTGATCATCGCGAACTGCTCCGCCAGCGATGAGACCGTCGGAAAATCTACCTATAGAAGAAATTTGATTGAAGGACAGTCTGCCCGCCTGATCTGCGGCTATCTCTATGCAAATGCAGGGGAAGGGGAGTCTACCACGGATCTGGTATTTGGCGGACATAATCTGATCGCCGAGAACGGGAGCGTGCTGAAAGAAGGCAGGCGCTTTGAAAATGGCGTTATCTACACGGAGATAGATATTAAGCGCCTGCTTGGGGAGAGAAGGAAGAATACCACCTTCCAGACTGCGAAAGAGCCAAAACTGATCCGCATACCATTTACGATCTGCAAGGAGGAGACCGCGCTTACCAGGACGTTTCCTTCCAGGCCCTTCGTGCCGGAAGAAGAAGGCGAGCGGGCACGGCGCTGCGAGGAGATTCTGATGATCCAGGCCATGGGGCTTAAGAAGCGGATCTCCCATGCAAGGGCGAAAAGCGCGGTAGTCGGAATCTCCGGCGGCTTAGATTCTACCCTGGCGCTGCTGGTGACCGCAAAGGCATTCGACGCCCTTGGGATGGATCGCAAAGACATTGTCGCGGTGACCATGCCCTGCTTTGGCACCACAGACAGGACGTATCAGAATGCCTGCAAGATGTCCCGCAAGCTGGGAGCCACATTGAGAGAGATCCCGATCGGAGCATCCGTCGAACAGCATTTTAAAGATATCGGCCATGACCTTGACGACCACAGCGTCACCTATGAGAACTCCCAGGCAAGGGAGCGGACCCAAGTGCTGATGGATGTGGCCAACCAGGCAGGCGGGATCGTGATCGGTACCGGAGACATGTCGGAACTGGCCTTGGGATGGGCGACCTACAATGGAGATCATATGTCCATGTATGGAGTAAATGCATCCGTTCCCAAAACTCTGGTAAGGCATCTGGTTCACTACTATGCGGACTCCTGCGAGGATGCGGAACTAAAAGCCGTGCTCTATGATGTGCTGGATACTCCGGTAAGCCCGGAACTGCTTCCTCCAAAGGACGGAGAGATCGCGCAAAAGACGGAAGATCTGGTTGGACCCTACGAATTGCATGACTTTTTCCTGTACTATCTGCTCAGATTCGGATATGAGCCGGGAAAGATATACCGGATTGCAAAACGCTCCTTTGAAGGTGAATACGATGAGGAGACCATCTATAAGTGGCTTCACACTTTCTGCCGGAGATTCTTCACCCAGCAGTTCAAGCGTTCCTGCCTGCCGGATGGCCCGAAAGTAGGAACCGTGGCCCTTTCGCCGAGGGGCGACTGGAGAATGCCAAGCGATGCCTGCTCAGATATATGGCTGGAAGAATTAGAAAAGGAATGCAAGAGGTAAAGGAGATGAATGGAATGAAGGGCAACAAAGAACTTGCTGTCAAAAAGTTTAAGCAAGGTTATAATTGCTGCCAGGCAGTGGCCTGCGCATACTGCGAGGAACTGGGAATCAAGGAGGAGGATGTCTTCCGGCTGACCGAAGGGTTCGGCCTTGGCATGGGCGGCCTTCGGGATACCTGCGGGGCTGTAACGGGAATGTTCCTGGTGATAAGTTTGGCAAACAGTGCCGGCGATATGGAACATCCTTTGAAGACCAAGATGGATACCTATGCCAGATTCCGGGAGGCCGCCAGGAAGTTTACGGAAAAGAACGGCTCCATCTATTGCCGGGATCTTAAGAATATGGACGGGCCCCAGCCGCTGATCTGCTGTACCCAATGCGTGGAGGATGCGGCCGCGCTGATTGATGAGATGGAATTTGGACAAGAGTCATAGCAGAATAGAAAGTTTTTTAAGAAAATACGGCCGGAATCTGACGCCATGGCAGGCGCCGATTCCGGCCGTATTCTTTTTTCTATTCGTTTCTTAGAACTTGAGATCCTTGAACAGATCTCCAAGGCTGGTTCCGATGTTCTCAGATTTAGGAATCTCCACTTTTTCTACCGGTTCTTCCTGTACTTCTTCCAAAGCCTTCATGCTGAGGCTGATCTTGCCGTCTTTTACGCCAATGATCTTAACGTTTACTTCCTGGCCTTCCGTCAGCACGTCTTTTGGAGATTTCACGCGCTTCTGGCTGATCTGGGAGATATGCACCAGGCCGGACAGGCCATCTTCCAGGCGTACGAACGCGCCGTAGGTCTGCAGGCTTTCTACCTTGCCGGTCAAGACGCTTCCTACTTTGACATTGGCAATCTTTTCTTCCATGGCCTTTTTCTCTTTCTCCTTGAGGATTTCGCGGGCAGACAGCACGAGGCGGTTGTTTGCCTGGTCTACGTCGATGACCCTAACTTCGATATCCTTTAAAAGATACGTCTCCAGATCCTCGATATAAGATAAGGACAGCTTGGATGCAGGAATGAATCCTCTCAGTCCCTCTACCATGGCAATGGCGCCGCCGTTAACGATACCTTCTACCTTTACCGGAAGAACGGTCTTGTTGTCCATATATGACTGCACCAGATTCCATGGATTGGCATCGTCGAAATGTTCCTCCAGATCTGCCATTGTTTCTTCTTGCTTTGCTTCTTCTTGTAATAATTCTTCGCTCATAGTATTATCCCTTCCTAATAGTAAGACTCATATGTTTTCACATGCTGTTTCTAGTATAGCATATAATAGGCGGTATGTTCAAAGAAAAAAACACATATTCTGGAATTTGTGGTTGACGAAACCCTAAAAAGATGGCACTCTTACTTTAAGAACTTATGATTAGGGGATGTTGAACTATGGGAAAGAAATCAAGCAAGGTATACATTGTGGGACATAAGAATCCAGATACGGATTCCATCTGCTCGGCTATTGCATACGCGCACTTGAAACGCGAAGTTACGGGGAATGAATATGTTGCGAGAAGAGCAGGACAGATCAATGAAGAGACGCATTACGTGCTGCAGAAATTCAAGGTAGACGCGCCGGATCTGCTTCAGAATGTCAAGCTTCAGGTCAAGGATATGGATATACATAAGATTGACGGGATTGAGCCAAATGTGTCCATCAAAGACACCTGGGCAAAGATGAAGGAAAACAATGTAAAGACCATACCGATCCTGAAGGATGAGGAACTGGTCGGCGTCATCTCGACGGGGGACATTGCCACATCTTATATGGATGTCTATGATAATCGGGTACTTTCAGACGCCAAGACGCAGTACAAGAATATCATAAAGACCTTGGACGGCACCTTGGTCACTGGCAATGAGCACGGCTATTTTACAAAAGGGAAGGTGGCGATCGGGGCTTCCAATCCGGACTTGATGGCTGAGTTTATTGAGAAGGATGATCTGGTCATACTGGGAAACCGGTACGAATCCCAGGCCTGTGCAGTGGATATCGACGCTAGCTGCCTGGTGGTCTGCCAGGGAGCCAAGGTATCGGAAGAACTGGTGCAGAAGGCGGAAGAGAGAAGCATCGTCATTATCAGCACGCCTCATGATACATTTACGGCAGCCAGGCTGATCAACCAGAGCATCCCGGTCAAGCATTTTATGAGCAAGACGCCTCTGGTTACCTTCCGTATGAGCGACTACGTGGAAGATATCAAGGAAGTCATGACAAAGAAAAAGTTCCGCGACTTCCCCATACTGGACCGGCATGGCCGCTTTAAAGGCTTTATCTCCAGGCGGCGCTTCATGGATGTAAGCAAGAAGAAGGTGATCCTAGTGGATCACAATGAGAAGTCCCAGGCAGTGGACGGCATCGAAGAAGCCGATATCGTGGAGATTATTGATCATCACAGACTGGGGAATATTGAGACTATGGGGCCGGTATTCTTCCGGAACCAGCCGGTTGGCTGTACGGCGACGATCGTCTATCAGATGTACGAGGAGGCTGGCGTTAAGATCACGCCAACCATCGCCGGACTTCTGTGCTCCGCGATCATATCCGATACCCTGCTGTTTCGTTCTCCTACCTGCACTGCTGTGGACGAGAAGGCAGCAAAGAGACTGGCCAAGATCGCAGACATCAACCTGGAGCAGATGGCTCAGGAGATGTTCCGGGCAGGAAGCAGCCTGAAGGGAAAGAGCGCGGAGGACATCTGCTTCCAGGACTTCAAGCAGTTTACCGTCAATGACATGGTGTTCGGCGTGGGGCAGATCAACTCCATGAACCGGGATGAGCTAGAAGAGATCAAAGAGACTCTGATGCCGCATTTGCCGAAGGTATTGGAATCCCATAAGCTGCAGATGATCTATTTCATGCTGACGGATATCCTGGATGAATCTACGGAACTGCTGTGCTTTGGCAATGGGGCAAAGGCGTATATCATAGATGCCTATGATCTGAGAGAAGATGCGGATAAGATTATCCTGAAAGGCGTGGTATCCAGAAAGAAACAGCTGATTCCGACTCTGGTAGGAGCGCTTCAGCAATAGGCATACAGGAAATATGAAAAAGACAGGAAGGAATGAAAGAATGGGAAGACAGGTGTGGAGGCCGGGCAATATGCTGTATCCGCTGCCCGCGGTGATGGTAAGCTCGGCGGATAAGGAAGGAAATGCCAATATATTGACGGTGGCATGGACGGGAACGGTCTGTTCAGACCCAGCCATGCTCTATATCTCCGTCAGGCCGGAGCGTTATTCCTATCACATGATCAAGGAGACCGGCGAATTCGTGGTCAACCTGACCACAGAGTCGCTGGCCTATGCTACAGACTGGTGCGGCGTCAGATCCGGGAAAGATGTGGATAAATGGACAAAGATGCATCTGACAAAAGGAGCGGCCGAGAAGCTTCGCTATGCGCCGATTATACAGGAAAGTCCGGTGAATATCGAATGCAAGGTGACAGAAGTGAAGGAACTGGGAACGCATCATATGTTCCTGGCAGAAGTGGCGGCCGTCCAGGTAGATGAAGCATATATGAAAAAGAACGGAAAATTCGAACTGAATTCCACAGGGCTTTTGGCCTATTCCCATGGAGAATACCTAAGTCTCGGGAAGACTCTTGGAAAATTCGGATGGAGCGTGAAAAAGAAAAAATAGCAAAAAAGGATATGTCCTGCACAAAATGGCAGGACATATCCTTTTTGCTCTATCAGTCTTCCAATGGCTTTACCTTCAGCCGGTAGATGCGCCGAAGGAGCAAGGTGGACAGGATAACGGAGACGATCTCCGCGATCGGGATGGACCACCACACCATGGAAAGCCCGAAAAACCTGGCGAACAGGTAGGCAACCGGAAGGATGACTACAAGCTGTCTGGCAACCGATACGATCAGGCTGTACACGCCGTTTCCAAGCGCCTGGAAGACGGAGCCAACGATGATGCAGTAGCCTGCGAACAGGAAACTAAGGCTGATGATCCGAAGCGCGGGCACGCCGATGGACAGCATGTTTTCGGAAGCGTCGAACAGATTCTTAAGCAGGAATCCGGAGCAGGTCTGGAAGATGATCAGGCCTATGATCATAATCGTCACAGCGATCAGGACGCTTAGCTTGGCGGCCTGCGTGATCCGCTTCTTATTCCTGGCACCGTAATTGTAGGCGATGATCGGAATCATTCCATTATTCAATCCAAATACCGGCATGAAGATAAAACTCTGCAGCTTGAAGTACACGCCGAATACGGCAGCAGCCGTAGAAGAGAACATCAGCAGGATCTTATTCATTCCAAAGGTCATGACAGACCCGATGGCCTGCATAATAATAGAAGGAATGCCTACTTCATAGATGATGGCGATGGTCTTAGCGTGGGGACGGAATCCCTTCAGGCTAATATTGATCTCTTTATTCCTGGTAGCATTAAAATAAAAGGACATGGACACTGCCACCACCTGTCCGGTTATGGTAGCCAAGGCGGCCCCGGCAACTTCCATCCTGGGGAAGCCGAACAGTCCAAAGATCATGATGGGATCCAGGATGATATTGATGATGGCTCCGGTTCCCTGGGTGATCATGTTGTAGATCGTCTTTCCGGTCGACTGCATCAGGCGCTCGAAGGTAATCTGTAGGAAGATTCCTGCGGAACACAGCGTGATGATGGTAAGATATTCCGTGCCGTATTTGACGATGGTCTGGTTATCCGTCTGCAATGCAAAGAAGAAGTGGGAGCCTAGAAGCCCAACTACTGCAAATACGATACAGCTTGCAATTCCAAGAAACAGGCCATTCTTGGCGGCACTGTCAGCGCCTTCAAAATTTTTTTCTCCCAGATTCCTGGAAAGCAGCGCGTTGATGCCGACGCCAGTACCGGATGCTACCGCGATCATCAGCGTCTGAATCGGAAAGGCAAGCGACACTGCGGTCAGGGCGTCCTCGCTCAGCTGGGCAACAAACATGCTGTCTACAATATTGTACAGTGCCTGCACAAGCATAGAAATCATCATGGGCAGAGACATAGTGATCAATAGTTTCGGAACCGGCATGGTTCCCATCTTATTTTCCCTTTCGGGATATTCTTTCGTCTGTATATCTGACATATTCTTTCCTCCTAAACAACATTGGCTATTATAACATTCTCCAATATATATTGCAATGGTTTACATACTGCTTTGCCTATCCTCATATACATGAAATGAAGCGCAGATCATCAGAGGTAGTGCCGGATGGAGAGAATCAAGAGGCATAAAATAAAGATATTATGCGGGCTGCTGTATACCTTCTGCCTGTTCAATCTGCTGGGTATATCCATGCATACCGGGCAGAATGAAAACAAGCCTGCAAAGGAATCCAAAGAGGAGGAAGCCGTGCCGGATGCGGTGGAGTATGTAAGTTCTTCTATGGTAGCGGAGGCTCCGAAGATCGCCATCACATTCGATGACGGGCCAAGCGCCCATTGCACGGGAAGACTCTTGGACGGACTGAAGGAAAGGAATGTAAAAGCCACTTTCTTTCTGATCGGAAAGAATGCCAAGGAAAATCCCGAACTTGTGAAACGGCTGTTTGAAGAAGGGCATCTGGTCGGAAACCACACATACAACCATGTGGATATCGCCAAAGTGTCGGATGACGAGGCTAAAAAGGAGATCCTGGATACGGATGAGGTCATCTATTCCATTACGGGAAAGCATGTGGAATACATGAGGCCGCCTTTTGGCATCTGGCAGCGCAGGCTGGAATTAGACCTGGAAGTGCTGCCGGTCATGTGGAGCATAGATCCGCTGGACTGGACCACAGAGAATGTGGATGAAATTGTGAATAAAGTAGTGACGGAAGCCGAGGAAAATGATATTATTCTATTGCATGACTGTTATGATTCCAGCGTGGACGCTGCCCTTCGCATTGTAGATATCCTTATGGAGAAGGGGTTCGAATTTGTAACCGTGGATGAACTGATCCTGGATTAGATAAGATGAAAAGGTATAGATGGTAGAAAGAAATGATAAATGAATTTTCAAGAACAGAACGATTAATCGGAGAAGAAGGACTTTTAAAGCTTCGCAGGACCTGCATCATGGTGCTTGGCGTGGGGGGCGTGGGCTCCCACTGCATAGAGGCGCTGGCAAGAAGCGGGGTTGGCAGGCTGATACTGGTTGACAATGACAAGGTCTCGCTGACCAATATCAACCGGCAGTCCATCGCTTACCACAGTACGATTGGCCGGTATAAGACGGAAGTGATGAAAGAAAGGATCGCAGATATCTGCCCGGAAACGCAGGTGACTACACATGAGACATTCATTCTTCCGGAGAATCTGGAAGAGATATTTAAAGAGCGGCCTGACTATATCATCGATGCCATCGATACGGTGACGGCAAAGATAGCCCTGGCACAGAAGGCATTGGAATGCGGGATTCCGATTATCAGCAGCATGGGAACCGGGAATAAGCTGCATGGCGAGATGTTTGAGATTGCTGACATCAGCAAGACTTCCGTGTGCCCGCTGTGCAAGGTGATGCGTAAGGAACTGAAAGCACGGGGAATCCGGCATCTGAAGGTATTATATTCCAAGGAAATGCCAGTGGATGTATCAGACCGGGAGACAGAAGAAGACGCGGGGCGCCGCAGAGCCCTTCCGGGGAGCATATCCTTCGTTCCTCCGGTTGCGGGGCTTCTGATTGCAGGCGAAGCCATACGGGATCTGCTTGCAGAACAGGAATAACAGGCGTAAGATTGTGAAAGAGGGAATGGAAGATGGATTTATTTGACTACGTTAGAGAAAAGAATATGGACAAGGAAGCACCGCTGGCTTCCAGGCTGCGGCCGTCCACGCTGGAAGAGGTGGTGGGGCAGCAGCATATAATAGGAAAAGACAAGCTGCTTTACCGCGCGATCAAGGCGGACAAGCTAAGCTCTATCATATTTTACGGACCGCCGGGAACTGGGAAGACGACGCTTGCCAAGGTGATCGCCAATACTACCAGCGCCGAGTTTACCCAGATCAATGCTACGGTTGCCGGGAAAAAAGATATGGAAGAGGTGGTAGCCAGGGCCAAAGAAACCTTGGGCATGTACCAGAAGAAGACCATCCTTTTCGTGGATGAGATTCACCGGTTTAATAAAAGCCAGCAGGATTACCTGCTTCCATTCGTGGAAGACGGGACCCTCATCCTGATCGGGGCCACTACGGAGAATCCATATTTCGAAGTGAACAGCGCATTAATCTCCCGTTCCAGCATCTTTGAACTGCATCCTTTGGACAAGGAGGATATCAAGACGGTGATCCGCCGCGCAGTCTATGATGTGGAAAAGGGCATGGGCAGCTATGATGCGGTGATCGAGGAAGACGCGCTGGAATTTCTGGCTGACATCTCTGGCGGAGACGCAAGAAATGCGTTGAATGCCGTTGAATTGGGGATTCTTACCACAGAAAGGAGCGAGGACGGAAAGATTCATATCACGCTTTCTGTGGCATCGGAGTGCATCCAGAAAAGGGTAGTCCGCTACGATAAGACAGGGGACAACCACTATGATACCATCTCTGCATTTATCAAGAGCATGCGGGGATCTGACCCGGATGCTGCCGTATACTATCTTGCGAAGATGCTGTATGCGGGAGAAGATATCAAGTTTATCGCAAGGAGGATTATGATCTGCGCTTCCGAGGATGTGGGAAATGCAGACCCTATGGCGCTAACGGTGGCGGTGTCCGCGGCACAGGCAGTCGAGCGGATTGGGATGCCGGAAGCGCAGATCATCCTGTCCCAGGCAGTGCTATACGTGGCAACCGCGCCTAAGAGCAATTCGGCCACCAACGCGATCTTCGGGGCCATGGAAAACGTAAAGAGCCAGAAGACCAGCGTACCGGCTCATCTTCAGGATGCTCATTATAAAGGGTCCAAGAATCTGGGCCACGGCATCGGCTATAAGTATGCCCATGATTATCCCCGCCACTATGTGAAGCAGCAGTATCTCCCCGAAGAGATCAAGGATGCCAGGTTCTATGAGCCGGGGGACAATGGGAAGGAAAAAGAGATCAAAGAGTGGATGGAGTATTTGAAAAAAGGATAGAAGTATAAGAAGGTGGATGAAACACTATGGAACATACAGAGAAAGAGCAGATGACGCCCCACAGCCATGAGGATGGACTTTATGATCATCAGCATGAGCACCATAGCCATGAGCATGGCCACGTGCATAGCCAGCAGGAAAAGAAGGCGGTCATCAATCGCCTGTCAAAAGCCATCGGCCACCTGGAATCCGTAAAACGGATGGTAGAGAAGGATGCCGACTGCAGCGACGTGCTGATTCAGTTGGCAGCAGTACGCTCGGCCATCAATAATACGGGCAAGGTGGTCTTAAAGAATCACATGAACCACTGCATCGTGGAAGCGGTGGAAGAAAATGACCTGGAAGCCATTGAGCGGCTGAACCAGGCCATAGACAAATTCATGAAGTAAAATATCTGAAAGAATAGTTTGACTAGAGGATCGCGCCGTTGATCCCGATGGTGACTACTTGGCAGGGGATAGATCGGCCGCTTGCCTTAAGCGCCTCTTTTGCGGCGTATTCGATGCCGCCGCAGCAGGGGACTTCCATGCGCAGGACAGTAAGGCTTCGTATGTCATTGGATTTCAGGATCTCGGCAAGCTTATCCGAATAATCGACAGCATCCAGCTTGGGGCAGCCGATCAAGGTAATCCGGTTTTTGCCAAACTGCCTGTGGAAGTCGGCATAAGCATAGGCGGTGCAGTCGGCCGCAATCAGCAGATCCGAGTCGTCAAAATAGGGAGCCTGGGTGGGAGCCAGTTTGAGCTGCACGGGCCATTGATTCTGAGTCTTAGCCAGATGTTCTTTTACGGCTGCCTGGTCGTAGGCCGGGGCTTCCCTCTCTTCAAAGGTGATGGCGTTCGCGGGACAGGCCGGCAGGCAATCTCCAAGGCCGTCGCAGTAGTCCTCGCGGGTCAGGCGGGCTTTCCCGCCTATCATCTGGATCGCGCCTTCGTGACAGGCATCTGCGCAGGCGCCGCATCCATTACATTTCTCTTCATCTATTCGAATGATTTTTCTGATCATTGTCTTACCTCCTTGATTTGATAGGCTTAGTCTACTACAATGTTAGAAAAAGTTATGTTGTATTTCCAACGAAAGAGGCAGAAAATGAAAAATGATCTGAGAATTTTACGGATGTCCCCGCTATTTAAAGGGGTGAAAGAGCAGGATATGGAAGAGATGATATCCTGCCTGAATGGCCAGGTAAAGACCTATGGAAAGAATGAGCGGATCCTTACGGAGGCGGAGACGCTTAAAAGAGTGGGGGTGATCCTGGATGGATGCGTGCAGGTGGAAAGTGAAGACGTATTCGGGAATCGGAATATTCAGGAGAAGCTGGAGCCGGGCGAACTGTTCGGGGCCGCGTATGCCTTTGCAGGCATAACGGACAGCCCGGTCAGCATCACTTCCATATCTGAGAGTAAGGTGCTCTTTCTCGAGGCTGGCCGTATCCTTTCCGTCTGCCCGACGGCCTGCCCCTTCCATCAGAAGATGGTTGAGAACATGGTATATATTCTGGCAAGAAAGAATGTGATGCTCAGTGAGAAGATCGGCCATATCTCGAAAAGGAGCACGCGGGGAAAATTACTGTCTTATCTGTCGTCACAGTCCAAAAAAGCTGGAAGCCGGCACTTCTTTATCCCATTTAACAGGCAGGAACTGGCAGACTATCTCTGCGTGGAAAGAAGCGCCATGTCGGCGGAACTTAGCAGATTAAAAGGCGATGGCATCCTGGATTATAAGAAGCACGAGTTCTGGCTGTCCGGCCAGGATTAATCCTGGGCATACTTTTTAACCAGATCCCAGAACTTTGGATTGCCGTGGAGAAACGCCAGGCATTCGTCTGTCTTCATGGAATCAGCCAGGCTTGAAGGGAGATGGTCCTTAAGGAATGTCCCTCCATTTTCCTGCAGGTGGCGGTATAGCGGGGAGGCACTTATATCCCAGCTGGCTTGGGACGCTTCCAGAAGCTTTTGGAGGAACTCAAGCGTCTTGGATTCATCTTTTTCTGATACGGCCAGCTGGAAGCCTGCCACATAGGAGTTATAAGTCCACAGGTCATATAGATAGGCAGTCTGTTCAGAGACTTTGGCTATATAGGAGGCAGCCTCCATATCCTGTTCCTTTAGCGCGATATCCAGCATGAGGAGAAGCGTTGACTGGATATTGCCGGCGCTTCCAAGCAATTCCCTCTCCAGCAGCTGCGAGGCTTCCAGAACCTTGTCCTGTCGAATGTAGAGATTGCTTTGCAGAAATACATGGTTGAAGGATGACTTGGGAACTTCCTTGTCCTCATCCAGCAGTTCCTGGGCTTTTGCATATTCCCCGCGGGATACGGACTTGCTGATCACCATGGCTCTGGCCAGGCCCCGAATCGTCCTATCATCACTGTGAGAAGCCCGTTCGTACAGTTCTTCTATGCGTCCCAAGTATGGTCCGTCATCTTCGCCGGACAACAGATGCAGGTAGCCCTCAAGCGTGGCGGCAGCCAGGTACGCCAAGGCATCACAGTTGGGATACTGGGCAGTCATATCCATGGCAGATTCAAAGCCGGCTGCGAATCCTTTCTCCTCGATCATCTGGCATAGATCGGCGCAGAACTGGTCCACCTCCTTCCTGCTTAGATCCTCCTGAAAAGAGAGCAGGGTGTTAAGGTCTGTGCCCAAAAGCCTTGCCAGGGCAGGAAGCAGGGTGATGTCCGGATAAGAACTCCCGGTTTCCCACTTGTGGACGGCCGGGGCGGACACGCCAAGGCGGGAAGCCACCTGCTCCTGGGTCAGATTCATCTCCTTGCGTCTGGTACGTATCATTTCATTGATTTTCATATCGTTGTTCCTCCTATTCATCTGTGCATCTTCGGATTAAGAATATCATAGCAGAGCTTCCGGCCTCAGACAATGGAGGGAAAGTTAACTAATGGGACAATAAATGAACCGGCGGTTAATTTTATTTGATGTCGCGCTTCTGAAAACTTAACATTCCAATTAGCATGGCAGCCAGGAAAAAGCCAAAAGCCACGCACAGGCTTCGTACAGCGATGGTTTTATTAAGGCCCGCCGCGATAGCGTTCATATTCGTGTCAATCAGATAATTGCTCAGGATAATTTCTTTTCCGCTGATCTTCTTGACCAGCATCTCTCCCAGCATCACGATCAGTGAGACAAATTCCAGAAAACAAATATTAGCGGCAAGCGAGCCTCCATTCTGGCGGATCAGCATGCTGAACATTACGAAGATGGATACAAAGGCGCAGGTCAGCAGCAATTCCAGTCCGACAGACTTAAGGGCATCCGGCCAAAAGCCTGCGGCTACATTCCCGAAGCCCCACAGGATAGTTGCCGTGGCCATGGAGACGGCAGCATAGATGAAGGTAAACAGGATCCCGCAGAGAACGCCGGCGGCCAGTTTGGACGCATAGATCTGGGAGCGGCTATAATTCTTAGAGGCAATGTTCTTGATGGTACCGTGATTGAATTCGCTGCCGACGAACAGAGAGATGAGAACCGCCAGGATCAGCGTGGTATTGCCTGCAAAAAAGGCTACCATCTGACGGGAGGCTGACAGTTCCTCGCGGCTTGCCGGAACGCCCTGGGTAGTAACGTTGATTCCGTTTTCATCCATGGCCTGCTGCTTTTGTTCCACTTGCTGGGCCATCTGCTCTCCGGCCATCTTATAGGTAAAGTCCATTAAGAAGACAGTACCGGCAGCCAGGGCCATGGTAAGGATCAGGCATACCCAGAAATATCTTGCCTTCCCGAGTTTGTAGAAATCACTTTTTAATAAGTTCAGCATGCTATCTTCCTCCTATTCTGCTTAAGAAATAATCTTCCAGGTCCATCTGCCTGGTCCCGTCTTTGGAACTGCAGCGTTCCCAAAGCTGATTTTCCGTAAATTCTTCAATTAGCTTTCCGTGATGGATGATGCCGTAGCGGGTTGCGAATTTTGACAGTTCTCCCAGGATATGGGAGGAAATCAGTACGGTGATTTTACGGTCCCGGTTCAGCTTCAGGATTAATTCGCGCACCTCTTTGATTCCCTCCGGATCCAGTCCATTGGTTGGCTCATCCAGTATCAGAAGTCTGGGGCTTCCAATCAGTGCAATGGCGATTGCAAGCCTTTGACGCATTCCCAGAGAGAAGTCTTTGGCTTTCTTATGTCCGGTATCATCAAGCCCCACCAGAGTCAGAATGGCATCTGCCTGGGATTCGTCACGGATGCCTTGCAGCTTGCACTGGACAATAAGGTTCTGTCTTGCGGTCATACCCGGATATAAGGCGGGAGATTCGATGACGGTTCCGATGGCTGAGCGTCCTTCCTTAAGTTCGGGACTTCCGAACAGCAGGATATTCCCGTCGCTGGGAGATGCAAGTCCGGTGATCATACGGATGAGAGTGGTCTTGCCCGCGCCGTTCTTGCCGATGAATCCATAGATATCTCCTTCATGGATCGTCATGGATAGGTCATTTACGACCGCCCGGTTATTATATCGCTTGGTCAGATGATTGGTTCTTAATATTGCAGTCATGAGATTGCCTCCTTCTGTACTAATGTATTACTGTATTATCAACTTAGTACAATAATACGATAGAAAAAGCGATTTGTCAAGAGCGGATGTACAAGTATTGTTTTTTCTTCTTATTAAAGGTATAATCATACCGTAAGTTAATATGAGATTAGCGGAGGGAATGCTATGAAGATTTATGACAAAGTAAATAAGGTA